>JAAWAM010000004.1 GCA_022792135.1 Clostridia bacterium
ACCTTTCAGAGAATTTTAATTTTACTTGGTTTACATATTTTGCCAGCATTTTACTGGTTATTTGTTGTGCCACTTTTTATTTCTAAAATTTTCTTTAAAAATATTTAATTTCCTATTGACTTTTTATAGCTGGTCTTTTTTTATTTTTGCCATTATATCATATTTATTCTCAGAAGGAAACTTTTTTTATAAATACTCCTATTTACTTTACAAAAAAAATAAGGATGCAAAATATGCACCCTCTGCCCACTACTAGATTAATTCTGATAGAGGTATGGTAAAAGTTAGTAGTGGGGACAAGATTCTTCATAAGAAGAATCTTTATATATTAACAGCTTTTGCTGTTAATATACTAATATTATACATAATCCAGGACATTATGTCAAGTTTTTTACCAAAATAATTCCCAACATAATACATAAAAAGCAAATTACACCAGTTAAATCCAAGCCAATTGTAGGAAAAAGTACTAAAATAGAACCAAGTGTAAAGCCAATAATACTATAAAAAGTTTGGGCATAAAAGTGATTTAATAAAAACTTTGTTAACTTCATAAAAACAAGACATCCTATAAAAAGACCTATTCCCATAGGAATTAGAATCGGAAAATAGAAACAAGACACAGAATGAAGATATGTAGAATAAACTCCCATCAACATTAAAATAATGGTACTACTAACACCTGGAACCACAATGCCAACAGACATCATAAAGCCAGCCATCATCAAATACCCCATGCTAAAATTATGCGAAATGGTATTAGGAATATGGCTTTCCAGAACAACAGAAATAACACCAAACAGAAAAGCAATTATGGTATAAAAACAATACTGTAACTGAAATGTAACTTTTTGATGAATTTCTTTTAATAAAGCAGGTATACTTCCTAAAATTAGCCCAATAAAGATAGACTTTGTTTGAATGGGAAAATAAGTAAGAAAATAATTCAGCATATTACTAAAAATTAAAACTCCTATTCCAACACCAATTAAAATAGGAAATAAAAACTTTGTATTTTTCTTGATATCATGAAAAAAATTTAAAATGCTGTCTAAAAGTTTTTCGTAAATTCCAAAAATAACACAAAGAACGCCACTACTAATCCCTGGAAGAATGGCACCTGCACCAATCGCAATTCCTTTTACACAATCTATGAAAAAAGTCATACAATACACCTCTATAAAATTTATGATACAAAAAGCAAAAAATTCTAAAAATATAATTTTCTATGGTCAGGCACTTTTGCATTTTTTGATTCATATAATGGCATTATGAGAAAAATGGGGGTGCATTTATGTTATCAGCACTTTGTATAAGTGGAATCTATGGCTTTATTGAATTTCTAAAATCCGCTGTATTTGTTGTTCGGATATATTCAAGGAGGAAGTTTGTTTCCAGAGCCTTTATCGGCAGAAGAAGAAAGAAATTGCTTGGAACAAATGGCAAATGGAGATGATGAAGCTAGAAACATTTTAATTGAAAGAAACTTAAGATTAGTGGCACACGTTGCTAAAAAATATAGCACAGCAAAAGTAGAACAAGATGACTTAATTTCGATTGGAACCATTGGTTTAATTAAAGGAATTAATAGTTTTAAAGTAGAAAAAGGAGCAAGACTTTCTACCTATGTATCACGTTGTATTGATAATGAAATTTTAATGCACTTAAGAGCAACTAAAAAACTAGGAGCAGAAGTCTATTTAAATGAACCAATTCGGAAAAGATAAAGATGATAATGTAGTTACTTTACAAGAAGTACTAGAAAATAATGAGAGAAACATTGAAGAAGAAGTAGATATTAAAATGAAAATTAAATTGTTGTATGAGAAAATGAAGGATTTATTAAAAGATAGAGAAAAAACAATTTTAGAACTTCGCTTTGGTCTTCGGTGGGCATAAACCTAAGACACAAAATGAGATAGCAAGCATGATGGGTATTTCTCGTAGTTATGTATCTAGGATTGAAACAAAAGCAATACATAAGTTAGCAAAAGAGATAAAAGAATAAGAAATGCATTAATTTTAGATTTCCACTTGACATAATTATATATTTCGTGTATAATTAATTTACTAGCTTAATCGCTAGTAAGGGAGGAATATGGGGGGAGAATATCTCCCCCCATAGAGAGGGCTTCCAAAAGTTATTGCGCTTCAACTATATGGAAGCCCTCTCTAAGAAGAGATGAAATTTTTTTATTTTAACTTCATCTCTTCTTTTTTATTTTTTTCTTCTTATAATCCAATCTTTCTCACATTTAATTGGCAATTTCATTTTCACCTTTTGTCCTTTTACACCTGGACTTACCTCGTTAATTGGTTCATTTGTTTCTTCCTCATAAAGTTGTTCAATCCTAAATTCTACTGGCTCTATTTGATTTGGTACAATAATTTCTAACGTATCTCCTACCATAAGTTTATTTTTAATTTCAATCGTAGAAATATCTCCTTGAGCTTCTACTACCTTTCCACCAAATTCATAATTTTCATTATATTGTCTTCCACTATATTCTTGAATATCTTTATTCTTTCTATCCTTAAAATAGAAGGTTGTTAATCCCCTTGTTTTTACTTTTTCTAATTCTTTTAGATATTTAGTATAATCGTAACTTTCTGGGGCTTTTTGATAATCATCTATCGCATTTCGATAAGCATTTATGACACTTGCTAAATAATATTCTGTTTTTAATCTTCCTTCTATTTTTAAACTATCCACTCCCATTTCTATAATTTCTGGAATTTCTTCGATTAGGCATAAATCCTTAGAAGAAAAAATACTAGTTCCATATTCATTGGTTTCAATTGGCATATATTCTCCTGGATTATTTTTTTCTTCTGCATACAAGTTATAACACCATCTGCAGCTTTGAGCACAATCTCCCAAATTAGCACTTCTACAAGATAAAAAGTCACTTAAAAAACATCTTCCAGAATAGGCAAAGCAGATCGCTCCATGGATAAATATTTCAATTTCCATTCCTTCTGGTTTATGCTCCATAATATATTTTAATTGTTCTTTATTCATTTCTCTTGCTAGTATCATTCTCTTGGCACCATTTTTATACCAGAAATTGGCAGAATGCATACTCACAATATTAGCCTGTGTACTCACATTGATATTTACACTTGGTGCATATTGTTTTAATACTTCTATTACGCCTCCATCTGCTGCAATAATACCATCTGGTTTTAATTCTTCTAGTTTTTTTGCCATTTCTATAATTTCTTCATATTTTTCATCCCAAGCAAAAATGTTGAGTGTAACATATACTTTTTTTCCCATACGGTGTGCATATTTTATGGTATCTTCTAAATCGTTGTCTTCCATATCTGCTCTGGTTCTTAGTGATAATGATGATGTTCCTGCATACACTGCGTCTGCTCCATATAAAAATGCTATTTTTGCTTTTTCAAACGAACCTGCTGGTGCTAATAATTCTACTTTTTTCATTTTTTCTCTCCATTTTTTATTTTTTACTATGACATTATATAAAGCTTTCACTTTTTTGTCAATCATTTGATTTTATGTCTATCTTATGATATAATATAAATACTATCAATAGTAGAAAGGATGAAAAAATGAAAGAATTAAAAAACTTGATAACATTAAAAAAAATAAATTCTGAGGATACCTCAGAATTTGTAAACACTTTTCTTCGGCTAACCGAAGAAAAAACACCATTCACGCTTGAATGGCGTTTTGATGATAAATTGTATCTTTTTAGTCTTAATAAAAAAGATACAACTTTTATATGCCTAGAGCAGGCATATAATTCCTTAAATGTTTCAGTTTTAAATTTCACAATTTCTTTGCGAAATTGTGAATTTAATGTAATCAGTAGAAAAAATGAATTAATCTTCTGCATTTTCTCTACTGAAAATACTATAAAAAAAATTAGCAATTTTTTTTATAGTATCTCATCCTCAGAGTAACTCCTTTTATTGGAGTTACTCTGTTTTTACTTTATTTTACTAACAGCTAAGCCGTCTCCTACTTCTAAAATCTCTGTCTCTAAGTTAGGATTTTCACTCACTTCTTTAATATATTCTCTTAAATTTCTAACTGCTGTACGCTGTTTATGTTTATTATAATCACTCATAACATACCCTTTATACAAAATATTATCCGCAAAAATAATACCATTTGGCTTTACCATTCTTAACGCTTCTTTTAAGAAAAATGGGTATTTCCCCTTTGCAGCATCAATAAAAACCACATCATATTTTTCATGGATAGTTGGTAAGATTTCTACTGCATCCCCTTCATAAATATTTATTTTCTCTTCTACTTCAGCTTTTTTTATATTTTCTCTTGCCTCTTTTACCCTTTTAGTTTCTCTTTCAATTGTATCAATGACTCCATTTTCTGTTAAAAATTCTGTAAAACAAATAGCTGAATATCCTACTGCTGTCCCTATTTCTAAGATTCTTTCTGGTTTTTCTTCTCTTAAATATTCTTCCATAACCTCTAAGGTATCATCCATAATAATAGGAATGTGATCTTCTAACGCTTTTTGCTTAATCTTTTCCAATTCTTGTTTGTTCATTTTCTTTCCTTCCCTCTTCTAAAATTATCTCTCTCCATTTTCTTCTTGTTTAGGACTTTCTTTTAACTCTATTTTCTTCTCTAAAACTTCTTCAAGAACTTTTTCTTGGTGTCTTGTTTTGATTTGTCCTTTAGCCTTGTGAACTTCATTTTCTTGATACCCCTTCCATCCTAAAGCCTCATATGCCTGAATCAGGACAATATTTTTATAAATATTATGGTTATCATTCGAAACCAATTGATTCATTTTTTGCTTTTCGTAAAGTGGTCAATATTCTACTATCCACTAAATCTTGCTCTAGTAACCAATCTCCCATTTTCTCCGCTTGTTTGACATTTCCCATTTTAATACATAAATCCATTCTTTGTAGTATAAATACTGGGTCCAATGGATATTCTCTTGAAAATTGTTCTGCATATCTTTTGGCTTCTCTCTTTTTCTCCATTAATGTTAGTAATTTTACTAATTGACTCTTAAATTTAGGATTGTTAGGCTGGTATCCTATTTGTTTTATAATTTCTTTATAAGCAATTTGATAAGCTTTTTTATCTCCCCTTTTTCCCTTTTGAATAAGCTCCTCAATTTTCTTCATGTTTTCTATCCCTTGTTCTCTAAAAAAATTATCTGCCAATTCTTTTCTTCCTTTCTTTTTATCCAATAAAACACTATACTTTTAAGGGTGTTTTTTGGCTCCATCCCTAAAAACACCCTTTCTTTTTATTTATTTCTATTGGCTCTTTCTCTTTCTTTGCTATCTAAAATCTTCTTTCTCAAACGAATTGTTTTTGGGGTAATTTCTACTAATTCATCGTCTTGAATAAACTCAATTGCTTTTTCTAATGACATTTGAATTGGTGGAACTAATCGTAATGCTTCATCTGAACCAGAAGCTCTCGTATTTGTTAAATGTTTTTCTTTACATACATTAATTGCTAAATCTTCTCCTCTAGAATTTAGACCAACAATCATTCCTTCATATACTTCTACACCAGGTCCGATAAATAATTCCCCTTTATCTTGTGCATTGTATAATCCATAAGTTACCGATTTTCCTTTTTCAAAAGCTATGATGGTTCCTCTTACTCTTGCTTGAATATCTCCTTTAAATGGTTCATAAGAATCAAAGATATGATTCATCGTACCTTCTCCTTTAGTATCTGTTAAGAATTCTGTTCTATATCCAATTAATCCTCTTGCTGGAATTCTAAATTCTATTTTGGTATGACCACTTTCTGCTGGTTCCATATTGACCATTTCAGCTTTTCTTCTACCTAATTTTTCAATGACATTTCCTACACAATCATCAGGAACATTTACCACTAATAATTCGATTGGTTCACATTTTACTCCATCGATTTCTTTGTATATAACTTTTGGTCTAGATACTAGAAGTTCAAAGCCTTCTCTTCTCATCGTTTCAATTAATACTGATAAATGTAATTCTCCTCTTCCTGATACCTCAAATGAATCTGGTGTATCTGTTTCTTTGACTCTTAATGATACATTTCTTTCTAATTCTTTAAATAATCTATCTCTAATATGTCTTGAGGTAATAAATTGTCCTTCTTTTCCTGCAAATGGACCATTGTTTACACTAAATGTCATAGATACAGTTGGTTCATCAATATCTACAAATGGTATTTTTTCTGGATGATTAAAATCACAAATGGTATCTCCTATATTGATATCTGCAAGCCCTGCTAATTCTATAATATCTCCTGCTTTTCCTTCTTCCACTTCTACTTTGTTTAAACCAACATGAGTATATACTTTTGCAATTCTTCCTTGTGTAATTTTATCTTCTTTTCCACAAATAGCCACTGGCATTCCTAACTTGATAACGCCTCTTTCTACTCTTCCTACGGCAATTCTTCCTACATAATCATCATAATCAATGTTAGAAACTAACATTTGAGCTGGTCCCTCTTCGTCACAATTTGGTGCACTTATGGTATTAATTATAGTTTCAAAAAGACAAGATAAATCGGTTGTCTCTTCACTTAAATCCATTTTTGCTATCCCATTTTTGGCAGAAGCATAAACAACTGGAAATTCTAATTGTTCATCACTTGCCTCTAATTCAATAAATAGTTCAATTACTTGATCTACTACTTTATCTGGTGTTGCTCCTGGACGATCAATTTTATTGATAACAACAATTGGTTTTAATCCTAAGGCTAATGATTTTTTTAAAACTTCTCTTGTTTGTGGCATGGCTCCTTCAAAAGCATCTACCAACAATACAACACCATCAACCGTTTTTAAAACTCTTTCTACCTCTCCTCCGAAGTCGGCATGTCCTGGTGTATCGACAATATTAATTTTTATATCATCATGCATAACAGATGTATTTTTAGAAAGAATGGTAATTCCTCTTTCTTTTTCTTGGTCATTCGAATCCATAATTCTTTCCGCTACTTGCTCATTTTCTCTAAATACATGACTTTGTCTTAAAAGTGCATCTACTAATGTTGTTTTTCCGTGGTCTACGTGTGCAATAATTGCTATATTTCTTATTTTTTGGTTATTCATTTTGATTACTCCTTTTTCTTTTTGGTTAATTGGGGACGGTTCTTCTTTGACCATAATGGTCATTGTGTACCTGTCCCTAATTAGCCATTGGATTATACACCTATTTGCTAGGTTTGTCAACATAACTTTTCTTTTAAAATCGCTATTTATTTTGTTAACTCTATGATATTGCCCATAATTTCTTTTGTAATTTTGTCTAAAATGGCTTTTTCTTTGGTTCCTTTATACTGGCTATAATCTAATGGTTTTCCATAGGTAATGGTAACTTTCCAATTCCCTTTTGTTCCCCCTTTGATTCCACATGGTACTACTTTTGCTCCACTTCTTACCGCAAAAAAAGCTGCTCCATCTTTTACTGCTTCTCCTTTTTCTAATCCATTTCTAGTTCCTTCTGGGAACAAGGCTAAACAGTCTCCATTTTTTAAAGTTTTTAAAGATTCTTTAATTGCCTTTACTTCTTTGGAATCTCTTTTTACTAAAATAGCATCGAAAACTATTCCTAATAAGGCTAAAAATTTATTTTTGGTTAATTCTTCTTTGGCTAAAAATCTAGCATATCTTCCACAAGTTACTTCCATTAATGGTGGATCTAGAAAGCTTCTATGGTTTCCACAAATAATAACGGCTCCTTCTTTTGGAATGTTTTCTTTTCCTACTACTTTTACTTGATATACAATTTTACAATATGCATAAATTGCTCCTTTTACAATTCCTCTTCCTATTTTTTTGAAAAACTCCTTCACAAAAGTCACCCCTCGTTATTTTCTTTTTTGTTCAATGATTTCTATGACTTTATCCACTACTTGTTCAATCGTCATATTACTAGAATCTATATAAATAGCATCTTTTGCTTGTACCAATGGTGAAATTTCTCTTTCTGTTTCTAATTTATGTCTTTGTTTGATATTTTCTAATACATCTTCGTAGCTAATTTCAATTCCTTTTTCTTGGTTTTGTTTATATCTTCTTTTTGCTCTTGCCTCCATAGATGCATCCAAATAAATTTTTACATCAGCATTAGGAAATACAGTGGTTCCAATGTCCCTACCTTCCATAATAACATTTTGTGTTTCCCCTATTTTTCTTTGTAATGGTGTTACTTTATTTCTAACACAGGCAAGTGCTGCAAATTTTGCAACACAATTATCGACTTCTGACGTTCTAATTTGTGTTGAAACATTTTCTCCATCTAAAAAGATAATTTGATTGTCTCCTTCTCTTTTTATTTCGATTACAATCTCTTCTAACATTTCCTCTAATTTTTGAACTTCTGTTATTCCTATTTCGTTTCTTAAAGCTTTTAATGCTACACAACGATACATCGCTCCTGTATCAACATTTACTAAATTCATTTTTTTGGCTACTAATCCGCGTTATCGTTCCCTTCCCGCTTCCAGCTGGTCCATCAATTGCTACAACAAAAGACATTTTAAATTTCCTCCCCTTCTTGTGGCACATAAATATTTTTGGCTACCACATCTAATTCTACCACATTCATAGCTGTTAGTTTTTCAATTTCTTTTTGTGATTTCCTTTTAAAATCATTGAGTCCCTCTATTACATTAAATCCATATACCATACTAACTTCCATATAAATTCTAGCACCTTCTCCAAAATTTTCAACTCTTGTTTTTAGTATTTTATGAATTGCTGGTGTTTGTACTGCTAGGTATTCTAAAATTTGTCGAAAAACCAAGTCTGATATGGTGAATTTTCCCAGATAACTAAAAGTTGGTCTAATAATAGATTTTTCTGATATGTATGGCTTTTGCCCTTTTCCTTTTGATTTAAAAATTTGAAGGGGGTCTAATAGATAACCTGAAAAATCTTTTTTAATTTCAAAGGTTGGCACTGGTATAACATGTTTTCCTTCTGTTACGCGAATTCTTTTGGCTGTTTTCATCTCTTCTTCTGTTGCCACATCTGTAATATAAATGGTTTCTGATATTTCTGGTAATCCAAGATTTGCTGCAATTTTTTGAACCATTCCATCAGATGTTCCCAAAATTAAAATACTTTCTGGCTTATATTTTTTGAATGCTTTTAGAATTGGCTCTCTTTCATTTTCTTCATAAAATAAAGCATGTTTTACCGTTGCTACTTTTGTGGCAGCTTTTTTGGCAGATTCTCCTGCTACTACTTCATTCTCTTTAATTAATAAACCATCATCAATGATAAAATTGATATTTTTTTCACTTGCCACCATTTGTGCTCGATAGCTTTTTCCTGTTCCAGATGGACCAACAAAAGCATATACTTTTATTTTGCCTCCAAATGGTAATTTGATATCTTTTAATAACATCTTCTTGTCCTCCTTGAGACTCTTAATTTCTGTTCCTATTTTTTTAAATTTTTTCTTCTTAATTGACCACAAGCTGCCTCAATGTCAGAGCCCAACTCTCTTCGAATAGTTGCAACAATTCCATGGTCATTTAAATAGTCTCTAAATTTCATAATACTTTCATTTGAACTTTTGCTAAAACTTCCATTTTCTATTTTATTAATTGGTATTAAGTTTACATGACATAGCATTCCTTTTAATAATTTTACTAATTCTTTGGCATCTGCTAAATGATCATTACTTTCTTTTGCTAATGCATATTCAAAAGATATTCTTCTATGCGTTTTTTCCATATAATCTTTACAAGCTTGCATTAATGTTTCAATTGGATAGGCTTGATTGACTGGCATCATACTACTTCTTTTTTCATTGTTAGTTGCATGCAAAGAAATGGATAATGTACATTGGATGTTTTCTTCTGCTAATTGATAAATTTTTGGCACTAGTCCACTGGTTGATACACTGATATGTCTTGCTCCAATATTTAATCCTTTCTGATTATTGATTATATGAATGGCATTGACTACGTTTTCGTAATTATCCAATGGCTCTCCAATTCCCATAAATACAACATTGGATATTCTAATTCCCGTATCTTGCTCAACTGCCAATATTTGTTCTACAATTTCTCCACTTGTTAAATTTCTTTCAAAATTAATTCCTGTTGAAGCACAAAATTTACATCCCATTTTACAACCAATTTGAGAAGATAGGCATATACTATATCCATGATGGTAACTCATAAGTACGGTTTCTATTGCATTTGTGTCTAATACATCAAATAAGTATTTAATGGTTCCATCTTTTGATTTTTGTTTTTTTAAAATGTTAAAATTACACATTGTATAGTTCTGTTTTAACTTTTCTCTTAAATCTAGCGATAAATTTGTCATTTCATCAAATGTTTTTACTTTTTCTTGGTATAACCATTTAAAAATTTGTTCTGCTCGAAATGGTTTTTCTCCTATATTAGTTAACTCTTCTTTTAATTCTTTTAAATCATAGTCTTTAATATTTTTCACAGTTTTATCTCCTTTAGCATTACTATTGTATTTGGATTTGGTCTGTTTACTTTCAAATATTATATATTCTATTTAGTTTAATGTCAATGACGATTATCCTACTTTCTTGATTCCTAATTTAATACTATGTTTTTAATAGCCATAATATCAGGAAATACAATTTTGTTATATCCTTTTTCTACTAAATTTAATATTTTATTAGCTTTCATTTTTAATTCTTTTTCTAATCTTGAATTTACAACAACATCTCTATTTTGCTTTTTATATTTTTCTACTATATATTCTTTCGTTGTAGGAAACATATTTTGGATTAAAAATGCTCTTTCTTCTCCTTCTACATATCCAAAAACAATCGTATCTACAATTCCTGTTCTTTTCATCTTCTTATCATATATTCTTCTATATTTTTCTATTTTGCTACTAATTGGTATAAACCATATCAGATTTTCATACTTTTTATCTTTAAAACAATAAAAACATGGTCTCTTGGTTCCTCTTTCTTTATTGGCACATAATTCTTTATCTTTTACTAATTCAAAAAATTCATCTTTTATAAAATAAAATTTTCCTGTTTCTATTATCAATTTTCTACAACCTTTCTTATTAAATACAAAAAAGAGAGCTATTTTAATCAATAGCCCCCACTATTTGTTCATTAGGCATTTTATGATTCGCACCCTAATTAGCGAAACGTATTTGTTCATTAGGCATTTTATGATTCGCACCCTAATTAGCGAAACGTATTTGCTAGTTACATAATAGCATATTCTTGCTATGCTGTCAATACTATAATATCCATTTTTTTACATTTTATTCCCTCATACAAGTTGTTCTCCAAATTCAACTAATTCTTTTTCAACTTGTTCATCTGGTGTCCACATACATCGAATTCCATCATTTACTACTTCAAATCCAGCTGTTTTTAAGTATTCTGTAATTTGTTTAACGGCTTCTCCACTCCAACCATAACTTCCAAATGCTGCTGCCTTTTTATTTTTTAGTTTCATTCCTTTTATCATCTCTAAGATTCCTGCAATAGAATGCAAATAACCATTATTTACAGTTGGTGAACCTACTAATATCATTTTGGATTTAAATACTTCTGTTAAGACATCTGTTTTATCCTCTTTTGCGGTATTCATTAGTTTGATTGTAACTTCTTTATCTTTGTTTTGAATTCCTTTTGCAATTGCTTCTGCCATTTTTCTTGTATCATTCCACATAGTATCATAAAGTATTGTAATTTGGTCTTCTTGATAATCTCCAGCCCATTCTAAATATTTTTCTACAATTTGTGTTGGTTCTTTTCTCCAAATTAGACCATGACTTGGACATATCATTTTAAGTGGTAAATTCATACCTAAGATTTCATTAATTTTCTTAGTTGCCATCCTACCAAATGGTGCCAAAATATTAGCATAATATTTTAATGCTTCTTGATATAACTTATCTTGGTCTACTTGGTCTGCATATAGGTGTTCTGATGCCATATGTTGTCCAAATCCATCACTACTAAATAGAACCTCTTCTCCACTTAAATAAGCAAACATCGTATCTGGCCAATGTAGCATTGGTGCTTCGATAAAGGTTAATGTCATTTCTCCTAAATTTAAAGTATCTCCAGTTTTTACTATTTGGAAATTCCAGTCTTTATGGTATTGTCCTTTGAGTGACTTTACCCCATTGGCTGTACAATAAATTGGTGTTCCTTCTGGCATTTCTCTCATTAATTCTACCAAAGCTCCACTATGGTCAACTTCTCCATGAAGTGCTATTACATAATCAATTTTAGTAAGATTGATTTCTTCTTTTAATTTACTTACAAATTCTTTATCATAAGGAAGCCATGCAGTATCAATTAATGCTATTTTTTCATCTTGAATTAAATAACTGTTATAGCTTGACCCACTTATGGTTGTAAATTCATCTCCATGAAATTTTTTTAATTCCCAATCTGTTTTTCCTACCCATGTAATGGTATCGGTTATTTTCTTTGCCATTTTACACTCTCCTCTTTTTCTTTATTTTTTCCTATTATATCATAATCATTCTTTTTCTTCCATTTAATTTTTAGTCATATTGTATTGAAAATTACTATTTTTTCTTTTGGAAACATTTTATAATATTAATGCTTTTTTGGGACAAAAATTTGAACATTTACCACATTTTATACACTTCGTCTCATCTATTTTAGGTGCTTCAAAATCCTTTTGAGATAATGCTCCCACTGGACAAATATTGACAGCAGGACATTTATGATTTTGAGGACATTTTTCTAGTATTATTTTTAATTTTTTCTCCATCTACTTTACTCCTTTCAAATCTATAATTTATTTCTTATTTCAATAATTCTTTTTATATCTTCATATCTTCTATCTTTATCTTCTAAATCTATCATTAGCCATTTTTGGTTATTTGCTTCTTTTGTCTGTCTATAAATTTGTTGTATTTCATAACTAAAAGATGACATTATATCTTCGAAACACTGTTTTTCTTTTTTACCAATAACGATTAACATAGTAAAATAATTTTCTCTTGGTAACATATGCTCTTCCTCCATAATTTGTAATTTTGTGTTATAATTCTTTTATTACTTTACAAGGATTTCCTACTGCCACTACATTTGATGGTATATCTTTGTTAACTATACTTCCTGCACCAATTACCACATTATCTCCAATCGTTACTCCTGGAAGTACAACAACATTTCCTCCTATCCATACATTATTTCCAACTTTAATTGGTTTGGCATATTCTAACCCTAAATTTCTTCTTTCTGTATCGAGAGGATGTCCTGCTGTATAAAAGCTACAATTAGGTGCAATAAATACATTATCTCCGAATTGAACTTTATTACCATCTAATATGATTAAATTGTGATTCGCATAAAAATTTTCTCCTACTTCTATGTTATAACCATAATCACACATAAAAGGTTGTTCAATATAAAAGTTACCTTTGCATTTTCCTAAAATACTTTTCATTCGATTGGTTCTGTCTTCTAGATTGGATGGTTTTATTTTATTATATTCAAAACATTTATCTTTTACTTGGATTCTTTCTTTCATAAGTTCTTCATCATAATTAGCATTATACATTTCTCCTGCTAACATTTTATCTTTTTCAGACATAATCTTATCCCTCCACTCATAATAAGAAATTTATTGAGATAATTATAACTTTTTACTCTTTTTTATCTTTCCACTCATGATATAAAATATCTTTTAAAACTAGCATACTATCTAAAGTATTAACATCATATTCTTTCTGTAATTTAATAAGCATTTCTCTAACTTTACTTGCATACTCTTCTATATTCACTTGCTTTTGATCTCTCGCAAGTACTGGATATTTTTTGCTCCATGCATTTGTCCAATTTATTTTTGCTTCTTTTTCTTCATTTGTATTTTTAATCACTTGTTCAATTTCTTCTAGCTCTACATCAAATTCAATTAACTCATCTAAAGATAAATGATAAAGTTTTGCTAATTTCTTTGCTTGATAAATATCTGGTAGCTTTTCTATCCATTATCTCTTACAATTTTGCTATTTTTATTAACATTTTTGATGTCGACTACTTATAAGTTGTCGCTATTATAAGTATTTAAATACTTGTTCAGGATATATTTTTAATTCCTTACTTTTAAATCTATCGATATCGATCCACATTGCATCTGTTTGACAATTATCATCTATTATATGATAACTTTCTTTATAATCAGACTCTTTTATATCAACATTATAAAATAATATTAATTCGTGTGCATTTTTTCCATTATACATAAATATATTTTCTGAAATTCCTAGAAATTCTCCCACAGTAATATCAATATTAAGTTCTTCCTTAAATTCTCTTTTTAGTGCTTCTTTACTGTCTTCAAGAAATTCTATTCCTCCACCTATACTTCTATAAAACACCTCAGATTTAACCTTGTCATATCCTTTGCCAACCAATATTTTATCATTTCTTTTTACCATTCCCAAAACAATTGGTCTTATTTCTTTAAATTTATTCATATTTATCCAATCCTCCATACAACTTACTTATTGTGATTTTTATTTAAGTTTCACACCTATTAAATATAGTAAATCTGTTGCTTGAAATTGGTCTATTATCGCACCTCTTATATCTTCTATCGAAATCGCAATTCCCTCTATTTTACTACTTGATAAATCAATGCCATTTAAACTTGTTTTAAAAAACTTTGCCTGTGTTAAGTCACTATTCTCAAAATAAATATTTTTTATTTTAGTTTCTAGAAAATAACTATTTTTTAATCCTGTATTTTTAAATAAGATATTTTCTATACTAGCCATTGATAAGTTCATATAACTTGCATTTGTTTCTGTAAAAGTTACATTATATAATCTGCTTTCCATAAAATTACATCCACATACTTTACAATTATTAAACTCACATCGAATAAAAGAAGTTTCTACAAATTCTGTATTAGAAAAATTACATTGCTCAAAAATTACATCTCTAAATGTTAGTTTTTCTAATGTTCCTTTTTGCATACAAATGTTACTAAATTTGCAATGTTCAAATTCAATTTCATACAAATTTATATCATTACATTCTTCATTTTCAAAATTACAATCCTTGATTTTTTCGTCTTCACTCATATCCATTAAATCCCTATTTTCTAATTCTTGAAAATGAAGATTTTGTGGTTTTAAAATTCTCAACTATTCCCCTCCTATTCCTCTATATTCCAAATTCTTTTGAATACTTTACTATACCCGTTATTTCTTTCTTAGTATCCTTTAATTTTATAGCCATAAAGTTTTCATTTGGTACTTCAAATGGCGCTAGTATTCCATATTGACTTGCTGTAACATATCCAAATTTTGAATAGTATTTATCACTACCTAAGACAATACAATAGTGATAACCTAATTTCTTTGCTATTTTATGACCTTCTTCTATTAGTTTTGTTCCAATTCCTTGTCTTTGATAATTAGGTAATATTCCTAGCGGTGCTAGAGCTAATTCTTCATATTCTCCTATTTCTATTTTGGTAAATAGTATATACCCAATTATTTTATTATCTTGAACTGCTACCAATGATAACTCTGGAATAAAAACTATTACTCTTTCTTAATGCTACTACTAAATCTTGTTCATTTCCATCACAATGCTCTGCTGTTTCAAATGCTGTTTTTACCACATCATATACTTCTTCATAATCTTTTTTAGTTTCTTGTCTTATTTCTAACATTATTAATCTCCCCCTACAAATCACGATTCCTTTCGGTCTAAAAGCTATCTTCTTACATATGAAATTTTCTAATCATTGCCTCTTTCACATCTTTTGCACATAGCACAAAAGTGATAAATAAGTTAAAAATAGAAATTCCACTTGCAATCATACTTAGCATTTTATCCTGTATCATATTCTCTGTCATAAGTAAAATTGGTAACATACTATACAAAACAATCATCAACTGATAAATTGCATATTTTATAAACTTTTTATAACTTACTATGGTTAACACTAACATGGTTATATTGGAAATGATAATGATAATAGGAATTGCCATATTAACTGACCATCCCTTTTCTCCTAATTCATAATCAATAAATAGCAATAACGTAGAAATTGCAACTGTTTGCAATAATACATGACCAGCGATATTAATATTTTTACGAATGGAATAAAATACAGTTATCCAAATATAAACAATTCCTCCATTAGCCAACGCTGCCCATGGAATTTTTGGATTGGTCAATCGATTGATTGTTACTAATAAAAAAGCTACCAAAACCGATATTAAAATGGCTCCTTTTAATATTCTATCACTTTTTTTACTATTCAACTTTTGTGGATATATCATCTAAAACACCATTACTTTCTATTTGAATTTTAATCCCTCTGTCTTTTAAAAATTGATAAAATCTTCTTTCAATACTATTATCCTTTAATATAGAGGTAAAAGTAAATACCATCTTATTTTCAAAAGTACAGCTAGAACATTTTATTTTTTCTACTGACTCAGGAGCAATTAACATTAAGAAATAATCGATATAATCTTGATATTTTCCTATCATACCAATTCTTCCTATATTAGAAAAGGTTATCGTTGTATATTTTCTAATTTCCATATACCCTAGCCTCACTAAAGGATTCTTTAAAATTAATGGTATCGCTCTTACAAATGAATTATTTCCTATTTTGACATTAGCAGACATTGTTTTTATAATCTCTTCTTCTGTTAATCTCTTTTGAAAATCTTCTTTTACAAATTCTATCATTTTTTCAAACGTGTCTAATCTATCTCTTTTCATTTCTGCTTCTACGGTAATATACGAAAAGAAATTGGACATTGTCTTAGAAGGAAAATACTTTTTCAAATTGACTGGTATACATATTTTAATTGGCTTTTTTCCCTTATATTTCCTATAATTTTCTTCATAAATAGCATACATCAAAACTGCTGTTAAATACTGTGTTATGGTTGCCTCATACTTTTTACTTTCTTTTTTTAACTCTTCTAAAGGAATGATTTGGTGAATCGCTGATACTGCGCCTAATCGAATCTTTTCTCCTTTTAAGGTATAAGCTTTTTTCCCAGAAGCATTTGACTTTGCTTTTTTGTCATAATTTTTCATGTAGCTATCTTCTGTATTATATTCAATTTTTCTTGCTTTTCTTTCTTCTTGAAAAACTTCTGGATACATCAATTCTAAATAATGATAGATGATTTCTTTAAAAAAGATTGTTCCACTATTTCCATCTGTTAAAGAATGAAAAATATCAATATTAATTTTATTTTCAAAATAGGTTACTTTAAAAAGGTAATTGTTGTTTGTCTTGGGATTAATATATTGACAAGGATAGTCTCTTTCTTCTTCCACAATTGGCTTTTTAGGGTTGTGTTCGAAATAGTACCAAAAAAATCCAGCCTTCATTCTCACTTTAAAAGATTGGTATACTTCTAATGTCTCATTTACAGCCTCTTCTAATACCTTTGGATTTATCTTTTCTTTTAAAACAACAGACAATCGAAATACTGTACTATATTTCTTTCCTGTTGAAATAGGAAAAATCTTTGCTGAATTGTCTAATCTTCTCCAATCTAGCTCCTCTTCTTTTTTATTCTTCATTCTAATCCCCTTCTTTTATGACATTCAATAAATCTTGATAGCCTTTTTTCGCTAACTCATCCTCATTTTTTTCGTGAATTATCCATATATGACCGCGCTTTTTCATATTCTTTGACTTCTATTTTTACCTTTACCTGTTCTGCTTTTTCTTTTAACACATACACATCTGGATTTAAAATATCATATGTCCCTGTAAAAATGGTAATATTTTTTAATTTTGATAAATCCCCCTCAATGGGATTAACCAAATAACTATCCTTTCCCTCTTCTCCACTATATGCAATTCCTGCTAATCTTAATGTTTCTTTATTTAATTCTTTATCTTGCTCTTGTACTTGAGCAATTTTAGGATTCTTTAGTCTAACATCAAGCCATGGAGAAATTAAAATTGTTTTTTCAGGCATACTAATTCCTTCTTGCGAAACTTTTTCTAATAAAGCTAATCCTAATCCTCCACCCGCTGAGTCTCCCATTACGATTAACTGTTCTGGTTTCACCTTTTCTATTATCTCTTTGTATAATGGCTCTACCATAGCAAAAACATCTTGGTAATGATATTTAGGCGTTAATGGATAGTCTGGCATAATGATTGTTGCCTTTGTATCTAAAACTAATTTTTCAATAAACTTCCAATGTTCTTTGCTTGCTTCTGCTACATAGGAACCACCATGGAAATATAATATTTTTTGTTCTGTTTTGATTCCTTCTTTTGGTGATATGATAAATACTTTTCTATCTTTATAATTTTCTGTTTTAAGCTCACAAACCGCTTTTACTTCTTCTGGTTCTTTTGTCTCAATATCTACCACAAAATAGTATCCAATCACTAACAAAGTAATTATGAATAAAATAAGTAATACAGACAATATTGCTTTCCTAACTATTTTTTTCATCATTCTCTTCCTTTTTGCTTTTTTGGTTATTTTATCATATGCACCCATAAAACTCAAGATTTTAATTCTTAGTTATTTCTTAATATCCCCTCAAAAAACACCTAATTTATAAACGAAATTGCTTATAAATTAGGTGTTTTATTTTTATCCAAACAACCCACGTTTTTTAATTGGTGGCTGTTCTTTCATTGTTTTGGCTAATTGCACTAGTAAATCTCTTTGTTCTTTGGTTAATCTTTTTGGCGTTTGAACGGTTACTGTAAAAATAAAGTCTCCTATACTGCTAGAATTAATCGATTGAAATCCTTTATTTCGAATCGTAAATTTTGTCCCAGTTTGTGTTCCTTCTGTGATTTTATATTTTTCTTTGCTTCCATCTACCATTGGAATTTCTAATTCTGCTCCTAAGCTAGCTTGTGTAATAGTAATTGGAACTTCGCATAATACATGGTTTCCTTTTCTTGTAAAAATAGGATGTTTTTTTATTTTTACCGTAAGATATAAATCTCCTTTTGGTCCACCTCTTTCACCTGGCTCACCTTCTCCACGAAGTACTACAGTTTGATTATCATCAATTCCTGCTGGTATTTTTACTTTGATTTTTGGTTGTTTTCGAATCGTTCCCTTTCCACGACAATTTTCACAAGGTTCCTTTATTACTTCTCCCGTTCCATGGCAAGCTGTACACGTTCTTGTTGTTTGCATCTGTCCTAAAATGGTATTTTGTACTTGTGTCACTTGACCTGTTCCTTGACAGGTAGGACATTTAATTGGTGAAGTTCCTGGCTTTGCTCCACTTCCATGACAAATATGGCACGCCTCATCTCTGGTAATTATAATTTCCTTTTCTACTCCTGAAAAAGCTTGCTCAAATGTAATTTCCATACGAACATTTAAATCTGCTCCTTTACGTGGTCCTCTTTTCTTGCTAGAAGAACTTCTACTACCAAATCCTCCACCAAAAATAGAAGAGAAAATATCTCCTAAATCTCCAAAGTCTCCAAAACCATCAAAACCAGAACCATTATAAGAATAATAACCGCCTTGACCACCAAATGGTCCGCCCCCACCAAAGCCTTGTGGGCCATTGTGTCCAAACTGATCATACATTCTTCTTTTTTGAGGGTCTGATAAGTTCTCATAGGCTTCATTTACTTCTTTAAATTTAGCTTCTGCTTCTTCTTTATTATTAGGATTGGCATCTGGGTGATATTTTTTAGCAAGTTTACGATAAGCTTTTTTTAACTCATCATCTGTTGCACTTTTATTGACCCCTAATACTTCATAATAATCTCTTTTTCCTGCCATTGTTTCCTCCTATTAAAATGTCTTGTTGGTTTGCTTTTCTATGTAAATTTTTCTTAAAGTTGAGGTTGGATTTTATCCAACCTCATATTTTTTATTTGTTGTCTTCATCTTCTACTTTATAATCTGCATCATAAACATTTCCATTTTCATCTGTCTTTGGTCCTTCTCCTGTCGCATTTGGATCAACTCCTGCTGCTCCATTTGGATTTGCATTTTTATAAAGTTGTTCTGACATATCATAAAATACTTTTGTTAATTTTTCAGTTGCTTCTTTAATTTTTTCTGTGTTATTTGTTTCTAATGCTTTTTTTGTATTATCGATTTCAGCTTCTACTTTTGCTTTTTCTTCTCCACTAATTTTATCTCCTAAGTCTGTTAATGTTTTTTCACTGTTATAAATTAAGCTTTCTGCATTATTTTTCACTTCAATTTCTTCTTTTTTCTTTTTGTCTTCTTCTGCGTGTGCTTCTGCATCTTTTACTGCTTTATCAATATCTTCATCTGTTAAGTTTGTAGATGCTGTAATGGATACATCTTGGCTATTTCCTGTTGCCATATCTTTTGCTGATACGTGAACAATTCCGTTTGCATCAATATCAAAAGTAACTTCGATTTGTGGTACTCCTCTTGGTGCTGCTGGAATTCCTGTTAATTGGAATCTTCCTAATGTCTTGTTGTATGCTGCCATTTCTCTTTCTCCTTGTAATACATGAACTTCAACGGATGTTTGACCATCTGCTGCGGTTGAGAAGATTTGTGATTTTTTTGTTGGAATGGTTGTATTTCTTTCGATTAATTTCGTGAATACTCCACCATATGTTTCAATTCCAAGTGATAATGGTGTTACGTCTAATAATACTAAGTCTTTTACATCTCCTGAAAGTACCCCACCTTGGATGGCTGCACCAATTGCAACACATTCATCTGGATTGATCCCTTTATCGGCGTCTTTTCCTGTAATTCTTTTTACTGCTTCTTGTACAGCTGGAACTCTTGTAGAACCACCTACTAATAATACTTTATGAATATCATTTG
>JAAWAM010000005.1 GCA_022792135.1 Clostridia bacterium
CTTTGCCCCTGCTTTTCAACAGTTATTAGATGCAGAAATGGAAACAAAATTAGGATATTCTAAAAATGAAAGAACAGATAATGAAAATTATCGAAATGGATATTATCCAGAAAGAACTGTATCAACAGAAATAGGAGATATTCCAGTAAAAGTACCAAGAGATAGAAATGGAGAAATCAATTCTGACTTAGTTCCAAAATATTCTAGAACAGTAAATGCATTTGACGAAAAGGTAATAGCGATGTATGCCTTAGGATTATCAGATAAAGACATACAAGAGCAAATAAAAGAAATATTTGGCTGTAATTTATCACCAGATATGATAAGTGATATAACAGACAAAATCATACCAGAAATCCAAGAATGGAAGAAAAGAAAATTGGAAGAAGTGTATCCAATCGTATTTATAGATGCTACCCATTTTCATGTACGAGATAATGGACAAATAGTAAAAAAGGCTGCCTATGTAGTATTAGGAATAGATAGCGATGGAATGAAGAAAGTATTAGATATTACGATAGGAGAAAATGAAAGTGCAAAATATTGGATGACAGTATTAAATGGATTAAAGAATCGAGGAATACAAGATATTCTAGTATTATGTGCAGATGGTCTAACGGGACTAAAAGAAGCTATAGCAGCTATTTTTCCTAAAACAGAATATCAAAGATGTATTGTACATCAAATAAGAAACTCATTAAAGTATGTACCATATACAGACAAGAAAGAATTAGCAAAAGATTTAAAAACAGTATATCAAGCATCTACAGAAGAAATAGCCTATACAAATTTATTAGAGTTAGATGAAAAATGGAAAAGCAGATATCCTGGTGCAATACAAAGTTGGATAGATAATTGGGAAGTACTTTCTGTGTTCTTCAAGTTTTCAGCTGAAATAAGAAAAATCATGTATACAACAAATGCAATAGAAAGCTTAAATAGTACCTATAAAAGAATTAATAGAAATAGAAACGTATTTCCAATAGATATGTCATTACTAAAAGTACTTTATTTATCAACATTAAAAGCAGAAAAAAAGTGGTCAAGAATGGTGAGTAAATGGGATTTATGTTTGTCCCAATTTAGGATTATGTATGAAGGCAGAATTTAGATTTAATCCTAAAATAATAGGCTTAAGAAGGAATTTTCTTAAGCTCTATTAAAATTACACAACTTTTTCTAAAAGGTTGATTTTTTAGAAAAATATAGTTAAAATAAATTTTGTTTTAAAATATTAATTTTTTTCAAGTTATCAATCGGAAGGAAATCCGATTTACACAACTTTTACGATAGTCTCCTGTCCAATTAACCATTTTTTCTATTCATCTTCTAATTGTTCCACTATCTTTTCTGCTTCTTTTTCAATTTTTGCTTCCACTTCTTTTTTATCATCTTGTTGTTTTTTCATGTTTTTATCATGCTTTTTTTGCATTTCTTTTAATATTTTTTCGGTTTCTTCTTTCCTGTTTTGCATATGTCTGTTCATCATTTGATTTGTTTTCTCGATTAAATCTGGCATATAGTCTAATAATTTGTCTAAAGATGAAGTATGGTTGACTGGCATTAATTTTACATTGTTTGGTTGGATAACTAAAAATGCAATTGGATGAATCGTAACTCCTGCTCCTGAACCACCTCCAAAAGGTAAGCGATATTGAATGGCTTCTTCTTTCTCTCTTTTTGTATATTCATCTAGTGTCTCTCCTTTAAATTCACTACCTCCTGCCGCAAATCCAAAAGAAACTTTAGAAATTGGTATAATGACAATATTGTTAGAAGTTTCTATTGGTTCTCCTATGATAGTATTGACATCTATCATATCTTGAATGCTATTCATAGCTGTAATCATAAGACCTTCTATTGGATGTTCGCTCATATTTTTTCACTCCTTCTTTTTGATTTAAGATATATATTATACTTATAATATGTATCATTTTTATTTCAAATATACTTGAAATTCCTATATTGATTAGATTTTGATTACTATAAACAGGAGTAATTTTAAAGCTCTGATTACTAGCTTCTTTTACTTTCTTTCTAAGAATGATGGCTATTATCGTACTCAGCACAGGAACTATCATAGAGGTTAAAGCAGCATTTTCTGTCCCTAACTGTATTTTTAAATGAATATCTTGAATGGCTATATTTGCCTTTTTCATCGCTTTAAAAATTCTCTTGTCGAACGAATTTTTATTTTGTAAAGCTTTAAAATCTATTTTTCTTATTTTTTCTTTTAGTTTTAGTTTTTCAAGTTTTGTTTTTGTTATGTTTACTTTTAAAATTGGTATCTTACTTAAAACATATAACTTTATGATTATTTTATAATCTTGATTTATATGCCTAACGGTTATGGAAGAAAATTTAAAATTTATGATTTCAATTCTTATTTTTGAAAATATAAGAAGTAAAATAATCATTAAAAAAAGAAAAAGAAAAACCAATATTTTCGCCTCCTTTTGGACGATTTATTATTAGTTTTTCCAATGATTTCTTTTTTAAACCTATTTTTTAATGTTTCAGCTACTTTTTTTTGTTCTTTCTACCATAATATCACCAAATAATTCTTCTTGTGTAGTTGCTACTTTACTTCTTCTAGATAATTCTAATAATCCAGAAAAAGCAGTTACTACTTCTTGTTTATTATGCTGTTTAATAGAAAATAATCTATTAAATACAAATTTCTTTTGTTTTACTAACACTTTAAACATTTCTTTTACTTTGCTAGCCACTGTATAATGATCCGTAATGGCTATCTTTTCTATGTTTTTGGCATTTTGATTTATTTTTTCATGGTTTTTTTCTACTAATTTACTATAAATAGTTGGTATTACAGTATCATCATAGTCTTTTTGTAGTTTTTGTTTTGGTAATTTGATTTCTTCTGCTAATTTGAAATATCGATTTGAGTATGTTGCATAATTTTCTTTTAATATTTTACTAATTTCTTTGAATTTTTTATATTCTATAATTCTTCTAATTAGCTCTTCTTCTGTCAATTCCTCTTCTTCCTCTTCTTGTTTGGGTAATAAATTTTTAGATTTTAAGAATAGTAGTGTAGAAGCCATAACTAGGAATTCACTTGTAATTTCTAAATTTAGTTTTTCTTGTTCTTTTAAATAATCGATATATTGATCTGTTATAGCACTTAAATTGATATCGTAGATACTCATTTTGTTTTTATCAATTAAGTGACATAGTAAGTCGAGTGGTCCTTCAAAGTTGTTTATTTTTATTGCGTATTTTTGTGTTTCTAATGTTAGTATTGCCATTTTCTTCTCCTTTTTTATTCCTCTGCTTTGTTTATATTTTCGATTTTATATCCTTTTTTTAATAGAAATTGTTTGATTTCTTCTGGCTCCATTGTAGCTGATTTTTTATTTATTAGATTAGCTGCTGATTTTGTTTCATATTCTTCTAATTTTTCTCGATTTTCGTATATATAGTTTTCTATCTCGTTTCTTTTTAACCCTTTACTTGCCAATTTGTATTGTATTTCTCGAATGGATAAGTTTTTTAAAAGCATAAAATTATGGATTGTTTTTTCTATATATTCTTTGTCATTGATGTATTTTGCTTCTTTTAGGTATTGGATAATGTCTTCTAACAGATTTTCTTCTATGGTTCTTCCAAATTTATTTCTTACTTCTTGTTCTGTTCTTTTTTTATATAGAATGTATTTTAGTATTCTTGTTTTTTCTCGATCAAATTCTTCCATTGTATACATTTTTTTACCTTCTTTTTTCTTTTTCTCATTTTACTATAAGTTTTTAGAAATAGCAAGCAATTATAGTATCCTTTTTATTTTTAAATATTCTTTCAAAGCTGATTGTAATACTTTCGAAAAGTTTACATTCTGTGCCTCTGCTAATTTGTTTAACCATTGTGGTATGGTTAAAGTTTTTTTTACAGCTTGCTCTTCCATCTCATTTCTAACTAATGGCATCCATACACTAACTGTTACTGTCTTTTCATTTTCTTTACATTTAATCTTTTCTAATGGTGTACTTTTAGGAATTTTAATTTCTTCTTCCTCTCTGTTGTAAAGGACTAATTCTAGGACTTCTTTTGCATTTTTTAAGGCTTCTTTTGTTGTTTCTGCGTAAGAAATGGCTTCTTCTAAATCTGGAAACCTAATATTAATTCCATCGTCTTCATAACTAAAAATGGCAACAAATTCATAACTTTCTTTCATATCTTTTTCCTCCCTATTTTAATCTTATATTTTTATAATATGTTTTGGTGAATATTTCTTCATGACTAATTACTGCCCTCCTTATTATGTTACACGTATTTTCTATACGTGTCAAGTGTTTTTTTCTGAATGAAATAGAAAAAGACTAAATAGATTGCATATTTTCATACAATCTATTTAGCCCCTATTTTTTATTTTCTAATTATTCGTCGTCGTCCTCTTCTTTACTTGGTAATTCCTCTCCTAAACTTTGTTCAAATGCTTTGGCAAAATCTGCTCTTACTTTTTGTTCTATCTCTTTTAACATTTCAGGATTTGCTTTTAAGTAATTTTTAACATTTTCTCTTCCTTGTCCAATTCTTTCTCCATTGTAACTGAACCAAGAACCTGCTTTTTCTACAATGTCTAAGTTAACTGCCATATCTAAAATGTTTCCTACTTTTGAAATTCCTTCTCCATAAACAACATCAAATTCTGCTTCTCTAAATGGTGGTGCTACTTTATTTTTGATTACTTTTACACGCACACGATTTCCTTTGAATTCTCCATCTTGCTTAATATTTTCTATTTTTCTAATATCCATTCGAACAGATGCATAGAATTTTAATGCTCTACCTCCTGTTGTGGTTTCTGGATTACCAAACATAACACCTATTTTTTCCCTTAATTGGTTAATAAAGATTAGTACTGTTTTTGTTTTGTTAAGTGCTCCTGCTAATTTTCTTAGTGCTTGTGACATTAATCTTGCTTGAAGTCCCATATGAGAGTCTCCCATATCTCCATCAATTTCTGCTTTTGGTACTAAAGCTGCCACAGAGTCTACTACGATAACATCTAATGCCCCACTTCTTACTAGACTTTCTGTAATTTCTAGTGCTTGTTCTCCTGTGTCTGGTTGTGATACGATTAGATTGTCAATGTCAACCCCTAATTTTTTAGCATAAACTGGGTCTAATGCGTGCTCTGCATCGATAAATGCAGCTTCTCCTCCTATTTTTTGTGCTTCTGCTACAATGTGTAATGCTAATGTTGTTTTTCCAGATGATTCTGGTCCATATACTTCTATAATTCTACCTCTTGGTACTCCTCCAATTCCTAATGCAATATCTAAGCTTAATGCTCCTGTTGGTATTGCTTCTATTTCCATTGCTTTGAATTCTCCTAATTTCATAACAGAGCCTTTTCCAAATTGTTTTTCAATTTGGCTCATTGCCATTTCTAATGCTTTTTTCTTTTCTGTGTTTTCTTTCATCATTTTTCCTCCCTAATTTTTATGAACTTTTGTTTGATGTACTTATTATATATCAAATATTTGTTTTGTCAATACTTTTTTCATTTTTTTATTTTCTATTTATACCATCCTTCTATTCCATAGAAAGAATTAAACCAATTTGGTGTTATCTCTCCTACTAATCCTGAACTATAGGCTATGATATATTTGTTGTTATATAAACTAATATATGGCATATCGGTTTTGTAGATTTCAACAAGCCTTTGGTATTTTTCTTTTAGGATGTTTTCGTCTGTTGTATTTTTTACTTCATTCATAATATGACTTATTTCTTCGTTTGCATAATTAGCTAGATTTTCTTCTCCGAAAAAATGTATCTAAATTTGGACTTGGTGACATGGTCATACTACATAAAGCAATATCATAGTTTTTATTTGCAATGGCGTGATGATATGCTTCATCTGCTGCTTGTATAATATGAATCATAATTCCTTGATTTCCTAGTTGTTCTTTTATATTTTGTGCCACTGTAACATTAGCAGCATTGCTTGCTTTTACTAATAAATTTAGTGTTATCTTTTGGGTTTTATAGTTTTCTGTCTTTTGCCAAGTTCCATTTCTCTCAATCCAACCATGATCCACAAGTATTTGTTTTGCTTGTTCTAAATGATAACCACTACTAGCATCTTGCCCCTGTGCTAGCCAATTTCCATAGTCTAATGGAAAACTACTTGTATAACATTTACTATTAAAAATACTAGATGTTATATTTTCTTTATCTATTGAATAGGAAATTGCTTTTCTGATTTCTGGTTTTCCTAAGAAATAATTTGCCATATTGAAGGCTAGAAAGGTGTGCTCTCTTCCTTTTATTTCTTTTGCATTATAACCAATTGTTCCAATATAGTCTTGCACATTATAGTTAGAGGTACTAATCAAATCTAAGTTTCCAATTTTGAAACTATTATATAATTCTCCAATAGAGGAATATAGATTAATTGTCACTTTTTCCAGTGTCATTTCCTTTTCTTTCTTCCACCAATTTATGTTTTTTTCTAAGAGGATATACGAAGGTTGTACTTCTGCTATTTTGAATTTTCCTGTACCAATTGGTGATGTATTCTTTGCTGTATTTACAAAATCTTCTCCTTCATAATATCCTTTTGATAAAATTGGAAAAGTTAGGTAATATTCAAAAAATGGGATTTCTTTATCCAAATTAATTTTTATGGTATAATCGTCTATAATGTCCACTCCTACTACATTTTGGACGTTTACCGAATAGATTGTTTGTGTGTCTTTTAGTCGATCAATTGTAAATCTTACATCTTCTGCTGTAAATCTTTGACTATCTGACCATCTAACATTTTCTCTTAATTTGATTAAATAAGAATTATCACTTTGCTTGGCCCATTCTTTTGCTAAACAAGCTTCTGCTTTATATTCTGAAGTTAGATTGATAAGTGGTTCATAGATTAATTTTGAGATATCTTGAACATTTTTGTTATGACTAAGAATAGGGTTGATTGTATCTAATCCTGCTATTCCTAATTTTATTTCTTTTATTTTATCTTCTTGATTACTTGCTATATAAGCTTCTTCTTGCTTTTTTTCTTCTTCGTCTTTTCTTATCTTATAGATAGAAAAAACGAGAATGATAATAATAAATATTATGAATACATATTTAATCCAATTTGATTTCATATTTCACCTCTACCTTTGCTATCATACATTATCTGAATTAAAATTTCAAGTTTTTTTGTATTTATTTGGTAAACTTCTTATTTTGAAATTTTCAAACACAAAACAGACTGCCTTTTAATTTTGACAGTCTGTGTTTTATTTTATTATTTTAAGTTCTTGATTCTACAATTAGTTTAATACCAGTTCTGTCTTCCCCTTCTACCTCTACTTCAGCAAATGCTGGTATACAAACTAAATCTACTCCTGCTGGCGCTACAAATCCTCTTGCTATCGCCACTGCTTTTACCGCTTGATTTAATGCTCCTGCCCCAATTGCTTGCATTTCTGCTTTGTTTGATTCTTTTACCAATCCAGCAATTGCTCCTGCTACTGAATTTGGATTTGATTTTGATGAAATTTTTAAAATTTCCATTTTCTTTTGCCTCCTATAATTTTTATTTTTGTTGTTGCAACTTTTACGATTTTTATTTTACATTATTTGGAAACGCTTGTAAAGTATTTTTTGGAAATTTTTAGGAAATATCATCGCGACAAACGACAAATTTCGACATTTGTATATTGGTATCTTGTCTCTTAAGAAATTTCGTCTTATCTTTAACTTAAATTCACTCTTTTTATCTCTTTTACTTGATTTGTATTATCATCAATATCAAAAATGACACCATTCAAAATACATTCACCAGTGGCAATTTTATATCTTTCTGGTAAAGTGGTTTCAAATCTTTTAATTGAAGCTGCAACCTCCATTCCAATGACAGATTTTTTGGGGCCTGTCATACCAATATCTGTGATATATGCAGTTCCTCCCTCTAAAATAGTTTCATCTGCTGTTTGGACATGAGTATGTGTTCCATAAACAGCTGTTACTTTTCCGTCTAAGAAATATCCTAAGGCAATCTTCTCTGCTGTTGCTTCTGCATGAAAATCGATTATAATGATATCTACTTGATTTTGAATTTTTTGTACAATTTCTTTGGCTAATAGAAATGGATTTTCTGAAAGGACGTTAATATCCACTCTCCCAATCAAATTAATCACAGCTATTTTTTTGTTTTTACAAGAATAGATGTTGTATCCTTTTCCTACCACTCCTTTTGGATAGTTCGCTGGTCTAATTAGTTTTGGATGGTTGATAAATTGAAAAATTTCTTTTTTCCCCCATGTATGATTTCCCATAGTAATAACATCTACTTTTTCTTCTAATATATCTTTGAAATTCTTTTCTGTTATTCCCATTCCTTCTGCTGAGTTTTCTCCATTTACAATGACAAAATCTATTTTTTCTTGTTCTCTTATTTTTGGTAATTCACTTTTTAATTTTCGTATTCCTGCTGACCCAATTAGGTCTCCTACCGCTAATATTTTCATTCTTTTTCCTTCTTTCTTTTGCTTTTTACTTTATTATCATACTATAATTTAAAGATGGTGTCAAACGAAAACAAAAAGAAGCTATGCTTTTACACATAACTTCCTTCCTTTTATTTTGCATAATCTACCACTCTGGTTTCTCTTATCATATTTACTTTGATTTGTCCTGGATAGTCCATTTCATTTTCGATTTTTTTAGAAATCTCTCTTGCTAGAATGGTCATTTTATCATCTGATATTTTCTCTGGTTTCACAACAATTCTAACTTCACGACCAGCTTGAATCGCAAAAGATTTTTCTACCCCATCAAATGAATCAGCTATTTCTTCTAAGTTTTGCAATCTCTTAATATAAGCTTCTAATGTTTCACGTCTTGCACCTGGTCTTGATGCTGAAATCGCATCTGCTGCTTGTATTAAAACAGCTTCCAAAGTTTGTGGTTCGACATCTCCATGGTGGGCTTCTACTGCATTAATGACACGTAGATTTTCTTTATACTTTTTAAGAATTTCTACACCAATTTCAACGTGTGTTCCTTCCATATCGTGATCTAATGCTTTCCCGATATCATGTAATAAACCTGCTCTTCTTGCTAATTTTGGATCCAGTCCTAATTCTTCTGCCATGATTCTTGCTAAATTGGATACTTCAATGGAATGATTTAATACGTTTTGCCCATAACTTGTCCTATATTTTAGTTTTCCAATTAGTTTTACAATATCTGGATGTAAACCGATTACCCCTGTTTCAAGAACGGCTCTTTCCCCTTCTTCTTTAATCGTATTTTCAACTTCTTCTTTTGCTTTTTCAACCATTTCTTCAATTTTAGCTGGATGAATTCTTCCATCATCAATTAATTTTTCTAATGCAATTTTAGCAACTTCTCTTCTTAATGGATCAAATCCTGATAAAACGACTGCTTCTGGTGTATCATCAATGATTAGGTCAATTCCAGTTAATGTTTCTAATGCTTTTATGTTTCTTCCTTCTCTTCCTATAATTCTTCCTTTCATTTCATCACTTGGAAGTGCTACAATGGATACAGTTGTTTCTTGAGAATGGTCTGCTGCACATTTTTGTACGGCATAACATAGCATTTCTTTCGCGTTTTTTGTGATGGTTTCTTTTGCTTTTTGTTCTTGTTCTCTAATCAATAGTGCTTTTTCAGCTGTTAATTCTTTTTCCATTTCAGACAATAATTGTTTTTTGGCTTCTTCTTTGGTCAAGGCTGCTATTTTTTGAAGCTCTACCATTTCTTGGTCATATAATTTCTCCAATTCTTGTTTTTTACTTTCAATATGTTGTAGTTCTTTTTCTAGTCCTTTTTCTTTTTTCTCAAAATTATCTGAACGCCTTTCTAAATTTTCTTCCTTTTGAATTAATCTCGCTTCTTGTTTTTGTACTTCGCCTCTTCTCTCTTTAATCTCTTGATCTAATTCTTTACGATTTGCCATAATTTCTTCTTTGGCTTTAAAAATTTCTTCTTTTTTTAGATTTTCAGCTTCTTTTTTTGCTAAATCTAATAATCTTTTTGCTTCGTTCTCTGCTCCTTGAATTTTAGACTCTGCAACTTTTTTTCTATATACCATTCCTACTGGTACTCCAATTGCAAATGAGATTAAGACAGTGGCAATTATGATTAAAATATTCACAATTATACACCTCTTTCTTATTTAATTTTCAATGTTCGAATAAAATATATATCTTCCTTTTTCATTTTTAATATATTTTTTCCTACTATTCTATTTTAACTTTATTATGATAAACTGTCAAGTGTTTTAAAGGAGAAAATCGCAAAAGGCTTGCGATTGTAGCTTTTCTATTGTATGAAAAAAGAAACGCTTATCCATTCACGTTTCTTTTCCATTTGAAAATTTCTTTTATTTCCCAATATGTTCTAAATTTTCTATTGTATTACTTCTACATCCATCTTTAATTTTTCACCATTAATATTAGTTTCTGTATAATTTTCTCTTTCTGCATGATAAACAACATCTACTGCTAAGGTATCGTGTTTAATTAGTTCTTCGTTTTCTTGGATTACTTTTTCTAGCATTTCATTTCCTGTTACATATAAATGGATGTGATCTAATACTTCAAATCCTTTGTCTTTTCTCATATTTTGTACTTTGGACAATACTTCACGTACATAGCCTTCTTCTTTTAGTTCTTGTGTAATATGTGTATCTAATACAACTCCAATTTCTCCTTCTCCACTAAAGGCAAATCCTTCTTTTCCTTGCATTGTTATCAGTAGATTTTCTGCATTTAAGGCAATTTGTGTATCCTCTATTTCAATATATTCTACCTCACCATTTTTTACCGTATTGGCTAAATCCATTTGATTTTTGTTGGCAATTTCCTGTCTAATTTTTGGGATAAGTTTTCCATATTCTTTTCCTAATACTGGCAGATTTGGCTTAATTTCAAAGTTTACATACTCATCCATTTCAGCTCCTAAATCAATTTCTTTTACATTTAATTCTTCTTTTACAATATCTGCATAGTATTCTGGTAAAGTATCAACGGAAATCAACATTTTAGATAGTGGTTGTCTATTTTTGATATTGGCTACATTTCTTGCTCCACGTCCAAGTTTTACTATTTTATAAGCTAAGTCCATTTCTTTTTCTAGTTCTGCATTTATTGCTGATTCCTCTACTTCTGGCCATAAACATAAATGAACACTTTCTGGCGCATTTTCATCTAATCCTACTACTAAGTTTTGATAAATTTCATCTGTCATAAATGGTACAAATGGTGCTGCTATTTTTATTAAAGTAGTTACTACTTTGTATAAGGTGCAATAAGCTCCAATTTTCTCGTCATTTAATTCAGTTGCCCAAAATCTTTCTCTATTTCTACGTACATACCAATTAGAAAGTTCATCTGTAAAACTTTCAATTAATATTGCTGCATTGGTAATATCATAATGTTCTAGTTTTTCATCTACTTGTTTTATTAATGTGTTCAGTTTTGAAATAATCCATTTATCCATAATATTGGTTGCTTTAAAATCAGGATATTGTAGTGGATTGAATTGGTCTATTTCAGCATATAACACATAGAATGAATATACATTCCACAAAGTACTTAAAAACCCTCTTTGCGTTTCTTGTACACTTTTTATTCCAAGTCTTTTCGGTAGCCATGGCGCTGCTGCCGTATAAAAATGCCAACGGGTAGCATCTGCTCCAACAGTATTTAATAATTCCATTGGATCTACACCATTCTTTTTAGATTTTGACATTTTTTGTCCTTTTTCATCTAATACGTGTCCTAAAACAATACAATTCTCAAATGGAGTTCTTCCAAATAAGGCTGTTCCAATCGCTGTTAAGGTATAGAACCATCCTCTTGTTTGGTCAATTGCTTCTGAAATAAATCCTGCTGGAAAGTTGTTGTCAAACATTTCTTTCTTTTCAAATGGATAGTGCCATTGCGCAAAAGGCATGGAACCAGAGTCAAACCAACAGTCAATTACTTCTTTTGCTCTATGCATTTTTTTACCACATTTTGGACATTTTAAATCTACCTGATCAATGTATGGTTTGTGTAGTTCAATATCTTCTGGTACTTCGATTCCTTTTTCCTTTAATTCTTCAATGGAACCAATGCATTCTTGATGGTGACAATTTTCGTCTTCACAAGTCCATACAGGAAGTGGTGTTCCCCAATATCTGTCTCTTGAAATTCCCCAGTCAATTACATTTTCTAAAAATTTTCCAAATCTTCCTGTTCGAATCGTATCTGGGTACCAGTTTACTTGATTATTATTTGCTACTAATTCGTCTCTTAGTTTGCTCATAGCAACAAACCAGCTTTCTTTTGGATAGTAAAGAAGTGGTGTATCACATCTCCAACAATGTGGATAAGAGTGTAAATGTTTTTCTTTGCTAAATAATTTATTTTCTTCTTTTAACCATTTACAGATATCTTCATTACAATCTCTTACAAATCTACCTGCCCAAGGCTCTACTTCTTTTACAAAATTTCCTGCTTTATCTACTAAATTAATAAAGGTAATTCCATTTTGTTTCGAAACCAAACTATCGTCTTCACCATAAGCTGGTGCAATATGAACAATTCCTGTACCATCTGTTAAGGTTACATAGTCTCCATGGATTACTTCAAAAGCTTTTCCATCTACTTCTCCAAATGGCATTAGTCTTTCATATTTGGTTCCTAGTAATTCTTTGCCTTTGAATGTTTTTACTATTTCATAAGGAGTTTCCTTTAATACGACTTCGATTAGGTCTTTTGCTAAAATATAAGTTTCATATGCTGGTTCTTCGTCAGTTCCTATATTAGCATTTACTTCTGCATATTCATAAGTCTGATTGACACAAAGTGCTAAGTTTGATGGTAATGTCCATGGTGTTGTTGTCCATGCTAAAATATATTTTTCTTCTCCTACTACTTTAAATTTAGCAATACAAGTTAAATCTTTTACATCTTTATATCCTTGTGCTACTTCATGTGATGAAAGTGCTGTTCCACATCTTGGACAATATGGCATAACTTTGTGACCTTCATATAGAAGTCCTTTGTCCCACATTTGTTTTAAGGCCCACCAAACTGATTCAATATAATTATTGTGATAAGTAACATATGGATTTTCCATATCTACCCAATATCCAACTTTATTGGTCATTTCTTCCCACATAGACACATAGGTAAATACGCTTTCTTTACATTCCTTTACGAACTTTTCTACTCCATATTTCTCAATTTGCTCTTTTCCTGAAATACCTAATTTCTTTTCAATTTCAAGTTCTACTGGAAGACCATGTGTATCCCATCCTGCTTTTCTATCTACATGATATCCTTTCATAACTTTGTATCTTGGAATAATATCTTTCATAACCCTTGTTTCAATATGACCAACATGGGGCTTTCCGTTTGCTGTTGGGGGTCCATCATAAAAAGTAAAATATCTTTTTCCCTCATTCATAGCAAAATTCTTTTTCATAATGTCTTTTTTCTTCCAACTTTCAGCAATTTCGTTTTCCATACCTACAAAGCCATTTTTTAGTTCTACTTTTTTGTACATTTTCATTCCTCCTTTTATTTATGCCCTATTAGGGACATTTTTTCTAACGATAGTAATTTTATTATCCTATGTTTTTTTATAACATAAAAAATCTTCTCGCCCTAATTTGTTTAGGACGAAAAGATTTATCTTTCCGCGGTACCACCTAAGTTAGTAAATTTATTTTAACATACAATCCACTCTCTTCTTTTATCTTTAACGCAGATCTACGGCTAAGCTTACTTTTTGATTTTTCGGTTTAGCAACAGTTTTGGTGATAACAAATAATTTTTACTTACCAAATTTTCAGCTTCCTTTGGCTCTCTTTTTAAGATATTATATTATTTGTGTTGTCCTTACTATCGTTTTTCTCTCTATTGTTCCTTATTATATCATATTTTCTTCGTTTTGCAAGTGTTTTATGTGAGATTTTTTTCCTCTCCTTAATAAACACCTATTGCTTGCCCTCCATTGTATTCTTGTTTCCAATTTTCTAGGTTTGTAATTCTGTTATTGTATAAATCTAATCTCACACCATAAGCTTTTAATAATTGTCTAAATTCAATGTGTTCAATATCATTGACTGTTAGCGCTAAGTCAATTTTAGCAAATTTAGCATCTATATAGTCTTTCATTTCAGCAAATTGATGACTCATACTTTTTTGCATTCTATCTAAAACGTCTAAAATTTCTCTTTTATCTGTTTTTCTTCCTTCTTCTAAACTTTCTACTCTTGTCTCTATTGAGTCTACTTTTGTTTCTAGAGATCCTACTTTTGTCTCTATTCCTGCTACTTTTGTCTCCACTGCTGTTAAACGTTCCTCATTTTTCTCCCAACGCTTGTCATTTTCTTTCCAACGTCTTTCATTTTGTTCCCACCTTCTGTCGTTTTCTTCCCAACGCTTATTATTTTCTATCCTAAAGTCTCTAAGTTCTTGTAACACTGTCATTATTGTAACATTTTCCTCCATACTTCTCACCTCCCTTTTTAGAATTATGAAACAAGTCATATTGACTTTGTTGTAAACATTTAATCATAAGTCTTGTTGAATGTCAAATAAAAAAAAATCAAAAATTTTCCTTTTGCTCTTCTTTTCTCTTAATTAGATTCTTTTTTCTTTATTTTACTTACTATTTTATTTTTATTTTATAGTTCCAGTATGGTCAATTAGGGACGGTTCTTCTATAACCAATGGCTATAAAAGAACCGTCCCTAATTGACCATAACTATTTTACTAATCTTAAGGTTTCTTTGGCAATCATTAATTCTTCATTTGTAGGTATGACATATACTTTTACTTTTGAGTCTGATTTAGAAATAATTTTCTCTTCACCTTTCATATTATTAGCATCTACATTTATTTCTACACCCATAAAAGTTAATTTTTCGCAAATTCCTTTTCTAATATTAATTTGGTTTTCTCCCACACCACCTGTAAAGATAATGTAGTCTACACCATTCATGGCAACTGCATATCTTGCAATATAACTTGCTACAGCATATTTAAAGGTTTCCATTGCAATTGCTGCTTTTTCGTCTCCTTCATTGGCTGCTGTTTCAATTACTCTAAAATCTGGTGCTAATCCTGAAATCCCTGCTACTCCTGATTTTTTGTTTAAAATATCTTCCATTTCTTGTGCCTTAATTTCTTCTTTTTTCATAAGATAGGTTAATACAGATGGATCTAAATCTCCACTTCTAGTTACCATTGGAATTCCCCCTAAAGGTGTTAATCCCATACTAGTATCAATTGATTTTCCTCCTTCTACAGCACAAATACTAGATCCCTGTCCTAAATGACAAGTTACAATTTTTAAATCCTCTATCTCTTTCTTTTCAATTTCTGCCAATCTCTTTGAAACATACATATGAGAAGTTCCATGTGCTCCATATTTTCTAACACCGTATTTTTTATAATATTCATATGGAATTGGATAAATATATTTTTCTTTTGGCATAGTTTGGTGGAAAGTGGTATCAAATACAGCTACCATAGGTTTTCCTGGCATAACTTTTTGGCAAGCTTCCATTCCTAACACTGCTGCTGGATTATGTAATGGTGCAAATTCAGAACATTCGCTAATTTGTTCAATTACTTTGTCATCAATAACAGCTGATTCTTTAAAAATCTCTCCTCCATGAACCACTCTATGACCAATGGCTTCAATTTCGTCTAAGCTATCAATTACTTTGTATTCTGGGTTGGTAAATTGTGCTAACGTAAATTCAATTGCCTCTTTATGGTCGTAAGCCGTTTTTTGAATTTCTACTTTTTTTCCTTGTGCTTTATGTGTGATAAAAGCCTCTTCTTCTCCGATTCTTTCATATTTCCCAGAAGCTAAAACCTCTTCTGTTTCCATATTAATTAATTGATATTTTAAAGATGAACTCCCACAGTTTAATACTAATATTTTCATTTTTAACTCTTCCTTTCTTGATTTGAAACACTTAGGATAATACCTCTATGTTCACTTTTTTATTTTTATGATTTCATTGACTATCCTAGATGTCTCATTGTCTCTCTTGCTATCATTAATTCTTCATTGGTAGGGATAACAAATACCTCTACTTTTGAACTAGGTAATGATATTTTTGCCTCATCACCTTTGATTGCCTGGTTCTTTTCTTTATCTAATTTTACACCAAATACTTCTAGTTTATCACAAATTGCTTGCCTAGAATCTTGCCCTTTTTCTCCCACACCTGCTGTGAAAGTTAATACATCCATTCCATTCATCGCTACCATACATTTTGCTATATAATTTGCTGCTGTATCATGGAAAATATCTAATGCTAATTTAGCATGATGTCCTCCCGCATTTGCTTCTACTTCAATATCTCTAAAATCTACTGATACACTAGAAACACCATACGCCCCTGATTCTTTATTTAATCTATTTTCCATTTTTTCTGGTGATAGCTTTTCTTTTTGCATTACATAGGTTACTACCGAAGGGTCTAAATCTCCACTTCTGGTTCCCATAACAATTCCACCTAGTGGTGTTAAACCCATACTCGTTTCAACGGATTTTCCATTTTGAATCGCACATATACTAGCGCCTTGTCCTAAATGACAATTTATAATTTTTAAATCGCTTACCTTTTTCCCTAGTAATTTAGCTACTCTTTGTGACACATATTGATGGGAAGTTCCATGGAACCCATATTTCCTAACACCATATTTTTCATAGTATTGATATGGAATGGGATAAAGATATCTTTCTTTTGGTAAGGTTTGATGAAAAGCGGTATCAAATACAGCTACCATTTTCATGTTTGGCACTACTTTTCTACAAGCTTCCATACCTAGTATTGCAGCTGGATTATGCAAAGGTGCTAAATCACTACAATTTTTAATTTCTTCCATTACTTCCTCGTTAATTACAACTGCATCTGAAAATTTTTCTCCTCCATGTACCACACGATGTCCAATTCCACTTAGTTCGCTTAAATCTTTAATGATTCCATAATGATGATTTGTTAGTCTACTCAGTACAAATTGAATCGCTTGTTCATGATTTTTGGCTTGATGCTCAAATTTGTGTTTAACTCCTCTTACTTTATGAGTTAAAAATGAATTTGGTTGCCCTATTCTTTCAAAATAGCCTTTTGCTAACATTTCTTCTGTTTCCATATCAATTACTTGATATTTTAAAGATGAACTTCCTGCATTTAAAACTAAAACCTTCATCGTTTTCCCTCCCTTTGGTCATTTGGGGACGGTTCTTTTATGACCATTTTATATTTTTGGCTAAAGAAGAACCGTCCCTACTTAGCCATTTGTGCTTGCACAGCTGTAATTGCAATTACGCCTGCTATATCTTGACTACTACATCCTCTTGATAAATCATTGACTGGTCTTGCTATTCCTTGGCAAAGTGGTCCATAGGCTTCTGCTTTTCCTAATCTTTGTACCAATTTATAACCGATATTTCCAGCATTTAAGTCTGGAAATATTAATACATTTGCTTCTCCTTTCAATGGACTACCTGGTGCTTTGAATTCTGCTACTTCTGGTATAATGCTACTGTCTAATTGTAATTCTCCATCTACTAATAATTCTGGCATTTTTTCTTTTACTTTTTTAGTAGCGTGGATGACTTTTTCTGTTAATTCTGATTTTGCACTTCCATAACTAGAATATGAAAGCATCGCAACTTTTGGTTTGCTTCCCACTAGTTGTTCAAAGCTTTTACTAGAAGAAATCGCTATTTCAGATAAAGCTTCGTCATCTGGGTTTTCATTTAATCCACAATCTCCAAAGATAAAAGTTCCTTTTTCTCCTAATTCACAGTCTGGTACTACCATAACAAAAAAAGCGGAAACTAATTTAGTATCAGGCGCTGTTTTTAAGATTTGTAAGGCTGGTCTTAAGGTATCTGATGTAGAATGAATGGCTCCTGAAACAAGTCCATCTGCTTTGCTTTTTTCATCTTTTACCATTAACATTCCAAAGTACACAGGGTCTTTTACTAGTTCTCTTGCTTTTTCTAGCGTCATTCCCTTGTGTTTTCTTAGTTCATATAATAAATTTACATATTCATTATAATTCTCTGAATTACTTGGTTCTACAATCTTTGCTCCTGTAATATCAATTTTGTTTGTTTTCGCTTTTTCTTCTATTTCTTTTTTATTTCCAACTAAAATAATCTTGGCATATGCTTCTTTTAGCACTTGTTCTGTTGCTTTTAAGGTTCTTATGTCTTCTGCTTCTGGAAGTACTATTGTTTTGATTTCTTGTTTTGCTCTTTGTTTGATTTGTTCTATAAATTGCATTTTTTCCTCCTTCTATTTTTACGTTATTTCTATTATATAGATAAAATTTGAAAAGTACAAGTACTTTTTTTCTATTTTTTATCGTAATGCTTTTATCTGTTCTTCTTGTTGTAGTTCTCGAGAAATGAAATGATAAGCTTGCTTATTTTGCTTGACTGCAATACTGGCTAATTCTTTATCATTTCTTAGTTCCTTACTGGCATATTTAATGATGATACCTTTATTTTCTACTGCTGCTTTTACAATTTCTCGATCTGCTCTTAACTCTTGACTTGCATAATAAAGTGCCTGACCATAAGTTTTGCAACTTTCGAAAATTACTTCTGGGTCTGCTCTTAGTTTTTCAGAAGCATAGCAAACTGTCCAAGGGGCTCCTTTTACCCCCTTCATGATTACTTCTTTATCATCTTTTAATCTTTTACTTGCAAATTCTAAACTTTCAGCATCTTGCTCTAAAGCTGCCATTACTACTTCTTTATCATCTTGTAGCTCTGGTGATACTAAGTCTAAAAATTTACCATTTTCGGCTACTGCTTTTAGGACAAATTCTTTTTTATCTTTATTTTTTATCACTTCTTTTTCTTCCATTAAGACCTTCTTTCTTATTTGTCTGCTTCTTTATTTTTGCTTAAAAACACGCTTTAGCAATTAATGCTTTAATTTTGATTCCTTGTTCTGAAAACATTTTTTCATGTTCTGTTTCTATGTTTTTTGTAAAGATGGGTTCTTGCTGTAAGTCGTATGTTTTTTTTACAATTTCAAAATTTGTTTCTTTAAAATAAGTTAAACTTGCTTCAAATAGTTCATCATCATCAGTTTTGAAATAAATTTCTGCCTTTGGTTTTAAAAATTCTTTATATTTTTCTAATTGTCTGGTATGTGTTAATCTTTTTTTTCTGTGTTTTCCTCTTGGCCAAGGATTACAGAAGTTAATATAGATTCTTTCTACTTCATCTTTTTTGTCTAATATGAAACCAATTCTTTCAATATCAAATCTAGTTAGCATGACATTATTGGGTTCTAAATTTGCTGCTTGATAACTTTCTTCTATGTTTCTTTTTGCTAACCCCAGCATAGCATCTACTAAGTCAATCGCTAAATAGTTAACTTCTTGATTTTCTACTGCTAATTTTGCCATAAATTGTCCTTTTCCACAGCCTAGTTCTAACATAAAAGGAAGATTTGGATTTTTGAAATGTTCTTTCCATTTTCCTTTCCATTTTTCTGGTTCATCTTCATAAAACTTACTTGCTTCTAGTTCTGGTCTTGCCCATTTTTTATATCGTATTCTCATGATTTTCTCTTTCCTATCCCTTCTAAGACTTTTTTTGTTCTTGGCACATTTTATCAGATTTTATTTGTATATTCAAGTAAATTATTATATAATAAGAAAGAAAAGAGGAAAAAATGAAACTAAAATATACTGTCAAAGAAAGTGATAATTACCAAACAATAAAGGAAATTTTATCCTTAGAATTTCACCTTTCTTCCCGTTTAACTACTAAATTAATTAAAACAAAACAAATTTACAAAAACGGAATCTTAGCAGATACTCGTTCTTCTGTTGTATCCCAAGATTGTATTGTCGTAAATTTAGATTATGAGGAAGATACCTGTAACATTGTGCCAACTAAGATGAATTTGGATATACTTTATGAAGATGAATGGTTTTTGGTTGTCAATAAACCTGCTGGAATTGCCATTCATCCTTCTAGGCTACACTATGATAATTCCTTATCCAATGGCATTCGCTACTATTTTGATTCAATCCATTTAAAGAAAAAAATAAGACCTGTCAATAGGTTGGATTTTGATACTTCTGGCTTAGTTATTTTTGCTAAATGTGAATATATTCAACAGGAATTGATTCATCAAATGTCAGTTGCTATTTTCAAAAAAGAATATCTTTGCTTGGTAGAAGGTTTTATGGATCCAAAAGAAGGAAAGATTGATTTGCCAATTGCTAGAAAAGAAGGCAGTATCATAGAAAGATGTACTAACACCAATGGTCAAAAATCTGTTACCCATTATAAAGTTATTCAAGAATTTAAAAATTGTAGTTTTGTGCAATGCCAATTGGAAACTGGCCGTACCCATCAAATTCGAGTCCATATGAAAGCAATTGGACATCCTATTTTAGGAGATACCTTATATGGTAATGCTTCTAATTTAGTACCTAGGCAAGCACTTCATAGTTATCAGATAATGTGCATTCATCCTGTCACGAAAAACAAATTAAACTTTATGGCAAATTTACCAAAAGATATGAAACTAGAGTGAATTGATACCATCCACTCTAGTTTTTTAGCTTGTTCTTTCTTTTAGTTTAAAGCATCTATTATTTCTTTTTTATCCCTAACTCCCACAAAAGTTTTTTCTACTTTACCATTTTTTATAATCACAATTGTAGGAATGCTCATTACACTATATTTCATCGCTAAATTTTGATTTTCATCTACATTTACTTTTCCTACTTTTACGTTATTACCTACTTCTTCTGCAATTTGATCCATAATTGGTGACATCATTTTACAAGGTCCACACCAATCTGCATAAAAATCAAGCAATACCGTTTGATCCGCTTTTAAAACCTCTTCTTCATAATTTTCACTTGTTACTTTTAAAACGCTCATTTTAATTACCTCCCATTAATTTTATATATTTAATTGCTTGTAAGCCTGCAATCGCACCTTCATGTACTGCTTTTGCTATTTGTAATAGACCTCCTGTACAGTCCCCACAAGCATATAAACCTTTTATATTGGTTTCCATATGATGATTGACTACGATTTTATCTTGTTTGGTAATGGCTCCCAATTTTTTAGCAAAATTTGCACTTCCTGCGACTCCTTGTGCCACAAAGAGCCCATCTGTTTTGATTTTGCTTCCATCTTTAAACTCTACTTCCTCTACTTTTTCCTGTCCATGAATTTCTTTGATATTCTTAGTATTAATTTTTACATTATCTGCTCTAAATTCTGGTGCTTTTTCTCCATTGGTTAAAATCGTAATATGTTTTGCCATATTTATTAAATCATTTGTTTCAGAAATGGCATAATCTCCGCTTCCTACTACCACTACATTTCTATTTCTATAGAAAAAACCATCGCATATAGCACAATAGCTAACACCTTTTCCCTCAAACTTTTCAATTCCGATAATTTGGGGTTTATTTTTTTTATTTCCAGTTGCTAAAATGACTACTTTTGCTTTATATTTGGCTTGAGATGTTTGGATAAAGAATCCGTCTGCTATTTTTTCGACTTTTATCACTTCTTCTTTTCTGACTTCTCCTCCTAACTTTTGTGCTTGTTTGATTCCTGTTTCATAGAGTTCTTTTCCACTCACTCCATTTTCAAAGCCATAATAGTTTTCTATTTTATCTGTTTTTTCTAACCCAGATTTATCTTCATATAAAATAAGTGTTTTCAAATTTCCTCTTATGGTATACAAACTTGCTGATGTACCAGCTGGTCCCGCTCCTACTATGATTACATCATATTCCAAACTACCTCCTCCTTTCTTTGCTTTTGTAAATTTAAGAATTTCATTTCACTTCTAATCCTATAGTATATTCCATCTATCTAAAATTTATATATCTATTTTACAAAAATTTCTCATTTTTTGCAAGAACAACTGTGATATGATTTTTTTGATACAAGAACAAAAAAGGAAAAATTAATTTCTTCTGTGGAATGTGTTTCCATTTTCTAAACTTTCTAGCATATAAAAAAGCGTTATTTTTCGTAACGCTTTTGGTCAATTTCGGATAACTCCTGTTAACTACCCATAATAAGGGTAACGATTTTGATTGCTTCCCCCATAAATTCCAGTTGTTGAAATGGTAATAAACTTAATGGAATAAATATCACAATATACTAAACTATCATTTTCAAATGAACGGAGCAAAATATAACTAGCTCCTACATCTTGTAAAATCCCAATTCGATCTACTAAATTATTGGTTCCTATTAAGAATTCTACTCTCATTAACTTTCCAATTTGTTGTCTTAAAAAACCTGGTGTATAAATTGCATTTGTTAAAATCTCTGGTGAATTCTGGTTAATTTCTACCTGCCTTGTCTCTCTTCTGTTTTCTCTTTTTGGTTCTTCTACCATTTAAAATCCCCTTTCTATTTATGTATTTTTATAACGTTCCGTTGGTCGATAAAAGCAATGATCTCCTAACCTAGTATGAAAACTGCCAGAACCATTACTTGGAAACGTATTACTACAAGTTGGTTTAAACGGATTTAAATACCATAAACACTCTCCAATTTCATTTAACCTGTTTCCCGCTAAAGCCCAATCTGCTATATAATAATGTAGTTCTGTTGGGTTCATATTATAGATATTTTGTGGATTATATCGATTCAAAAGCGTTTCTGTTGCACAGTCAAATTGCCTTGGTTGATAAATGATATTTCTAATATTTCCTCCTTGTGATATCCTTGCGTATTCTCCTTCTGTAGCATTTACTCGATTTAGTACGACACTAGCCACTGCCTTCATTCCGATTATCGCCTTCTCCGCCGTGCCTCACATTGTACAATTCTTGCTAATAATTCTCGGTCTGAATATGCCATAACAATCACTCCTAATCTCTAAATTATATGAATTCTTTCTCTTACTTGTGACAAAAAATTAAAATTATGTTATACTTTTTAGGGTGATAAATTTGAAAGCATTATTTAAAAACACGACCAAATATAAAAAAACTGTTTACCAAGAATTTTTGGAATTTCACAATAAACACTATCAATTTTCTGCTACCTTGTATACCATTACCATAATCGCTTTGTTCTTGTTTTGTGTCATTGTTCAAGTAAAATCTTACCATTTTACACTTGCGATCGCATTTTGTATTTTACTAACAAGCTTTTTCCTTTGGCGATTCTTCCATCCTATTTTTGAGGTATCGAGAGAGTGGAAAAGTCCCAAAATTCAAAATGAAAAGGAATTTACTTTTCTCTTTTTTGAAAAACACTTTAAAATACGAGATAAACTACAAGTCGAATCTATAAAATATCGCAAACTATATAAAATATTTGAAACTCCTACCTTTTTTTATCTTTATCTTGATAAAACACACGCTTTTCTATTAGATAAATCTAGTTTTTCGATTGGCTCTCCTGAAGATTTTTCAGAATTTATTCATAACAAGTATTGGTACAAATTTAAAAAAGTCAAATAATTTCGAATAAATGTTTGACTTTTTTATTTTTTGTGATATAATAAGTACAAATGTTTGGTGGTGATTAAAATGGAACAAATGGAAAAACTAAAAATTCTGGCAGATTCTGCTAAATACGATGCTTCTTGTAGCTCAAGTGGAAGTACTCGAAAAAATAAAAATAATGGAATAGGAAATGGCCATGTCTCTGGCATTTGTCATAGTTGGGGAGCAGATGGTCGTTGTATTTCCTTATTAAAGATACTCTTTAGTAATTGTTGCATTTATGATTGTAAATATTGTATCAATCGTTGCACCAATTCTGTTAAACGTGCCACTTTTACACCAAGAGAAGTAGCAGATTTAACCATTCATTTTTACAAGAGAAATTATATTGAAGGATTATTTTTAAGTTCTGCTGTTATCAAGTCTCCTGACTACACAATGGAAAGATTAATTCAAACCATTTCTATTTTAAGAAACGAATACCAGTTTAATGGTTATATCCATTGTAAAACCATTCCTGGATGTAGCAAAGAATTAATTGATACCTTAGGAAAACTTGTTGATAGAATGAGTATTAATATTGAACTCCCATCCAACAATAGTCTCAAATTATTAGCTCCTCAAAAAGAAAAAAGTGGTATCTTAGAACCTATGGCTTATGTATCAAATGAAATCAAACAAAATAAATTAGAAAAAAGTAAATTTAAAACCAACTTCGTGCCTGCTGGGCAAACCACACAATTAATGGTAGGTGCTACCCCAGAAAGTGACCTAAAAATCCTAAAACTTTCTGAAGGACTCTATCAAAAATTAAATTTAAAAAGAGTCTATTACTCTGCCTATGTAAGTGTAAACAATGACAAAAACCTACCTAGTTTAGAAAGCCCACCTTTATTGCGTGAAAATCGACTCTACCAAGCAGATTGGTTACTTCGTTTTTACGGTTTTCAAGCCGATGAATTATTAGATGAAAAACATCCTAATTTTAACCATATCTTAGATCCCAAATGTGACTGGGCACTTCGTAATCTTCATCAATTTCCCATTGAAATTAATACCGCTGATTACTTTACTTTACTTCGCATCCCTGGCATTGGTGTTATCTCGGCTAAAAAAATCATTCGTGCAAGACGAACCTTTTTACTCGATTTCGAAGCTTTAAAAAAATTAGGTGTTATCTTAAAAAGAGCACAATACTTTATCACTTGTAAAGGAAAATATTTTGGTAAAGTTTATCAATTTAATGAATCTTTCATTGAAACCAATCTAATTTATCAGGAAAGAAACAAACTGCCACAAACTAATTTTAAGCAATTATCACTTTTTGATAACTTGCAACCAACAAAGGAGGATAAAATAAAATGTCTAACTGGAAACTTATAAATAAAACCTATCTTTATGATGGAACTTTTCAAGGGTTCCTTACCCTTGTTTTTGACAGTTATGCTACTAAAACTTTACCTCAAAAAATAGTTCCACAAGATATCTATGTTTCTAATTTTCTGGATCAAACACAAATCATTCAGACAAACCATTCAAAAGCCCAAAGAGTATTGACTCGGAATTGAAAAAGTCATTGGCAAAGAAGCTTTATATAACACTTACTATGCTTTCTTATCCAACGAAAAAGACAAAGAAACACATCTTTTAAAATATCTGTGTAATGGATTTGATCTTGGACCCAAAATCAATCATATGCTAACCATATCCTATGTCTTTCAAGTCATTTGCATGAAAAGGCGTTCCTTTGGGGAATGCCATAGACTAAAAGGATTATTACGTTTTCAGGAAATTGGAAAAAACCTATGCTATGCCTCGATTCATCCTGATAATAATATTCTAGAACCTTTAGGGCAACATTTTATAAACCGCTTACCCTCTATGAATTTTATAATTCATGATAAAAATAGGAACCTTTGCTTTGTTTATGATACGACAAAATATAAGATAATCAATGGTTCAAATATTAAAATTCCTGCTATTTCAGAAGATGAGAAATTCTATCAAGATTTATGGAAAATATTTTTTAAAACCATTTCCATTAAAGAAAGGACAAATCCTAGGTGCCAAATGCAATTTATGCCTAAAAAATATTGGAAAGATTTAATCGAAGAACCATAAAAAAGTGAGCATAAACTCACTTTTCTATCTTCCTTGTTTTGTCTCTTCTACTAAATTAATTACTGTCTCTCCTACTCCTGCCTCTACTTGAATCAAAACATCTCCTTCTCCCATTATTTCCTCATCATGAACTGGATTGTTATTCATCATAAAATTCCCTAAACCAGTACTTGGCTTAATTTTATAATCTTGCATAGTTCCTATTAAATTTAACTCTACTCTTCCCACACCACAATCCATATCAGCATCTTTTAAAATTTTGCTTGTTACTGTAATTTTGCCTAATCCACCACTTAGTTTTAAGCTCTCAAACTCTGAATCTTTTATCGTTGTTTCTCCTGCTCCTGCTTCTATTTTAGCATTTTTAGCTGTTATTGAATTTATGGTATATTTTCCAGCTCCCATCCTTATATCCAGTCTTTGGCATTTTAAATTCTCTATTTTTGTTTCACTAGCACCAGTTCTTAACTGTATTTTTTCTAATTCGTAATCTTTTGGAATATAAATGGTTACTTTTGGTACAAAGTTTTCCCACTGATACCATTTTCGATTGGTATTTTTATTTTGAATGATTAAGGTATCCTCTTTTAACTCCGAAACAAATTTGTTATCCGCTAAGTCAATGGTTTCTACTTTTAAAATATCTCCTTGTTTTATTTCCAATTGACAATAATCTAAATCTATTTCTAAATTTGCCACCTCATTATATTCTTGTGACCATTTGGTAGTTACTACATTTTGAGAATCCTTATTATCCTGTATCTTTTCCATTCCCATCGTAATTCCAAAAATTACTGTCATTGCCATAATACTTCCACCAATAATCATAATACAAAGATAAGCAGCAAAAGCAATCGCTCCATATTTTATTATTTTTTGAAACGGTGTCATTTTATTTCAACACCTCCAAATATAGCTACACTATTGATATAAATCGTTGGTAAATTTTCCTGATAAGCTGTTTTTACTTTGTTACTGGTACCACCAAAAATGGGTGTTGATTTTACTTTAATATTAACATTGGCTGGAACTGTAATTTCAATCCCACCAAATATGGCGTTTGCATTGATAATTTGGTCTTTTGAGATAATGGCTCCTTTTAAGTCTAATTCTACACTTCCAAAAACAGCATCTAAATTAGCTCCCTTAAATTCTTGACCATTAAAGTTTGCCTCTTGTACCCCAAAAGTAGCACAATATTCTTCTAAGTTATCTTTATTGGCATTTAGTGTTTTTATTTGGTTACTTACTTTTTTTTGAAATGTATCTTTAAAAATCAGACTCAATCCTATCATAACTAAAATGAATGGGAAAATAAGCTTTGCTATCATAGTAAAAGATAAATACCCTTGGCAACATAGTAATAATGCTATTCCTATCCCCAATCCTATTAAGCTTCCTATTTTACCATCCCTTCTAATGAATTCAATAAAACTTGGAATGATAATAAATAATGTCCACCATCCTCTAAAAAAGATATTAATATTGGTAATTCCTAATGCATTTAGTCCAAAAATAACTCCTATTGCTATGATTACCACTCCCCATAAAACGTTTCCAAATCGTTTCATCTTTACTCCTTTCTTGAAAGACTTTTCGTTCTTTCTCTTTTCTATTTTTACTCTATTTTAGAATAATTTAAAAGACTATTTTTTTAACCACTTCAAATGTGGCATCCTCCTTGGTTAATACTACATCGAAATTCTTTTGGTATATGGCTAGATTTTCTTCTATCTTTTCATTGAGAAATCCAACACAAATGCTTTTTTTCCATTCATTTTCTTCTATCATTTTTTTATCTTCTATGGCATCTCCTAATAATAATCGATAGGGCTTTTCCTCTAACTTTTTTGCTAAGTTTCTTGGTAAATGTCCTACCATCGTTTTGTTTAAACTATGAATCATTTTATGATTAAATTTTATCATATTTTGCTTTTTGTCAAATGCAATAAAATTACTGATGATAAAAATGTTCTCATGATAGCAGCCATTTTCTTTTAAAAATAGTTCAATTGTGTTTCCAATTCCTGCTGATAAAATAATAACTGGGACTTGTTTTTCATATAAATCGTTTAAAAATTCCTTTGCCCCTTCCCTAACTATAAAATTACTTGCTTGAATCGATTCTTTTAGCTTTTTTTCTGTTAAATGATATTCATAATATAAATCCATACATTCTTGGTACCATGTTTCCATCGCTTCCTTTTTTTCTTCAAAGGTTATTTGATAATTTAATTCAACTGGTCGATACGTTTGATATAATTGGGTCATTTTTTGGTTGAATGTTTCTCCTAAGCTTTTACCAGTAGCTTCCCAAGAATCTGTACTTTCTAATGTCGTTATAGTTTTATCAAAGTCAATTACAACATAGTAGTTTCCTGTTTCTAATTTTACCTTTGTTTCTTTTCTATACCTCATACCTTCTCCTTCTTTGTTTATTTTACTATAACCTAGATAATATAGCAAGTAAAATCTTGTCTCATTATGAAAAGTTTTGGTTCCCAATATTCTTTTGTAAAATATTTCGTTGATTTTATTGTCCTCACTTTTTCCTTATGATATAATAACTTCAAATTTAAAAGAAAATGGTGACACAAATTATGAAAAATTTTTTAATTGTATTCCTTATGAAAGTATTATATTTCCTATTAAAATTATGTGGTAAAAAAGGAGGTAATTTTTTAGGAAAAACGGCTTACGATTGGAACCCTGAAATTTTTAAATATTTTAAAATTGAATGTCCTGTTATAGCAGTTACAGCAACAAATGGAAAAACAATGACCAATAATGCCATTGGATATGTTTTAGAAACAGCGGGAAAAAAAGTAATTAGCAATATAGAAGGAAATAATATGGAAACTGGTATTCTTTCTACCATTTTAAAACATTGTACTTTAACAGGAAAAGTAAAAGCAGATTTTTTAGTATTGGAAGTAGATGAAGGTTACATTCCTATTGTATTTAAAGACTTCCGCTTAGATACTTTAGTCGTTCTTAACTTCTTCCGTGACCAATTAGATAGAAATGGTGAAGTAGAATCTTTAATTTTAAAAATTAACGAGTTTTTAAAAACTTATACTGGTAATTTAGTATTAAATAATGACGATCCTAATGTTGCAAGACTTGGACAAGCAAATCCTGAGAACCAAAACATTCATTATTTTAGTGTTGAAAAATATGCTTATGCAACCCAAGACCTAAAAGAAGCTGGAGAAGGAAAATTCTGTCCTTTCTGTCATACTCGTATCCAATATGAATATTATCAATATTCACACATTGGAAAATTCATATGCCCAACTTGTAATTATGGGAATCATAAACTTTATAAATTGGCTACTGATGTTGATTTAAAAAATAAAACTTTCAAAGTAGATGATGTTATTTACCAAATTAGATTTAACAGTATTTATAATATTTATAATTTTGTAGCTGTTATTTCTTGTGTTAGTTTATACAACATTGATACTAAAGTTGTGAAAGAAGCTTTATCAAAATTTATTTTAAATAATGGGCGATTAGAAGAAGTCCAAATTAAAGGGATTCCTACGATTATCAATTTAGCTAAAAACCCAACTGGTAGTAATGTAAGTCTTAGACTTTTAAATGAAGATGAAGAAGAAAAAGAATTGTTATTTGTTTTAAACGACAATATGGCTGATGGTTTTGATGTTTCTTGGATTTGGGATATTAACTTTGACTATTTAAATCATGTTTCCAGAATTGTAACTTCTGGTACAAGAGCTTACGACATCGCCATTCGAATTAAAACTTCAGGATTTGATCCTCATAAAATAGAACCTTATTTAAATTTGCATGAGGCTGTTGAATCGCTTTATAAAACAAATGTTAAAAAATATATTATTACCAACTATACTTCATTACAACCAACAAGAAAAGCATTAGGTCTTTAAGTTACTAGATACTGTGACTAACTATTAAAAAAACAAATGAGACATTTGCAACTTTTCTTATGTCTCACATTTGGAGGAAAGATATGAAAGAATTAAAAATACTATACTTATATCCCGATATTTTAGAATTGTATGGTGATTTTGGTAATATTCAAGTATTACGTTATCGCTTAGAACAAAGAGGAATACAAGCAACTATTATTCCTTATTCAATTGGAGATACACCTCCTAATTTTAGTGATTATGACTTAGTTTTTGCAGGCGGAGGAGCTGATCAAGAACAGGAAATTTTAGCACAAGATTTAATTCAATATAAAGAGAATATGAAAGAGGCTGTTCAAAATGGTGTATTCTTTTTATTAATTTGTGGTGCTTATCAACTATTTGGAAAATACTATAAAGGGGTAGAAGGAAATTTGATTCCTGGTTTAGGAATATTTGATTATTATACAGAAGCACTTGCTGATCGAAAAAAAAGATGTATTGGAAATATTGTAATTAACACTAAGCTAAATGGTAAAGAAACAAAAATTATTGGTTTTGAAAATCATGGTGGTCAAACTTTTGATATTCATACTCCTTTTGGTGATGTACTATTTGGAAATGGTAATAAGTTTGGAGATCATAAAGAAGGATTTTTCTTAGATAATGTGATTGCCACATACCTACATGGTCCCCTTCTTTCTAAAAATCCTGAACTTGCTGATTATATTATTCAATATTGTTTACATCGAAAATACCAAGAAGATGTTGTTTTAGAACCTTTAAATGATGAATTTGAAAATAAAGCAAGAGAACAATTGTTAAATCGATTTCTACATTCTTAAAAACTATATCTAATACAAAAAAAGATTATTGAATAGAAAGAACAAATTCAATAATCTTTTTTCTTACTCTTTTTTAATAAAATATTTCTACATTTTCCAGTACAATTACTGGAATTTTTTTTATGTGATTCTTTCTAGCAAACATCAGTGAAGTAAAACCTCCTAATAAATGATAGTTTTTGTCCACAATAATAGCTTTTTTTAGTCTACCATATTTGTGATAAAATTCCTTTATCATATTATATTTGTTTTTTTTCTTACTATTTTCAAAATCTTTACTTTTGAAATTCTTCCACCGAATATCTTCTCTATTCATTTTTATTTTACTTGTTTCCACATATAAAACCCAATCATTTAAAAAGTTAAAATCGCTTCTACTTTTTAATTGCTCATTTTGGTATTGTACTTTCTTTAAATATTCTTTCTTTGCTACTATTGTTCTTTTATTTAAATAGTTAGAATATTGTTTTAAAGTCATGTTTGCTTTTTCACCATTACAAGATTTACAACATGGAAGTAAATTATTAATAATGGTTGGTCCTCCTATCTCTTGTGGAATAATATGGTCAATTGTCATTTGTTTGCGTTGTATTTTTTTTCCACAATAACTACATATCTTAATTCCCTTTTTTCGATATGTCAATTCTCTCATAAGAGCTTTAAACCAAACTGTATGTTTGATTTTTAATATTCCATCTTGAATATATACTTCCTTAATTCCCCTTTCATTAATCCGAGTAAAATTTTCAGGCAATTCAATATTCATTGTAAAACCTCCTATCTTTTCTTCATGATTATTATATCTGCTAATTATTAAAAAGTTAACATAAAATAAGAATATTACTATTTAGTAAATTTTCTAAATAGTAATATTCTTATTTTATAAATGCATTACTCTTTGTTTAATTTCTTTTGTCTTCCCAACATTCCAGAAATTTTCTCCTAAATAACCACAAGTTCTTCTAACAACAGTCATTTTACTATGGTCTTTATTTCCACAATTAGGACATTCCCATTCATTTTCTTTATTTACAATAATTTCTCCATCAAATCCGCATTCATGACAATAGTCTGATTTAGTATTAAATTCTGCATATTGAATATTATCATAAATGAATTTAACAACCGTTTCTAATGCTTCTATATTTTTGCTCATGTTTGGTATTTCGATGTATGAAATTGCTCCACCTGTTGACATATTTTGAAATTCACTTTCAAATTTTAATTTCTCGAAAGCATCAATTTTTTCTCTTACATCTACATGATAAGAGTTTGTATAATATCCTTTATCGGTTACATCTTTAATGGTTCCATATTTTTCTTTGTCAATTCTGGCAAATCGATAACATAAACTTTCTGCTGGTGTACCATATAATGCAAATCCTATATTGGTTTCTTTTTTCCATTTTGCTGCTGTTTCTTGTAAGTGTTTCATCACTTTCATCGCAAAGTCATGACCAGCTGGTTCAGTATGAGATACTCCTGTTACTAATTTGGTTAATTCATAAATACCAATATACCCAAGTGACATGGTTGAATAACCACCATATAGTAGTTTATCAATTTTCTCTCCTTTTTTAAGTCTTGCTAATGCTCCATATTGCCAGTGAATTGGACTAATATCAGAATGGGTTCCTAGTAACGCATAGTGTCTACACATTAGTGCTTCTTTACAGATTTCTAGTCTTTCATCAAATAGTTTCCAGAACTTCTCTTCGTCTCCATCTGCTACAATTCCGATTTGTGGTAAATTAATACTTACCACACCTTGATTAAATCTTCCTTCAAATTTGTAGTTTCCTTCTTCGTCTTTCCATGGTGATAAGAAACTTCTGCATCCCATTGGGCTAAATACATTTCCTTCATAGTTTTCTCGCATTTTTTTAGCAGATATATAATCTGGATACATTCTTTTGGAAGAACATTTAACAGCAAGTTTGGTTAAATAGTCATAATCTCCCCCATTTAAACTATTAAATTCATCTAAAACGTATACTAATTTTGGGAAAGCTGGGGTTATATAAATTCCTTTTTCATTTTTGATTCCTTGGTATCTTTGTCTTAAAACTTCTTCAATAATCATGGCATTTTCTTTGATGTATGGATCGTCTTTTTCCAAATGTAAGAATAAAGTTACAAATGGAGATTGTCCATTTGTTGTCATTAACGTGTTGATTTGATATTGAATGGTTTGTACTCCTGCTTTTAATTCTGATTTTAATCTAGTTTGTACTAAATCTTCTATAATTTCCGCTTTTAACTTATTTCCATATTTGTCTTCAATATCTTTTTTGAATTTGTTATAACTTTTTCTTAAATATTTTCCTAAATGGATTAAATCAACAGATTGTCCCCCATATTGGTTACTAGCTACTGCTGCAATAATTTGTGTTGTTACGGTACAAGCTACTTGGAAACTTTTTGGGCTTTCTATCATTTTTCCATTCATAACAGTCCCATTGTCTAGCATATCTCCTATGTCTACTAAGCAACAGTTAAAAATTGGTTGCACGAAATAATCCGCATCGTGGAAATGTAAAATTCCTTCTTCATGTGCTTTTGAAATTTTTTCAGGTAATAACATTCTTTTGGTTAAGTCTCTAGAAACTTCCCCTGCTATGTAATCTCTTTGGGTAGAGGCTAACATGGTATTTTTATTTGAGTTTTCTTCTGCTAATTCTTTATTTTCATTTCGGATTAATCCTAATATTGATTCGTCTGTTGTGTTTTGCTTTCTAACTAATGCTCTTGTATATCGATAAACAATATATTTTTTGGCTAATTCATATCTTTGGATTTCCATTAATTTTTCTTCTATAATATCTTGAATATCTTCTACTAAAATTCTTTTTTTGTTTAATTCTTCAATATAATTAATAATCTCTCTGATTTCTTCTTTGGTCGCTCTTTCTCTTGGTTTTACTTCTTCATTTGCTTTTTTGATTGCTATTCTAATCTTTTCTTGATCAAAGTCCACTGCTCTTCCGTCTCTTTTAATAACTTTCATTTTTACATTTCCCCCTCAAATTTAGTATGGCTTTATTATATACTAAGATTTTTGTTTTTCTGTTGCAAAAGCAACAAAATTAACTTTCATTTTTCAATTCTGCCCTGTTGTAGGAATTTGTCGTTTATTACATTTATGTTACAAAATTATTACAAACTGATTTTTTTCTTCCTTTTCATTGTGTTATATTTTATCTAAAATTTTTTCGTTTTTGTGTTGCAATTGCAACTTTTATGCTATATAATAAATTTATCTTGTAAAAAAGGTGGTATCACTATGAATCTTAACTTTAACGTAGAAAATTTTATTCATGATTTTGAAAATAGCTGTCATAAAGCCCAAAAGAAGTTTTTTGCTAAGAATGAAGTTATTACAACTTACATTCAAAAAAGAGATCAGTTTTGTATCTTAATAAATGGGAATGCTGATTTGGTTCGCTATGATTTAAATGGTAATCGAACCATTGTAGAACACTTTTCAAAAAATGATATTTTTGGTGAAGTATTTTATACCATAACCACTAATAATGAATTACTAGTAGAAGCTCGCGAAAAATGTGAAGTTTTGATTTATACTTATAATGATATTCATATGAAATGTAGAAATCATTGTAAGTTTCATCCGAAACTCTCTGAATATTTGCCAGAATTAATTTTAGGAAAAGTGAATGCTTTAAATATGCGTGTAGAATTGCTAACTAAAAGGTCAATTCGTGATAAATTGCTTGGTTACTTTTCTTTACTTTCTACACGACATTTAAGTAAAACTTTTTCTTTACCTTTTTCTTTGACGGATTTAGCAGACTATTTAAGTATTGATCGAAGTGCTATGATGCGTGAGATGAAACTTTTAAAAGAAGATGGATTGATTGAAAAAAATGGGCATAAGATTACGTTATTATATAAATAATAGGCATTCTAATGCCTATCTTTTTTTCTTAACTTTGCTATAAAAAATCCTTCATATTCTTCATTTGGACATACGCATAAGGTTCCTGGAATCTTGGTAGGAAGTACTGGTAATTCTTCCATTCCTTTCCCTTGAATTGGTACAATCTCTGTATTGGTTGTATGTAATACTTTTTGAATAATCGCTTCATTTTCTTCTTGTAAAATGGAACATGTAGAATATACCATTTCTTTTTCTGACTTTAAAATGGTAATTGCTTTTTTTAATAATGCCAATTGTACTGCTGTAGATTTTTGAATTAATTTTGGGGTAACTATTTTTTCTAAATTTGAATTTTTAATTCCTAATGTTCCACTTCCACTACAAGGCGCATCTAGTAATATTTTGTCAAAAGAAAAAAAGTTATCTATACGTCTACTGTCAGTTAACATTACATATATACAAGCTGCTCCTTGTTTTTCTATATTGTACTTTAAGCGTTCTGCCCTAATTTTATTCATTTCACAAGCTGTAATACTTGCTTTATTGTTTACTAATGCTGCTATTTGTGTTGTTTTCCCTCCTGGCGCTGCTGCCATATCTAAAATATCCGTTCCTTCTTCTGGTTCCAAGATAATCGGTGGTAACATAGACGATAAACTTTGAAGATAAATTTCTCCTTTTTCATAACTTGGTAAATCTTGAATTTCTTTTTCTCTTACGTTTTTTATGACAATGGCTTCGTTACTCCAAGATTTTTTTTCATATTCAATTCCCGCTTTTTTTAGCTCCTCTTCTATTTTTTCTACCGTTGTTTTTAGGGTGTTTACTCGTAATGTTACTTTTCTTATTTTACGATAACCTTCTATTATTTTTTGTGTAATTTCTTGTCCATATTGTTTTTCTAACATTTGTTTTAAAAATACTGGTATCATCTAAAATCTCCTTTTTAAAATAGGAACTCTATTTTTTCCTATTCTACCCCATCCTTTTATTTGCCCTATTTTATCATATTTCTAAAAAAAAAGCATAGATTTTAGGAAAAAGTTGCACTTTTTTTGTTTTTTCTATATAATGTGTTTATCATTTTATCATATAGGAGAAAAAAATGGAACATTGGAGTATTGAAGATTATAAAAATTTCACCAATAAATGTCATAAAAAAAGTAAATATCGAGCCAATAAGGTTTCTATCGATGGTCATACTTTTGATAGTCAAAAAGAAGCTGATTATTATTGTGAGTTAAAAATAAAATTACAAGCAAAAGAAATTAATGGTTTTTGTTTACAACCTACTTTTATCTTAGCACCTAGTTTAAAATACAAGGCTGATTTTATTGTTTTTCATCGTGATAACTCGACTGAAGTAATTGATGTAAAAGGCTTTAAAACAAAAGAATATATTGCCAAAAAGAAAGTGTTTGAAGATAAGTTTAATCTAAAAATAACAGAAATCTAAAATAAGACAGTTTAATCCTGTCTTAACTGTCTTATTTCTTCATTTCTTTTGATTTTTTTGGTGGTTGTCTTAATTAATTCTTGATCGGTTAAAATCATATTTTTAATATATTTGTATGGTGGAAATGTTTTGTTTATTTCTTTTATCTTCTGCCAAATCATCTTTTCTAGTTCTTTTTGGTCTATATCAGGGTATTTTTCTTTTACGTATTCCTTATCATACACAATCTTGACAGAAATTTTAACATCGTTTTTATCGCTCTTATCTGGCATTCCAAATACCATACATTCTTCTACTTCATCTAATCGATTGATTAAGATTTCTAATTCTTCTGGAAATACTTTTTTACCGTTCTTTAATACTATCATATCTTTTTTTCTTCCCGTTATAAATAGATAACCTTCTTTATCTTGGTATCCTAAGTCTCCTGTATAGAACCACCCATCTTTTAATACTTCTTTAGTGGCTTCTGGATTTTCATAATACCCTAGCATAACATTTGGTCCTTTTACTTTGAGTTCTCCAATTCCGTTTTCATCTTTGTTTTCAAATTCTACTTCTACATTCTCCATAGGAACTCCAATTGAACCATATTTTACTTTCTTCTCATTCTCTGCTGCTATAACTGGTGAAGTTTCAGTTAAACCATAGCCTTGTACCAATTTAATTCCCATCTCATTAAATCCTTTGGCTACTCTTTTATCTAAAGGCGCTCCTCCTGATATGACAAATCGCATATAACCACCTAGCTCATCTAATATGCTTTTGAACAATTTTCTTCGAATATCCATATGGAATTTTAATAATAGGTTACTTATTTTTTTAGCCAATGCTACTACTTTTGTTTTTCCTTGTTTGGCAATTCCTTGTTCTACTTTTTTGTAAATAGCTTCTACTAGTAAAGGAACTCCTACAAATACACTTACTTTATATTCTTTTAAGTTTTGTGCTACATATCTTAGTCCATCTGGAAAAGCAGTTTGTACACCACAAGCTAACATAACAATAATTGCGGTTGAACCAAAAATATGATGGGATGGTAGAAAGGCTAAATTAACATCTGTTGGATAGAATTTTTCTACTAATTGCATCGCATATACATTAGATGCTATATTGTTTTGGGATAGTGCTACTGCTTTGGATTTTGAGGTTGTTCCTGAGGTAAATAATAAAATATTCATTTTATAAGAATCTATTTTTGTATGGATATATTCTTTATTTCCTGTTGCCATTAGTTCTTTTCCTTCTTGCACTAAAGTTGCAACATCTAAATACGTTTCTTTTGGACTCATACAAATGTATTCTTGCAAGTTTGTGTTATTTCTTTTTTTAATTTCTTCGATATTGCTTGTGTATTTCTCATCAAATATAAGAACCTCTGCTTTACTTCTTTCTAAACAACTTTCCAATTCATCTACTTGTAATTCTTTATCTAAAGGAACCGAAACCATTCCTCCTAATAAGTTGGTTAAATGTGCTATAACCCATTCATATCGATTTCTTCCTACAATGGCAATTCTTTTATTTTGATATCCTAATTCAAATAGTTTTGTTCCAAAACTATTGATATCTTCTAAGAGTTTTTGATAAGTTATTTTTTCATATTCTATCTTTTTATCTTTTTTGTGTTTTAAAATATAGGCTGTATTTTCTCCATATTTTTCTACTGAATGATATAAAATTTCCTTTATATTTTCAAATTCTTGAGCTTCAAAATATCTTTCTCTTTTCATAACTTTTCTCCTATATCTAGTATTTGATACTAGATTATCACATCTACAATAACCTGTCAAGTAGTTGACTAACCTTTCTAAAAATGTTATGATTACTCTTAAAAGAGGTGTTTTAAATGAGCGAGAAAAAAATGATTGTAGATAAACAGACTAAAAATTTTCATCTTCCTAGATGGAATGAAATTCCTGAAATTGATTTATATATTGATCAAGTAGTTTCTTTGTTAGAAAATTATTTATCTAATTATATTAAAAGTGATAATGAAAAAGAAGATAAAATTATAACTAAAACCATGATTAACAACTATGTAAAACATGGTGTTATTCATCCACCTGTTAATAAGAAATATAGTAAAAAACATATTGCCTATTTATTTGTTATTTTCATTTTAAAACAAATTTATAGTATTGAAGAAATTAAAAAATTGATTGCCTTAGCCATTAAAACTTCCCCTACTAATCAAGCTTATAACAGATTTTGTTCTGAGCTAGAAAAGGCTATTACGATGACTTTTACAGGTGATAACTATATCAAAAATGATCGCCTTTCTCACGAACAATATATTTTAAGAAATGTTGTTCAATCTTTTGCTAATAAGTTATATGTTCAAAAGGTATTTTTAAAAAATGATTAATTTTAATCTTCTTTCTGCCAAATATTTTCCTATGTTCTCTTAAAAATGGATTAGAAACAAAAAATCGCTTCTAATCCATTTTTTATTATTTTTTAAATAATTTTCCCCATAGTCCTTTTGTTGTTTTATCTTCTTTTCGATAAATCGATTGTTTCCTACTGTCTCTAATAATTTGATCTATTTTGTCTTCTACTAATTCGTCTTGCTCCTCTTCTTCCTGTTCCATGTCTACTACTTCTTGTTCCTCTTCGTCATAATCTTGGCTGTCATCTTCCTCATCGTTTTCCTCTTCTTCATATTCGCTCTCATCAACTTCTTCATCTTCCTTATCATACTCTTTATCGTCTTCGTATTCCTTATCGTTGTCTTGTACATAATCTTGATTTCTTTCTTCTTTTATTTCTGGTAGAATTTGGTCTTCTATTTCTTCTATCTTATATTTTGATAAATCTTTATTAAATTTTTCGCTAATTTCTTCTTGGAATACGTTATAAACATTCTTAATTCCTTCAATTCTCCAATAATTTGAGTTGATCACTGTTCCCATCTTGATTTTGATATTCGTAACTGCTTCTTCAAAATTTTTTTCTTTTTCTTGTATGTCTTTTAAATAGGTTTTATTATATAACTCTTTATAAGCTTTTTTAGTTGATTTTCCTGTTGTTTCTCTCAAAATTAATTCATATAACTGATGAATTTGAGTAATATCCAATTTAAAGTTTTTACAAGCTTCTTCCATTAACTTTTCATGTGCTTTTTTCCCATGAATAGATGTCATTCTTTCATTGTCCAAAAATCCAACAATATAGTCTTTTTCTGCTTCTAGAAAAGCCAATTTCACACTGACATCTCGTAACAATTTTTCTGCTCTTCCTAATCTGATATTTTCACTATTTAAATCATTTAGAAGCCTTTTCATTTTTTCATATATACTAACATATAGTTCTGCTTCTTTTTCAGCAATACTCATTCTTACTTCAACGGCTTCTTGTATTACTTGATGATTAAACGCTACTTTCTCATTTTTTCCATTTTTTATCATAATATTTATGATTTCTTGTTGTTTTTCCTTTTTATCAGAGTCACTAAATTTTTTCATTTCATAAGCATCTTTTATGTCTATTTGCTCAAATATTTTATTCGCACTTTCGATATTCCCCATATAATTTGATTCTGCTGTTCTTCTGATTCGTGCATATTTATTTCTTTCTTTTTGTCTTTCGGTAAATATGACTAAAGCTTTTACGTATTTTTCTCTTAACTCTTTTAGTTCTTCATTATTTTCTTCTATTTTGGATTCTATTTTTTGAAGCTTATTGTCTAATGTATTTGGATTTTCTCCTAAATCATTGAAAAGTATGTTTCTTTCCTTTTCTAATTCTAGGGTTAATTCATGAAGTTTTGCTTGTGCCTTTTGAATTTCTTGAATTTGTATTGCTACTTCATCAAATTTTCCTATCATATTTTCTTCTTCTTCCACTATCTTTTGGTATTCTTTTACCTCTTCGATTATTCTTTGGTAAATTTCATAATTGGTTCTTAGGTTATTTTCTTTATTGAATCCGAAAATTTTCTCATAATATCTTTCTAATACCATAGCACTTCTCTCATACATAACAAGAATCCTCCAAAATTTCACTTTTTTTCTATTATATATAAAATGTCGAAAAAAGTCTAGCTTTTGACTAGACTTTTTGCTTCTATTTTCTCCTAATTTTTTCTAATTTTAGTTAGTAGCTAAAGAAGAATCATCCCTCTTTAACCATTCTACAATTTGGTTTGCTAATATTTCTTCCTTGCCATCGTAGCTATGGTTAGCTCCGTCTATATAATCAATATCTTTTTTCTCGTTTGTAATCGTATTACTTACTATTGTTACTAATTCATCTGCTTTTTGTAATATCATTTCTTTGTTATTTCCCCATCTCATAAATAATGGTACTTGTATGTTATTTAGCTTTTCTAATTTATTGTCTTTCCCATATCTTGCAAAATCGATGTCTTGATTGTCTCTTGCATATCTTAAAAATGTTTTTACACTTACTGGATGGATAAAGCTATCTTTTGGCATAAGTTCATATAATTTTCCTTCTTGTTCTTTTTCTTCTGCTAGTTTTAAATAACTCTGATATTTTTCTCTTAAATATACTTTTATTGCCAGTGGAATATCTACTAAAGATAATAAAATGATACCTTTAATGTGGCTTAAAAGTTCTTGCTCGCCTTCTTCTTTTAACGCATGATAGGTATATACAATTTTTGTACAACCTAAACTGTGTCCTTGTAAATATATGGTTTCATATCCTAATTCCTTTAATTTTAAAATAGCACCTACTATATCTTCATAACTTTCTAAAACATCTTCATAGCTTGTTCCACCTAAAAACTTTTCTTTTTTTCCCTCTATATTTTTTCTAATGTATTTTACTAGTTCACTTCCTCTATTATTAAAACAAAAATAGTCAATTTGGTTTTCATTTGCTTGTTTGGCTATAATACTTTCTCTTTCTTTAAAACAATTGCTACTCATTCCATGTACAGATAAAATTATTTTATTTGTTTTTTCTTGATTTCGATATAAAAATCCATTTAACTTAATTCCATCTGTTGCTAAAAAATCTACTTTTTCCATAATCTCAACTCCTTGTATATGGCTATTATATCACTATGTGTTGTATTTTATCAATTAGTTTCTACCGCTTTATTGAAATTTTATTCTTAAAGTTAAAAACTAAAATCGAGTAGAGAATAAATAATTATTTTATTTATCCCCTCTCACACCACTGTATGTGCCGTTCGGGCATACAGCGGTTCAATTTATACATTCAATATGTACTTTTGTATACTGGTCTAGTAGAAATACTAGACCTCTTTTTCTTAGCTTTTCTATATTAATAGCAAATTTCATCCAATCTGTCTTACATACTAGC
>JAAWAM010000006.1 GCA_022792135.1 Clostridia bacterium
ACCTTTCAGAGAATTTTAATTTTACTTGGTTTACATATTTTGCCAGCATTTTACTGGTTATTTGTTGTGCCACTTTTTATTTCTAAAATTTTCTTTAAAAATATTTAATTTCCTATTGACTTTTTATAGCTGGTCTTTTTTATATTATCTATTGACAAGTAAATTTTGTAAATTTAATTGTCAATAGGTGTGTCGACTTTATTATCATATATTTATTATCAAAATTTTTCCATAAAAAAAGACATTTTTTACTATCTTTTATAAAACAATTCGACATAATCTGATGTTTTTATCAGAACAAGGATAGGATTAGTTTTCTTAAAAGTAAAAAGTATTTCAAATCGTTTTCATATTAGATTTAAAAATTTCATAAATTATTAAAGAGGTGTAACAATGGAAATATTAAAAACAACCCTTTTAGGATTATTTTTTGGAACATTTGGAACTACATTAGGTGGAATAATAGGAGTAGTCATCCAAAAACACTCCAATAAATTTTTAAGTTTTATTTTAGCTTTTGCATCAGGACTTATGATGGCAGTCATTTGTTTTGACTTACTACCAGAAGCTTTAGGAATTAGTAATATCATAAATGTAATAATAGGAACAATTATAGGTATTATTGCTATGATATTTTGTGATTTATTGGTAGAAAAAAAATTTAGTTTAAACGAAAAATTTAAGGATAATCGAAATAATCTACTAAAAACAGGAATTATTGTATCTATTGGGTTAGCAATTCATAATTTCCCAGAAGGATTAGCGATTGGTTCAGGATTTGAAGCATCTTTAAGACTAGGACTTAGTTTGGCGATTGCCATTTGTCTACATGATATACCAGAAGGAATTTCCATGGCAGTTCCTATGAAAAATGGAGGAATGAAAATATCGAAAATCATTTTCTATGTCGTTTTATCTGGAATTACCACAGGAATCGGAGCCTTTTTTGGAAGTATTATTGGGTCCATTTCACAACAGGTAATTGCTATTTGCCTAAGCTTTGCAGCAGGTGCTATGTTGTACATTGTATCACGGAGAATTAATTCCAGAATCTAATCAACTATATCAGGGAAGAATGACAGCGCTTGGTAATATGATAGGATTCATCCTTGGGATATTTGCCACTACTTTATAAGTATGAGAAATATACTTTACAAAAGCAAGTAATTTTAAAAATTGCTTGCTTTTTGAATTTAGATGTAGTAAAATGCAAACAGACATTTGAAAATATGAAATAAAAAGAATAAAAATAGACATAGAAAGGAAATGATAAATGCAAAATATATTAGAGGGATTAAACAACAAACAATACCAAGCCGTAGCAAATACAGAAGGACCATGCCTAGTAATTGCAGGAGCAGGAAGCGGAAAAACAAAAGTACTAACCCATAAAATAGCCTACTTAATCGGAGAAAAAGGTGCACATCCTTGGGATATCTTAGCCATTACCTTTACCAACAAAGCAGCCAACGAAATGAAAGAAAGAATTGCAGGGCTAATAGGAGAAGCCGCAAAAGATATCTGGATGGGAACTTTTCACTCAATATGTGTTAGAATTTTAAGAAGATTTATTGACAGAATAGGATTTGACTCTTCTTTTATCATCTTTGACACATCAGACCAAAAAACCTTAGTAAAAGGATGTTTAAAAGACTTAGCCATTGACGACAAACTATTTACCGATCGAGCTGTTTTATCAGAAATCAGTAATGCTAAAAATGAAATGCTAGAACCAGAACAATATCAAGGAAGAGCAAATGGAGACTTTCGAAAAGAAAAAATAGCATTGGTCTATAATCTATATCAAAAAAGACTAAAAGAGAACAATGCGATAGACTTTGATGATATCATTAACTATACCATAAAAATTCTAATGGAAAACCCAGACATATTAGAATACTATTCTAATAAATTCAAATATGTATTAGTAGATGAATACCAAGATACCAATAAAGCCCAATTCACCCTAGTAACCATGTTAGCCTCCAAAAACGGAAATATAACAGTAGTAGGAGACAATGACCAAGGAATTTACTCATTTAGAGGAGCTGATATTTCTAACATATTAAATTTTGAAAGAGACTTTCCAGGAACTAAAATCATAAAATTAGAACAAAATTACAGATGTACAGGAAATATCTTAAAAGCAGCCAATAGTGTCATCAAAAATAACGAAGTAAAATACAAAAAAGAATTATGGACACAAAATGATGAAGGAAACTTACCAAAAGTCTATCAAGCCAAAAATGAATACGATGAAGGTAGTTATATTGTAGAACAAATGGAGCATCTAAAAAGAGAGGAATATTATAAATATTCAGACTTTGCTATTTTATATCGAATGAACACCCAATCCAGAGCAATTGAGGATATTTTAAGAAGAGAAAATATCCCATATAAAATTATTGGAGGGTTAAAATTCTATGAAAGAAAAGAAATTAAAGACATTATTGCTTACTTAAGACTCATTCAAAATGGAAATGACAATTTAAGCTTAAAAAGAATTATCAATGAACCTAAAAGAGGAATTGGAAAAACCAGTTTAGATAAAGTAGAACAAATTGCAATAGAAAACGAAACATCGATGTATGAAATTATCAAAAACGCAGAACAATATGGTTTAAATAGGATTTATTTAAAATCAAGAGAATTTGTAAATATAATAGAAGAACTAAAAGCTAAAAAAGACCAACTAACCATCTCAGAATTAATCAAAGAAACATTAAAAAAATCAGGTTATACAAAAGCACTAGAAAACGAAAATACCATCGAAGCAGAAAATAGAATTGAAAACTTAGACGAGTTCTTAACCGTAGCCATTGAATTTGAAGAAGAACAAGCAGAAAACCATTTAAGTGAATTTTTAGAGGGAATTACCTTATCTAGTGATATTGATAATTTAGAAGAAGACCAAGAATATGTAACATTAATGACATTGCATAGTGCCAAAGGACTAGAATTTCCAGTCGTATTCTTAGTCGGAATGGAAGAAGGAATTTTCCCAGGCTATCAATCCATTTCAGAACCACGAGAATTAGAAGAAGAAAGAAGACTTTGTTATGTAGGAATCACAAGAGCAAAAGAAAATTTATTCTTAACTTGTAGTAAACAAAGAACGATATTCGGTTCTACCAGTTATAATCCAATTTCGAGATTTTTAAGTGAAATACCACAAGAATTATTAGAAGGTTATGAAGAAGCGTTTGGGGAAACCAGTAATAAGGAAGAAATGTTTAAGGATTCTGCTTATAGTTGGACATATGGTAGCAGAAATAATGGAAATATCAAAACATATCAAATGAATGAAAAACAACCAGTAGCTGCTGCAAGCAATAGGCAATCGAATAAAGGATTTATGTTTCGAACAGCAGAAAGCTTCTTAAACACAATAGCAAAGCCAGTAACAAATTCTGTAGATTTGTCACAGTATAAAGCGGGAATCAGGGTATTGCATAAAAAATTCGGAGCAGGAACGATTCATCAAGTAGAACCAGAGGGCGAAGACTTAAAAGTAGATATCCAATTTGATAAAGTAGGGCATAAAAGGCTCATGGCTAAATTTGCAAACTTAGAAGTAATTGAATAATGTGAGGTTCAATTCATATCGTCTATTTAATGTATTTTTAAAAGAAGGAATTTATCAATTTCTTCTTTTTTTTGAATAAAAACGAAAAGAAAGGAAACAATAAACAAAGAATAATAAAAAGGAAGGAAGGATAAAAATGGCAGATTTAAATCAAATGGAATTACAAAATTTAAGACACTTAATAGGAGCGCATGAAACAGCATACCAAAAATTAAATACTTATTCTTCACAAGCTGTTGATCCGCAAATTAAGCAACTGTTTACAAAATCAGCACAAGATGCGTTAAACACAAAACAAAAATTAATGAACTTTTTAAATAATTAATCAAGGAGGAAATTAAAAATGGATGAAAAAATAATGGTAAATGATATTTTGGCTGGTGTAAAATCAGATTTAACAGCCTATCAAACAGCTATATCAGAGGCTGAAAATATGCAATTAAGACAAACCTTTCAACAAATTAGAAACAATGATGAAAGTTTTCAATATGAATTATTCAAAATAGCACAATCAAAAGGGTATTATGTACCAGCTCAAAAAGCAACTGTAACAGAAATTAGTACTGTTAAAACAGAATTGCAACAATAATTTAGAACAACTACGATCTAGGTATCTTAGATAGTAGTTGTTTTTTAAAAGTGAAAAATGAAGAAAAAATGAATAAAACAGAGATAAAGTAAAAAAAGTAGATAAAACATACGGAAATTAAAAAAGTAGTCTCTTTGCAAAAATATAAATATTACAATATTATTACAATAGAAAAAGTAGAAAAATACAAAGGAGATCAAAATTCATGTTTAAAAAAGTATTAGTACATACTAGAAGAGGAATTAAAATTACAATTCTCTTTCTTATTGCGGCTTTTTTAATAGTAGGAGCAATCGCTTTTCTTTATAAACCAACTTATAGTGTTTTTATAGAAGGGGAGCAAGTAGGGTATACAGAAGATAGAACAAAATTGCAACATAGAATTAATGATTATATAGAAAAAGGAGAAGGAGACAATCAAAATGTTGCCTTTGTACAATTGCCAAATCTTCCCGATTACAAATTATGTTTGTTAAAGAAAGATATTGTAGCAAATGATGATGAAATTTTCAATCAAATCAAACAAGAAGGAACCACTTATTATCGATATTATGCCATAGCAGATAACCAAGAAGAAAAATTATATGTATCTAGTTTTGAAGAAGCAGAAGGAGTTGTGAATCATCTAAAGGAAAAAAACAGTTCTAATATAAATCAAATATCCATATTAGAAAAATATGAAACAGAAATGAAAGAATTAGTAACTTCACAAGAAGCTATTTCGAAATTATATATAGAATCACCAAAAGTAGTAACAGTAGCAAAAAAATCGAAAACTAACAAATATGCAGCAACAGGAAGTGTGAACACCTCTTCTCATACATCAAGTGCAAAAGCAAATCTTGGAATTTCTTTAATAAAGCCAGTATCTGGAATTATTACATCTAGATTTGGTGCGGGAAGTTCGATGAGAAGATCATCTCATACAGGGTTAGATATTGCAACATCAACAGGAACATCCATTAAAGCAGCTGCATCAGGAACGGTCACTTTCTCGGGGTATAAAGGGTCTTATGGAAATATGATAGTGATCAGTCATGGAAATGGCTTACAAACTTATTATGCGCATTGCAGCAAGTTATATGTATCAGCAGGAACCAATGTGTCACAAGGGCAAACAATAGCGGCAGTGGGCTCTACTGGAAATTCAACAGGACCACATTTGCATTTAGAAGTGAGAGTAAATGGGGTAGCCTATAACCCACAAAACTATGTATATTAAGGAAAAAGACAGATATCGAGAAAGATAACTGTCTTTTTAGAATTAAGAAAAATATTGAATTCCTGTTGTAATTGCACTTTTTTTGATTACAATTTTTCCATGTTCTATTAGCTTATTTTCAAAACTATTTGAGAAATGGACAGGAGTTGCAAATTCGGCAATAACAGAGTAAAAAGTTTTCAGTAATTCATAAGAAGTATTGATATTTTTGACCAGTAAATAATATGTATTATGATACCAGTATAAAGAAATATTCTTTGAGAAATTTTTTATATTAAAATTAGATTTTCTACTAATGTACTTGCAAAATTCACAAAACTCATCAAAATTTCTAAACTCATAAATTGCCTGTTTACTAGAAAAATCTAATTTTTTTCTTTTAACTGTCAATTTCTTTTTGGAAGGAGTTGCATATGTTTTTATATCTTGTGGAGAATATTTGGTAATCGTAAAAACCAAGATATCTTCTAAAGAAGAAAAAGCTTCAATTAACAATTTGCAGCCATCTGTATAAAAGCCAACTTCTTCTTTTGCTTTTTCTAACATATTGGCAAAAAAGTTTTGTTCTTCTAGTGCCTTTGTCATAAGTAAATGAATGTCCAAATTTTTAACTTCCAAATCAGAAGTATTCACAATCACACGTATTTTATTCTCTGTTAATTTTTCTATTTTCATAAAGATAAAAACCTCCTTAATCACTCTTAATTATATTATACTACTAATATCATTATATTGAAATGTATAATTTTTGGTAATTAAATAAAGCGAAATTTTTAATTTATTTTAATATATTTTTGACTGGAAATGGTAACAACCAATGAAATAGAATGTAACGATTCAGACGTCTTGTTTTTTGCCATAAAAATATTACCTCTAAATAGTTACATAGAATTAAAGAAATAATGATAATTTACTTGAAAAATTTGCTAATTCAAGATATAATACCGTTATGTCAAAAAATAAATAGCCGTAAGGGAAAAAGAAGTTTTTGGAGGGAGAAAATGGCAACAAAAGAAAAGAATATAGGGATATTATCCATATTTATTTTATCTGGTTTAGTAGTAGGGGGATTATTAGGAGAATTGGCAGCTAACGTAAGTTGGCTTTGGTGGCTTTCTTATAGCCAAAGTTTTGGTCTGCAAAATCCAATTACACTAGACTTAAGTGTTGTGCAAATTACCTTTGCACTTATGTTTAAAATTAGTATAGCAAGCATTATAGGTATGGTATTAGCCATCTTTATTTACAAGAAAATATAAGAATATAAAAGACAAAATAGGGGCAATTAAAACGAGAAAGGAATGGAATATTTTGTCGATTACAATAAAAGAATTACCAGAATTAGAAAGACCATATGAAAAGTTAGAATTATATGGTGAAAAAGTATTATCCAATGCAGAATTATTAGCAATTATTATAAAAACAGGAACCAAAGAAGAAACTTCTGTACAATTAGCACAAAGACTCTTGAAACTGAATCATACTAAAACAGAAGATTTAAGTTATCTGCAGAGTTTAACCATAGAGGAATTAATGCAAATAAAGGGAATTGGCAAAGTCAAAGCGATCCAACTAAAGGCGGTAGGAGAATTAGCAGTTAGGATGTTTCAAACCTCAAATTATAAGAAAATAATTATTAAAGAGCCACATGATTTAGCAAGGATAGTAATGAGTGAGCTCAAATTTGAAAAAAACGAAAAAGTAAAAGTAGTTATTTTAAATATCAAAAATGAAATATTAAAAATTAAAGAAATTGCATCAGGGGGAACTAATTTTGCGAATGTTTCTATGAAGGATATTATGGTAGAGCCAATCAAAATGAAAGCACCTAAAATCATACTAGTACACAACCATCCAAGTGGAGATTCTACACCAAGTAAACAAGATATAAAATATACAGAACAACTATATGAAATGGCTGAGTTGCTTGGCATTCAATTGGTGGATCATTTAGTAATAGGAAACATGAATTATACCAGTATATTTTCCAAAATGTTTTCTTAAAAATAAAAAATAAAAGGAGTTAGAAAGAAAATATGAATTTTATGAAATTTTTTACATTTGGATCCAAAGACATAGGGATTGACTTAGGAACAGCAAATATTCTAGTCACATTAAAAGGAAAAGGGATTATTTTAAAAGAACCATCTGTTGTTGCTATTGATAGAAAAACAGGAAATATTATGGCAACTGGAAACGAAGCCAAAGAAATGTTACGGGAGAACACCAGAGCAAATTAAAGCAGTAAGACCTTTAAAAGATGGAGTGATAGCAGACTTTACAGCAACACAATTAATGTTAAAAAATGTCATTGAAAAAGTAGTAAAAAGATATAATATTGGAAGACCAAGAGTGGTAGTTGGAGTACCATCAGGCATTACAGAAGTAGAAGAAAGAGCAGTAGAAGAATCTGTTTTACAAGCAGGAGCCAAAGAAGTTTATCTAATGGAAGAGCCAATGGCAGCTGCGATTGGAGCTTCTTTAGAGGTTGGGGAACCAAGTGGAAGTATCATTGTGGATATTGGTGGAGGAACTACAGAAGTAGCAGTTATTTCTTTAGGCGGTATTGTGGTAAGTCATTCTTTAAGAGTAGCAGGAGATGAATTAGATGAAGATATTGTAAATTATATCAAAAAAGAAATGAACCTAGCAATTGGAGAGACAACAGCAGAACAAATTAAAGTGCAAATTGGATGTGCCATGCCATTAATGACCGAAATGTCAATGGAAGTAAGAGGAAGAGATTTAACCAATGGGTTACCAAGAAATGTAACCATAACTTCTACACAAATTGAGGAAGCCATCAAAGAATCGATTAGTAAAATTGTAGAAATTGTAAAAATAACGTTAGAGAAAACACCACCAGAATTGGCTTCTGATATTATGGAAAAAGGTATTGTTTTAGCAGGTGGAGGAGCTTTGATTAAAAACTTGGACAAGTTATTAAGTATGAAAACTGGTATGCCTGTTTATATAGCAGAAGAGCCACTAGACTGTGTGGTAAGAGGAACTGGTAAAACATTAGAAGATATCGAAAGACTAAAAAGAGTTCTTGTGAGTGCAAGAAACAGAAAATAAAAAGTAGAAAGGAGAGTATGATTTATTGAAGGAGAGAATAAATCATACAAGTAAAAAATGTATAGAAACAGAAAGAGTGGGATGATAGGAATTGTAATAACAATCGTGATATTAATCATAATCGTTATCTTTTCAAATGGTGAGAAAAATAGCAATTTCTTTGAAAATGTTGCAACCAATCTAGTTATGCCAATACAAAACGGATTAACTTATTTGAAAAATAAATTAGGTGGTAATCACACATTTTTTACCGATATCAATTATTTAAAAGCAGAAAATAAAGAGTTAAAACAAAAAAATAGCCAGTTAGAGCAATCTTTAAGAGAGTTAGAAAATATAAAAACACAAAACGAAACATTAAAGGAATATTTAGATTTGAGTGAAAAATATGGAGAATATAAGACAATTCCAGGATATGTTATCAATAAAGAAATTAGTAATTATTCAAAAACCATTGTAATTAATTTAGGAAAAAAAGATGGCGTTTCTGAAAATATGACAGTAATAGGAGATAAAGGTTTAGTGGGGCATATTATTTCTGTAACAGATACAACCGCAAAAGTACAAACGATTATTGATACAGCAAGTTCTGTAAGTTGTTCTATGAGTACAACAAAAGACAGTATTGTTTGTAAAGGAACCCTAGATGAAAAATCGGCCTTAAAAGCGATGTACATTCCAACTGATGCAAACATTATTCAGGGAGACAGTATTGAAACATCAGGATTAGGAGGAATTTATCCAAAAGGAATTCATATTGGAACTGTAAAAAAAGTAACCAATACACAAAACATGACAGATCGATATGCATTAATTCAAACAGCAGTAAACTTTGATAAACTAGATACTGTTTTAGTGATTACAAACCCATAAAAGAAAGAGGTGAACGAATTGAAAAAGACCGTAATTCATATTATTTTAATTTTAACAGCGCTCTTGATCTATTATTTACAATCAAACTTTTTTAGTTGGTTCAATATCGCAGGTGTTATGCCGAATTTATTTGTTATATTAACACTATTTATTGGTCTATTTTCAAGTCGAACTATGGGAACTGCCTATGGAGTAGGAATTGGGCTTATGTTAGACTTTTTATTAGGGAATCAAATTGGAATTTATGCAGTTACATTGGGGATGATTGGTTTCCTAGCAGCTATTTTTGATAAAAATTTTTCAAAAGATAGTAGAATGACGATTATGTTTATGGCTTTAGGTTCTACTATAATAGGAGAAGTATTTAGTTATTTATTAAAGTATATTTTTTTAACAACTCATGTAGAGATAATTGATTTTATTTTTATTTTAATCGTTGAAATTATTTATAACTTATTATTAACAATTATTCTTTATCCACTCATTCAAAAGTTTGGATATTATATAGAAAATGAATATAAAGGAAATAAAATTTTAACAAGATATTTTTAATGATTTTACAAAAAAAGAAGGAAGGTGGAAGATTGGCAAAGTTTACCCAAAAAGCAAATATTAATTTAAGATTTAATATTTTGACAGTATTGATTTATATAATAGGAATTATTTTAATTGTCAAACTATTTAGCCTTCAAATTGTTCATGGTGCAGAGTATCGAGAACAATCTAACACAAGACTTACACGAGAAAGTACTTTAGAAGCAACAAGAGGAGCTATCTTAGATAAAACTGGAGTACCCTTAGTTACTTCTAAAATGGAATTTTCTCTTGAAATGTATAAAAGTAAGGTAGATAATGATACGTTAAACATAGCAATCTTAAATATGATTCAAATTTTAGAGAAATACCAGATATCTTATGTGGATTCTTTTCCCATTTCGTTTCATCCATTTGAATTTAAGATTTCAGAAGAAACTCTTACCAAATGGAAAAAATCGAACCGTATCGATGAAAATATGACAGCAGAAGAAACTTTTTATCAATTCAGAGATAAATATAAAATACAAAATACAACCAATATAGAAGAAATTAGAAAGATTATTGCTATTCGATATGAGCTTGTACAAAAGGGATATAGTAGTACAAGAGCAGTAACCATAGCCCAGAATATACCAAGAGAAGCAGTAGCCGAATTTAGTGAAAGTTCAGATAAATTTGCAGGGATTAATATTGTAGTACAACCCGTTAGAGAATATACCTCTGGAACTTTAGCCTCACACATTTTAGGATATGCTTCGCAAATTAGCTCAACAGAATATGAAGAAAGAAAAAGCACTTATGATCAAAATGATATCATAGGGAAGACAGGAATTGAAGCAATTTTTGAAGAGTATTTAAGAGGGAAAAATGGAACCAAACAAATTGACATGAATGTAGATGGAAGTACAACAGCAGAATACATTTCAAAAGAAGCAGTATCTGGTTCAGACATCGTACTTACCATTGATGCTAATCTTCAAAAAATAACAGAAGATGCCTTAGCCTCTAATATTCAAAAAATATCAGGTGGTGGATTTGGAAAGGCTTATAATGCCAAAGCAGGAGCTTGTGTGGTTATGAATGTAAATAGTGGAGAGGTACTAGCTATGGCAAGTTACCCAGATTATAATCCAGCTGACTTTGTAGGAGGTATTAGTAATGAGAATTGGGCAAAGTATCGAGATGATGAGGCAAAGCCATTAGTTGACAAGGCAATACAAAACTCTTATTCACCAGGTTCTATTTTTAAAATGGTAACAGCAATTGCAGGCTTAGAATCAGAAGCAATTAACTTAAATACAAGGATTAATGATATAGGACAATATAAAAAATATGGAATTACAATGAATTGTTGGTATTATACAGATTATCATAGAGGTCATGGTTACTTAGATGTTTCAGGTGCCATAGAAAAGTCATGTAACTACTTTTTCTATGAAACAGCCGATCGAATGGGAATCGATCAATTAGTACAAGTTGCTAAATATTTTGGACTGGGAGGAAAAACAGGAATCGAATTACAAGGTGAAACATCAGGGGTCTTAGCAAGTCAAGAAAGTAAAAGAAAAATGCATTCAGATTCTCCAAATTGGAATCCAGGAGATACGTTAAATGCTTCCATAGGGCAAGGAGATAATGAATTTAGTCCATTACAAATGGCAAAGTATATTAGTATGCTTGCTAATGGTGGTCATAAAATAGAGCCAACCATTATCAAAACAATCCGAAATGCAGATGGTTCAGAAGTAAGCAAAGAAGAAATTAATCAATTTGTAGATCGCAAATTAGGGATAGCAGAAGAGAAGATAGAAGACATTACGATTCGTCAAGAATATTTAAATGCAGTGTTACAAGGTATGAACTCTGTTACAAGTGATTCTGGAGGAACTGCTTATGTAAGATTTAAAGATTTTGATATCAGCGTAGGAGGAAAAACAGGTTCAGCAGAAGCACCTGGTAATAAAGTACATGCCTGGTTTGTCGGATTTGCTCCTTTTGAAAATCCAGAAATAGCAATTGTGGTTATGGTAGAAAATGGTGGACATGGAAACTACACAGCAGAAGTGGTAAGAGATATTATGGAAGAATATTTTGGAATGAATACACAAAATGTAGAAGAAGATATGAGTGCAGTGCCATATGTTCAAATATTTAATTGAATGGGAAGGATGTAAAAATGAAAAGGAATTGTGTTAGTATCAATTTAAAAAAGGATGAAATTGTAATTAAATTAAATGAAACAGCAGAACAGAATGAAATAGTAGAAACATTAAAAAAGAAGTTACCCCAATTAAAAAAGCTATACCAAAATGAAAAAACGCCAATTAAGGTAACCGGAAAAATATTAAAAAATAAGGAAATTGATGAGATTCAAGAATTAATAAAGGGAAAGATTGATGTTGAAATTGATTTCGATATGCCAAAAAGTTTAGGATTGCATAGTATCAAGAAAGCTTTCGAAAGAGAGATTGCCACATCAGACACGAAATTTCATAGAGGTTCTCTTCGTTCTGGACAAAAATTAGAAACAGAAGGAAGTTTGGTTATTATAGGAGATGTCAATTCAGGAGCAGAGATTATGGCATCTGACAATATTGTTGTTTTGGGGGCTTTAAGAGGCTTGGCACACGCAGGTGCAAAGGGAAATAAACAAGCCATTGTAGCAGCTGGATTATTGGATGCTGTTCAAATTAGAATTGCTAATATTGTAAAAGAAATTAACCGAGAAGAAGAGCCTATGCATAAACAAGCATATGTTAGTGTAGTAGATGACAAAATTGTTATCGAATAAAAGGTTAACTCAAAAGCAATAAAATTAAAGCAATAAATAAAATTTCGTCTTGTACACCTTCTGTGTAAAGGAAGAATAATAAACTAAGAATGATGATATCATCTAAATACAATTGAATGCCTAAAACTTCTAATATAGGTTCTTCTAAATTAGAAGAAAATAAATTAGAAAAATTAAAGTTGGCAAAGGAGTTGTGTTTAGATGATATCTTTCTATGTTCTGTAGGAGTTGTCTTAGTATCTTTTTCCACTTTTCTATTTTCCTCATAATTGTCCAATTCCTGTTTTGTAACTTCTTTTTGATTCATATTGTAATCGTGAGGATAATAGCGATAATAATAATTTGGATGAGGAAATCTGAAAAATGGAAAATTACCCATTATTTTTATTCTCCTTGTTATCATTTTTTAATAAGTCAGCAATTTTAGCAAAATTCATTAAGTTAGCATATTGGTCTAACTTTTCTTTTCTTTCTTCTCTTAGGTAAGGTTTTAGAGAATAGAGTAAATTTGACCTAGGATCGTTTTTGGAATTCATTTTTTCCATAACAGATTTCATTTTCATAACTGTATTCATATCAATGCTACTAAAATCAAAACCACTATTAGGAGAAGAATTAGATGAAGAAGATTGTTGTGTATTGTTATTAGGATTAGCAGAAGGACCAGAATTATTTTGCATCATAGAAGAAAAATTCTGTATCATTTCTGGTGGAATTTGTGAAATAACATCATTTAAATCTCCTTTATTCATCATATCTTTTAACTTATTTACCGTATTTTCATCAAAATTGAAATCGCTCAAAAAAATCACCTCTAACATAAATATATTCAATATCAATCAATGTATGTAATATTATATGAAGAAAAAATAAAAATGGATACAAAAATTAGATAAAATATACATTTGTATGAATATAGGAAATGATTTTTATTTGTTTTAGAGAAACTAAAAGTCAACCTTTACATAAAAAGTTGAAAAAATCAAGAAAAAGATTGAAAAATGTGGAAAAAAGCGTTATAATATTAAAGAGAAGGATTTTAAACTAAGGAGGTTTTTCTATGAAAAATAAAATTTTAAAAATTCTAACCAGTATATTATTATTAATAACACTAACAATTACCAATTTTATCTATGTAGGAGTGGGATTTGTTAGTTATGCACAAAGTAGTGTAGAGACCAATCACCAAAATATAGAATTTGGTGCAACATTAAAGGATAATCATATCCTAGTATTAGAAATAAATGTAAAAAAAGAAGGGTATTTTAATGGAAGTATTGACTTGCAAAATAGCAACTTTAAGTTTAAAAAATCAGATAGTATATGGATTCAAAAAATAGAAGACAATACCATAACATTAAATCAAATAAATAGTGGGACATCTGCCCATATAGAAGTAGAGGTAGAGCCGATACAAGAAGAAATTTTCCAAGTAGGTTTATTAAATGTGGTTAGCGAGTTGAATTTAAGTGGAACTTATCAAGATAGCACAGAAAAGACAATAAACGTAAAAGCAACCAGAGAAGTTTTCTTAGAATATCGCAAAAATAATCAAACCCAAGAGATTGAAAATACTATGGAAATCATAACGAATAAAATAGTAACCTTAGCAGGAGAAGAAAAAAGAGTCATACAATTAGCTATCAACATGGGATTAAAAGAAAACAACTATCCTATCCAAGAAATAAAAACCAAAATAAGTGTGCCAAATATAGGAGGAAAACAACCAACCATTGTAAAAAAAGTGGACTTTAATACGATGACACATTATGATTACCATTATGATGGTTCTAATATAGAATTAACCTTCAACAATGAACCAAATAAGGACAACCTAATATTATGGAAAAAACAAGGAAATGAAAAAGCTGTATTTACTTTTATTTATGAAAAAGAAGCTAATTTATCAAATGTCGAAATACAAGCAGACGAAAGAGTAACTTTATATAACCAAAAAGAACTAACAGCGACGAACCAAGTTGTTTTAGGTGAGGAAGAAAAAGATGCTACCATTCAAGTTACAGCAGCTAATACAGAAAGTACAATTTATAAAGGAAAGCTATATGCTGGAATTGACAGACAATATGAGAGCAAAACCAATCTTATTATTAACTTAGCAAATGCACAAGAATACGTATCCATAAAAGAAAAACCTAGTAAATACTTAGTAAATGATGAAGAAATAGAAGCAAATGTTGTTTATCATCAAACGATTATGGCAAAGGAAACATTTGACCAAATATTAGGTGAAACGGGAACCTTAGTTATCTTAAACCAAAATGGAGAGCCAATCACAACGATTACTCAGGCAACACAACCAGATGAAAATGGAAATATCGTAATTGATTATGCACAAAACCAACCAAAAGCAATTGAAATTAAAATAACAACACCAATGGCAGAAGGAAATCTAGAATTAACTCATATAAAAACTATAAAAGAACAAAATAAACAAGAATTCAAAAATGCAACAGAATTGAAAACAGAAATTAGCTGTGAATATAATGGGAACTTAACAGATGCCACAAGAACCAATTTAAAACTAGAAGAAGCAAAAACAGAAGTAACTTTAGAAAGCAACAAAACAACGTTATCTACAGTAGTTGAAAATGAGATAGAAATAAGAGCAACCTTAAAAGCAAATCAGGAACCATATAACTTATATAAAAATCCAGTAATAACACTAGATTTACCAGAAGAAGTAGAAGAAATCCAAATCAATAGTCTAGATTTAATTTATGAGACAGAATTAAAAATAAAAGATTATACCATCAAAAACAAGAAAATAATTATTTACTTGGAAGGTGAGCAATCTCATTATAAAGAAGTGGGAGTCGAAGGAGCAATTCTTATCTTAAATGCAGATATAACCATAAACAAAAAAGCAGCCAGTCAAGAAAGTCAAATCCATATGACTTGTTACAATAAAGACGAGATAAGCGAAGATACAAAATCAATTCGAATTGTTGCACCAAAAGAAATGACATTAATTAACAGCATCAAAGAATTAGATATTGAAACCATAGGGCAAGAAGAAGCAAAAGAGGTAACCATTCAAAGAGGGGTAGAGAAGAAACTGCTAGAAACAGAAATAGAAGTTATTAATAACAATGAAAATGCAGTAGAAAATGTGAAAGTGATGGGAACATTCCCAACCAAAAATAAAGAAAATAACATCGATATAAAAATACTAGAAGAAATTAAATTACAAGGATTAGAGGGAGCAAAAGTATATTATACAGAAAAGGAAGAGGCAACAGACGATTTACAAAATAGACAAAACGGATGGCAAGAAACGATACAAGATGTTTATCAAGTAAAAAAATATTTAATCATCATTCCGATGATGGAAGCTCAAGGCAGTATAAAGGCAACCTATTCAATTGAAATACCAGCTATGTTAGAATATAACCAAATAGCAAAACAGGGGTATCGTGCAGCTTATACTAATTCTATTACACAAACAAGTGATGAAATGAAAGCAACTACATTAATTTTACAAACTGGAGTAGGGCCAAAAATAGAAACCAAGCTAATTCCATCTGTTTCTGGAAAAGATATGGAAACAAATGCAAGTGTAAGAAATGGAGAAGTGGTTAAATATAAAGTAGAAGTTTCCAATATAGGAAGTGAAGAGTTAAAGGACATTATAGTCAAAGGAAATGTACCAGATGGAACAACTTTAGTAAAACCACAAGATAACTATGAATATACAGGAGCTTCTTATTATAAAGAATTTGCAGACAAAAACTATGAAGATAAAATTGAGGTTTTAAAAGTAGGAGAAGTTGTTACCAAGGAATATGAAGTAAGAATTAACAAAAACGTAGAAGCAGGAACTAAATTGGTAAATCAGGTACAAACAAAATATGGAGATGTAACTAAAACAACAAACGAAACTCAATTAACTACAATGAATGGAGACATAAGAGTTAGTGTAAAAAGAGTTACTGATAGAACAGTGGACTTATATGAAACAGGAGCGGTACAATATTTTGCTATCATAGAAAATATGTCAAATCAAAAACAAGAGAATATAAAAATCAAAACGAATCTACCACAAACATTAGAAGTAAGTAGACTTACATTAATGACAGGAATGAAAGCAGAAGAAGTAACCGATGATGATATTTACCATGTAGGTAGCCAAGAAGTTGAACCAAAAGAAATGAAAGAAAGAGAATTAGCAACAGAAGAGATAGAAGACGAAATTGAAACAGAAGAATTAGAATATAAAGATGAGATTGCTATTGGTTCACTAGAGGCTGGAGAAGTAAAAGTATTAAGTTATGATATGGACATTCATAAAACTAGCCATTCAAATGGGATTCATTTTTCTGTATCTGCTCAAAAAGGAAAGGATGAATATCGCTCTAATTCTATAACAGATCAAATTAGAAAAGCAGAAATTGCATTAAACATGACAGCAAATACAGAAAGTAAATACTTAAAAGTAGGAGATAGGATAGAATATACCATTACAATAAGCAATAATGGAACAGAAGAGATAGAAGGTCTTATAATCAAAGACAAAGTGCCAATGAGTTTAACAGTTAACAAAGTGAGCTTTGATGGAGAAGAGATTGAAGAATTAACAGGAAGAAATGAAATTGAAATTTCTTGTACATTAAGAGCTAAAACAGAAAGCGCAATTAAAATAGAAGCTATCGTCAATCATTCAGAAGCAAGAGACGAAGCAGAACCAATTACGAATGTTGCTTATGCAGAACTATTTGGAGAAAAAATAGCAACGACAGCAGAAATTAACCATATCATTGAAGCAAATCAAACAGAAGACAATGACAAGGAAGAAAATGAAGGAAACAACAATCAAGTGGAAGATAGCGACATTGCAAATGGAAAGAAAATGATAACAGGTGTAGCTTGGTTTGATGAAGACGCAGATGGTAAAAGAGGAGATCATGAGAAAGCCTTAAGTGGTATTAAAGTACATTTATTAAATACGAAAACAAATCATCTTGTAAAAAATGAAAATGGAAAGGTACTAGAGGCAATAACAAACGAAAATGGATTGTATGTATTAAATAATATAGGAAATGGTAATTACATTGTTATATTTGAATATGACAATAGGTATGCTTTAACAAAATATAAAGCAAACAATGTAGAAGAGACCAGAAATTCAGATGCTATGATGAATGAATTATTCATAGAAGATAGTAAACAAAAAGTAGCATCTACAGATATTCTAAACATGAATCATGAGAATATCGAAGATATCAACATTGGTTTAATAAAAGCACAAAATTTTGACTTAAAATTAGAAAAGTATGTTAGTAAAATTTTAGTTCAAAATTCAGCAGGAACGACAGTTAAAGAATACAATGACGAAACACTTGCAAAAGTAGAATTAGATGCTAAAAAAGTAAACGGAACAACGGTAATTATTGAATATAAAATAAGAGTAAGCAATGTAGGAGAAGTAGATGGATATGTCAAGAAAATAGTAGATTATATGCCAAACGATTTAAAATTCAGTTCTGAATTAAATAAAGATTGGTATCAAACAGGAGATGTTCTATATAATGCAAGTCTAGCAAATGAAAAAATAGCAGTAGGGGAAGCAAAAGAAGTAACAGTAACCCTAACAAAAGTGATGACAGAAAGTAATACAGGAAGAACGAACAATACGGCAGAAATTGCAGAAAGTTACAATGAATTAGGACTTACAGATACGAATTCAACACCAGGCAACAGAGTACAAGGAGAAAATGATATGGGATCAGCAGATGTTATCTTAAGTATCAGAACTGGTGGAATGATATGGATTACAACTGTGATTAGTACAATAGTCGTATTAGGAATTATCGTTTTTGTTATGATAAAGAAGAAAATAAAAAATCAAAAGAAAGAAATATAGAGGAAAGGAGGAAAATTCAAAATGAGTAAAATAAAAAGGATGATAATTAGTTTCATCATTAGTATCGTAGCGATTTTGGGAATTCATACTGTTTCAAATGCTTATTATGTAGGACAAAAATTGAATGTTAGTTATAATGACTATATCAAGGGAAATCATATATATTGTATGGAACATAATCAGCGTTTACGTGGAACGATGAGTTATAAAATTATATCTCAAATTAACATACAAGGAATTCGCTCAACAGACCATACAGGAAGAACGATAGACCATGAGTACAATGCTAAATTTGCAGCCATTTTATCAGAAGACAATGGACCAGTAAAAGTAGAAGGACCAGTTGCTAACGGAATTTGGAATTTTGGATATACTTGGATGCAAGCGGTTGGACAATACCATGCAGGATTGTACAAAGGATTTGCAAGTAACAAAAAAGGAAATCCTACTTGGTTAGACCAAAGTTCTACCGATTATGCTAATGGTATCAAACAAGGAATGCAAGCAATTGATAACACGCAAAAAGATAAAATAAAAGTAGTAGCCTATGATAAAGATGGAAGACAATATATGAGGGTAGGACCATTTAATTGGACATTTGCTGGACAGCTAACAGAAGTAACGATCCAAGATCAAAACGGAAGGGCAATTGCTGGTTGTTTGTATAGTAGTTTTAATGGAAATACAGAGAATTGGTTTGATGTAGGAAGTATTCAATCAGGAAGGGACTTTTATATTTCTATACCAGCTAATGCGAATGTAACGAAAATTACAAAAGTGACAGGAAAATCAAAAATCAATGTAAAAGGAGTTAATGTATGGTTTTTAGAAGCGAGTACAGGATATTACCAAAACTTATTAATCAAAGAATCTTATAATGCCATGCAAGATATTAATTTGAATTTTGATTACAACATTTCAATTTTAGGACATTTAAAAGTTATCAAAGTAAATAAAGATAATACCGAAGTAAAATTACCAGGAGTTGGATTTTATATCCAAAATAAAGACTTAAATAAATATGTAAAACAAGCAGCAGATGGTACGATAACCTATGTGAATCAAAATGAAAATCCAACGGAATTTGTAACCGATTCAAATGGTGAAATCTTAATTAGAAATTTAATTGTTGGTACCTATGTCGCTTATGAAACTAAAAATCCAAACTATGGATATGAAATAATAACAGATGGGGTTGAAAAAACCATTGTAGTAGATAAAACAACCGATTTTGAAATTGGTAATAAACAAATCTATGTAAAACTTTCTGGATTTGTATGGTTAGATAAAATTTCAGGAAAACAATCTTACCGTAATGATTTATTCAAAGACAATGATTTTGATGATAAGGATATCTTATTAGATGGAATTACGGTAAGACTAAAAGATAGGCAAGGAAATACGATAAAAGAAGCAAAAACTTCAGAAGGTGGAGCTTACTTATTTACAGATGTTTTTATCGAGAAACTAGCAGACTATTACATAGAATTTGAATATGATGGGTTAACTTACACGAATGTAATTCCACATATTGATAGAGACAATGGTTCAAAATCAGCAGAAAATACGACTGTAAGAGATGCGTTTAACAAAAACTTCGCAATCGTAGAAGGAAAAACAGAAAATACAGGTATGACAAGAGATAATAATGGAAATGAGAAACATACTCTAACGTATAATCTAGACCAAAATGCACATACCGCAACATTGATAAACAATGGTCAATATATCATAACAGCCAATACAAACGAAACAGGATATCGTATAAGAGAAAATTTCACATATGGTCAAGAAGAAATAAAATATATTAATTTGGGCTTATATGAAAGAGAACAACCAGATATTGCTTTACTAAAAGATTTAGAAAATGTAAAAGTTTCCGTTAATGGCTATCATCATGTATACAACTATGCACAAAGATTTTTAAATCAAGGACAATATGGAGATGGATTTAATGTTGGAGTAAAATTCGGAAATAAATATGGAAGTATGTCTTACTCGAGAGTGGTTTATAAGGCAGATTATGAATACACCTCAGAAGATAAAAATAAAGAGCTTAAAGTGTATGTAACTTATAAACTAGCTATGAGAAATCAGTCTTCTAATTTAGTAGTACAAGTAAATAATATAGTGGATTATTATGATAGCAAATATAAGATTGTAAAAGTGGGAACAGGAGTTGGACAAGACGGAGAAGTAACAGGAAATATTGCACATCAAGATACCACTTATAATGAAAAATATGCCAAAACAACGATACAAAATAACACTCGAATCGAAGCACAAAAACAAGCCGATATTTATGTACAATTTGAATTAAACAAAGAAGCGGTCATTAACATTTTAAATGACAGAGAAAATCTAGAAAATGTAGCAGAAATTAATTCTTATTCTGTATTTGATGAAACAGGAAAAATCTATGCTGGAATCGACAAAAACTCAAACCCAGGAAATGTAATACCAGAGGATAAAGCAACTTATCAAGATGACACAGATTCAGCACCAGGATTAAAATTAGAAGTGGCAGAAGCAAGAGAGATGACAGGTAAAGTATTTTTAGATTCTACTTCTCAAGAATTAAAGACAGGAGAAATTAGACAAGGTTCAGGAGCTTACGAAGAAGGAGAAAAAGGAATCGAAGGCGTAAAAGTAACTTTAATAGAACACAGTGGAAGTGGAAAAGTTTATGAAACCATGACAGATAACAATGGAGATTTTCTAATTAAAGATTATATACCAGGTGATTACACGCTAACTTATACTTGGGGAGACAATACTTATACAGTTCAAGACTATAAAGGAACCGTATATGATAGCACAAGAGATATCAATAATAAAAATTGGTATAAAGAGAATGTAGAAAAAAGATTAACAGATGCTATGGATGATTATACTTTAAGACAAAACATCGACAATGAAATGAAGAACATTACCAATAAAACCAGTACAACTATTGATAAGATGAACTCTACTACCCCTATGATGGGAATTGGAGTAGAATATGAAACTACTTATACAGCTTCTATTGGAGATAAGTATACTTATAGAATTCATCATGTAGATTTTGGGATTGTGGAAAGAGCAAAACAACTTCTATCACTGGATAAGAGAATCAAAACTTTTAAAGTTACCTTAGCAAATGGGCAAGTAATAGCAGATGTAGTAATTGACGAGAATGGAAAAGTAACAGGACAAAAAAATTATGTAACTTATATGGGACCATCTCAAAACACACAACCAAGAAATGGATTTATCAAATTAGAATTAGATAATGAATTAATCCAAGGTGCAGTAGTAGAAGTAGGATATGAATTAAAAACAACCAACAAGAGTGAACTCGATTACCTATCAGAGAACTTCTATCAATATGGAAAAGTAGATGGTTCACTGGTAACGATAACACCAACTGCTATTGTAGATTATCTAGATAAAGAATGGGCATTTGAAGCAGAGAATAATCAGCAATGGGAATCAAAAACGTTAGAAGAAATCAAAAATATGCTTGCGGAAACAGTCTATAACAACCAAGAAAGTACCATTGGTCAAAAAATTATACTATATACAGAGACTTTAAAAAATCAAAAATTAGAACCGAAACAATCAGCAGCAGTTGACTTAAAGGTATCAAAAGTGTTAGCATCAACAGATGAGATTTCATTAGACAATGAAACAGAAATTATTAAAGTAGATAAAACAGGTGGTTCTAACTTAGTAACAATACTAGGAAATTATATTCCAGGAACGGGAAAGACGGAAGAAGATGACAGTATGGCAGAGACGGTAATTGTAACACCAAGTACAGGTGATAATCAAAACTTCATCATTCCAATTATGGTGGGAATCGTAGCAAGTGTGATGTTAGCAGCAGGGGTTGTAGCCATTAAGAAAAAGGCATTAGGAAAATAAGCAGTAAGATAGCATAAGAAAGTAACAATTAAATGAATTGTAAAACAGGGTTTTTACAGAATTAAGTTTCTGATAAAAACTCTGTTTTTTATGATAAAGAAATAGAAAGGTATTCAAAGAAGAAAAACTTAGGGAAAAGGGGAAAGATAAGAAAATGAGTGTAAAATGTTATGAAAATGTAACACAAATTTTTCTAAAAGGTTGATTTTTTAGAAAAATATAGTTAAAAAAAATTAGTTTTAAAATATTAATTTTTTTCAAGTTATCAATCGGAAGGAAATCCGATTTACACAACTTTTACGATAGTCTCTTATTTGCCTAATTGGATTGGTTATACTAAATTAGACAGAAAAGATAAGGACATGTTAAAATAAAAATAGAAATGGGGGAAATTAACATGTCAAGAAGAGAAACAAGAGTATTTACAGAAGAATTCAAATTACAAATGGTGACTTTGTATAATAACGGAAAGCCAAAAAGTGAAATAATAAGGGAGTATGCTTTAACACCATCAGCCTTCAACAATTGGGTAAAAAAATATAATACTACAGGTTCGTTTAAAGTTTGTGATGATAGAACAGAAGAAGAAAAGGAATTAATAAAATTAAAAAAAGAAAATCAACAGCTAAAAATGGAAAATGATATTTTAAAGCAAGCAGCGCTGATAATGGGACGAAAATAAAAATAATATTAGCCAATAAAGATAAGTACAGTATCAGCGCCATGTGCAAAGTATTAAAAATATCACGTTCATTAATATATTACAAACCAAAAAATAAAAGAAAAGATAAAGAATTAGAAAATCATATCATTCGAATATTTAAGGAAAGTAAAAATAATTATGGCTCAAGAAAAATAAAAGTAGAATTAGCCAAAATAGGATACGAAGTTAGTTTAAGAAGAATAAGGAAATATATGGATTTAAATGGATTAGGATCAAATTATACAGTAAAACAATTTAAAGAGCATAAAGCAACATGTAATGAAGATAAAATTGAAAATAAGCTGAATAGAGAGTTTAACAGAAAAGAAAAATTAGATGTGATTTAAGTAATATAAATATATTTCATACAGACAGAGGGAATGAATTTAAAAATAAGATAATTGACAAGTATTGAAAACATTTAAAATAGAAAGAACATTAAGTAAAAAAGGTTGTCCCTATGATAATGCAGTAGCAGAAGAGACGTACAAAATAATAAAAACAAAATTTGTATTTGATAGAATATTTGAAAGTTTTGAGGAATTAGAGACAGAATTATTTGACTATGTCAATTGGTATAATAATATTAGAATACATAGTTCATTGAATTATTTGACACCAATTGAGTATAAAAAAGTGTCCTTATAAAAATTGTCTAAAAGAGGGTTGACAATCCAGAAATTAAAGAGACAGAAGAGCTTAAAGAAAAATAAAAATTAGAGCAGTATAATCCAGAAAACATTTTTAATAAAAAAATAATAATAAAATAAAACAAGAAGAAAATATGAATATATCAGTTGTTGAAACTAAAAAAATATTTTTGTAAGGTTTGTAGAAAGAATAAAGAATTTTTTCCAAAAACTTAGAATATAACAAAATTTATCAAACGATGTTCATTTCAGTAAAAAAACTGTCGGGTATTAAGAGATTTATGTTAAGATATATATAATAAAATTCATAGAATATATTGACGTAATTAATCGTTATAGATAAAATTCAAGTATGGTTATTATTAAAAATAAAACGAAAGAAGGAGAAGTTTTAAATGCGAAAACAGATATTAATAAGAAAAGGAAATAAACGGAATCACATTAGTAGCCCTAGTCATCACCATTATTGTCCTTTTAATTTTAGCAAGTATAACAATTGTGACACTAAAAGGAGATAATGGAATATTAGAACAGGCGAATAAAGCAAGAAAGAAAACAGAAGAAGCTAAGAAAGAAGAAGAAAATATTTTTGCACAAGCAGAGATTTATATAGTTGGAAAAGCAGAAGTAGGTAAAATTGTAAAAGAAAGTAATAAAACAATAAATGGAAAATCATATTCATACCGAAATCCAGTAATACCAGAAGGATTTGCAGCAATTGAAACAGAAGATGCTACTTGGAATTTAGATAGTGAAGGGAATCCAAAAGGATGGAATAAAGGTTTAGTAATATCTGATGAGGTAGATTCAAATGGAAATAGTGTAGGAAATGAATTTGTATGGATAGCAGTTGATAATGAAAAAGTAAATTATGATAGAATTGCATACTCAAAAGAAGGGTGGGAAAATTCACAAAGCAGTAATGGAATAGATACAGAAACTAATTCGTTAAAAATAGTTAGAAACCCTTCAATAGAGGGATATTATTGTGTAGAGATGTTAGCCGAAGATGAAAGAGATAGTGTAAATAAATATGGAGGATTTTATATAGGAAGATATGAAGCAGGTGTAAAAAATTATACAGATATAAATTTTGAGGGATTTAATGAACCATATTCTATAGCTCCAAGTGATGAGTGGACAGCTTTTAAAGAAGGAAGTATTACAATTAGAGAAGGAGAAACGGTGTGGACATTAATTACAAAGAAAGAAGCCCAAAGACAATCCGAACAATTATATTTTTTAAATAAAGCAGTAAAAAGTAAATTAATTAGTAGTTATGCATGGGATACAGCCCTAAAATTTATATCACAAGTAGATGAAGAATTTCCAACTAATAAATAGTACAAATAAAGGAAATTATAATAATTATATAAATGACGTAAGAGCTCATAAAACAGGAAAATATAAACAATGCAATATATATGATATGGCTGGAAATATACACGAACAAACAACAGAAGAATTAAAAGGTGGAGATAGAACAGGAGTTGTAAGAGGAGGATCTTTAGCACAATGGTGCAGTGGCACATCTCAGCCAGCTGCTAGTGCATTCTATTCTTGGTATAAGAATAATGCAGAAAAAGCGATGGGATTTCGAGTTACAATATATATTAAACCATAACATTATAATTTTTAGTAAAAGACTACGCAAACTGGATGTGCGTAGTTTTTTTAACGCTAAAGTAGAAAAATGTCATACAAATGTAAAAGAAATTTCAAAAAGTCAGAAAGAAAAGTCATAAGAAGAATATCCCTAAAGCAAAAAAGGTCAAATTATGTAATATTTAGTACAAATGGAAAAAACTTATCTTGATTTTGTAAAAAGAAATCAGTACTATTATAGTAAGGGAAAGTATCTTTAAGGAGGAACAAAATGGAAAGAAAAAATTTAAAATTTTTGCTAATTTTAATCCTAGTGATTACACTAACAATGGCAGACTTCATTTTATTAGGAAATGGAATTGTGTTAGCAATCCAAGAAGATTTGGAAAATCAAAATACAGTAACCAACGTAAAAAATGTTTTATTTGATGCTTATTTTGTAAATAACGGGCAGAATGTCCATACAAAAGAAGGTCAACTAAATGCAGAAGAAACCCTGATTTTAAACGTAAATGTGAAAGAAAAAGGGTTATTAAAGGATGCTAAAATAAAAATAGAAAATAAGAACTTCGAAATTTTGAAGGATAAAGTAGAGAATCGATATGTAAAAAATATCAATTTAGAGACAGGAGAGATAGAGCTAAATGAAATTATTTATCAAAATAATGCCATCATTGCTTTACCAATTCAATTTAAAAAACAAGAAAATTTTGAAGAAGATTATTTTGAAAGAGAAAATACTATTTTTATAACAGGAATTTATGAAAATACAAATCAGCAAAAAGTATCTGGAGAAGTAAAAACAAAAATGATTTGGAAACAAGAAACAGATGTTACATTTAGCAGCAATATTGAAAAGTTCATAGATTTGGGAGAAAAGGGTGTTTTATTACAACAAAAAGTTACAACACAAGTAGTTGATAATGCGTTACCAAGACAAAAGGAAAGATTAGATCTTGTTGTTCCTAGTTTTGAAGATAAGGTACCAGAAAAGGTAACTGTATTATTAGATGGAGAAAAATTACCAGAAGAACAAGTGAACTATCAAAAAGAAGAAAAAACATTGCAAATTAGAAAGGAAAACAAAGGAATATGGGGAAAGGCAAATTGTGAATATAAAATTATTTATCAATATGCAAAAGGGCTACCAGTAACAGAAAGCAATTTTTCTTCTTCCATCCAAATGACAACCCAATTGTATACACAACAAGAGATTCAAAAATCAGAAGATAGTGTGATAGAGATAAAACCAAGTGGCAGCATTGTTAGTTTAAACAAAAGTGCAACCAATCAAATTTATAAAGGATATTTATATGCTAATAGTTCAAATGAAACTTATTACGATGAATACAATGAAATAGAAATATCAGAAGCATCTAGTATAGAGACAATAGAAATGACACAAAATCGAGAAGAGGCAATGGATGAAAGTGAAAACTATTTTGACCTAAAAGATAAGACATGGTATCATTCAACAATTGTAAATCAAGAAGAGATTAACCAAGTATTAGGAGAAAATGGAGTCATTCGCATATTAGATGAACAAGATAACCTTTTAACAACCATTGATAAACAAGCAAAAGTAGATGAAAATGGAAATATTGTAATTTCTTATGAAGAACCAGTGAAAGGAATTAAAATAGTCACATCAAAACCAGTTGAAGTAGGAGCATTAACCATAAAGAATAAGAAATCAATAGAAGGAAATACAGGATATCGTAAAGAACAATTAAAACAATTTCAAATATTAAGTAGTTCTACAAAAGTAGAAACAAATCAAGGAGTAGAAATCGCCAAAGGAAACATTAAATTACTAGATTCCAAAACAGAAGCTAACATACAATTAGACAAAAAAGAATTATCTACTCTAAATACAAATGAAAATGTACAAATGATGGTAACTATGAAAAATGCTTCTGCCCAATATGACTTATATAAAAATCCCTATATGGAAATAGAATTACCAGAAGCAATAGAAGACATTCGTATTAAGCAAATTCATAAATTGTATGACCAAGAACTAGAAATAAAAAATCCAAGGTTATTTACAAGAGATGGTAAAAAAGTAATTAGTATGGAACTTCAGGGAACACAAACAGCATTTAATGAAGGAGAGATTGAAGGAACACAAGTAATAATAAATGCTGATATTACACTGAAAAAAGAAACAGCAACAGGCATTCAGAATATGTATCTAAATTATACCAATGAAAATGGAGAAGAAGCTAGTTACCAAGCAGTTACTAATTTTATGGCAAAATCAAAATATGGAGTGATGGCGTATCGAAAGATAACTGGAATAAGTGATTCTCCAATAGAAGAATATGACAACAAAACAATGCAAGTAGAACTAAATATACAAGATCATGAGAAAACAGCCAATATAGAGCAAACATTTATTAACAATTATGAAGAAAATGTGGAAAACTTTGTAATGGTAACAAAATTATCAGAAAAAAGTGATAGTTTTCATGGAACTTTAACTGGACCTATTACGAGTAACAGAGAAAATGCTAAAATTTATTATTTTGTGAATGATAATTGGTACGAGAAAGTTTCAGACTACAGCCAAGTAGAAGCCTATAAAATAGAATACAAAGAAGATCGTTTATTGCCAGGAGAAATGTTAAAAATAACCTATTCTATAAAAATTCCAAATGGATTAGGATATGAAGAAGAAAATAATGAACAAACCAATGTAACATATACTTATAAAGGACAAGAAAATAAAGTAGAATTTTCTACCAAATATAAAACAGTGATTGTTTCTAGTGAAGAGAAAAATGTAAGTTTACCAAACCAAAACAAAGAAGAAGGATATCAAGAAGTAGAAGGGATTGGAAAAGTTAAGGTAACAGCTATGTCAGCAGGGAAAGTTTTAGAAGATGGTGAGGAAGTATACGAGGGACAAACGATTAAATATGTGGTTGAAGTTATTAATGATACGGTAGAGGATATAAAAGGATTATCAATTGTTGCAACACATAACAATGCTATTTTCTATGATATAAAAGTAGAGAAAGAAGAAAATACAGCGACATTTGAAGAAATGGAGTTTACTTCTATTATACAAAATCCAGATCTAAAACAAAAAGAATATAATGCAGAAGTACTAAAAGTAGGAGAACTTATTGTTTTTGAATACGAATTTTTAGTTAAACAAAATGCAGGAGGAAATACGAAAGGTACAATAACTATACAGGGAAATGAAAAGCAAACTACAATGGATACCATTTCAAATCATATAGTCGATGGGAAATTGCAAATAATTGCAGAATATGCCCATAGTGAAGAAACCTTAATAACAAGTACTAGTGCTTTTTCTACCACATATATAGTAACTAATATAGCAGAAGAAAATCTAAAGGATGTAGTATTAGAGGTAAACATACCAAAATATTGTAAATTAAGAGAAAATATGATTTCAGCTTATAATACTGAAACAGGAAGAGACGATGTTGAAGTTGAATTATTATCAAATCAGGGTAAATCTGCGAAAATAAAGATAAGTAATATCGAAAGTGGAAAAACGGTAAATGTTTCAACAACTTTTGAGGTAACAGATATGCCAACGGATCTTTTAACAGAAGACATAACAATTAGTGCAAATGGAATTGTAGGGGATGAGACCTATGTATCTAATATAATAGAAAAAGAGATACATCAAGATAAAACAGATATTGTGATAACTCAAACAGGAAATATAAAAAAGGATACTGTAGTAACAGGGGACAAGTTAATCTATAAAGCTACGATAGAAAATAAGGGAATCGTAAAAGATAATTTAATCATAGCCGATGAAGTTCCAGCACCAGCTGTTATACAAAATGTGTATTATAACAAAAATGATGAAAGAATAGAGATTAAGAAAGAAGATATTGTAAATAATTCAATTGGAATCATAGAAACCATACAACCAGGAGAGAAAATCCAATTATATATAGAAACACAAATTGATGAACAAAAAGCCAATGAAGATACAATTACTAATATCATAACAGCAAGTGGAAAAACTACTTTAGTGGAATCCAATAAAGTGACCTATAAAATAAACCCACAAGAACAATCACAAAATTCAATATCAGGAATTGCTTGGTTGGATGAGAACAAAGATGGTGAAAGACAAGGCAATGAACCAGTTATGAAAAATATGACAGTTGTATTATTAGATACCAAACAAAATGAAATAAAATCAACAACGACAAACGAAAAGGGTGCTTATACATTTTTTGGTTTATCAAAAGGAACTTATATGGTTGCATTCAAATATGATACTACCAAATATTATCTAACAGAATACCAAAAAGAAAATGTAGAATCCTACTTAAATTCGGATGTAATAGCAAAACAAATAAAAGGAGAGCAATTTGCTGTAACAGATTTATTAAAGATTGAAGATAATTATGTAACAGCAGATGCGGGATTTATTGAAAGTCCAATATTTGATTTGAGATTGGATAAATTAGTCAATAAAATTACATTACAAAGTAATGCAAGAACGATTGTATATAGTTATAACAATACCCAATTAGCTAAAATCGAGTTAAATGCTAAAAATATAAAGAATAGTAAAGTAACAATTGAATATCAGATAAAAGTAACAAATGAAGGTGAAATTGCAGGTTATGTAGAAGATATTATAGATTATTTACCAGCAGGTATGACTTTAGAGGACAAAAATTGGACATTGGAAAATACAAATGAATTACATAATCGAACATTAGTCCAACAAGAAATTGTACCAGGAGAAACAAAAGAAGTAACATTAACACTAAATAAGACTTTAACACCAGAAAACATAGGAACCATTATTAATATTGCTGAAATTGGAAGAGCAAGTAATGCTATGTTAATAGCAGATATGGATTCTGTACCAAATAATAAGGTAGAAAAAGAAGATGATATATCAAGAGCAGATGTTATTCTATCTGTTAGTACAGGTATTACAGCCATCATCAGCATAGGAGTGATTACCTTAATTTTAGCATTAATGGGGGTTACAGTATATTGTTTCAAAAAAAGGAGGAAAGATAGCAATGAATCAAGTAAATAAAATTATAGTAAGTGTCATTATATTTTTCATAGGCCTTTTTATTAGTACGACTGTTAATGCGAATCAATTAGAAGAATGGATAAGCGCTGGATGGAGTAATGGTGCTCCAATAGCTGGAACATACTGGTTTGCAAATGAAGCGGTAGCAGCATCACTGAATCAGAAAAATGATTTTTTCGATGCTAACCCATTATATGTTTGTGGAGGAGAAATTACTTATCAAACACCAGTATGCACACACGTAGGAACTAGTACATATGGCAGTTATTGTAGTATTTATTCCATTCATGCAGCTTATTGTATCGATAATGGAAATTATTCTGGAAGTGGTTCTAATAATAGATTTTTAATTAATAATATAGTAGATTTATTTCCTGATGGAACCGTAAAAGTTTATTCGTTAAGTGATACACAATGGAATACATTTGGACCTGGTGCTTATACAACGCAGATGAAACAATTAGCCTATTTGGCCAATAGATCCAATGTAGCAGATGAATGGCATGTATCATCAAACTCTTATAAAGCGACACTTGGTAGCATGATTGGCTATTATCGCTCCACATTAATCAATATGGGAGTTGATGGGAGCCTTTCCATTAAAAGTAATTATGGAGGTTCAGCTTCATCCGCAAAAGCGCAAGAGGCAATACGTGAATCTGCCAATAAAAATTATAGAGCAAGACTTATGTTTTGTGTAAGAAATGGAGTAAAAGGTTTAGGTTATGGACAATCAATTGTTTTATTTTCTGCTAAAGAGGAAGAGCCAAATGGGAACATTGAAATCATTAAAACCGATTCTAAAACAGGAAAAGGACTAGCCAATGTAGGTTTAACATTAAAAATGACATCTGGTAATAAAGCAGGACAATATGTAACAGTAGATGGAAATGGAAAAGCAGTTTATACCACACAAGAATCCGTTTTAATAACCGGGAATAATGGAAGAATAGCGATTTCTGATATGGCAATTGGAAATTATGAAATTGTGGAGAAAATAAACCCAAATTTCGGCTATGAAGATAATTTGCCCAAAGTGGTAAAAACTGGAACGATATCAGCAGGTAAAACAGAGACCATTACGATTACCAATCAAAGAACCTATATTAAAGTTAGTGGATATGTATGGGAAGACATGATTTCTGGAAAAACCTCTATGCGTAATTACTTATATCGATTAAATGACAATGACAACCAAGAAGAAAAAAAGGTAGGAAATGTAAAAGTTACCTTGAAAAAAGCAGATGGAACTATTTTAGATACGAAAATGACAGTTATGGACGAAACAAGTGAAAAACATGGAACTTATATTTTTGGGGATTATGAAAAAGATGCAAATGCAATTAAAATAAAAATAGAAGATTTAGAGGGAGCTTCCGTTGAGTTTGAATACAATGGAATGTGTTATCAATCTGTACCAATAGCAGATGCAGCCTTAAAAGAACAGTTAGCACAAGCTAATATAACAGTTACAGATGCTGAGTTAAATGAAAAGGGAAGCAAAGCAACAGATGCAAAATGGAGAGAGGAAAACTTTACCAAAAACTTTGCAACCATTGTCAACAACCAAGCAATCCATGAAAATGGAAAAGATACAACTACCTTGGAATATAATCGTGATATTGCACATAAGAGTCAGTTAATTTATGGAGATAACAATAAAATTCAATATGGATATGAGAAACAAAGATTTCCAGTGTCTGAGGTCTATGATCAATATAAAGTCATAGCTAATACCAAAGATGCAAATCCGAATAAATTATTAGGACAAGATCTTACAAAAGAGCAAATTATGGCAAATGAAATAAAAGAAATTACAAACGTTAATTTAGGCTTAGAAGAAAGAGCTATGCCAGATTTAATCGTAATGAAAGATTTACAAGAAGCAAAAGTATCGATTAATGGCTATAGTCATAGATATGAATATGCGAATCGATATAACGATCCAGAAAAATATGCGGCTGGATTTAATATGAGTGTAAAATTTGGAACAGAACGTGGAAAAGAATCTTATACAAGAGAGATTTATGCATCTGACATTACTTATACCAATGACAAAAACAAAGAATTAGAAGCTTATTTAACCTATCGTATAGAAGTTACCAATGAATCTACTACCATTACCTCAAGATTAAATCGTTTGGTAGATTATTATGATAATAACTATCAATTAGAAGCAGCAGGAGAAAGCATAGGAACAGATGGTAGTATCCAAGATAAAATTATCTGGACAGAAGGAGAAGTTTATAATGATGAATATAATAAAATCATCTTAACCAAACAAGGTGGTTGGGAAATTGCACCACAAACGAAACAAACGATTTATGTACAATTTAAAATGAGTCGAGAGAAAATAGCAGAAATTGCTTTGGATGCCAATGGAGATACCACCAACCAAAACCAAAGAATATTCTTAGATAATGTAGTAGAAATTGACTCTTATTCAAGTACGATAAAAGGACAAAATGGAACATCTAGTATCTATGCAGGAATCGATCAAGATTCAAATCCAGGAAATGCGATACCAGGAGAAGTAGATACCTATGAAGATGATACAGAATCTGCACCAGACTTTAGATTACAAATTGCAAATGCAAGGAAAATAACTGGTAATGTATTCTTAGATGGAACCGATCCAAATTTACGAACTGGACAAGAAAGACTTGGTGATGGAGAATATCAAGAAGGTGAAGAGACTATTTCTGGTGTTAGCATAAAAATGGTAAATGAAGATGGACAAGAAGTAGGAACTGTTCGTACAACAGGAGAAAACGGAAAAACAGGTGAGGATGGATATTTTGAAATTTCAAACTTTGTTCCTGGAAAATATACGATTGTTTATACATGGGGAGACAAAACCTATACGAATGTAACAAATCAACGAATAAAAGTAGAGGATTATAAAGCAACGATTTACCAAGAACCAAATCGACAAAATGATTTAGGATGGTATCGAGATAATATGGAAACACCAAGATATTCAGATGCATTGGACAATTATGAAATAAGAAAAGAAATTGACAAAGAAAATACGACGATTACAACCATGGATTCAACAACACCAACAATGGAATTTGGGGTAGAATTAAAAGATGATCTTATCAGCAAAGTAACATTAGAACCAAATAGCAATACTGTACAATTTGTGATTCCAAACATTGATTTTGGTATTGTAGAAAGAGCAAGACAAGTACTTGATATCGATAAAAGAGCTTCGTCTATGAAAATCACACTAGCAAATGGGCAAGTATTAATCGATGCTCAAATAGAAGAAATAGATGGAAAGCGTCAAATAACTGGTAAGTTAATTTCAGGAGTAGCACATCAAGGACCTTCTAATAGTGCCTATGAAAAAAATGGATTCTTAAAAGCAGAAATAGATGATGAATTAATTCAGGGAGCAACATTAGAAGTTGGCTATGAAATTGCAGTTAGCAATAAGAGTGAAGTAGATTATGACTCAGAAGAATATTATCACTATGGCTCTAAAGTAGGAGATATTATCAAAGTACAACCAGTTGGAGTTTATGATTATTTAGATCGTGAAATGGTATTGGATGAAGAAAAGAATTCACAAGAGTGGGAAGAAAAAACGATGAAACAATACAATGAATCTGTAACAGAGCCAACCATTGCAGAGGACTACTTAAAACAATATTATTCTCAAGCAAGTGATTCAGTAGGAAATACGACTACTGTTATGGGATATGAATTTTTTGCCGAGCAATATAAACAAGCGATTTCAAATTGGACAAGAGAGAATATTCAAATAGCAAGACAAAAAAGATTAGCAGATAAAACGATATTACATCATAGTAACCTTGAAAAAGCGTTAGACATTGGGGAAGAAAACAAAGCAGAATTATATACCTCAAAAGTATTAGCTAGTTCCGATGAAATTCGTTTAGACAATGATGTAGAAATTACGAAAGTAGTACGTGAGCAAGAAACAGGAAGAAAAGTAACAGTAGAAGTAGCCAATGTTTATGACAGAGCAGAAACTGTAATTGTTACAGGAAATACGGGTGATAACCATAATTATTTCCCATATATTATGTTAGGAATTAGTATGTTTATTCTATTAAGTACAGGAATTGTATTGATTAAGAAAAAAGTTTTACCATAGTATAGCACTAGTAAAATTTTACAATGGATAGAGGTTGAAACTCAATATTAAATCAGATGAGAGGATTTCCGATAAAAAGGAAGTCCTCTTGTTTTGGAAATAAAATCGTTTACAAGAAGAGGCAAATGTGGTAAAATAGCCAAAGAAAGAGGTGGTAATATGCAAGGAGAAGGAATTGCAATTGGAGTAAGTGATTTTAAAATGTTAAGACGAAGAAACAATTATTATATAGATAAAACAAACTATATCAAAAATATAATAGACAATCAATCAGGCGTTATCTTAATTACCAGACCAAGAAGATTTGGAAAAACCTTAAATATGAGTATGTTAAAATATTATTTTGATATTAGACAAAAGGAGAACCAGAAATTATTTGAAGGATTAGAAATTCTAAAACAAGGCAAAAAATATACTTCAAAATTGGGATATTACCCAGTTATTTATATGACATTAAAAGATATAAAAAGCAGAAACTTTGAAAATATGTTATTAGCTTTTCAAACAGAAATGGTAGAAATTTTTATCGAATATGCAGATTTGTTAAACAGTAATAAACTGTTAGATATAGAAAAAGAAATGTTTTGTACGGTATTAAATCGAAAAGCAAATGAGGTAGAATTACAAAATGCAATCAAATTATTAACAAGATTACTTTATAAAGAATATGAAAAACCAGTTATATTGTTAATAGATGAATATGATGTGCCATTACAAGAGGCATATGTAGAAGGATACTATGAAGAAGCGGTAAAATTTTTGAAAACTTTTTATGGTGTAAGCTTTAAAGACAATCCTTATTTAGAAAAGACGGTCATAACAGGGGTATCTAGAGTAGCCAAAGAAAGTATTTTCAGTCGGAGCGAATAATTTTGACGTATATACAGTATTAAATGATGAATTCAGTAGTGATTTTGGAATTACAACAGAAGAAATCGTACAAATACTCAAGGATTTTGAGATACAAGAGAATGAAAAAGAAATCAAAAAATGGTATGATGGTTATACAATAGGAAACACTAAAGGGATTTATAATCCATGGAGTATCTTAAATTACTTGAAAAATAGACAGCTTATACCTTATTGGACGAATACCAGTTCAAACGATATAATCAAACTAATTTTGAAAAGGTCTACAACTGTCAAAGAAAAAATAGAACGATTATTAAAAGACGAAACAATTGAAGTAATTATAGACCAAGAAACAGTAATTATGGGGATTGAACAAAATGAAGACAATATATGGGGGTTATTAGTAGGAACTGGATATTTAAAAATAGTAGAGACTATAAATTTAGTAGAAAGTAGATATGGAGTAAAAATCGTAAATCATGAGATAAAAACTTTATTCCAAGGAATTGTACGAGAGTGGTTTCAAGATAAAGTAATGGGAAATGACCTAAATAGCATCTTAAAAGACTTAGTTACCTTAAATCTAGAAGAATTTGAAAAGAAATTTGAGATACTAGTAAAAGAAATGTTTAGCTATATGGATGTGGGAGAGAGCACAGCAGAAAATTTCTATCATGCTTTTGTACTGGGGATATTAGTTGGGTTAAAAGACAGTTACTATGTCAATTCTAATCGAGAATCAGGATTTGGAAGATATGATATCATGTTAGAACCAAAAGACAAAAAGGCAAATAGCTTTATCATAGAATTTAAAGTATTGGAAAATAAAAAAGAAAAAACAATGGAAGAAACCATTGCCAATGCTAAAAAGCAAATAGAAGAAAAAAAATATGAAGCAAATCTAAAAGAAAGAGGCTATACGAATATTACTAAAATGGTATTTGCATTTAAAGGAAAGGAAGTAAAGATGGAAGTAATCTAAAAATCTTTTTCTAAATATTGCTTTTTTCGTCAACTTATCATAAAATAAAACTCGAATCTTAGCATTGGATTCAAAAAAGAATCGGAAAATAGAAAGATACATGGTAAAATGTAAAAAAATTTTTTCAGCTAGGAGACGAAAAAAGACAAAAACCACAAAGGACAAGTAGTAAAATAAGCCTATAAAATGTAAGAGGTGGTAAGGATGTTTCAAAATATAAAGGAAGACACGATAGAAATAAATCGTAAATATACAAGCAGTCAGGAGCGTAAATTAAATAGGTTATCGAATGTATTTGCCAAAGAAAATCTGCTCTTGTATCTGGTATCATTTATGCTATCTTTCGTTAGCTTAAATGGAGAGTTTTCTATTTTTAGTATTAGTATGTTAGGAGCCTGTTTGGCTTCCTCTGTACCAGCATTGGGAGTTGTGATAATATCGCTCATTGGTAACTTTATTAAGTTTGGGGTAGGAGGCGCATTAGGATATTTTCTAACAGCTTTAATCATGGTAGTAACCTTATTAATTCTAAAGCCACGATATAATGAAGAGCAACGAAACGAAAAAATAAAAATAGGAAAAAATGTATGGATCGCAACATTATTCATTCAAATTGTAAAGTTTGCCATAGCAGGTTTTACGCTTTATGATATTTTAGCCAGTGTTACATTATCTATAATTGCTTTGGTATTTTATAAAATATTTGTTAACTCTTTAGTCGTAGTGCAAGAATTTTATCAAGAAAGAGCCTTCTCCATTGAAGAAATCATTGGGGCAAGTCTATTACTTGCTATAGCAGTAGGGGGATTGGGAAATTTCAATATTTTGGGATTTAGTATTTGCAACATATTAAGTATTCTAATTGTCATGATATTGGGATGGAAAAATGGAATTTTAGTAGGGACAACAGCAGGAGTTACCATAGGGGTAACATTAGGAGTTATATCTGGTTCAGAACCAATTATGATAGCAGCCTATGCCATATCAGGAATGATAGCAGGTGTTTTAAATCGATTTGGAAAAATAGGAGTGGTTATTGGATTTACCTTAGGGAATGTAGTATTAGCTTATGTTTCCAATGGTTATACAGTAGAATTAATTCACTTTAAAGAAATTCTAATTGCTTCTATTGGATTACTAGCTGTTCCTAAAACATTACACATTGATTTAGAAGAATTTGTTGGAAATTCAAAATTTTTGCCGATGGCACCAAATCGAGCTTTAAACAAAAGCAAAGAAATGGCACAAAGCTTAAATCATGTTTCAGAAGCCATACAAGAAATGGCAACAAGTTATCGAACCGTTGAATCAGAATTTCTTGGAATTGGTACTGATAGTGAAGAAAATAAAAAAATATTTATCGGAGAATTGTTAAACAATTTAGAACCATACAAAGAAAATATGTTGTATGATGATGTAGCTGATACAGAAGGAAAAATACTAGATGAAATCTTTCAATTTTTATTAGACAAACAAGAAATAACAAACCAAGACTTATTAAAAATATTTGCAAATTGTAATAGTTATATTGTTGGATTAGATGACAAAAACATTAGTCAATATTTAGAAACGAATATATCACAAATGGTAAGGACCATTAATTTATCCTATAAAGTAAGTAAATCCAACTTTATTTGGAGAAAAAAAGTAGAAGAAAATAAGAGAAATATAGGGAAACAACTAGATGGTGTATGCCAAGCCATTCAAAGTATGGCAAAAGATTTAGAGCAAGATTTTGAAACAGAAGAACAATATACAAAAGAAAAAACAAAGATACTAGAATTCATGAAACAAAAAAATATGGAAATAGAAGATATCTCCATTCTAAAAACAGGTAGATTTATCATAGAAGTATATGCAAATGAAATGTTAGACATAGACACGATAAAACAAATCGAACAAATACTAACGAAAGTGTTAAAAGAAAGCATTGTATTTAATGAGGAAGCAAGCATAGGAAAAAGGATCAATTTCTTATCAGATGATAAATATGTTATGGCCATAGGACAAGCTGAAACCATAAAAAGTAAAAGTGATACCTCTGGAGATAGTCTATTAAATATTAGACTAAAAGATGGAAAATATTTAGTGGCTATTAGTGATGGAATGGGAAGTGGAAAAGAAGCAAAACAAAGCAGTACACAAGCACTACGATTATTAGAAAACTTATTACTATCTGGTTTTGATAAAAAAGTTTCCTTAAATTTGATTAATACAGCATTAATCAATCAAGACACTGAAATATTTGCAACACTTGACATTGCTATCATCGATCTATATGCAGGAAACATAGAATTTATCAAAAGTGGAGCTTGCCCGACCTATATCAAAAATAAGAAACGAGTGCAAATGATAAAATCAAATTCTTTACCAACAGGAATCTTAGCAGAAAATAGCATACAGACATTTGATAAAGATATTGTCTCAGGGGACATTTTGTTAATGTGTTCAGACGGAATATTAGATTCGAATATAGAATATAAAAATAAAGAATTGTGGGTTAAATATATGTTAGAAGACATTGAGACCAATAACACACAAAAAATATCAGACTTAATTTTAAAGGAAGCCATTGATAATCATTATGGAGTGGCAAAAGATGATATGAGTATCCTAACTTGTAAATTTATGAAAAAAGAAGATGCCTAAGTGAGTATCTTCTTTTTTCGCAGGAATGGCTAAGTGGGGACAGGTACACATTAGCCAAAATAAGAACGAAATGATTTACAAGTAAAATAAAATATGATATAGTATAAAAGTAAAAAAGACAAACAAAAGGAGGCAAAACTCGTGAGTAGAGGAAGAAGATATGAAGAACCAAAATTAAATATGAAAAAAGTATTTGCTGTTATCATAGCAATTATGGTTGTGATTATGTTCATATTTATTATAAAAGGAATTTTAACCAAAGGAGAAGAACAAGGAAAAATAGCAAGCAAAGACTATTTAGCAGCATTTAAAGACAATAAATGGGGTGTCATCGATGAAGTAGGGAACATCGTAATCGATCCATCTTATGCAGAAATGATTGTAATACCAAATAGCAAAAACGATGTATTTTTATGTACCTATAATGTTAATTATGATGAAGGAACTTATCAAACCAAAGCATTAAACAGTAAAAATGAAGAAATCTTAAAAGAATATGACCAAGTGGAAGCAATACAAAACAAAGACAAAAACAATAATTTGTGGTATGAATCTAATGTAATAAGGGTAGAAAAAGAAAAAAAATATGGAATCATAGATTTAAAGGGAAAAGAACTTTTAGCCTGCCAATACGATGAAATTATAGCTTTAGAAGGAATTAAAAATGCTTTAAAGATTAACAAAGATGGGAAATATGGAATCGTAGACAATGAAGGGAAAATTATGTTAAAACCAGAATATGAAGACATAAAAGCGTTAGGGAAAGACAATAAAGCAGGATTCATTGTAAAAGTATTAAATGAAAAATATGGAGTGGTAGATTTCTTAGGAAATTCTATTTTAGAACCAAAGTATGACGAAATTACCAATGTTTACGGAAATGATCTATATGTAGTAAAACAAGAAGGAAAACAAATACTAGTAAAAAAAGATGGAACAGAAGTATTAAGCAATGGAGTGGATAAAATAGCTGCTATTTTAAAAAATCCTGAAAATGGTGTTATTTATCAAAAAGGAACACAATATGGTGTTATGAAACAAACAGGGGAAATTACCATTGAACCAAATTATGAAGAACTAAAAGAAGCTAAATCTGGGATTTTAATTGCTAAAAAAGATGGGAAATATGGAATCGTGGATTTAGAAAAAAACATAAAAGTAGAATTCAAATATGCTGCTATTTCTTATCATGAAAAAGCAGATTTATACATAATGGAAAATGAAAATTTTAAGAATGAAATCATGAATGGTGATTATCAAGTAAAACAAACAGGAATTTTAATGGACTTAGATGAGGACAAAGGATATTTAGAATTAAGACAAGATGAAGAAATCAAATATTATAATTTCAAATTTGAAGAAAAAAATGTAGCCGAAATATTTACTTCTCATACATTGTTTTTAAGCAAGAAAGACGGAAAATATGGATTGGTAGACAAAAATGGAACAGTAGTAGTAGATTATATTTATGACGATGCGACCAAACAAAATAGTTATGGTTATGTTGGCGTAAAAAAAGATGGAAAATGGGGAGCAATTGATAGCAAAGGAAATCTAATCCAAGAACCAATCTATGATTTGGAAGACTATTTAAAAATAGACTTTGTAGGAAGGTGGCATTTAGGAAAAGACCTTAACATGAATTATTATAATCAATTGTAGGCAAGAAAGGTGATAAAAATGGAACTAAAGACGAACTATCAATATACATATTTTATTCATCCTTTTATTTTAAAGGATGGCAAATATCAAAAATATATCCTAAAAATGTTAAAAAACAAAAATTGTAAATTGAGAATTTTTCAGAAAGAAAAAGATTTAAAAATGTATCAATACTTTTTGCCAAAAACTAGAGAATTTTTATTTTCTAGTTTTAGCTTTGAACCTACTAAGCTAAAAAAGTTAGAAGAATTACCGATTGAAACAAGGGCAGCTATTCTTAGTAAATATCAATGTAATATTTTTGAATATACGATAAAAAAAGACATTCAAGGAAAGGTAGATGATAAAAAAGGAATTTTCTTTACCATACCAAAAGTAGAAATTATCTGTTTTCAAACTGGGATTTGTTTTTTAGTAATGAAAACAAATATTGAAGATGATCAAAACTTCACTAACATTTTAAACTTCAACTACAAATTTAGAAACATTAACCAAGAAGTAACAAAGTTAGATGCTTATGATAATATTCGTTTACAAACAGGAGACTTTTCAGACATAGAAACCTTTCGAGAATTCATCAGAAATATTACTGGTTCTGATATAGAACACATGAAACTAGATATTGATACAGAACGATTTTTAACCTATTCGTATGTTTGCATTGATCAAGAAGCATGGAATTCTACAAATGAATTTGAAACAATAAAACATAATTTTATAAAATATGCCAATTTATTACCAGCCGATAATAGTAGAGATTTAGAAGTGGAAGAAATCGTAACCTTTTCAAAATGGAAATATGCTAAGTTGGGATTCAATAAATTAGGAATTACACTATTTTCTTCAAGTAGTGATATGAGTAACTATACCATTCTTCCAGACGAATATGAAAATCAATATTTATATACCTATTTATTAAATTTATATAAGAAAATTTACTTAAAAAAGTTGCAAGTAGAATTTAAAAATCCAAAACAGGTAACAAAAGCGAGAAAGAAATTTGTAGATTTTACAAAGAATTTATGGATACGAGAAATTACAGAAGATGAAGCAGGAACTATGTTGAACCATAAAATGCAAGAAGTACTAGAGTTAGAAAAGTTATATAGAGAAGTAAAAAATAAATATGATGTTTTATATAAGAATTTAGAGATAGAGAAGAATCGAAATGTAACGGTTGCTATTGCCATTATATTAGTGATATCTTTAATCTTTAATATATTAAATTTTATGGTATTAATAAAGAGGGGATAGGGAAAAATGAAAGTGACTTGTGGAACGGATATAATTGAAATAGAAAGAATTCAAAGAAGTATAGAGGAAATAGGGGAGAAGTTTTTGAACAGGGTTTTTACCAAACAGGAAATGCAATATTGTGAAAGTAAAAAATCTCAGAAGTACCAACACTATGCGGCAAGATTTGCAGCCAAAGAAGCAGCTTTTAAAGCTATTTCATGGAAACTAAAAGATAAATATGAGATATCTTGGAAAGATATCGAAATAGAAAATGATGTACAAGGTAGACCAAAATTAAATATTATAGGAGTCGATTTAAGAGATATTGAAGATATTGACCTAAGTTTATCGCATTGTAAAGAATATGCAGTGGCTAATGTAACCGTATTGAGCCACTAATCGGAAGGAGGCAAAAAAGTGAAGCTATTTGATAGTCATGCTCATTTAGAGGATGAACAATTTGAGGAAGACAGAGAAGAATTGATTCAAAAAATACAACAAGAAGGAATCGAAAAGTTTATATCAGCAGGTTACAGTTTAAAAAGTTCTCAAAGAGCAATTGAGCTTGCTCAAAGATATGATTTTATTTATGCAACAGCAGGAATTTCTCCCAATGATATTCCACAAACAGAAGAAGAATTGTGGAAAATACTAGACGAAATCAAAAAGATAGCAGAGCAAAATTCAAAAGTAGTAGCGATTGGAGAAATTGGGTTAGATTATCATTGGAATACAGAAAATAAGGAGTTACAAAAGAAGGCTTTTGAGGAACAAATAAAAATAGCAAACCAATTAGACCTTCCTATTGTTATTCATACGAGAGAAGCTGTAATGGATACCTTAGAAATTTTAAAACGAAGCGAAGTGAGAAGAAGAGGAGTTTTTCATTGTTGCCCATTGAATCGAGAATTAGTAAAGGAAGGGTTAAAATTAGGTTTTTATATTTCTTTTTGTGGACCAGTTACGTTTAAGAATGCTAAAAATGCGAATGAAATGATTCAAATGGTACCAAAGGATAGAATGCTAATAGAAACAGATAGTCCTTATTTATCACCAGAACCTGTAAGGGGGAGAAGAAATGATCCAAGAAATATAAAATATATCGCACAAAAGGTGGCAGATGTAAAAGGATTGTCGATAGAAGAAGTAGCAAATGTTACTTATCAAAATACTAAGAAGGTGTTTCATCTAAAAGACGAAAGAAGAGAATGATTTATTTAGGATAAAACATTCTCTTTTTTTCTATTTGAAATTTTTTAAAGCCTCAATTCTATCTGCTGTACTAGGATGAGTGGACCAAATATTAGTGGTCTTTTTTGTACCTGTTTTAGAATTCTTTTTAAATGGATTAACAATATACATATTAGCAGTAGCTGAATTGGCAACTTCCAACTGGTTTTGGTCATTTTCTAATTTTTCTAAAGCAGAAATTAGACCATCTGGATTACGAGTAAATTCCACAGCTGTACTATCTGCTAAAAATTCTCTTTTTCTGGATAAAGCAAGTTGCATCAAAGAACCAAAGATAGGCGAAAGTATGAGACAAATGAGCCCTAGGATCATTAAAATGCCATTAGCCTTATTATCTCTATCATTATCTTGCTTTTTTAATCCACCCCAGAAAAGCATTCTAGAAAACATGTCAGATAGCATGACAATAAAGCCGACCATCACAGAGACGATACAACTTAGGCGAATATCGTAATTTTTGATATGACTCATCTCATGAGCGATTACCCCTTCTAATTCATAATAATCTAGTTTTTCTAAAAGAGCTGTTGTTACGCAAATAACAGCATTTTCTGGATTTCTACCAGTGGCAAAAGCATTTGGTTGTTTATCTTCTACCACATAAAGTCTGGGTTTGGTTGTTAAACCAGAGGCAACCATTAAAGAATCTAAGATATTTACTAATTTTAGATTTTCTTCTCTCGTAGCAGGTCTTGCTCTATTTAAGGATAAAACAATTTTATCACTATAGTAGTAAGATGCCCAAGCCGAAGTAATGGAGCAAATGAAAGCAATTGCAATTGACATGGTTCCTAATTTTAAAGCATGACAGATATAATAGACAATTAGAGTAATCACTAAAATAAAAATTCCAATAATTACGGCTGATTCCATTTTGTTTTTCTTAGTATTTTCGAACATTTTCCTTCTCCTTTATTTAAAAAATGATAAAAGGAGTGAAAGTAAAGAACTTTAACCCCTATTTTCATTTTTATTTAAGCATTGTTTCCAAAATCAACTTTAATATTTTTTCTAGCTTCATTACTTTGGGTTTTGAATAAATCACGAGAAGTAAAATGGAACATTCCAGCAATGATGTTAGAAGGAAATACTTGTAGTTTTGTGTTGTACATGGTTACAGTATCGTTGTAAAATTGGCGAGAAAAAGAAATTTTATTTTCTGTATTTCTTAATTCTTCTGATAATTCTGAAAAGTTTTGGTTTGCTTTTAGTTCTGGGTAATTCTCAGAAACTGCCATAATTGTTTTTAAAGCAGTGGATAATTCTCCATCTAAATTTGCTTTTTCTGAAACACTGCTAGCATTTGACCAAGAAGTTCTAAGAGCAGTAATTTTTTCAAAAGTTTCTTTTTCATGTGTCATATAACCTTTTACCGTTTCAACAAAGTTTGGGATTAAATCAAATCTTCTTTGTAACTGTACATCAATTTGACTCCAAGCATTATCCACTTTCATTTTAGATTGTACTAAACCATTATACATACTGATAATAGCAATAACAAGTGCAACTAAAATAGCCAATATAATCCAACCAATCATTTTTATTCCTCCTCTTATATAATATCTGTTACCCATCATAACACATTCTAAAAATTTATACAAGAAAATTTTGTAAGAGGATGTAAAAAAGTTGATATAGACTGGTACAATATTTACAAATAGGATAAAATATTTTAGAAAAAGTCATACCAGTTAATCAGACTGCATATAATAGAATAAAGCTTAGAAAAAGGAAGAGTATCAAAAAAGGACAAAGCATAAGAAAAATAGAATTTTTATACTAAGCTTAAGAGTAAGTAAACAGCAAAATTTGACAGATCCACAAAAAAAGAGTATAATAAATGTATTGCCAAAAAGGAGGTAATCAAATTTTATGAAAAGAGAAGAAAAAGCTTCGATTTCTATTATGAAAATTATCTGTGTTAGCATTATCTTAATTTTAATATCAGGAATAGGGGTAATGGCAGTAAACACAAATTTAAAAGATGTAAAAATAATTCTTCAAAATGGATATGAAATGACAGCCTTAACAGCAAAAGCTACCGTTTCAGAAATATTAGAAGAAAACAATATTGTATTAGAAGAAAATCAAAAAACCATACCAGACCAAAACGCTCAGATAGAAGCAGGTCAAAAGATACAAATAACAGATAAATCATACCACGAAGTTCAAATTGCTAAAATGTCAGAAGAAGGTGTAGAAACTTCACTTGAACAACTATTACAAAACTATGCACCAATTACAGAAAAAATAGTAGTAGAGCAAGTTAGCATACCTTATGAAACCGTCACAAAAAATACAACAGGAGCAGAAGCAAATACAAGTAACAAAGTATTACAAGAGGGAAAAGATGGTTTAAAAGAAGTAACCTATAAAATAAAATATCAAAATGAAGTGGAAATTGAAAAAACAATGTTATCTGAAGTGGTAGTAAAACAACCAGTTAACAAAATTGTTCAAGTACAAAAAAAATCAACTTCTACATCAAGAGCAGCAACCACATCAAGAACAGCTAGTACATCTACCACAACCGTAATTAATGGAGAAACCTATAAAGTTACAGCTTATTGTTCTTGCAGCAAATGTTGTGGTAAAACAACAGGAAGAACTGCATCAGGTGCAAGAGCAACAGCAGGAGTAACAGTTGCAGCACCATCAAAATTTGCATTTGGAACAAAACTAAATGTAGGTGGACATATTTATACGGTTCAAGATAGAGGTGGAGCAATTAACGGAAATAGAATTGACGTTTATGTGAATTCACACTCAGCAGCACTTCAATGGGGAGTAAAATACTTACCAGTAAGTGTAGTACAATAAGAATCGAAAATAGAAACTAGTCAATTAAAACATTGGCTAGTTTTATTTTGTCAAAAAACAAGTCATAAGAAATTAAATTAACTAAATTTTATGGAATAGGAAGTTTAAAAAATTGAACTTTTATTGACTTATTATAAGCAAAATGCTATGCTAAAGAAAGAAGAGGTGGAAAAAATGAGACTTATATCATGGAATGTAAATGGAATTAGAGCTTGTGTTAATAAGGGGTTTCAGGACTTTTTTCAAAAAGTAGAGGCAGATATCTTTTGTATCCAAGAAACAAAATGTCAACCAGACCAAATCGAATTAACATTTGAAGGCTATAAAAGTTATTGGAATAGTGCACTAAAAAAAGGATATTCAGGAACGGCAATTTTTACAAAACAAGAGCCAATCTCAGTTACTTATGGAATCGGTATGGAAGAACATGATCAGGAAGGAAGAGTGATTACCTTAGAATTTGAAAATTTCTATTTGGTAACCATCTATACACCAAATTCCAAAAGAGAATTAGAAAGATTAGATTATAGACAAGTTTGGGAAGATGAAATTAGAAAGTACCTACTAAAATTAAATCGAACCAAACCAGTTATTATGTGTGGAGATTTAAATGTAGCTCACAAAGAAATCGATTTAAAAAATCCCAAAACCAATCGTAGAAATGCAGGATTTACAGAAGAAGAAAGAAACAAAATGACAGAATTATTGGAAGCAGGATTTACAGATAGTTTCAGATATTTATATCCCAATAAAGAAGAAGCTTATAGTTGGTGGTCATACATGGGACGAGCTAGAGAGAAAAATGTAGGGTGGAGAATCGACTATTTTATCGTATCAAAAAGCATAGAAGGAAAAATAAAAGAAGCAAAAATTCATAGTGATATCATGGGAAGTGACCATTGCCCAGTAGAATTAGAAATTGATATTTAGATGTTTTGGGAAAGCAAAAAGTAGCTCAAAACAACAAAAGGAAAGGAATGAAAATATGAACGAAGTAAGAAACCATTGGAAAAAATGGATGTATTGGTTTTTATTAGGAGTAGCCATTATTATCGTCTATAAAGCACTTGATAATTTTGGAAATATCGTGGAAACAGTAGGAAAATTTTTTAGTATTATTAGCCCATTTTTTGTTGGAATCTTTATTGCTTATCTATTCTATATGCCATGTAGGAAGATAGAAAAAGCCTATCAAAAATCAAAAAATAAATTCATAAAAAAAATAGCAAGAGGGTTAAGTATAGCAACGGTTTATATCATTGCTGTTTTATTACTAATCATCTTATGTAATGTGATTTTGCCAGTTGTAATAGAAAGTATAGTAGATTTATTAAATAATATACAAAGTTATTTTGAAATAGCCATAGAAAGATATCATAATTTGCCAGAGGAATCTATTTTTAAAGGAGAAATTGTACAAGAGGTCATTGGAAATATTCAGAATATAGAGATTAAACAATATCTACAATTTGATAAAATAATAGAATATGTTATGGGGGCAGTAAATGCAGTAAGCAGCTTGTTTAATGTATTTGTAGCAGTTATTGTATCCATTTATATATTGGCAGAACGAACACAAATATTATCCTTTTTAAACAGATGTGCAAATGCCATATTAGAAGAAAAGACGTATAGAAATGTTGACAAATATTTTAAACATTCTAATGAAATATTTTTTAAATTTGTGGCAAGCCAATTTTTAGATGCTATCATTGTTGGAATATTAGTAACCATAGCGATGACCATTATGGGTATAAAATTTGCACCATTATTAGGATTTTTAATCGGACTATTTAATATGATTCCCTATATTGGAGCTATTATTGCCGTAGCGATAGCAGCTATCATTACTTTGCTAACAGGAGGATTGAGCCAAACGATATGGATGTTAATTGTAGTTATTATTTTACAACAAATTGATGCTAATATCATTAATCCTAAAATTATAGGACAATCCTTAAAAATAAGTCCATTATTGGTTATATTTGCCATTACAGTTGGAGGGGCTTATTTTGGAATTTTAGGGATGTTTTTAGCCGTACCAGCTGTTGCAGTTGTTAAAATTGTAGTAGAAGACTATGTGAATTTAAAATTGGAAAAGAAACAATCTATCATTTAGAAAGCAATTCATCCTTTACAATTAGATTTTCGTATAGTATAATAATTTTTGTAAAAATTGTGAATACAAGGAGATAATTATGTTAAAAAAATATGTATTAGTCTTTTTTATATCAATGGTACCATTAATCGAGCTAAGAGGAGCTGTGCCGATTGGATTAAGTAGTGTTTTTGGAGAAGCACTTCCTATCCTACCACTTTATATACTTTGTATTTTAGGAAATATGTTACCAGTACCAGTTATATTCTTTTTTGCTAGAAAAGTATTAATATGGGGAGCAGATAAAAAAGTCATCGGAAAATTCTTTACATTCTGTTTAGAAAAAGGAGAAAAAGGTGGTAAAAAATTACAAGAAAAGGCAGGACGTGGTTTATATTGGGCGTTGTTTCTTTTCGTAGGAATACCACTTCCAGGAACAGGAGCATGGACAGGGACTTTAGCGGCAAGCTTTTTAGATATGGATTTTAAGAAAAGTATAATTGCTATTATAGCTGGTGTCATTTTGGCCGGAATTATAATGGGATTAGCTTCTGCTGGAGTATTTGGTGCATTTGGTGCTATTTTAGGTTAAATAGAAGGATAACAACTTGCAAATGATAAAGTTTGTAGGTTGTTTTTTTAAATTTCACATTTTCAAAAAATGGGCTGAAAACCTTGACAACTGTAAGAAAAATGTGTTATACTATTATAGCTTATTGAAAGTACAAGTTAAAATTTAAAGTCAATGTTTTAAAATCCAAAGTTAAAAATTAAAAGAAGAGGAATTAAAAGCAAGGAGCCCTAAGGAAATTTATTTGTAAAAGCAGACAAATAAAAAACCAAAGACAAGCAAATTGTATTTTAAGAAGGACTTCTTTTAAAATTTAGATACATCTGCTTAATATCAATAGTTAAGGAGTGATTTTTTTGAAAATCAAAGAAGTTAATTACGAGAAAGCCTCTCGTAAAAATTTCGCAAAAGTTGGCGATTATATCGAAATGCCAAACTTAATCAAAGTTCAAAAAGATTCATATGACTGGTTTGTAGAAGAAGGATTAGGAGAAGTATTAAAAGATATTTCACCAATCGAGGATTATTCAGGAAACCTAGTACTTGAATTTTTTGATTACTTCATGGAAGAAAAAACAAAGTATACCGTAGAAGAAGCAAAAGAAAGAGATGCAACCTATGCTAGTAGATTACATGTAAAAGTAAGATTAATCAACCGAGAAACTGGAGAAATCAAAGAACAAGAAATTTATCTAGGAGATTTTCCACTTATGACAGACAGTGGAACTTTTGTCATCAATGGAGCAGAAAGAGTTGTAGTCAGCCAATTAGTACGTTCACCAGGATGTTACTATGGAGAGGAATTTGATACCAAAACAGGAAACAAAACTTATAATTCTACTGTTATGCCATTAAGAGGAGCTTGGTTAGAATATGAAACCGATGGAAACAACATATTTTGGGTACGTGTAGACAGAACTAGAAAAGTGCCAGTAACAACGCTATTAAGAGCGATTGGATTAGGAACAGATAGCCAAATCTTAGACTTATTTGGTGACGAAGAAATGTTAAAAGCAACGATTAATAAAGATACCATCAAAGACCAAGATGAAGCTCTAATTGAAATTTACAAAAAATTAAGACCAGGAGAACTTCCAACAGTAGATGCTGCAAGAAACCTATTTAATGGACTATTTTATGATAATAAAAGATATGACCTAGCAAAAGTCGGAAGATACAAATTCAACCAAAAATTAGCTTTAGCAGTTAGAATCAAAGATAAAGTAGCTGCAAATGATATTGTAGATGCCCAAACAGGGGAAGTTTTTGTGCAAGCAGGAGAAATCATCTCAGAAGAAGTAGCAGAAGAGATTCAAAATGCTGGAATTAACACCGTTGATATTAAGATGGGGGAGACAAAGGTAAGAATCATAGGAAATGCTACTTGTAACATTCACAAAGTATTACCAAATGTTGATTTAAGCAAACTACATATTAAAGAATTAGTAAACTATAATGTATTAAAAAATATCGTTGACCATACAGACGAAAAAGAGATAATAAAAGCATTAGAAGAAAGAATGGATGAATTAGTAGCAAAACACATCACAACAGAAGATATGATTGCATCTATTAATTACATATTAAACTTATCACATGGATTAGGAAAACCAGATGACATCGACCATTTAGCAAATCGTAGAATTCGTTGTGTAGGGGAACTATTACAAAATCAATTTAGAATTGGTTTAACCAGACTAGAAAGAGTAGTACGTGAAAGAATGACGATTCAAGATTTAGACGTTGTAACACCACAAACTTTAATCAATACAAAACCAATTACATCAGCTATTCGTGAATTTTTTGGAAGCTCACAATTATCACAATTCATGGATCAAACTAACCCACTATCAGAACTAACGCATAAAAGAAGAGTTTCTGCATTAGGACCAGGTGGATTAACCAGAGAAAGAGCAGGATTCGAAGTACGTGACGTTCATTATACACACTATGGTAGACTATGTCCAATCGAATCACCAGAAGGACCAAACATTGGACTTATCTCAGCCCTTTCATCATTTGCAAGCATTAATGAATATGGATTTATCGAAACACCATACCGTAAAATAGACCCTGAAACCCACCAATTAACAGATTGGATAGAATATATGAGTGCAGACGTAGAAGATAATTATATTATTGCACAAGCATCTGAGCCAGTAGATTCAAAAGGAAAATTCATAAACCCAAGAGTCAGAGTAAGATACAAAAATGAAGTCATCGAAGTAGATGGTGATAAAGTTCAATACGTGGATGTATCACCAAAACAATTAGTATCTGTTGCAGCAGCCATGATACCATTCTTAGAACATGATGATGCCAAAAGAGCACTAATGGGATCCAACATGCAACGTCAAGCAGTACCACTTATGATTACAGAAAGTCCAATTATTGGAACAGGAATTGAATATAGAGCCGCAAAAGATTCTGGAATTTTAGTATTAGCAGAAGAAGATGGAATCATCGAAAAAGTAACAGCGGATACCATTACTGTAAAATATAAAAATGGAAAAACCGTAGTACATAAATTACGCAAATTCAAAAGAACCAATGGAGGAACCTGTATTAACCAAAAGCCAATTGTAAAAAAAGGTGAAAAGGTAAAAAAAGGAGATGCCATTGCAGATGGACCAGCTACTCAAAATGGAGAGATGGCACTTGGTAAAAACGTATTAGTAGCCTTTTCTACATGGGAAGGATATAACTATGAGGATGCTATCTTAATCAATGAAAGACTAGTAAAAGAAGACGTATTTACTTCTATCCATATTGAAGAATATGACTGTGAATGCCGTGATACAAAATTAGGAGCAGAAGAAATTACTCGTGATATTCCAAATATAGGAGATGATTCACTAAAAGATCTAGATGAAAATGGAATTATCAGAATTGGTGCAGAAGTTAGACCAGGAGATATTTTAGTTGGAAAAGTAACGCCAAAAGGAGAAACCGAGCTAACAGCTGAAGAAAGATTATTAAGAGCTATCTTTGGAGAAAAAGCGAGAGAAGTAAGAGATACTTCATTAAGAGTACCACATGGAGAAGCAGGAACGATTGTAGATGTTAAAATCTTTACAAGAGATAATTCAGATGAATTAGGACCTGGTGTTAACCAAATTATTAGATGTTATATTGCTACCAAAAGAAAAATCTCAGTAGGAGATAAAATGGCAGGACGTCATGGTAACAAAGGTGTTATTTCAAGAGTATTACCAGAAGAAGATATGCCATTTATGCCAGATGGTACACCAATTGATATATTATTAAATCCACTAGGTGTTCCTTCTCGTATGAACTTAGGGCAAATCTTAGAAGTTCACTTAGGAGGAGCAGCTAAAGCCTTAGGATGGAAAATAGCAACACCAGTTTTTGATGGTGCAACAGAAGAAGATGTACGTGAAGTACTAAAAGAAGCTGGTATGAGTGAAGATGGAAAAACCACTCTTTATGATGGAAGAACCGGAGATCCATTTGACAAACCAATCACAGTAGGTGTTATGTATATGTTAAAATTACACCACTTAGTAGATGACAAAATCCATGCTCGTTCAACAGGTCCATATTCTTTAGTAACACAACAACCATTGGGAGGAAAAGCACAATTTGGTGGACAACGTTTTGGAGAAATGGAAGTTTGGGCATTAGAAGCCTATGGAGCAGCATACACACTACAAGAGATGTTAACTGTAAAATCAGACGATGTCGTAGGACGTGTCAAAACTTATGAAGCCATTGTAAAAGGAGAAAATGTACCAGAACCAGGCGTTCCAGAAAGTTTCAAAGTTCTTGTAAAAGAATTACAATCTTTAGGATTAGATGTACGTTTATTCTCAGAAGATAATCAAGAATTAGAATTAAAAGAAAACATCGAAGAAGGAATCGAATATGATCCAGACAAGGAAAAGAAACTTTTAGCAGAAGAAGAAGTAATTGCTGATGGAGACTTAGAAGGCTACGAGGAAGGATTGGATGAAGACATTTTATTAGAAGGCGAAGAAGATGTAATGGATGATGGAAACGATGAGTTATTTGAAGAACTAGATGATGAAGGCGACGAATTGTTATTTGATAATGACTTAGCAAATGATAATTTAGATAACGATGATGATATCATTGAGTAAAGAGTTTAAAAGAAAAAAATAATAAAACTAAATAAATTTTAAAAAGGAAACAGGCGACCAGAAGGAATTGCAAGAGCAGGGGATAGACCTGTTAACCTATTTTGAGATTACCCAAAGCTAAAAATGGTCAATTGGGGACAGGTACAAAGTAGCCATTGATTCAAATGGTCAAAGAAGAACCGTTCCCAATTAGCCAAATGAAGGGAGAAAAAGAGTGGACGAATTAGATATTTTTAATAAATTAAAAATAGGAGTGGCTTCAGATGAAAAAATTAGAGAATGGTCAAAAGGAGAAGTAAAAAAACCAGAAACCATTAACTATAGAACATTAAAACCAGAAAAAGATGGTTTATTTTGTGAGAGAATATTTGGACCAACTAAAGATTGGGAGTGTCACTGTGGAAAATATAAAAGAGTAAGATATAAAGGAATTGTCTGTGATAGATGTGGTGTTGAAGTTACAAAATCAAAAGTGAGACGTGAGAGAATGGGACATATAGAACTTGCTGCACCAGTGGCACATATTTGGTATTTCAAGGGAGTTCCAAGTAGAATTGCTTTAATGTTAGATGTTTCACCAAGAAATTTAGAAAAAATTATTTACTTTGCATCTTATATTGTAATTGATAAAGGTTCTACTAATTTAGAAAAATGCCAAGTATTAAATGAAAAAGAATACCATGAAGCAGAAGAAAAATATGGAAGAGGTTCTTTTAAGGCAAGAATGGGAGCAGAGGCACTTCAGGAATTATTAGAACAAGTTGATTTAGATAAATTATCAGAGCAAATTAAGAAGGAATTAGAAAATGCAAGTGAGCAAAAGAGAGTAAAACTTGTAAAAAGATTAGATACCGTTGAATCTTTTAGAATTTCAGGGAATAGACCAGAATGGATGGTAATGAATGTAGTACCAGTTATTCCACCAGAATTAAGACCAATGGTGCAATTAGATGGTGGTAGATTTGCTACTTCAGACTTGAATGATTTATACAGAAGGGTGATTAATAGAAATAACCGTTTAAAAAGATTACTAGAATTAGGAGCACCAGAAATCATTGTAAGAAATGAAAAAAGAATGCTTCAAGAATCAGTGGATGCTTTAATTGACAATGGAAGAAGAGGAAGACCAGTAACAGGAGCTGGAAACAGACCATTAAAATCATTGTCAGATATGTTAAAAGGAAAACAAGGACGTTTCCGTCAAAACTTACTTGGAAAACGTGTTGATTATTCTGGACGTTCTGTTATCGTAGTAGGACCAGAACTTCAAATTTATCAATGTGGGCTTCCAAAAGAAATGGCAGTTGAATTATTTAAACCATTTGTTATGAGAGAGTTAGTAGGAAGAGGAATTGCTCAAAACATTAAAAATGCAAAAAGAATGGTAGAAAGATTAAGACCAGAGGTATGGGGAATCTTAGAAGAAGTTATTAAAGACCACCCAGTTATGCTAAACCGTGCTCCAACATTACATAGACTTGGAATTCAAAGTTTTGAACCAGTACTAGTAGAAGGAAGAGCCATCAAACTTCACCCATTAGTTTGTGAAGCCTTCAATGCCGACTTTGATGGTGACCAAATGGCAGTACACTTACCATTATCACCAGAAGCACAAGCAGAATCTAGATACTTAATGTTATCAACGAATAACCTATTAAAACCACAAGATGGTAAGCCAGTTGCTGTACCTAGACTAGATATGATTTTAGGAGCTTACTATTTAACCATGGTATTAGATGGCGAAAAAGGAGAAGGAAAATACTTTAAAGATCCAGAAGAAGCTATTATGGCATTTGAAAATCATGAAGTAGAAATTCATGCGAAGATTTATGTAAGGATAACTAAAGAAGTTGGAGGAGAGTTAAAAAGTCAAAAAATTGAAACCAGTGTTGGTAGAATTATTTTTAACCAAGGAATCCCACAAGATTTAGGATTTATTGATCGAGAAAAAGATCCATTCCAATATGAAATTAGTTTCCCAGTTATGAAAAAGACAATGGGAACGATTATAGAAAGAGTAATCAGTTTACATGGATTAACCGAATCAGCAGAAGTAATTGACTATATCAAAGCTTTAGGATTTAAATATTCAACTTTAGCAGGTATCACATTCTCAATGGATGACGTAAAAGTGCCAGAAGCGAAAAAAGGACTTTTAAAGGAAGCAGATCAATCAGTAGAAACCATTCGAAAACAATATGCACGTGGTTTAATTACCAATGATGAAAGATATAATGCTGTTATCAATGTTTGGGAAGCTACAACTAAGAAAGTAAGTACAGCTATGGAAGAAAATTTTGAAGAATTAAATCCAATCTATATGATGGTTAAATCCGGAGCCCGTGGTAATATGAACCAATTAAGACAAATTGCAGGTATTCGTGGACTTATGGCAAGTACAACAGGTAAAGCGGTTGAAATTCCAATTAAATCATCTTTTGCAGAAGGATTAGATGCTTTGGAATACTTTATTTCAGCCCATGGAGCTCGTAAAGGACTTTCTGATACAGCACTTAGAACAGCTGACTCTGGATACCTAACCAGAAGACTTGTAGATGTTTCACAAGATATTATCGTAAGGGAATACGATTGTGGTACAGAAGACGGAATGTTTGTATATGACATTAAAGATGGAAATCAAATTATAGAGAAAATGCAAGAAAGATTAGTAGGAAGGTATACTGTAGAAGATGTGATTCATCCAGAAACCAAAGAGCTAATTGTTGATAACAATACTATGATAAGTGAGGAGATGGCAGAAAAAATCGTAGCAGCAGGTATTGAGAAACTAAAAGTACGTTCTGTGCTAGGATGTCGTTCAAAACATGGTGTATGCCAAAAATGTTATGGTATGGGATTAGCAAGAAGAGATCTAGTTTCGATAGGAGAATCAATTGGTATTATTGCAGCACAATCGATTGGTGAACCTGGTACACAGCTTACAATGAGAACCATTCACTCTGGTGGTGTTGCTGGTGTTGCCGATATTACACAAGGTTTACCTAGGGTTGAAGAGCTATTTGAAGCCAGAAAACCAAAGGGATTAGCTATTATTACTGAAATTGATGGTAAAGTAAAATTGAAAGAAACCAAAAAGAAAAAAGAAGTTGTTATAACTTCAAAGGATAATTCAAAAACTTATACCATACCATTTGGATCAAAAATGAAGGTAAGAGAGGGAGATATGGTAGAAGCAGGAGATGCTTTAATTGAAGGTTCTATCAATCCAGCTGAAATTTTAGAAATTAAAGGACCAGAAGGCGTATATGAATACCTAATTTCAGAAGTACAAAAAGTTTATAGAAACCAAGGTGTTGATATTAATGATAAACATATTGAAGTAATTGGTAGACAAATGCTTAAGAAAATTAGAGTAGAAGATAATGCTGACACAGATATGTTCCCAGGATCATTAATTGATATGTATGAATTTGAAGAGAAAAATAATAAAGCAATCGAAGAAGGAAAACGTCCTGCAACTGGTAAGAGAGTATTATTAGGAATTACCAAAGCCTCTCTTGCTACAGAAAGTTTCTTATCAGCAGCTTCGTTCCAAGAGACAACAAGAGTATTGACAGAAGCAGCTATCAAGGGAAAAGTAGATGATTTAGTAGGATTAAAAGAAAATGTTATCATTGGTAAATTAATCCCTGCAGGAACAGGTATGCAAAAATATCAAAATATTCATATTAGTACAGAAAAAGAGTTAGAAGAAACAGCAGATGTAGTGGAATAAAAATAATTTGAAAGAACTTATATAAAGCAATTTATATGAGTTCTTTTATATTTAAATAAGAAAAACTGAAGGCAAAGAGCCTTCAGTTTTTCTTAAATTTCCTTAAACTACGTACTACGGTTTTTTGGGGGTCGGTGTAAGTAGGGTAGGGAGTTTTTATTTTTTTTCCCTTGTAGTCAAAGGTGAATACTATTGACTGGCAAAAATATTCATGATTGACTACTACAAATTTATCTTCCTTCAGAAGGACTTTTGAAAAAAGTGTGGAAAAGTTATCAACTGTAACAGAACACTTTTTTTCAAGGGTGCTTTTTTGTAGAATAACAATGTTAGAGCTATTATTGTTATAGATTACAATGTAGAATTCATTACATGTAATGAATTCCTCTTCTGCAGTAAGAGAAGTGATTTGTTTATATGTTGACATATCAAACAAATCCCTATCTCCAAGGATGATATTTTGATAAAAAGTTATTTTTGAATAGATACATGGAATTATTAAAGTTCTATTTTCTATTGAAAATAGTCCTTCTTTTCCATTTTGATGTAAGCTTATAAAGCTATGCTTATAACTGTCTAATTTATCGAAAATTATAGGTAGGATTAACTTTCCATCAAAAGAAAACAATCCCATTTTTCTATTTAAGACAACTTGAAAAAGAGAGTCGTCATCCCAAATATAGATTTTATCAAAGATCACAGGTAGGATTAACTTTCCATCAAAAGAAAACAATCCTTCTTTATGATTTGTTCTCACTTTTATAACTTTATTTGAAAAGTTATATTCGATGAAATTATATCCTACAGGAATTATCATATTTCCCTTGAAAGAATAAATTCCTTTTTTTTCTTCCAAACCAACTTCAATAAAGTTATAAAAGAAACGAAGATGCGAATATTTAGGAGGAAGGATTTCTATTCCAGTGTATGAATAGACTCCTTGTGTCTTATCGTCATCTAGGTGAACGATAAGAAATTTTTCTGTAGGTATAATATTAAAGTGTTCTACAGATAGTAAGCATTTTCCTTCATAGGAATATACCCCCTTTTTTCCGTTCAAAGCAACAATTATAACTTGATTGTCCAACAAAATATTGTCATATTCTGCTGTTAACTTTTTTGTGTTAATAAAATAAATCGATACTTTAAAATTCTTATGAGTTACAATTGCCAAGTTTTTTTCTTGGCAAATGATAATGTTAAGAAATTCGATTGGAAGAATTTCTTTTTCATATTATAGGAAAGTTCTATTTTTTAATAAAAAGAATGCAAAAATAAAAGGCATAATGAATATGCCTCAAAATATAATATTTTGAAGTTAAAATGGTAAGCTGTCATCATCTTCAATATTATCAAAATCATAACCATAGA
>JAAWAM010000007.1 GCA_022792135.1 Clostridia bacterium
CGTTTTAATATAAATATCGTAGAATGTAAATACCATTTAAATATGTTTTCATCGTCGTTTGAATATGTTTTAATATAAATATCGTAGAATGTAAATAAAGTAGAACCTAAATTTTGCATTTTAGCATTTAGGTTTTAATATAAATATCGTAGAATGTAAATGTAATGGAACAAGAGGAAATATCAACTTTTGTCGGAGTTTTAATATAAATATCGTAGAATGTAAATTTATACTTTTTATTTCTTTGTTTAGTTGCTTTCCCAGTTTTAATATAAATATCGTAGAATGTAAATAATAGACACAAAACTCTTGATGGTATGTTTTTTGTCGTTTTAATATAAATATCGTAGAATGTAAATCCTTGTATTTTTTATTAACAGTTCTACCACCGCTTGTTTTAATATAAATATCGTAGAATGTAAATTTTGAATTAGAATTATCATTTGATTTTACATTGTGTTTTAATATAAATATCGTAGAATGTAAATAAAGATTTTATTAATTTTATATTAGAAAAATATATAAGTTTTAATATAAATATCGTAGAATGTAAATATGACTGCACTTGTTCCAATTGTTGCTACTGCCGTTGTTTTAATATAAATATCGTAGAATGTAAATTGTTTTGGTACACCTGCAACCGTAATTTCTAAAATTAAGTTTTAATATAAATATCGTAGAATGTAAATGATGTTTATAATTTAGATGTTGAAAAAATGGTTGGGTTTTAATATAAATATCGTAGAATGTAAATACTGACAAACCAACTTATTTAGGAGATTTTAATAAGGCGTTTTAATATAAATATCGTAGAATGTAAATTCTTTAAATTTTGATAATGTTTCTTTTATATCTTCGTTTTAATATAAATATCATAGAAAGACAAAAAGAACATAACAAAATAAAAAGACAGGCTCTTTAAATAGTGGAAGAACCTATCTTATGCCAAAAAGGAAAAAACTAAAAACCAATAATTTTATTATAAATTTCTATAGCAAAATTGTCTGTCATACCAGAAATATAAGATAAAATAGCCCTGTAAAAATCTTCTTCATTTGAATTATCAAAAATAATAGCATTATTCAACTTTAATTCACTGCGATTAGAAAAATTGCAATAATTCTCTAAAAAGTGATAAAATCCATTAGCCAATTGAGGATAGGGCTTTGCTAATTGTTGCAAACAATGCAAAGAATTTTTACCATCAAAACAACTTTTTAAAGTATCATAAATTTCATGAAGAACCAAATTAAAAAATTTCATAGAAGGCTTTTGTCTATCACTAAAATAAATATTTTGATAATTAAAACATTTAATTTTATTCATCAAATGAAATGCTTTGTCAGAAAAACATAAGCCTTTCTCAGGAGAAGAATTTTCACACAAATCACGAACAAGATAATTAATAATACTACTGTTATTTAGCTTTTTATCAACAGTGTCATAATTCAGCAAATCATATAATTCTTGTAAGTGGTTATCTAAGATTCCCAAAGTAATAGCATCTTCTATATCACGACCAATATAAGAAATTTTATCTGAAATTTTTACAACACATCCTTCCCAAGTATAAGGAGCATATTGATTTGGATAAATATAATCCTTTAAATCAATAAACTCTTCTCTAGGTCTCAAGGCATTTTCATCAATTTCGCCACAATGAGAGATAATACCATCACGGATGCCATAGGTTAGATTCAAATTTTGGTAATAGCCATCATGAGATTCTAAAAGTTCAATGGAATCTACAAAGTGTAATCCATTTTTTTCATGCCAAAAAGAAACATTTAAATCTCTTTTAGAAATTTCAGAAAGAATTCTTTCTCCTGCGTGTCCAAATGGACTATGTCCTAAATCATGAGCCACTGCAATAGCCTTTGTTAATTCGGTATTAAGACCTAGATAATTAGCAATGGTATAGCTAATAGACTCTACATGAGTAACATGCTCAATTCTTGTACAAATATGATCGTTTTCGGGAGAAAAAAAGACTTGCGTTTTATGTTTCAATCTTCGATAAGCATTGGAATGAATAATTCTAGTATAATCTTTCTGAAATTCACTTCTTATATCAGAACTTCCAGAAGAGAAAGGTTGAATTCTAGAAATGGCATTTTCCCATTTAGGATTTTGTATATTCATAGCATAGTTTTTAAATGAATTTTTCATAGAAACCTCCTTAATCTTTGTCTCATGTTAGTTTATACTAAAAGTAATAAAAAGTCCAGCAAATAGAGGAAAGATAAAAACAATTATGAAAAATAATTTGAAAATATAAAAATAAAGTAGTATAATGATTGGGATAAGAAAGGGGAATAAAAATGGGAAAATTATTTGTAATAGATGGTACAGATGGAAGTGGAAAACAAACACAATTTAAAAAATTACAAGAAAAATTAACACAAGAGGGAGTTGCTTATAAAGTAGTAAGCTTTCCTAATTATGATAGTCCAAGTTCATCTTTAGTAAAAATGTATTTATCTGGAGAATTTGGAAAAAATGCAAAAGAAGTCAGTCCATATATTGCCTCTACTTTTTATGCGGCAGACCGATATGCAACTTTCCAAACAGAATACAAACAATACTATGAAAATGGAGGAATAATATTAGCAGATAGATATACTACTGCCAATATGGTTCATCAAGCAGGAAAAATATCAGATAAAGAAGAGAGAGAAAAATTCTTGAATTGGTTATGGGATTTTGAATTTAAATTATATGGATTGCCTGTCCCAACAGAAGTATTTTTCTTAAATATGCCAGTAGAAAAATCAATTCAATTAATGGAAAATAGAGAAAATAAATTTACCCATAATACACAAAAAGATATTCATGAAAGTGATAAACAACATTTAATAGATGCCTATGGAGCGGCTTGTGAAGTTGCTAAAAAATATAAATGGTGTGAAATAAAATGTGTAGAAGAGGAAGAAATTAGAAGTATTGAAGACATTCATGAAGAAATTTATAAGGAGATAAAAAAGCATATTTAAAAGTTTGAATAGAAGAACCAAAGAAAAGAAATGATACTAAATTAAAAATGAAAATAAGAATGACGAAAAAGAGAGAAAAATAAAGCATGAGCAAGGAAAAAAGAGGAACAACCCAATATAGCCAAACATCAAGAAACAAAAAAGAACAAATGAACCAAAAACAAACTAAAAGAAATTTGGAATAAATTTCTAAAAATGGTATACTATATATCGATGGTGCATTATTCTAGTCATACAAACTTTACGAGGGTGGGGCTAAAAATCCACTAAAGGGCACATCGTTGAAGTTTCTTGTTTGTGCGCGAAATGCCAGTTTTGTGTGTATTCAGGGAGTAAAGGAATTCGGGTATTATGTAGTGGCATACATATGATTCCCTAGTTTCGTGGAGGCTTAAATAGAATTTTAAGTAAAACCTATGTTGCGTGCCAAGACACAAAATACATAGAGTAGCCTGTCTCGAGTGAATGTATTGGGATTAATTTTTACATAAGCAAAAGTTGATTTTGGCCAAGTTAATTTTTGCTCTTAGATTATGAAATTGCATTTGCAAAAAAGACTAGTAAAGCGATTCATGTATGTTAAGGAAAACTTCTAGAATGTTTGCTTTAATCAAAGGCATAGAAGTCTAGGGATTAAGGTACAGATTTAAGTGGCGATCTGGTGTCTATAAAATCTTATAGATATTCTCCTTAATTGGAAACAGCTATAGCAGTAATGCTAAGCGGAGAATAGAGAAATTCAACCAGACCTAAACTGTAAAATTTACTTAGACTTTGACCATCTAACTATAAAAATAACATGTCCCAATAGGGACGTTTCTTTTTGGACATTTTTGTTTAGTTAATAGCTAAGTTGTTCATAAGGTATTTGACTGAAACGATCAACTTAGATTTAAAATAGATTTAAAAATATGAGGAGAAAAGAAATGAAAAAGGAAAAAGAAACAAAAGAACACTCGGAATGGAAATGGTTTATACAAGTATTTATTATGACCTTTATATTATCCATGATATTTTCATATATATCAGCCAATGGAGTGTCAAACTTAAGTTTAATACCAGCTATATTAATACTAATTTTAGTCATTGGAATTGGAATTATATTTGACATTGTAGGAGTAGCAGTAACAGTTGCAAATGAAGAGGAATTCCATGCAAAAGCAACCAAAAAAGTAGAAGGCTCAAAAGATTCCATCAAATTAATTAGAAATGCTCCAAGAGTTGCCAATATTTGTGCAGATGTTATCGGAGATATTTGTCGGAGTTTTAAGTGGAGCTATTAGTGCATTAATTGCTTTAAAAATAACAGAGCAATTTGGACTAAATTTTAATATCCAATTTATACTAAGTGCAACGGTTGCAGCACTAACAGTAGGTGGAAAAGCATTAGGGAAAAATATAGCCAATAGTAACTCAACTCCAATTGTACATACAGTCGGAATCCTTTTAAATAAATGTAAGCGAAGAAAATAATTAAAATAGAGTACAATCCTGTACTCTATTTTTTGATTCGGGAAAATGAGAAAAAACTTGTAAAAACTACAAAAACGGGATATAATAATAAAAAAATAAGGAGAATCCAATGCAAATTATATCAAGTAAAGAAAATGAATCCATAAAACATATCAAAAAGTTAAAAGATAAAAAGCAAAGAAATATAAGTAATGAATATATCATAGAAGGAATTAAATTAGTACAAGAAGCAATTCAAGAAAAAGCGAATATCAAACAAATTGTCTTATGTGACGATTGTGAAAAAACAGAATCAATCTCAAAAGAATTAATGTATGAAATAGCAAAACATGAATGTATTTATGTGACCAATAAAATATTTAAATATTTATCAGAAGTACAAGCACCTCAAGGCATATTAGCAGTCATAGAAAAAAATAATATAGACAAAGACATTGATTATACACAAGATATTATAGTTGTGTTAGATGATGTACAAGATCCAGGAAATTTAGGAACAATACTTAGAACAGTAGACAGCATTGGAATGACACAAATTTTAGTATCAAAAGGAACGGCAGATGCCTATAATCCAAAAGTAGTACGTTCTACAATGGGAGCAATTTTTAGAGTTAAAATCATAGAATGTGAAGACTTAACAAAAACAATAAAAGAAATCAAAAAACACAAATTTAAAATTGTAGTATCTTCTCTACAAACTGAAAATAGCATTTATGATATCGATTATCAGAAAAAAGTAATCGTGATAGGAAATGAAGCAAATGGAGTAGAGCCACATCTACAAGAAATAGCGGATGAAAAAATAAAAATACCTATGCTAGGAAAAACGGAGAGCTTAAATGCATCTGTTGCAACTGGAATTATTTTATATGAATATGTAAGGCAAAAGATAAAAAAATAATTTAGCCAAAAGAAAGAAGGAAGAAAAATGAAATTACATGTAGTAATGGTCCAACCAGAAATACCGCAAAATACAGGAAATATAGCAAGAACTTGTGCAGCAACAGGAGCAAAATTACATTTAGTCCATCCATTAGGGTTTGACATTTCAGAAAAAGCAGTAAAAAGAGCAGGACTGGATTATTGGGATAAAGTAGAAATAGAAGAACACGAATCATTCACTAAATTTTTAGAGAAATATGAACCCAAAAAGCACCATATGTTTTTTGCCACAACAAAGGGAAAACAGGTGTATTCAGAACCAAGTTATAGTAAGATGGAAGAGGTTTTCTTACTATTTGGAAAAGAAACTAAAGGTTTACCAGAAGAAGTATTACAAACTTATATGGATAAAACCATTCGAATTCCTATGAGACCAACTCTAAGATCATTAAACTTATCCAATTCAGTTTCTATTGTTGTTTTTGAAGTATTAAGACAAAAAGGATTTGAACAATTAGAAGAAATCAGTCATTATTTTGATGAGAAATAAATTGTACTTGTCGAATTTTGCGGTGAAAAATCAGTAAAAAAACGGGAAAAAGCTTGGATTTTTTCCGTTTTTGTGGTTTAATAGAGATAGCCATATTTTCATATTAAATTTAAATCTAAATTTTTAAATTCAAAAAATTAAATCGAATTACCAAAATCAAACAAAAAATATAGAACTAAGGAGGTGATATAGAAGGAATAATAAATTTACTTTGGAATAAAAATTAACTCAAGATACAGCAAAACCGATAACAAGGAGGAAAAGGAGTGAAAACATTTACCTATTATGACTATATTAAGTGCATTCATACCTTAAGGCTAAATGCAGTTTTACAATTAGCAGAAGAAGGGACTGAATATAAAATTAGGCAAAAAAACAGGCAAGACAAACTTGTGAAAAAGATACTAAAAGATGAAAAAGAAATGGCAAGATTTATTAATGAGTTTTTAAAGCCAAATCAAAAGGTAGAAAGTAAAAATTTAATAAAATATCCCCATCATTATAGGAGCAAAAAATATAAAATAAAAGAAGTAGATTTCATTTATCAACTAAAAAATAAAGAAATATTTTTTTTAGTAGAACATCAATCCAGCTTGGATCCTAATACGCCATATCGAATGCTAAATTATTGTATTGATATTATGCAAGAATGGAGCAGAAGTAGAAAAATAAAAAAAGAAACCCAATATCCTATCATTGTACCAATCATTATTTATACAGGAGGCGAAAAATGGAAAATACCAAAAAATCTAAAAGAGAAACAAATTGGAGATTATGTTTTTGAAAATTACAAAATTAGTTTAGCATATAATTTAATTGAAATAAATAAGCTATCCACGAAATTTCTATTACAAAAAAGAAGCATGTTTGGATATGGAATGATTATCGAAAAATCAAGAAATAGCCAAGAACTCAAAGAAAATTTACATATCATAATGAAAAACATAGAAGATAAAAAACAATTAGAAAAACTAAAAGAAATCATTCTTTATTTCATAGGAAATTTTATAGAAAAAGCAACACAAGCAGAGTTATTAGAAATAATAGAAACAAAAATAAAAATGGAGAAATACGATAAGAGCAATTTATAGAAAAGACCGTTAAAAGAATTTTGTAAAGAACTAGAAAAGAAAAATAAGAACCAAAAAGAGCAATTGCAATAAAAGTAATTGTTCTTTTTTATAGAATAAACGAAATAGAAAAAAGATAGAACCACACAAGGGTATTTTACATAAAATGTATTAGGATAAATGATAAGGAGGAAAACTATGGAAAAAATACTAGAAGTAAAAAATATAAGTAAAAAATATCAAAACAAAGAAGGCGAAGTAATTGCACTAAAAGATGTGAATTTTAGGGTAAATCAAGGAGAATTTGTAAGTATTATAGGACCAAGTGGTTGTGGTAAATCAACATTACTTTCTATCATAGCAGGATTAGAAGAAAAATCGACAGGAGAAATCTACATAGAAGGCGAAAAAGTAGAAGAGATATCTCCTAAAATTGGTTATATGCTACAAAAAGACTGTTTACTCGAATGGAAAAACATTTTGAGTAATACGATGTTTGGGTTAGAGGTAAAAGGAAAGAAAAATCAAGAAACAGAAGCTTATGTCGAAAGTCTATTAAGGAAATACAATTTATTTGACTTTAAAGATAAATATCCATCTGAATTATCAGGAGGAATGAGGCAAAGAGTAGCATTAATTCGAACACTTGCTATTAAACCAAAAATATTACTATTAGATGAGGCTTTTTCAGCATTAGACTATCAAACAAGAATTATGGTGACACATGATATTTATTCTATTTTAAGAAAAGAAAAAGTGACAGCTATCATTGTAACCCATGATATTTCAGAAGCGATTAGTATGTCAGACAGAGTATTAGTTTTAAGCAAAAGACCAGGAACAATAAAAGATATTCACAAAATTGAATTCAATATGGAAAATAGAACACCGATTAATTGTAGAGAAAATCCAAAATTCAGTCAATATTTTAATACTTTATGGAAGGAGTTAGGAGTAGATGAATAAATTATGGATTTCAAAAGAAAGAAGGAATTATTTAAAAAAGATAAGAAGAAAAAAGTACTTAGTTTTTTTGACCCAAATATTAATACTAATAGGATTTTTAGCTGTATGGGAATTATTAGCAAATCAAAATATAATTGATAGTTTTATAACCAGTCAACCAAGTAGAATATGGGAAACATTTATGAACTTAAGTTCCAATGATTTACTAAATCATATAGGAGTAACAGTTTATGAAACAATAATTGGGTTTTTATTAGGAACTATCATTGGAATTATAGTTGCCATTATTTTATGGTGGTCTGATTTTTTATCACAAGTAGCAGAGCCATATTTAGTGGTTTTAAATAGTTTACCTAAAGTAGCACTTCGGACCCATTATCATTATATGGGTAGGATCAGGAACACCAGCTATTATTGTTATGGCCATAGCAATTTCTCTAATAGTAACTATTTTAGAAAATTTGAATGGTTTTTTGAAAACAGATAAAGAACTCATTAAAATGGCAAAAACTTTCAAAGCAAGTAAATGGCAGATATTAACTAAAATTGTAATTCCCGCCAATTTATCAACCTTTATTAATTCCCTAAAAGTTAATATAGGACTTTCGTTAGTAGGAGTGATATCAGGCGAATTTTTAGTATCCAGAGCAGGATTAGGATACTTAATTGTTTATGGTGGTCAGGTATTCAAATTAGATTTAGTTATGACCAGTGTAATCATTCTAGGAATTGTAGCAGGTTTAATGTATGCAGCAGTATTATTACTTGAAAAATTTATCCTAAAATCAAAAAAATTTAGTGGCTAACTAGGGACGGTTCTTCTTTAGCCATTAATGGCTAAAGAAGAACCGTCCCCAAGTGACCAATCAAAAAGGAGGAAGAATTTTGAAAAAGAAAACAATCATTAGTATGAGTATGATTTTAGTAATTGTGCTAATAATAATTGGAGTTATTAGAGTGAAAAATGCACATCAAAATACAGAAAATACCAAGTTAATCAAGGTAAATGAAGTAACACGATCTGTTTTTTATGCACCACAATATGTAGCTATTAATAAAGGATACTTTAAAGAAAGTGGATTAGATATAGAATTAACAACTGGTCAAGGAGCAGATGCGGTTATGACAGCGGTACTTGCTAATCAATGTGACATTGGTTTTGCAGGACCAGAAGCTTCTATTTATGTTTATAACGAAGGGAAAGAAGACTTTTGCCAAGTGTTTGCACAGCTAACTAAAAAAGATGGCTCTTTTTTAGTAGCAAGAGATAAAACAGAAAATTTTTCTTGGCAAGATTTAAAAGGAAAATTGGTAATACCAGGTAGAAAAGGTGGTGTACCATATATGACACTAGAATATGTGTTAAAGAAAAATGGTATCGACCCACAAAAAGATACTACTTTGGATGATAGTATTAAGTTTGATTTAATGGCAGGTGCTTTTGCAAGTGGCAATAGTGACTATGTGACTTTATTTGAACCAACAGCTTCTATGACAGAAAAACAACAAAAAGGATACATTGTAGCATCAGTAGGAGAAGCAGCAGGAGAAATTCCATATACCGCGTATTTTGCTAAAAAAAGCTATATGGAGGCCAATCAAGAAACAATTCAAAAATTTACAAATGCAATTTATAAAGGACAAAAATGGGTACACGAACATAGTAGTAGAGAAATAGCTGAAGCGATTCAAAGCTTTTTTCCAGATACAAGTATAGAGCTATTATCAGCAGCAATCGAAAGTTATCAAGCAATTGACGCATGGAATGATACTCCTGTATTAAAAGAAGAAGCTTTTAATAGACTACAAGAAGTTATGACAGCTGCTGGAGAATTACCACAAAAGGCTCCTTATGATAAAATTGTAAATAACAAATATGCTGAACAAGCAAAGAATTAAGGAAATTTCCTTAATTCTTTTTTGAAATAAAAAATGAAACATAAAAAAGATAGAATAAAGAAAAAATAATGAGAATAAAAGAGATTAATAAATCAAATTTTACATATACGGCAAAAAGGAATTTTGACATCTGGAACTGATAATGATAAATTTACTCATAAGGAGGAGGAAGAGATGAAAATAGTAGAAGCAAATGTTGATTACAAATTAATTGGACAAAGGATAAAAGAAGCAAGAAAAAGAGCAGGATGGTCACAAGAAAAATTAGGAGAAACAATTGATGTTGCTACTGTATATATCAGTCGAGTAGAAAGAGGAAATGCACAAGTGAATTTAAAAAGATTATCACAAATTGCCATTGCATTAAACACACCCATGGAAAAATTATTAGTAGGAACAACCGTAGAATGTGAAAGATATTTAAACAAAGAATTTCAAGAATTACTAGAACAATGTACACCAGACAAACAACAGTTAATTTATAATATAGCTAAAATAGTAGCAGGAATAAAATTCGTATAGAAATGATATTTGATTGCTTTACAAAACACCAAAAATAGTATAGAATGGCTAAGCGGGGATGAGTTAGCGGCTTACGAAAGCCAAATTACAAATAATTTGTGCAGAACTCAGGTGTACTTTAGAGAATGGCTAAAGAAGAACCGTCCCCAAATGACCAAAACAAAAATAAAGGTGATAATAAATGTATTTAAAAAGATTGGAATTACAGGGATTCAAATCATTCGCAGATAAAACTATATTAGAATTCATGCCAGGAATTACAAGTGTAATTGGACCAAATGGGTCTGGAAAGAGTAATGTATCTGATAGTATTAGATGGGTACTTCGGAGAACAAAGCATGAAATCCTTAAGAGGGACAAAATCATTAGATATTATATTTGCAGGAACACAAAACAGAAAGTCTTTAGGATTTGCAGAAGCTTCTTTAGTATTTGATAATTCGGATGGTGGACTACCGATTGAATATACAGAGGTAACGGTTACTAGGAAAATATATCGAAGTGGAGAAACAGGTTATTCGATTAATAAAGTGCCATGTAGATTAAAAGATGTACTAGAATTATTCATGGATACAGGAATTGGAAAAGATGGTTATTCTATTATAGGACAAGGAAAAATCGATGAAATTTTAAGCAATAAATCAGAAGATAGACGAAATATTTTTGAAGAAGCAGCAGGAATTGTAAAATATAGAGCGAGAAAACAAGAATCAGAAAAAAAATTAGAACGTACAAAACTAAACTTACTTAGAATCAATGATATTTTATCAGAGATAGAAACCAATATAGAACCACTTAAAATACAATCTGAAAAAGCCAAAAAATATTTAAATCTAAGAGAAGAACTAAAAAACATAGAAATAGGATTATTTATCTATAACATTGAAAAATACAAAGTAAGTCTAGAAGAGCTGATAAAAGATGAAGAAATTTATAATAGCCAATGCAATCAAGAAGAAGGTAGATTAGAGAGAATTAAACAATTAAAAGAAGCGTTAAAAATAGAAATAGATGAAATTACCCTAAAAATAGAAGATATTTCAAATTTAGGTTTTGAAAGTCAAAAAGAAATTGAAATGTTAAATTCAGATATTCATGTAGCCAATACCAAAATTACCAATAACAAACAAAATAGCCAAAGATATGAGAAGGAAATAGAGGAGGCAAAAGCCAGATTAGAAGAATTACAAAGAGAAATCGAGCAAAAACAAGAAAAGAAAATAAACTTAAAACAAAACAAAGAAAAGTTTGAAAAAGAACTAACAGAAAAAGAAGGCGAACTAGCCAACATAATGCAAAAATTATCAGTAAAAGAATTAGAGATAGAAGGTTATAAAGCACAAGTAGAAAGAAATACAGATAAGAAATATGAATTACAATCTGAGATTCATGCACAAGACATCAATTTTGAAAACTACGAAAAAAGACAAAAACAAATAAAAAATGAAATTACCTCACACATATCAGAATTAGACAGTACAAGACTTCAAAAAGACGAAATAGCAAAAGAATTTTACGAAATTGACAGTAAAAGAAATAAAGTAGTAACAAGTTTAGAAGAAATGAATCAAAAAAGAGAAGAAGCAGATAAAAAAGTCAAACATTATGAAAATAGCATAAATGCGTACCAAAATGAAATGAGAATGAAAGAATCAAAATTAAAATTTCTAATTGAAACAGAAAAAGAAAAAGAAGGTTATATCAAAAGTGTAAAATCACTTTTAAAAGATTGTGAAAAGACAAAAGAACTCGGAAAAGGTATGCATGGTGTGCTTGCCAATGTAATTGAAGTGCCAGAAGAATATCAAACCGCTATTGAAATGTGTTTAGGCGCTAGCTTACAAAATATTGTAACAGAAACAGAAGAGGATGCTAAAAGATTAGTAGAACATTTAAGAAAGAATCATTTAGGAAGAGCTTCTTTCTTGCCAATTACATCTGTAAAAGGAAAAAAATTAGAGATGCTAAAAGGAAACGAAAAAGGAGTTATAGGAATTGCAGCAGATCTAATCAAATACAGCAAAAAGTATGAATCGATAGTCATGAATTTGCTAGGAAGAACGGTTATTGTAGACTGTATGGAAACAGCCATCAAAGTAGCAAAACAAAATAGATATTCTTTCAGAATTATAACAATAGAAGGTGATGTGATAAATCCATCTGGAGCAATTACAGGTGGTTCTGTTGCCAAAAAGACAGTTAATATTTTAGGTAGAGGAAGAGAAATTGAAAAGCTAGAAAAAGACATCAAAAGCCTAAAAAGTAAAATTGAAAGACTAGAAAAAGAAAAACAAGAATATGAAATGTCCATAGAAGATACTTTTGAAGAAGCAACTAGTTTAGAAAAACAATTGCAAGAAATTGATATTACCTATGCGACGGAAAAACAAAAACTAATTTCCATCCAAGAGAATATCATAAAAAGTGAGCGAAGACGAAATCAACTAAGAGAGGAACAAGCGAATTTAGAAGAAGTAAAAGAACAAGCTATTTTAAATAAGAAAAAGTTACAAGACGAAATTAAGCTATTAACAGAAGAAACAGAAAAATTAACACAAAGAATAAAAGAATTTGCAGCGTTAAATAAGGAAAATCAAAAGCAAGTAGATGACTTAAATTTTGATATTACAAACTTAAAAATATCGGTATCTTCTTTTGATGAAAGTGAAAGCTCTATTGAAGAAATACAAGAAAGAATTAAAATAGAAATAGAAAATACCAATAAAAGTATTTCAAACAAACAAAAACAAATAGAAGAAATCAAGCAAGACAATTTTAATTTAGAAAAATCGATAGAAGAAATACAAGAAAAAATAAAAACGATAAAAGAAGAAGTAAAAAACAGTGGAAACAAAGTAGAAGAATTAAAACAACAAAGAGTAGAAAAAAATCAGAAATTAGCCAAACAAGAAGAGGAAATTACAGCAAAATTTAAAACAATTGAAGATTTAAAAGCACAAATGATTAAAATCGATGTCAAGAAAACAAAACTAGAAGAAGACATAAATGGAATCATAAACAAAATGTGGGAAGAGTATGAATTAACGCCAAACACAGTAGAGGATTACAAAAAGCCAGACAATATAGCAATCACTCAAAAGAAAGTAAATGGATTAAGAAAAGACTTACGAGAACTAGGAAGTGTTAATATAGATTCCATCGAAGAATACAAAACGATGAAAGAAAGATATGACTTTATGTGTGAACAAAGAGTAGACTTAGAAGACACAATGACAAAATTAAGAAAAATTATAAGTGATATGACACAAACAATGAAAGAACAATTTAAAACACAGTTTGAAGTTATTAATAAAAACTTCTCTGAAGTTTTTCAGGAATTATTTGGTGGAGGAAATGCATCACTCAAACTAGAAGATGAAGAAAATATACTAGAATGTGGAATTGATATTAATGTACAACCACCAGGAAAGAAACTACAAAACATGATGTTACTATCTGGAGGAGAAAAAGCATTTACGGCAATTGCTTTATTATTTGCCATTTTGAAGATAAATCCAGCACCATTTTGTGTATTAGACGAAATAGAAGCAGCACTAGATGATGTAAATGTATACCGTTTTGCAGAGTATTTAAAGAAATTTTCTAATAATACACAATTTTTAGTAATTACACATAGAAAAGGAACGATGGAAGCAGCAGATACCGTATATGGTGTAACAATGGAGGAAAATGGAATATCCAAATTATTATCCATGAGATTAAAATCATAAAAAAAGACCTTTTGCAAAAAAAGGCCTTTTTTGTATTATAGGAAAGTTCTATTTTTTAATAAAAAGAATGCAAAAATAAAAGGCATAATGAATATGCCTCAAAATATAATATTTTGAAGTTAAAATGGTAAGCTGTCATCATCTTCAATATTATCAAAATCATAAC
>JAAWAM010000008.1 GCA_022792135.1 Clostridia bacterium
GAAAGTTGTGGAAGACAATACAAAGTAGCAGAAGGAGATGTTGTATTTTTTGAAAAATTAGATGCAGAAGAAGGTAAAAAAGTTACTTTCTCTAATGTAGTATTAGTATCTGAAGAAGGAAAAGTACAAGTTGGAAATCCTTATGTTAAAGGTGTAAAAGTTGAAGGAAAAGTAGTTTCACATGGTAAAGGTAAAAAAATTATTGTTTTCAAAATGAAAGCTAAAAAGAACTACAGAAGAAAACAAGGACATAGACAACCTTATACAAAAGTAGAAATTACATCAATAAAAACAGCTGCTAAAAAATCAGAAACAGCAACTAAAACAGCAGCAGCAAAAAAGACTACTAAAAAAGTAGAAGCATAGTTTAAGAGTTAAACGAACGAATATAAATGATAATGGAAACCGAAAGGAGTGAGAAAATATGGCTCATAAAAAAGGTCAAGGTAGCAGCCATAACGGTAGAGACAGTGAATCTAAAAGACTTGGTGTCAAAAGAGCTGATGGACAATTTGTTTTAGCAGGAAATATTCTAATAAGACAAAGAGGAACAAAAGTACATCCAGGAATTAATGTTGGTAAAGGTAGTGATGATACACTATATGCATTAGTGGATGGAACAGTTAAATTTGAAAGAAAAGGTAGAGATAAAAAACAAGTAAGTGTTTATCCAGTAGAACAATAATAAAGTTTTTTATAAAGATAAAGAGTACTAGAAATAGTATTCTTTTTTATTTACTAATTTATATAATATAATAAATTAAAATTAAATGTTATAAAACTTGATTATATGCTAAATAAATGATAAAATCAAGGCAGAAAAAAACAAAGGAAGTACAAAAATGAAAAAAATATTATTTGCTGCCTATTCACTAGACATAGGAGGAATTGAAAAGGCACTTGTTAGTTTAACAAATCGATTACAGCAAAAAGGATATGAAATAACAATAGTACTAGAAAAAAAACAAGGTATTTTTTTAGAAGAAATAGATCCTAAAATTCATATCATACAATATGCTCCAGATGAAAGTAAAAATATTTTGAAAAGAAAAGTAAAAAATCTAATAAAAAGAATAAAATTTAGTTTAAAATATAAAAACAAATTTGACTTTTCAGTATGTTTTGCAACATACTCAAATGTAGCATCATTTGTAAGTAGAACAGCTTCTAAAAACTCATGTTTATGGGGACATGCTGATTACTTAACCTTATTTGAAAACCAAGAAGAAAAGGTAAAAGAATTTTTTAAAGAAAAAAAATACAATCAATTTAAAAAGGTAGTATTTGTATCCAAAGAAGGAAGGGAAAGTTTTATAAAAATCTTTCCAGAAATGAAACAAAAAACAATCGTATGTAATAACCTAATAGAAGCTGAAACAATACAAGAACTAGCCAAACAAACGATAGAACTAAAAAAAGACAAAGAAAAATTTACTTTTTTAAATGTAGGAAGACATGACGAAAAACAAAAAAAATTAACTAGAATGATAACAGCAGCGAAAAAACTAAAAGAAGAAAAATACAAATTTAAAATTTTATTAGTAGGAGATGGACCAGACAACCAAGAATACAAAAACTTAGTGAAAAAAGAAAAATTAGAAGATGTGATTTTATTTTTAGGAAAAAAACAAAATCCTTATCCATACTTTGAAATAGCAGACTGTGTAGTGCTAAGTTCAGACTATGAAGGATATCCGGTCGTATTTTTAGAAAGCTTTATTCTAAACAAACCAATTATAACTACCAAAGTATCAGATTATGAAGAAGTAGAACAAGGTTATGGAATGGTAACTGAAAAAACAGAAGAGGATATTTACAAAAAAATGAAGCAAATGTTAGAAGATGGATTTACCATAAAAAAGCAATTTGATAGCAAAAAATATAACCAAGAAATCATAGAAAAAATAGAAAGGATTATCAATGGCTAAAGTAAGTATAATTGTACCAGTCTACAATACGGGAAAATATGTGGAAAGATGTTTGAATTCTATCATCAAACAAACTGAGAAAAATGAAATAGAGCTCATTGTTATCAACGATGGATCAACTGACAATTCTGGAGAAATTATAAAAGAATATATCACAAAGCAGGAAAACAAACAAATTATAAAATACTATGAAAAAGAAAACGAAGGAATTGCTAAGACAAGAAACTTGGGGGTAGAAAAAGCAACAGGGGAATATATTTTGTTTGTTGATTCTGATGACTATATAGACAAGCAATTGATTGAAAAATTAAAGCCATATATAGACAAGAAAATAGACTTAATTAAATTTAAATTACAAAGAGTAGATGAAACAGGAAAAAAACTAGAAAAAGTAGATGGGCCGACTTTTGAAAATAAAACAGGAGAAGAAGCTTTTAATGAGATGTATAGTCAAGATATTTTACTAGATTCGCCTTGTGTTTATTTGATAAAAAAAGAACTATTTACCCAGAACAATTTTCAATTTAAAAGAACCTATCATGAAGATTTTGGGCTAATACCACTTATTTTACTAGTAGCCAAAAGTGTAGCATCTGTCAATGAATATTTATATAACTATGTGCAAGTAGGAGATAGTATAACCAGAAATGAAGATTACCAAAAAACAATTCAAAGAATGGAAGATTGTTTAGCACATTATGATAACATGATTAAAACAGTTGAAAAATTAAGGGTAGAAAAAAAGACAAAAGAAAATATCAAAATATATTATACCAATGCTATTTTACTAAAATTGAAAGAATTGAAACCAAAAGAAAGAAAAAAATATAAAAAAGAAATCCAAAAAAGAAAGTTTAGTCAAAATATAAAAGCTAGAAATTTAAAGCAGTTTATAAAAAAAATACTTTTAAAGATTGATATTGATTTATATTTGAAAATGAGGTAGAACAGTTGAAAAATAATTACAATTAAGAGAGGAAAAAATAGAATGCCAAAAGTAAGTGTAATTGTACCAGTTTATAATGTAGAGCAGTATGTAGAAAAATGTTTAGAAACACTCGTAAATCAAACATTACAGGAAATTGAGATTATCGTAGTAAACGATGGTTCTACAGACAATTCAAAACAAATTGTAGAAAAAATAAGAAAACAATTTCCTGATAAAATTGTATATGTAGAGAAAGAAAATGGGGGATTATCTGATGCAAGAAACTATGGAATTCCGCATGCAAAAGGAGAATATATTGCGTTTTTAGATTCTGATGACTACGTAGAAAAAGACATGTATCAAAAGATGTATGAATTAGCCCAAAAAGAAAATAGCGACATGGTAGAATGCGATTTTTATTGGGAATATCCAGATAAACAAAAAATAGATACAGGAGAACTTTATGAAGGAAAAAAGGAAATGCTAGAAAAAGTAAGAGTAGTTGCTTGGAATAAACTAATAAAAAGAGAAATTCTAGAAAAAGCAAAAGTAGAATTTCCAAAAGGATATCGTTATGAAGATGTACCATTTACTTATAAACTAATTCCTTATCTAGAAAAAGTATCTTTTTTAAAAGAACCTTGTATTCATTACATACAACGTGAAGGCTCTATTTCCAATTCGCAAAATGAAAGAAACCGAGAAATATTTGAGGTATTACAGGATGTCATTAATTATTACAAAGAAAAGGGGATTTATGAGACATATGAAACAGAGCTAGAATATGTCTATACGAGATATGCTTTTTGTAGTTCTTTCCTAAGAATGGTAAAAATTCAGGACAAAAAGCTAAGAGAAAAACTACTAGAAGAGACCTGGAAAAACGTAAATACAAATTTTCCAAATTGGAAGAAAAATAACATATTACAGACAAGGAAAGGTGGAAAAAACCTTTACCTAAGGACTATTAACCCAGTTACCTACAAACTATATGCAAGATTATTTAGGAGAATAAAATGAAAAAAATAGAAAAAAACATATTATGTATTTTTATTATATTGTGTCCAATTTTAGATATGATGAGTTTTATCTTTCGAAATGCGTTTCATACCAACATTTCACCATCTACCTTTTTAAGACCTATCATACCTACTATTGCCATTTTATATTTATTTTTAAAAATGGATAAGAAATTTAAAATACGTTTAAGCTTAATAGGAGCAATCTACGCAGTATATGAAATATTGCATTTGCTAGTATTTAGAAGCGTAATAACAGGAAGCAGTTATGGAGGAATTACACACGAAGCACAGTACATTATCAATTATTCTTATATGATAGTTAACTTGATTTTATATATTACCGTGTTTCAAGACGAAGAAGATATTGGGAAATTATCAAAAAGTGTATTGATTGCAAATGTGATATATATGACATCGATATTAATTGCCATTGTAACCAAAACATCTTCTAGTACCTATATCGAAGGAATGGGATACAAAGGATGGTTTGAATCTGGAAATAGCCTAGGTTCTATCTTAATTCTATCCTTATTCATGACAATCAAATACATAAAAGATTCTAAATACAGAAAAATTGCCATTCCAACTATTTTAGCAGAAGGCATATTCTTATGTACGCTATTAGGAACTAGAGTAGGATTATTAGGATTTATTTTAGTTGTTATTTTATATGTAATAGTAGAAACAATAATGACTTTAAAACAAAAAGGAAAAATCAATAAAAAGGTAATAGCAGGCGGATTAATGGCTGTTATAACCATTATCATAGTTGTAATAACAGTTGGTTCTAGTACTTTACAAAGAAGAAAGCACTTACAGGATATAGAGAAAAATATAGTAGATACAGAAAAACAAGAACAATCCCATGTGACAGGAAGCATATTAGAGATAAAAGAAAAAATAGATGCTAATACATTAGAAGAAGGTTATATGGGACAAGCAGAAAAACAATCCATTTTGGATTTATATGAAATTGCAAATCAATGGAATATTAAAAACAATGACCAACGTATGCAACAATTGATTTACAATATAGTATTAGTAAAAAATCAGCATAATCCGATTTATGTATTACTAGGAAATGGACATGTTGCTAATTTTAGAGAATTAGTAATAGAAATGGAAATACCAGCTTTTCTATTTAATTTTGGAGTAATACGGATTTATACTTTACTTTATACCATTTGTTACGATTTTTATTTATGGTGGTTATTTCATGATAAAGTATAGAAAACAAATGGATACAGAGTATGTAATGGTCTGGTTAGGTTGTGGCTTTACTTTTGCACTTTCCTTTTTTGCAGGCTATACATTCTTTAATTCTTCTAATATGATGATTATTATTGCTTTAAATACCATACTGTTAAATAAAATAAATGCTATGAAACTTAAGATTAGTTGATATCTTATCAATGTTTTTAATAATATATGATATCTAAGATAATAAAACTAAGAAAAAGCACTAAAAAAGGAAGGAGCAATAAAATGAAAAAAATCCTATTTGGAATAACAAGTCTAACACTACGGAGGAGCAGAAAGAGTATTAGTAGACATTGCCAACGAATTGTGTGAAGAATATGACATCACTATTTTTACTATTTATGCCAAAGGCGAATTAGAAAAACAATTAAGCCAAAAAGTAAAATTAAAAAGTTTATACGATAAACCATATGTTGAATTATCCAAATTTCAAAGAAAAATAGCAATGCCTTTAAAAATACTACTAACGCAAAAAGTAATTTATCACAAAAAAATAAAAGAAGACTATGACATAGAAATTGCATTCCTAGAAGGAGCTATTACCAGAATATTAAGTACAAAAAATAGAAATACGAAGAAAATTGCATGGGTACATAATGACATTTCACTTGTTTTTGGAAAAGGGATAAAAGCAAAATTAAAGAAAAAGATAGATGCTAAAATCTATGCCAAATATCAAAAATTGATTTTTGTAAGTAAAGAAAATCAAGAAAAATTTGAGAAAGTATACAACAACTTAAAAAATATTGATAAAGAGGTTATATACAACTATATTGACCAAAATAGTATTGTAGAAAAAGCAAAGGAAAATTTAGATATTAGCTTAAATAAAGATACCATTAATTTTGTAACAGTAGCAAGATTGGTAGAGCAAAAAGCAATTGATAGATTAATAGAAGTACATAGCCAATTAGTAGAACAGGGATTAAAACATCATTTTTATGTCATAGGAGATGGACCAGAAAAAGATAATTTACAACAATTGATAAAAAAGAAGAACGTTGAGAATACCTTTCATTTGTTAGGAAAAAAAGAAAATCCGTATCCATATATAAAAGCAGGAGATTATTTTTGTTTATTATCTCACTTTGAAGGATATCCTATGGTATTACTAGAAGCTCAAATTTTACAAAAACCAATTGTAATAACTGATACCTCAGCAAGAGAAACCTTACAAAATTATGAAGACTACCAAATTGCTGAGAACTCAGCAGAAGGAATCTATCAAACCTTAAAAGAAATAATAGAAAATTCAAAAACAGAAAAAACACCAAGAAAGGAATATAGTAATCAAGATCTATTAGGAAAAATAAAACGATTACTAGAAAACTAGGAGAAAATATGAAAATATCAGTGTTAACACCAACATATAATCGAGAGGGCTTATTAGAAAATCTGTATCATAGCTTATTAGAAAACACGAAATATGGAGTAGAAATAGAATGGCTTATTATGAATGATGGCTCAACAGATAATACCAAAGCGGTAATAGAAGGCTTTCAAAAAGAAAACAAAATTACCATTCAATATTACGAACAAGAAAACCAAGGAAAAATGGTAGCTATCAACCAATTAGTACCATATGCAACAGGGGAGTTGCTAGTAGAATGTGATTCAGATGATTATTTTACTAAAGATGCTTTTGCTGTGATAAAAAAAGCATGGGAGGAAAACAAGGAAAGAACAGATATTTATGCCCTATGTTTCTTAAAATATGATACCAAAGGAAACAACATGGGAAATGAATTTCCAAAAACAGAAACCACCATGTTTGACCTTTATTTCAAAGAAGGAGAAAACGGAGAAAAAGCATTGGTATATTTTACTAAAATACGTAAACAATATCAATATAAAATAGAGAAAAAAGAGAGATTTTCAACAGAAGCAAGAATGCATCATCAAATGGACGAAAAATATAAAATAATTGGAATCAATCAACCAATTATGATATGTGAATACCAAGAAGAAGGATATACGAAAAATATTACCAACCAATTCAAAGAAAATCCTTATGGCTATTATGAGTATTTTAAAGAAATCTTACAAAAAGATTTTAAAGGTGTGAAATTTTCCAAAAGGTTATATGTTATCAAACATTATATATTATTTACAACCTTAACCAAAAAGAAAAATCCTATAAAAAATATAAAAGGAAGATTAAACAAATTGTTAGTTATATTGCTGTATGGACCAGGAAGAATGAAAACTAAGAAGATGTTTAAATAGGAGGAGTTTATGGATAACAAAAAAATATCCGTTCTTATGATTGGAAATCATAAGATAGAAGAAAGCATCAAAGAAATAAGCCAACAAAGCTATCAAAAAGATATGGAGCTACTAGTTTTTTATCAAAAAGGACGAGAAGAAAAAATAGAGCCAATTCAATTGGCGTATCCAATGGTTAAGTTTATTGGCTATGATGAAAATTTGTGGAAAAGTATACAAGAAAACAAAGACTTATTAACAGGAGATTTTATTTCAATCTTAAATAGTGAAGATAGTGTATCAATTGATTATTACAGGACTATGGTAGCAACTGCAATAGAAGAGAATGCTGATATCGTCATAAGTAACAGCATTTTACAATATGCAGATGGTGGGAGAGCCTATTTAAATTTAAGTGAAGCTTCTTTAAAGAACTTAGAACGCGAAATGATTTTAGAAGAATACTTAAAACAAGCAAAAAGCTCTTTTTTATGGCGTGTATATGGAAATAAGATATACACAAAAGAATTATTTGAAAAAACATTACAAGAAGTCTGCCAAAAAGAAAATGTAAAAAACTATGATTTCTTTTTGATTATGTTTGGGTATAGTCGAACATTAAGAATGGTAAAAAATGAAGTGTTGTTTCATCAATTTGAAGAGACAGAATTAGAAAGCGATAGGATAACCAAAATCAAAACAGCATGGAATGATAATTTAGAAAAACTAAAAAAAGAAATTATAAACTCTAAAACTAAGATAGTAAGTTTTGATATTTTTGATACTTTAATTATGAGACCTTTTTGGAACCCAATTGATTTATTTGTGTTTTTAAATCAATATTTTAGAGAAATTACAAAAATAGAAACAGGAATGGATTTTTCTAAGATAAGAGTAGAAGCGGAAAAAGAGACAAGAAGAAAAAATAAAGCAAAACAAGAAATAACATTAGATGAAATCTATGAAGAAATACAAAATCAAACCAAACTAGAAGATGAAATCATAGAAAAAATGAAACAAAAAGAACAAGAATTAGAAATAAAATTCTGTACCGAAAGAAAAACAGGAAAAGAAATCTATGGATTAGCAAAATATCTAGGTAAAACAGTAATTGCTACATCAGATATGTATCTTCCTATGGAAACAATAAAGAAAATATTAAATAAAAATGATTATAAGATGGATAACATCTATTTATCAGCTCAAATAGGAGTAACCAAATTTTGTGGGGACTTGTATTCTTATGTGATAAAAGATTTACAAGTAGAGCCGGGAGAAATGGTTCACATAGGAGATAACTATCACTCTGATTATGAAAAGGCAAATCAAAATGGAATTAATGGACAATTCTTACCAAAAGCAGTAGATGTTTTCTGTAATAAAAATATAACCAATGCTTTAGGATGTTTGTTTAACCAAAACATACCAATATGGGAAAATAATCAAAACGGTATTAACTTTTTAGGAATTCGTTGTATGCTTGCTTTAGTGGCTAATTCCTACTTTGATAATCCTTATCGAACCTTTCATAATGAAACTGACTTTAATGCAGACCCAAATCTAATTGGATATTATGCTTTAGGAATGCATTTATTTGGAATAGCAGATTGGCTTTTAAAAGATACGAAGCAAAAAAATTATGAGAAAATTGTATTTTTTGCAAGAGATGGTTATTGGATGATGAAAGCTTATCAAATCCTAAAAAAGGCCTATGATGAAGCACCAGAAGAAGAATATTTATATATTTCTAGACGTGCTTTAGTGCCAGCCACTTTAAACAATTCATTCGACTTTTATAAATTATCTGAATTAATCGATATCTATAAATACACACCGAAAACGATATTAAAATATATGAAAAATATCATATATCACTTAGAAGATTTAGAAGAAGAATGCCAAAAAAACGGAATAGATACGAATCAAAAATTTGAAACAAAAAGTGAATTTAATCGCTATATGAACTTGATAATCGACAAATTTTATGATAAAAACAAACACGAAGAAATGTTAGAAAAACTAAAAAGTTATTTCTCTCATATATTTAGTGAAAAGGCTTGTGCCTTTGATATTGGATATAGTGCAAAACCAGAAATGTATTTATCAAAATTGTGTGGAAAGCCAATTGATGCCTATTTTGTAAATATCAGTAATGAAGAGGCGTTAGAACATGCTAAAATAGGGGGAATGCAATTACACACCTATTTTGATTATAGACCAGCTATTACTGGTGTAGTAAGAGAAATTTTAATATCAACTTCAGATCCATCTTGCATTGGGTATGAGTTAGGGGAAGATAATCAAGTAATACCAGTATTTGAAGAAGAAAGTGCAAAAGAGCAAGAAAGATTTATATTAGATGCGATGCAAAATAAAGCAATCCAATTTATCAATGATATAACCAATATTTTTGGAGAAGATATACAAAAATTATATTATCAAAGATATTACATTTCTTTGCCACATGAAATGTATATCAATTCGCCTAAAAAACTAGACCAAGAAATCTTTTATGGAATTGATTTAGAAGATGCGGTTGGATTAGGAGAGAAAATAACAGCCATTGATGAATGGAACCAAGAGATAAAAGATAAGAAACAAAAAAGAACAGGGGAATTGTTCAATACAGAATATACAAAAGAACTAAAAGAAGAACTAAAGTTAAGACAAGAGGAAAAAAATAAAATAATGGAAAAATATAAAGCTAAAGAAGAGGAAATTAATAAGATATACAACAGCAAAAAATGGAAATATATTGAGAAAATGAGTCAATTACTTCGGAGGAAAAAATAAGAAGAAACTTGACAAGAAAGCATAAAAAATATAAGATAGGTAAGGACAAGAAAGGTGAAGGAAAGGATTTATATAAAAAATGGAAAAAGACAAAAAATTATCGATTATTGTACCAGTATA
>JAAWAM010000009.1 GCA_022792135.1 Clostridia bacterium
AGATACTGTTCCAAATATTATATTAGTACCACTATTTAGTAAAACTGCTATTAGTATTGATGTTAAAAATAAAAATGGTTCTACATAAGATTCACACATTATTATTAATATTATTAATGCACATCCTACTGCAAGAGCAACGATCCAAGTTTGTAAAACAGGATTATTTCTTGCTGAAATATTTCCATTTGTGTAAATTTTATAATTTTTATATTTCGTTTTTACTTCATTATAAATATCAGTAGCTATTTTAGAATCTTCTGTATCATCTACATTAATTACATATAAAGTATAGTTGTCTTTGTTGAATTCCTCTGTATTTTTATAATCTACACTGCTTACTCCATTTATCTGTGTAAGTTCGTTATATATTTTTTCTTTTTTATCGCCTTGCAAATCTTCAAACATTACCTCAAGAGAACTTGATTTTATTTCTTTAAATTCTTTCTCCATAATATCCATTCCAATTCTTGTTTCTGATGTATTAGGTAAATATTCTGCAATGTCATAATTGATATTAACTTTTTTAGACATAAATGCTGATACAATAGATAATATAATAAACAGAATAAGTATGAAGTGTCTTTTGTTAATAATAAAATCTGTAATTTTTTTCAAACTCAGTCATTCCTTTCTTTAGAAGATGTCTTTTAATATAAATATTTTTTCCAATTTATTCTAGTATAAATTTCTTAAAAGTGTATGAATTTAAACACTTTTCATTAAATTGTATTTATTTTACAACTCAAGTTTTTTAATTTTTCATTTTATGCTATAATTTTTATAAATTTATTTATGAAGGGATTTTAGCAATGAAAGTACAAGGTGCAAATTCTTCTTCTAGGAAAACAAGAAGATATATAAAAACTGCATTTGCAGAACTTATTAATGAAAAAAAGGAATTAAATAAAATAACTGTAACTGAACTTGTAAAAAAAGCGGATATAACAAGAAGTACATTTTATACTCACTATGACAGCATATATGAAGTAGCTAACGATTATCAATTAGAAACTATTGATTTGTTAATTAATGATGATAAAATTTTAAATTCAAAGGATGATATTCTTAATTATTTTGATGAAATTATAAATTGCTTAAAACAAAATGAACATATTTATAAATTACTTCTTTCTTCCACTGATTCACTCAATTTTCTAATTGTATTAAGGAAAATGGCAAATCAAAAGTTATATTACACACTAAAGAATAATTATAAAAATTATGATACCCTAGAATTAGATGTTTCTTTTTTTATTGCTGGAATGGTGGAAGAAATAATTATTTACTTTAAATCTCAAAGTGATTATACTTTAGATGAATTACTTGTTAATATAAAAAAATGGTTTGAGAAAATTTTTGATTGATTTTCTCAAACCTTTTTGAATTTTATATGATATTATTAATATATTATATCTTCTTTTGTTGTTTTTGCTATTCCTAGCATAATAAATTTTCCTTTTTGAGTATTGATATGAACTACAATTGGATGATTTATATTTTTTACCTTTTCAAATGTTCTATTATTTTTTTGAATGTTATTTCCCTCATTTTGATAGATATAATCTAATCCAAATGCTTGAAATAAATTATTTTGTGCCATTCCATTCGTGTTTCTTAATTCTTATAAATTCTTATAAATTCCACCATGATTTTCTGCAATGGATTGCCCATTATCATTTACAACTACTATAAAATTTGAATTTAGTTCTGAGCCTACATAATCCAAACCTTCAAAAACCTCTCCACCACTTAAAGAACCATCTCCAATAACTGTTATAATATTTTCGGTATCTCCTTTTAAATCTCTTGCCTTTGCAAGTCCTGATGCTAAACTAATTGAAGTTGATGTATGACCTATATTGAAAAAATCATGTTCACTTTCTTCTGGATTGGTATAGCCTGATACTTCTCTAAAATGTTCTTCATAAAGGTAACTATCTTTTCTTCCTGTTAAAATTTTATGTGGATAGGTTTGATATTTCTTGATAAACTTTAATAAAATTTCTGTTACTTACTGCAATTATTTACTATAAAATTAATGACCTCATCATCTTTATCATTTTGTGGATTTTTCTTCCTATCTTCTTGTGTTAAATTAACAAAATATTTATTACATTCTGGCATAATTGACATAGAGTCTAATGGATAACCTGGATTTCTTTTCTTACAAGGCTTATCTATAAAATAGAAATGATTTTTACTCCAAGTATATTCTTTTGCTTCTTTTCCATCATATATTACCATTCCATATACCCATTTAGCGGTTAGCTTTCCACCATATTCCTTAACCAAGTTACAATAATATTGAATCATTTCCTCATCATTTAGTTCTTTTCCATTTACTCTTCTTACATGAGTTCCTGGTTGTTTTTCCTCTGGTAACTCTTCTATATATAAATTATTATCCATACCTATCGTTGTAATTTTTGTTTTATCATAATATGCTTTTGCTTTGATATAAGCATTTTCTATCGCATTTTTCCCTGTTTCTTCTGGTTTCAAATTGATTCCCAAATCTTTAATGGTTAATACTTCTATCTCTTTTTCTTTTAGTTTTTCTGTATACTTTTTTATTTTTGCGGGATTTGTTGTTGCCAATACTACTTTCACTGTTTGTCCTCCTTAAAAGTATAAATTTTATTTTTTTGTTTTCCTGTTTGATTTTGGTAAGGGTGTTATTTTCTCTAGTTCCAGAATAACAGATTTACAAAATTCGCTGTTATCAATGTCTAATACATAATGTTCTTTTGCTCCTTTATAGGGATAACCTAGTTGTGCATTTTGCATTCTATCTTTTATACAATCTAGTTTCTTAACAAAAGGTACATTATCACATACTATAATAACTGGTTTGTCATTAACATAAACCATAAATTCACCAAACATCTTCTTATATCTTATTTCCCCGATACCTTTTATTTGTTCACATACATACTCTATATATTCATTAGTTGTAGCCATTTTTTACTCCCTTTCTCGTCTTATTTTCTATATTATCTCACTTTCTTTTTATATATTATCATAAACCTCCTGAATTATCAATAATTTTTAAATACTCTTCAGGACAAAATCACAAAATTACTTAAATATGTGTCACAGAAAATTTTTTCATGATTTTGTCCTGATTAAATTTACTTATTTATTTATTTTTTCTTTTACCATATTGTTTTGCCACTATAAAAATAACTCCAATTGCTATAACCGCAATTCCAATCTTTCCTAACCAACTTTTAGCGGTATTTTCATCTTCTTTATGAATTGTTTTTTCATTATCATTTGACAGCACCGCTGTTTTTTCTATCGTATTGATTTCTTCCCATTTTTCTTTATTTTCTTTTTGTTCCTTTTCATATTGTTGTTGTTCTTCTATCGTTCTTCTATGCACCACCACTTCATATTGTTTTTTGGTAAATCCATTGGCAGCTATTACCTCCACATAAACAGAATTATCTCCTTCTTGCAAGTCGTCTTTCCCTTTTACCTCAACCCTTGCTTGCTCATTTTCAGGAATTGCCAATAGATTGAAACGAGTCATTTCATTTGGCACTTCTACTTTATAATGGGTCACATTTGTATCAAAAGGTGGATTTAATAATGCATTTTCAATGGCTAAAATTTCTAAATTTGTATTTGCTAACATTAAATTGGCTGTCTTTGTCACTTCAATCGTATAGGTATTGCTGCCGCGTCTTATCTTCTGATAAGACTTGAACTTTAATGATATTAAATCCCTCTTTTAAATTTTCATTTCCGGTTATTTGAACAGTTGCATTTGGATTTTCAGCAATTGCTAATACTTCTATTTTTTCTATGGTAGTAGGAACGGTTAGATAATATTGGTAAATACCACTTTCAAAATTAGGAACCATTCCTTCTTTGTCTAATCTTAAAACTTGTAAATTAGCATTACTTGCTACCTTATTTTGCCCTTGTTCTTCTTTTGCCTCTTTTTCTAATTTAGTTTCTTCTTTTCCAATTTGTACTTGTGTTCCTTTAAAATTAGTTTGAATCAATTGCCCTTTTTCACTATAAAATTCTCCTTCTATCTGAAAATTAGCCAATCCTTCTTCTTTCGCTTTAAATTTAAATGTTTCTAAATTTCCCGTCTTAGCTCCGCTTCCTCCGTTTTCATCATACCAAACATAAAGGATACGATTGCCAATAACATTGGTATTTTGAGGTGAAGATATCAAATCTAATTTCGTTTCATCAAAATATAAAGAAAACTGAAAAGCTGCTACTTTAGCATTTGACATGGAAATGGTAAGGTCTACTTCTTCTCCTTTTTCTATGATACTTTGGTTACTACTTAAATCTACGGTTCCTATTGTAGCTGTATTACTTGAGTTCGAAAAGAAGAAAAGAACCAAAATAACACTGACAAAACTCACTAAATATTTTATTATTTTTTGTTTCCTTTTCACAAAAGTCTCCTTTCTATTGTTCCATCATTTGTAATCCTAAAATATGCCTTTGTATTAATAATAAATCAACTGAAGTTGGTTTAGTTCCTGTCTTTCTTACATTACCAGCCTTTCGATAAATTCCTTCTAAAGATTCTATTTCAAGAATGTGTCTTTGTAAAACAAATAAGTCAATACTATTAATCTTTCCATCCCCATTGGTATCCCCATATACTAAAATTTGATATTCTCTCAAAATATTTCCGTTTTCCTTAACTTGTATTTTGTTCCCTGTTCCAATTGTAGCATCTTCTGGTAATATCTCATCTTTCTGATTAACAATTTGAATTTCTAAATCCGTAGTAATCAAATTTTTTATCTCTGCTACTGTGTTTTTGTTATAATCTATTCCACTAATTTCCAAACTATTCACTGTCAAAGAAGTATCAAAATGAATTTCAGAATCTTCCATTTTTCTAACAACAATAACTTTACATTCTTTTCTTATTTGTTTATTTTCCTCTGCCATAGCAACTATCGTTGTTTCTCCTTCTTGTTTTGCTAGGATTATGCCACTTTCATCAATGGTTGCAATTTGTGGATTGGCACTTTCATATAATATGGTTTGATGATTGGCATCTTCTGGTTCTATCATTCCATGAATAGCAAAGGTATCTCCTATTTGCACATAGATTTGAGTTTGGTCTAGTACAATTCCTGTTACTTTACTATAAACTTGTATTTCGATTTGACTTTGCACTGTATTTTCTTCTGCTTTTACCGTAATTGTGGTTTTTCCAGAACGAATTGCTTGTATATTTCCTTTATCATCAATGGTTGCTACTCCAGGATTACTAGAAGTATAGATGACTTTATGATCTTTTGCCTCTTGAGGCGTAATGATTACTTGTAATTGTTTTCTATCTCCTTTTTGTAAGGTTGTATTTTCTAAACTTAACTCAATTTTTTCAATTTGCACCTTTGGTAATTCCGTTACATAAGTTTGATAAATATAACCTACTATTCCATTTTCTAATACTACTTTATCCCATCTTTCTCCTGTTTGTTTTCCCTTTCCAATCCTTGTCATTTTATCATTTGTAGTAACCGTTGTAATTAACTCATAAGAGGTACTTGGTCCTGTTCGAATATTGACATTAGAAGCATTACAATACACTTTCGTGTTATCTGAGATGAAATCATCTGGATTAAGATTCGGACTTTGTGTTGGAATTTCTGGCATATTTTGATAAATTGGAATGAGAAAGGACATAGGAGTCTCTAATAAACCACTTTTCTGATAACCATTATAAATTGATTTTGCTTCACTTGAAGGAGCTAATACATTTGTCATATATTGATGGACAAATAAGTTATTTCCTCTATCATCATTGACATCAAATTTTTGTAAATAAATCGTATTTTGTCCTACATTGATATAACTAGAACCAATAAAAATACCACCACCTGTTATGGCTCTTTCTTTGGTATTCCAAGGAATTAAATATTTTGCTTTTGTGGTATCACTGGCTCCTTTTCCATCTTTGGCATATTGTAATCCATTTTTGATAGCTCCCATTGGTTCTGGTGAACTAGTAGCTCCAATATTATAAAAATTGTAGAGTCCCTTAAATCCCTCTACCGTTCCGCTAATGGAACTATGAGATAAAAAAGGACCTACTTCTTGTTTGATACGAGAAGCTAAGTGATAAGGACTTACCAAAGAGGTTTGTCCTCCTTTCAAAATTAAGTCTGAATATTTTTCATTCATAGAAATGGTATTTCCATAACTATCTAAATACGATACTTTTGTATTGTAAAACTCAGTTCCATATAAAATTTTTTCAATTCCATTTAAATCATTGGTATGAGCATCATAAGATAACCTCTCAAACTGGAATAAACGTCCTTCGTTTAAAAAGTTTCTAGGATCCATACAATATTCTACTGCTTGTTTGGAACTATCTACCCAACCTGCATCTACTTCTACATTATATTGACCTGGTGTTGTATTTTTCCAACGGTCTGAATAGTTTTTTGGTACTAAATTTTTTCCAAATATATTTTCTTGTGATATGACATAATTCCAATCCAAATTGGTATATAATGCTGTAAATTTCCAGTTTGGATGTTTTTTAGCCAATTCCTTCAAATAGGGTTGATAACTAGTAGGAAAACTTTCAATTCCATCTAATTTCGTAGAAGCTGTTACCTGAAAATAAATAAATAGCCCTGCTAATATTAACAAAAATAAGATTCCAATAAAAATATATTTTTTCTTTTGGTTTAACATGTTTACTTTTTTCTCCTTACTCTATTCTATCTCTTTTGCTTTTACAATAATTCTTTTTTCAGAATCATTGGTACAAGTAATAAGGGTCACTTCTCTTGCTCCTTGTGTATCTTGTGATAAACAATTAACGTCTTCTGGTAGCACCTGATAGATATCATAAATTTCATATTCTATTTTTCCTACTTCTGGGTCTGTGATAAAAAGTCTATCTCCTATTTTTAATTCCTTTACATGATAAAACATATTTCTATTTTTAAAATTATGACCTGCTATACAAAAATTTCCCTTCTGATTCGCATTGACTCCCCAAAATTTAGTAACTGCTACATTTAAAGCAGATACAGAATATTTCTGCAAAACATAAGTTTCTAATTGGATTGTTGGTATGACTAGTTTAGCTCCTACTTCATATCCTTTGTATTGAGTAGGTATTTCCTCTTTTGGATATACTTTTTCCATTTTTACAATTTTTTGGGGTTCTTCTTCCTTTGTACCTATATTTTGTGTTGTATAATCTGGTAGCTTTTGTTCTCCTTTGCTTCCTTTTTCTTTATATTCTTCAATTCCTAGGTATGTCATAACTCCTAAAATGCAAATTACTAAAATGGTATTTCCTAAAATTCTTTGGTTTCTTTTCTTGTTTTTCTTCATGGTTGTTCTCCTTATGTAAGTAAATGAGAACTCGTTTCTCATTTACAAATCATTATTTTCTTTTATTAAAATAAATATAAGAACTTAGTAAGGCAATTAAAACAACAACAATTGGTAGATATAGATTGCTACCTGTTTTTGGTAGTTTAGCAGGTAATGTCTCTTGTGCTTTTTCACTTTCTTCTGCTGGTGGTGTAATGGTATCTTCTGGTGTGGTTGTTCCTGGTGTATTATCTGGAGTTGTTCCTCCTTCTTCTACTGCTGTAAAGGAAAACGCTTTTTCTGCAATTACAGTATCGGAATGATCTCTGTCAATCAATTTTAAAGTAATGGTATAATTTCCTAATTCACTAAAAATTCCTCTTACCTTTAATACCTGTGAAACGTCTTTTCCTCCTATTTTATATCCTTGAGCATCTCCCCATCCACTTTGGATGATATCATGTTCTAATCCAGCTTGGTCTGTTCCCAATAATTGTACTGTTGCTCCAGTTGGCGTAGTTGCCTCTGCAATTAGTCTTGCGTGTTCATAATAACGTCCCATTGGTGAGGCATAAGAAAGTGTCATATTATTTTCTTTTTCTTTGATAATAGCTCCTGTGTGTTCTAATTTTAAGGTGTAGTCAACATATTGTGGTTCTACTGTTACATTTTTTACAATCGGTGTTGTAATATCATCATACGTAACAGAAGCATCTGCATTGGCTAATCCCTCTAGTGTGAATGAAAATTCTGTTGGGTTGGAAGTGGTAATGTCTGCTTTTGCTCTAAAAATTACACTCATATTAGTTCTTGGATTGGTTCCTCCTGTCGAATCATAAAAAACTACTTTTACTTTATCTCCTGTTTGATTTACGGTTCCACCTTCTGCTGAAACATATTCAAATAAGTTATCATCATAATCAATATTTACGGTATACGCTCCTAAATCTGTTCCAAAGTTTACAGTCAATTTTACTTCTTCTCCTGGATGCACTAATGTTTTATTGATTTCTAAATCAATGGTATCTAAACTTGCAGCATAAGTACTTCCTACCAAAATAAGTACCGTAAACAAGATTAACATGCCAATTACGCTAATTATTTTTTTCATTTTAAAAAAATCCTCCTTTTTTGTTTTATATTTGTATTATGTGAAATTTTCTCTTGGATTATTTAATAATTTTTTCTTATTTTTTTCAAAGGCTTGATTTTTAAAGACAAAAAAAATAATAGAAAAATTTTCTATTATCTTTTTTTTAATTTTAATTACAAAACTTTCTCAAACTTCTTCTTTTCGAATGAATCGTTTTATTAAACTTGTATAAGCAATTAAATAAGATACTGCTATTGTAAAACCTGCTAAAACATCACTTGTGTAATGAACGCCTAAATAAATTCTACTTGTGCCAATGGTTATAATTAAAATACTCAATCCTGCGATTAGTCCCCATTTTAGTTTTTTATCTTTTATATTTTTATAAATTAAATAAATAAAATAGCCATAAAATGCCATACTTATCATAGAATGTCCAGATGGAAAACTATATCCTGTTTCCTGAATCATTCGAAATTCTGTTGGTCTTGGTCTTTGTACAATCCTTTTTAACAAATTATTTAGAATGGTTACGATAATTAAATTAATGGCAATGCTTACTCCTATTTTTTTATTTTTTATCACGATTAAAAATAGAATCGTTAAAGCAATTAATACCATCGCACCACCCAATCTCGTAATGATTTTGGCAATTGGGGTAATAAAATCAGAAATTAAAAAATTAGAAATAAATTGATACCCTAAAATATCTAATTTCATAATTTCTTGATCAAATATATCTTCTACCATTGCTAAAAATAGAATCACACCCATTAATAAAATCAGCCATTTCAAATTTTTTATTACAAATTTTTTACTTTCTTCTATCTTTTGTTTCATATTTTCTCCTTTTACATCACTTGATACCCTAAATCTTCCAGAATTGTTTTTAACCTATTCGAATCGATTTCTTTTTTTAAAACAATGGTCGCCTCCTTCTTTTCTAAGTCAACTGTAACCGATTTTACTTCTTTGATTTCTTTTAATCCCTTTTCTACTTTTTTGGCACAATGACCACAGCTCATTCCTTCTATTTTAATGGTTTTGGTTATTTTATTTCCTCCAAACATTCTACTTTACTCCCTTCTAATTTAATTCCTTTTAATCTTAGTGCATTTATGATTACTGTTAAACTACTAAACACCATAGCTAATCCAGCAATCATAGGATTAATGGCAATTCCAAATGGTTTTAGTAATCCCATAGAAATTGGTAACATTAAACTATTATAGAAAAATGCCCAAAATAAATTTTGTTTCACATTTCGAATGGTTTTTTTACTTATCTGAATTAAATCTAAAATTTTACTCAAATCATTTTTCATTAAGATAACATCTGATGAATCCATTGCAATATCTGTTCCACTGTTAACACTAACACCAATATCGCTACTTGCTAAAGCTGGACTATCATTGATTCCATCTCCACACATCATAACTCTTTTTCCTTGTTTTTTCAAATTACGAATCACATCACCTTTTTGGGTTGGTAAAACATCAGCAATCACCTTTTTAATTCCAATTTGTTTAGCTATCCTATGGGCTGTCTCTTGATTATCTCCTGTTACCATAATCGTTTCTATTTTCTTTTGATTTAATCTTTCTACTACTTTCTTGGCATTTTGTCTTATGATATCATTTACACCAATTATCCCTATTATTTTTTTGTCTTGTACCACATAGATAATACTATTTCCTTTTTGGCTTAGTTTCTTTTCTTCTTCTTTATATGGATTTTCCATTTCAAGTTGTTCTAACATTTTATAATTTCCTAACATCAAGTCTTTTCCCTTTACTTTCCCTATAATTCCATATCCACTTCTATTTTCAAACGATTCTACTTCTAATGTTTCTATTTTGTTTTCTTTCAAATAACGACTAAATGCTTGGGCAATTGGATGGGTTGATTTTGCTTCAAGACTTCCTGCTAGTTGTAATAATTCTTTTGCTTGCATTCTACTATGATTGATTATTTCTGCTATTTTTAGTTTTCCATAAGTTAGCGTTCCTGTTTTGTCAAAAATAATGGTATCTATTTTCTCTGCATTTTCTAAAATCTCACTTTTCTTAACTAATATTCCATGATTTGCACAAATTCCTTCACTTACTACAATGGCAAGTGGAGTAGCTAACCCCAAAGCACATGGACAAGCAACTACTAAAACCGTTACAAAGGTAATCACAGCAGTTCCTATCTCAAATCCTAACACTAGATATGCAATCAAAGTAATGATTGCTAACATCATCACAACTGGTACAAAATACCCACTTACTTTGTCTGCTATCTTTGCAATTGGCGCTTTTGTATTGGTTGCTTCTACTACTAATTTTACAATTTGAGAAATGGTAGAATCTTTTCCTATTTTTTCTGCTTTATATTCTAAATAACCATCATAATTAATCGTTCCTGCAATCACTTTATTTCCCTTTGTTTTATTTACTGGCTTGCTTTCTCCTGTCATAAAAGATTCATCTAAATGAGCTTTTCCTTCTACAATTTCTCCATCTACTGCAATTCGATCACCTGCATAACTAATTACAATGTCTCCTCTTTGAATTTCATCAATGGTTACTTCTTTTTCTTTTCCTTCTACTTTTATAATTGCCTTACTTGGTGTAATTTGAACCAATTTTTGTATGGCTTCTTTTGTTTTATCTTTACTGATTCCATCTAAATATCTTCCTAATTTGATAAAGAATATAACAATTGCTGCTGATTCAAAGTAGAGTTCATGTACATAACTAGGATTTCCTTTCCCTATCATTACCATACTATATAGACTATATAAAAAACTACTCATCACCCCAATGGCAACCAAGGTATCCATATTGGGTGCTTTATGAAGTAGACTTTTATATCCATTTTTTAAAATATCCCATCCATATAGCAGAAACAAAATGGTTAAAAAACATAATGTAATAGCATAATTTACTGGATTGGTATGCATATTTAAGAAATTAACTATCGGAAGTCCCATCATATGTCCCATAGAGATATACAGCAAAAGAATGGCTAATATACTAAAAATGACAAATTGATTTTTTTCACTCTTGGTCTTCTTTTCTTCGATTGTATCTTCGTATATTCCTAAACTTTTGAAACCTGCTTTTTTTACAAAAGTATCTAACTTCTTTTTATCTATTTTTGTTTCATCATATTCGATTTGTGCATTTGCCATAACTAAGTTAACACTAGCACTTAAAATTCCATCTTGTTTGTTTAAATACTTTTCAAGTCCATTTGAACAAGCACTACACGTCATTCCCTCTATTTTTAATATGATTTTTTTCATCCTTTCATCCTCCTTTATCCTTGATTCAAACAATCTTTATTCTCCTTCTTGTTCTATTTTACTACTTTTTCTTTCGAAATTAAAGTTTTTTCCTAAATTAGTATAAATCATAAAGAGCAAATAATAATTACTTGCTCTTTACGATTTATACTTCTAAAAGTTCTGGTACTTTAAAGTGTTTTAATTTTCCCTTATAAATCAAATTTATATTTGCTAAATTTTTAAAATCCTCTGGCTTTATGGTTTCTGGTAAGTTGGTTGTAACCTTTGCTTTTTCTAGTACATATTTCACAAATTCAGCACAATAAAATGAATTTTTGAAACAAATTCTTTTATGAAATGCCACTGCCACTAGGCCTATCATATTAAATGTATATTTTTCCTTTTGTTTTACCATTTCTTCTATGGTCTTTTTTATTTTTTTATATTGTTCTTCTTCTATTTTAAGGAAATAGACCTCTGCTTCTGTTGTATTTTCAAATCTCTTGAACGTTCCACAATGGATTCTTTCGTGAACAAATCCGCCGATTAAGGGGTTATATGGTTTTCTTCTTCCAAAGCTATACATTTCTTCTAATTTTTCATCTAAGGCAATGGATATATGGGAAAATTCGTCTTTGGTATAGTTTTTTATGATTTTAGATAATGTTGTCCCTGTATGAGTTAATACAATATATATGTTTTTCATTGCTTTTACCGTATCCCCTTCTTTCTTCTTTTCTAATCTATAAGTGTGATTGTTTTCTCCCAATTTAGATTTTCTTTTCCAAAATGTCCATAATTAGTCGTATCTCGATAAATTGGTTTTCTTAAGTCTAAATAGTTGATAATACCTCTTGGTGTTAAGTCAAAATTCTTGTAAATCATTTTGACAATTTCTTCTTCTTTTATTGTATTCGTACCATAGGTATCAATATGAATAGAAACTGGCTTGGCAACTCCAATCGCATATGAAAACTGGATTTCGCATTTTTCTGCTAAGTGATTGGCTACTATGTTTTTGGCAATAAATCTTGCCATATAAGCTGCCGAACGGTCTACTTTTGTAGCATCTTTACCAGAAAAGGCACCTCCACCATGCCTTGCATAGCCACCATATGTATCTACTATGATTTTTCTTCCTGTTAATCCACTATCTCCTAATGGTCCTCCTGTCACAAAGCGTCCCGTTGGATTGATAAAATATTTTGTTTTTTCATCTAATAATTCTTTTGGTACCACTTCATAAATTACTTTTTCTTTGATTTCTTTTTTTAATGTTTCTAAGTCAACCTCTTCTTTATGTTGTGTCGATACAACAATTGTATCCACTCTTACTGGCTTTCCACCTTCATATTCAATCGTAACTTGTGTTTTTCCATCTGGTCTTAAATAATCTACTATTTTTTGTTTTCTTACCTCTGTTAGTCTTCTTGCTAATTTGTGAGCTAAAGAAATTGGTAATGGCATTAATTCTTCCGTTTCATTACAAGCAAAACCAAACATAATTCCTTGGTCTCCTGCTCCTTCTGAATCTAACTCTCCTTGTTTGGTTTCTTGTGATTTGTCAACACCTAATGCAATATCAGAAGATTGTTTCGAAACATTAACCGTAATTTTACAGGTTTTATAGTCCATATCTGTTTTTGCATTATCATATCCTATTTCTTTTACGGCTTGTCTTGCTACTTCTTCTATATTAACTTCTGCTACTGAACTGATTTCTCCTGTAATATAGATTTCTCCTTTTCCTGCTACGGTTTCACATGCTACTCTGGCATATGGATCTTTTGCTAAATAGGCATCTAAAACACTATCTGATATATAGTCACATAGTTTGTCTGGATGCCCTTCTGTTACACTTTCTGATGTGAATAATTTTCTCATTTTTTGCTTCTCCTTTTCTTATCTTTTTTTGATATATGTTAGCAAAAAACCTTTGTACTGCTGGTACAAAGGTTAATAATTTTTGATTTTTTTTGAATCATCAGCCAAAGTACTTTCCACTTTGTCGGTATTAGCACCTTATTTCAAATAGGTTGCTGTGGAGTCATAAAGCCGATTCTCTCGTCCACTCTTGATAACATATATACATTGTTTTTATTATAATCCTTACTTGTCATTATGTCAATATTTTTGTCAGATTTTGTAGAGATCATCCTATTTTGATAAGTTTCAATTACATCTATAAACAAGCAACACCAATTTATTAAAAATTTTAATTTATGATTAATGCAAAAGGATTAGAGTTAAAACCCTAATCCCCCTTTTTTAAGTTCCAATTTTATGGCTGGAAACACCGCTTTTTCAAATTCCAACTTATGGCTGGATTCACCAACTTTTTTGCTATCACTAGCAATAATATTATATGCAATTTATATAGATTTATTGCTCTGTGTATTTTAAATATAGCACATTTTTAAGTAATAATCAATATTTTCTGAAGATTTTTCGGGATTATTTGATTTTTCGTTCAAATCTTAAATTTTTAATATCCATACCTATTTTTTCATAAAACTTTATAGCATTTTTATTAAATCCCCAAACCACTAATTCTATACTATCCATACTTTTTTCCTTACCTATCTGCAATATCTGACTATATAAACTTTCTCCGATTCCTTTTCTTTGCTCATCCTTATCAACACAGATATGACTAATATTCAAAATCTCTCTATCCTTCATAATCTTATTATTAGATATCTTTTTTATTTGAGCAAAGCATAAACCAACTACTTTTCTATCTATCTCTGCCACTAAATATATATTATTTATATCTAACAATTCATTTCTAAATTCTCCAAAATTTAAAGGTTCTATATCTTTATATATATCACTTCTTTCTTTGAGATGAACTTTATGTACTTGCATCATTAGTCTATGTAATTGTTTAAAATCTTCTTCTTTAGCCTTCCTTATAATAACTTCTTTACCCATTTTAATTCATTCCTTTAATTTTATACTTTTTAAAATTATATGCTAATATACTAAAAATTTTTAGCTAATCTATTTTTCCTCCCCCTAGCACCATATCTCCTACATAAAATACAGCAGATTGTCCTGGTGTGATAGCTCTTTGTGGTTCCTTAAATACAACTTTTATCTTGTTTTCTTCTTGTATAATTTTAGCTTCTGCTTCCTTAGAGGAATATCTTGTTTTTACCATTACTTTCATCCACTGTTTTATTTCATCGACCAAAAGCAAATTCACATCTGTAACTAGGACTTCACTTTTATATAATTCTTTTTCTTCTCCTACAATTACTTCATTTTTTTCTTTGTTAAATCCTAATACAAATAATGGTACACGGTAAGAAATCCCAAGTCCCTTTCGTTGTCCAATGGTATAATGATACAATCCTTTATGTTTTCCCAACACCTCTCCTTTTGTTGTTCGGATATTTCCTTCTTTTGGTTGAATGGCAGAATTATTTTCCAAAAACCTTTTATAATTTCCATCTGGAATGAAACAGATATCTTCACTATCTGGCTTATTGGCTACTTTTAGATGCTTTTCTCTTGCTATTTTCCTTATCTCTTCTTTTTCTTCAAAATCTGCTAATGGGAATACGATATGTTCTAGTAATTCTTTTGGTATGTTCCATAATACATAACTCTGGTCCTTTTTTCCTGCCTTTGATTTTTTTAATACCCATCTTTTATACTCTTCACTATATTCTGTTTTTGCATAATGACCTGTTGCTATATAATTACATCCTAATTCTTTTGCCTTTTCCCACATAACACCAAACTTCATATATTTATTACACTCAATACATGGATTTGGCGTTTTGCAATTAGCATAACAATGAATAAAATCATCGATTACGTGCTTTTTAAATAAATCTTTGTAATCATAGGTATCATGTGATATGTTCATTGTATTACATAGTTTTTTGGCATCCTGCTCAGTTGTGTTACCACAAGAATTCTTGTTGGTAAATAATTCTAATGTTGCACCAATTACCTCATATCCTTGTTCTTTTAGCAAAAGAGCAGATACTGAACTGTCTACTCCTCCACTCATGCCTAATAAGACTTTTTTATTTCCCATCTATTTTTTTCTCCTTCTTTCACAACATCTACATCTTTCTTTATTGATATCATAATCACAATCCAAACTGCTTAACCCCAAAACTTCGTGTACATATTTAGCAAGTTGATTAATCGTGGTATCTGTTATAGCTGATTTGATTTTTTCCGCTTCTCTTTCCACCTCTTGTTCTAAATTAAGAACCTCTTTTAAAAATAAATAAACAATATCATAAGCTTCTAAGACTTTTTTAGCTAAATTTTCTCCCTCTTGTGTTAGTTCAATGGTTCCATAAGATTGATAATTCACTAACTGGTTATCCTTCAAACTATATAAAGCTTTATTCACACTGGCTTTACTACAATTCATTTTCTTGGCAACATCGGTAACTCGTATCTTTCCATTTTGCTTTTTTAAGACATACATCGTTTTTAAATATTCTTCTAATGCTTTTGATACCATACTTTTCTCTCCTTTGTTAGTGTTGGTTAACATTATATTACTTTTTCCCTTAGTTGTCAATCTTCCTATTTTCCTTCATGGAGTCTAAAATTTATGATATTGCATTTGTTTGTATTTTTATCTTTCCTCTTCCATCATATTTTTACTTCCTAAATAGGTAGCTGTAAAATAAGCCCCATAAATTACTCCAATTGCAATGATCGTCGCAATAACAGATGGTAATAAATCCTTTTTACTAGCTAAACCTGACATCATAGAAAGTACAAATTGTATGCCAAATATAGAATGTATCATGGCAAATACGAGTGGCAATCCAAAAAATATTCCTATTTGTCTAAATAAAGCTTCATTTATCATTTTTTCATCACAACCTATTTTTCTTAAAATGGTATATCTTTGTTTGTTATCTGTACTATCCGTTAATTGTTTTAATGCTAAAATAGCAGCACTTGCAATTAAGAAAATAATTCCCAAATAAAGAGCAATAAAAGTTACTATGGTTGCTAACCCAATACTTGACTCCATTAGACTGATTTTTGTCATACCATCTATTGGAATTCCTTGTTTTGCTAAATTTTGGATAAAGCCAGAACCAGACTTAACAAGAACCTCTTCCATTTTTTGTTTTTCTTCTTGGGTCTCTCCTTGATAATTCGCTGCCAATAAAGTTTGTTCTTTTTTATCCTCTGTCAATTCACAGCTATCTGGAACCAATATAATTCCTGTATTGATATGGCTAGTTGCCATTTTAAGGAAGCCACTCTTGCATTCCTTATATTTAGATTCATATTCCTTTCCTGCTATTTTTAATGGATTTTTATTTTGTAATGCCTGATTTCTAATTGCTTGTATACTTTCAAAATCACAAAGAACTATATATTCATTATCTTTTAACTCATATTGTTCAATTCCATATAATTTTGCTATTTTATTATAGTCTGATATTTTTACAATTTCTTCTACAGTTCCATAAGCCAGCATTGGAAATTTTGCCTTTGCCTCTTGAATAGAATCTCCAAAAAACTTTTCCCAAGTAAGTTCTTGCTCTGTATAAATTGGTATTTCAACCATATCTTTTAGTAATCCCATATCAAACCCATTGTTTTTTAAGGTTTCTTGAATGGTAATTTTAAAATCTTCTATTTGCTCTTTGGTAAAAATAATTTCTTTTCCATATGGGTCTGTATATTTTTCTGGTAAATTGGTCATTTTGTATAAATTTACATCTACTGGAGTCATTTCTTTTAAATCTTTTTGCATGGTATTTCGTAACGATAAGCTAGAAGATAAAATGGTTATTGTCATAAATAACATAAGACAAATTACACTCATACTTACAACCATGGTATTAATTTTATTATTAATTTGTCTTAATACAAACATATTGGTATCTTTTAAATAGATCTTTTTGATCGATTGTATCATTTGTAAAATAAATCCTGACAATGACCAAAATACTAAAATAGTTCCCACAATTCCCATTCCTATAACTGGTAATATCTTATCTGCTGTTGTTAAGGTACTAACCCCAGCCGTTACTTTCCAATAAGCATATCCAAGAATACCAGCGGCAATGATAAAAATCATGATGGATAAAACAGGATTCTTTATTTTCACTTTTTCATTTTTCTTAATTGCTGTTAAAAGATGAATCAGTTTGTATCTAGAAACCGTAATCGTATTAAATATCATAACCGCTAAATACATAATTGCAAAATAAATACAGGTTTTGATACAAGCATCTTTTGAAAATACAAATTTAAATTCACTCATATCAGCTTCAAATAATTTTGAAACTAGAATTGACATGAATTGAGAAGCAAATACTCCTATCACTAATCCAATAATAAGAGAAATCATCCCAATTAAAATGGTTTCCAATAAAATAATTTTAGAAATCTGTCTTTTTCCCATTCCCAATGTCATATAAATACCAAATTCCTTTTTTCTACGGTTAATTAAAAAATTATTAGCATATACAATTAGTAATCCTAGAATAACTGCTACCAATACCGATACATATCCGAAGTATTGAAATCATAAGTTTTATGATTTCTCTTTGCGATTGTGATACTTTTAACATAGCTTCCTGGCTATCTAAAGAGTTGAACATATAAAAAATAGCAACTCCTAATACTAAAGTTAAAAAATAAATACCATAGTCTTTTAAACTTTTTTTCATATTTCTAAAAGATAATTTAAATAACATCGTTCAAATCACCTCCAAGAAGTGTTTGTACCTCTATTATTTTTTCGAAGAATTGTTTTCTTGTATCATTTCCTTTTACTAACTCATTAAAGATTTTTCCATCTTTGATAAATAGAATTCGGTTCGTATAAGAAGCTGTAAAAGCATCGTGTGTAACCATTAAGATGGTTGCTTGTAATTTTTGATTTAAAGATTCAAAACTTTCTAATAATTGTCTAGCTGATTTAGAATCCAGAGCTCCTGTTGGCTCATCTGCCAATACTAATTTTGGATTGGTAATCATTGCTCTTGCAGAGGCAACTCTTTGCTTTTGTCCCCCTGAAATTTGATATGGATATTTTTTCAAAATTTCTGTTATTTCAAGTTTCTCAGCTATTTCTTTTACTCTTCTCTCAATCTGTTTGCTATTTACCCTTTGAATGGTAAGTGCTAAAGCAATATTTTCATAGGCTGTCAACGTATCTAATAAATTAAAATCTTGAAAAATAAAACCTAATTCTTCTCTTCTAAATTGATTTAAATGATTTCCTCTTAATCTGGTAATATCTTGTCCCTTCATCCTAATATGTCCGACAAGTTACTTTGTCAATGGTTGAAATACAATTTAAAAGAGTGGTTTTCCCACTTCCAGATGCTCCCATAATGCCTACAAACTCTCCTTTGTTTACGACAAAGCTAATATTATCAATTGCTTTGGTCAAATTGGATTTGTTTCCATAGTATTTTTCTATGTTCTCCACTTCTAAAATCTTTTCCATCTAAAAAACTCCTTTCCTTGATTGGTTTTATTATACAATTTTTCTTACCCTCGTACCATAGATTTAACTTACAAAAACCTTACATTTTTGTAAGGTTTTATTGGATCGTAATATAACTACTTTGTGGAAATAATAATCGTATTTGTGTTCCTTCCTTTTCAATCGATTCTAATTCCATTGCGATTCCCAATTTATGACATAATTTTTTACATAAATACAAGCCAATACCAGTTGACTTTTTATTTAACATTCTTCCATTGGTTCCTGTAAAACCTTTTTCAAAAACCCTTGTAACTTCTCCTTGTTTAATTCCCATTCCATTATCTTTTATGGATAAGATAACCTTTTCTTTTGCTTGTTCTGCATAAATTTCAATTTTTAATGTTTCTTTTTGTTTTTTGTACTTTACGCTGTTTTGTATGATTTGATTTAACAAGAAAACAATCCACTTACTATCTGTATTTACCATAAAGTCCAAATCATGGATACAAACACTTACTTTCTCTTGAATCAAAGCATTTTTATTCTTTTTAATGCTTTCTTTTACCATATCTTCTAATTTATTTTTTTTAATAGAATAGTCTTTTTCTACGGTGTTACTTCTTGCATAAAATAAAGCTTGCTCAATATAATTTTCTACTTTATCTAATTCCTCATAAATACTTTTAGTCACTTCATTTCTATTGTTTTCAATTACCATCTTACTGGCTGCAATTGGCAACTTAATTTCATGAATCCATAATTCTATGTAATCTTTATAGTCTTCCATTAAATATTTATATTTATTTACATATTCCAACATGGATTTACTAATTTGTTCCAAAGATTCTTTTAATATCTTTCCTTCCTTAAAACTTGGTGTTTTGATAATTTCTGCAATTAGGTACTTTTCTTCTAACTCTTGCAATATATGATTGAAATTTTGGTAATAATTTCTTTTTGTGATATATTCTATCATCATCCCTATCCCATATAGACCCATGATAGCAATCGGAATATATATTTTTATAAAATTACTGATGGGATAAATGACTAAAAAGATTTCTATTGTCATAATTCCCAATCCTAGTAAACTAATGGTTATTAGTTTGTCTTTTAAAAAATGGCTAAATTTCATTTCTTCTCCTTCTATAAGAATAAATAACCTTGTCCTCTTTTGGTAACTAATAATTCTTTTAATCCTAATTCTTCTAATTTGTTTCTTAATCTGGTAACATTCACAGTTAAGGTATTATCATCAATAAAACATTCACTCTCCCATAGACATTCCATAATTTCTTCTCTCGTAACAATTCTTTGTCTATTTTGAACCAAATAGTTTAATATCTTAAATTCATTTTTGGTTAATTCAATTTCTTTTCCTTCTTTTTCGATGATACTTTTTGAAAGATTTATAATAAAATCTTTACAATCTATTTTATCTTGAGTTTTTGCTTGGCTATTGGTTCTTCTAAGTAGTGAGGCAATTTTAGCCAGTAAAATTTGAATATTAAAAGGTTTAGTTATATAATGGTCTGCTCCATAGTGAATAGAAAGTAATTCATCCAATTCACTTTCTCTACTTGTTACTATGATAATTGGCATTTCTGATTGCTTCCTGATTTCCTTACAAATGTATTCTCCATCTGTATTTGGTAAATTAATATCTAACAAAACTAAATCTGGATGAATTCTTAAAATATCTTGTATGGTATTTTCAAAGGTTTTGAGACTTTCTACTTGATATCCATTTTTGTTTAAAAATATTTCTAGTTCATTTCTCAATTTTTCATCATCTTCTACAATTAATATTTCTTGCATTTCCTTTTTCCTCCTACTTTATTATAACATAAATTTTATGAAAATAACCTTACATTTCTGTAAGGTTATTTCGTTTCTATTGCCAAAAGTTAAAAATAGGCAAGAAACTTATGAATTGCTTAATTCCTTATATCTTTTAATTTTCATGGTAGAAGTTTTTTCAAATTCTCCTTCTTTGATTTCCAAAGCTTTAACTGCTTTATAAGAAGTTAACTGTTTATTGACTTCTTTTACTTTCTTCCAGATAACATCATAAACTTTATCTTCTGAAAGTTTACCATAGAATTCTTCTATTTTTTCATAATCTGGTATGACTCTTGCTGTGATCATTAATTCCTTAGCTTCTTTTTTACTACCCGCTTGTGGTTTTTTCCCATATACCATAGATTCTTTTATTTCATCTACCTTATCTAAAAGCATTTCAATTTCTTCTGGATAAATGTTCTTTCCATTTTGAGTAACAATTACATTTTTGCTTCTTCCTGTTAAGAAAACAAATCCATCCTCATTGATATAACCGATATCTCCTGAATGGAAATACCCTTCTTCATCGATTACCTTTTTTGTCTCTTCTTCATCTTCATAATATCCCATCATTAGCGTTGGCGTTTTTATTAAAATTTCTCCTTCTCCCTTTTCATTTGGGTTTTCGACTTTAATATCTGCTTGCACAATCGCTTTTCCTGCTGAACCAATACTGGTTTTATATTCTGGTGTTAAGGCTGATATAGGAGCCGTTTCTGTTAGGCCATATCCTTGTAAGAAAGTAATTCCTATATTTTCTAACCAAATTCCTACTTTTTTATCAATTGGAGCTGCTGCTGAAACAATAATTCTTAAGTTTCCCCCTAAATTATCATAAATTTCTTTGAATACTTTTCTTTTTACATCAATTCCCGCTCCTTTTAAGGCATTGGTAACAGAAATCATTGTATTTACTATTTTATCTTTTTTGCTTTTTACAATTTTTTGATTAATTTTTTTGTAAAGGCTTTCTACTAAAAGCGGAACTGTAAGGATTGCTGTTGGTTTTGCTTCTTGTAAGTTTGGTACAATATATCTTAATCCTTCGCATATGGCAATAGAAGCACCATTTGCTATTGGTGTTAAAAAGCCAATGGTTGATTCATAACAGTGATGTAATGGTAATACAGAAAATAATCGATCCCATGGATAAATTTTCACATAGGCTGATACGGCATTGACATTTTCTGCTAAATTTCGATTATTTAACATAACCCCTTTTGAATGAGAAGTAGTTCCTGAAGTAAAGAATAATATTTTAAATTCTTCTGGATTAATTTCTATTTCTTCAAAAGAATGATTTCCAGATTGTATCATTTCTTTTCCTAAATGGATTAAATGTTCTAATCCTACTTCTTTTCCTTTTAACTTTTTGTCTGATTTCATCTCGATAAAATATTCAACTTCTGGCACTCTTTCTTTTATCTTTTTCATATCCTCTTCTTTTTTTGGCGAATAAATAATAGCAGAGGCTTTGGATCTTCTTACGATATTTTCTAATTCATTGACTGGTAATTCTCGATCTGCTGGTACAGCAATCCCTACTCCACAAAGAAGTGCCATATAAGAAGTATACCATCCGTATTTGTGTTTCTCCTATGATAATGACTCTTTTTCCTTGTAACTTTAATACATGAATAAGTGCTGTTCCTAGTCCTAAAACATTTTGACCAAATTCCTCATAAGTAGTTGTTTTATAAGGTTCTTTATGATTTGACTTTTCTAAGATACAAGGTCTATTAGCATATTTTTCAATGGATTGCATAAAAAATTCTTTTACAGTTTTGTAATGTGTCATATCTTCATATGGTGTTGTTCTTTTTTTGGTATTTTGCTTTTCTAATTTTTCATAATCTATTTTATTAAATTCCTCTTGGACATTCATTTTCATCTTTTTAAATTTCATTTTTGGTATTTTTAAATCTCTAATTCCCATTTCGTTTCTCCTTTTTTCTCTCTTTTTCTATTATATAAAAAATACTGCTTTTTTACAAATATATCTTATTTTTTTGTACAGTATGGTCAAATTTTTAGTTTTCTCTTTGTTTCCAAAACAAAGACGTAGAATCGTTAAAAATCCTACGCCCTTGAAAGGGTTTATAATTTGAATTTTTTATTTGTCTTTATACATTTTTACGATATCTTTTAGACTCATTTTTGTACCATAATTTAAGATTGCATTGGAATAAATTTTAATGGCTACTTTTGCAATGACTAATATGGTAACGATTAAAATCATAACAGATATTGCTACATCGGTTGGTGTTGCTAAGCCCATCAAAATTCGAAAAGGCATACAAAATGGTGAAGAAATTGGGAACAAAGAAGCAAACAAATTTAGTTCACTCGTTGGGTTCATCATGGTAAAGTAAGATAAATAAAATCCAATCACTGCTAAAATGGCAACTGGTCCATTGGCAGATTGTATATCTTCTGGTTTGCTAACAGTTGAACCTGTTAGTGCATACAATAAACTATATTCAAAATAGCCTAATAGAAAATAAACAATTGCCATCATTCCTAAATATGGTGTAATATTAGACACATCTAATGCTAAATTTAATAATTCTGAATCTAGAAATAATTTAGCACTTATGAATGCTGTTAGTACAAGAACTACCATTTGCAATAGTCCCACTACTCCAATTCCAATTGTCTTTCCTAATACAATTGTCCTCGGATTTGTTGAAGTTACCAGTGTTTCCATGATTTTTGAGGTCTTTTCTGTGGTAATCGAACTAGACACCTGATAAGCACAAAAATAAATTGCATAGAATAACACCAACGACATTAACATCATAACCAATATATTTCCACTTGCTTTTTCTTCCTCTGTTTGTTCTAAACTAAACTCAAAATTAGGCGTGATGGATTGTAATTGTTCTTGTGTTAGCCCTAACTTATTAATTTGTATCTCAGAATATAAACCATTCATTGCATTGACTAGTGTTTCTGGTACATCTCGCATCATGCTACTATTTTCTACAATATATTTTACTTTTATTGTATTGTCTTGTTTTTCTATGATTATGGCTGATTTTATTTCTTCCTTTTCAATTTTCTCTTTTACTTCCTCAAAAGAAGCCTTTCCTATCTCTATTTCATATCCTAAATTAGCTTGTTTTAAAGCTTCTAAATTGCCTTCAAAAATATCTTCACCATCAACGACTAAAAGCTTATCTTTTGTATCTTCTCCTTTTACTGACTTTATGATATTAGGTACATTAAATCCTACAACAATTAGTAGTAATATAATGAATGTTGATATAACAAAAGATTTTCTTTTTACCATCTCTTTTATCGTGAATCTCATAACAGTTATAATATCTCTCATTTTACTCCCCTACCTTTTCTATAAAAATATCATTTAATGTTGGTTTTTTTATCTCGAACTTATTGACTTTCTTTCCCTCTGTTACTAATCGATTCAAAAGATTATGTGCTTTTTGTTCTTCTGTTATTTTTATCACATAATTATGATTTGTCTCGTTTTCCACTGTTAGCTCTAACTCTTCAATATACTGACTAATGTCTTCTTCTACCCCAACTTCTACTCGATTGGCTGGATACGTTTCTTTAATTTCTTTTAAGTTTCCTTGTAATACGGTTTTACCTTTATTTAAAATTAGGATATCACTGCAAAACTCTTCTATGGTTGCCATTTGATGGGCTGACATGATAACATATTTTCCATTTTTGACTAAATCAATGATAATATTTTTTAATATTTCTGTATTAACAGGATCTAATCCACTAAATGGTTCATCTAATACGACCAATTCTGGATTATGAATAACAGCAGTCATAAATTGTATTTTTTGTTGATTTCCTTTGGAAAGTTTTTCTGCTGGTAATGTTAAATATTCTTCTACTTTTAATTTCTTTGCCCATTGCTCAATTGCTTGTTCTGCTTCTTGTTTTTTCATCCCTTTTAATTCTGCAAAATACATTAATTGGTCTAGTATTTTGGTTTTAGGATATACGCCTCTTTCTTCTGGTAGATATCCGAAATTGACTGATTTTCTATCAACTGCTTTTCCTTTCCAAGTAATTTCGCCGCTGTCTTTTTTTATAATGCCTAGTAACATTCGAATCGTTGTTGTTTTTCCTGCCCCATTTGTTCCTAGCAATCCATAAACTCCTGGCTTATCTAAACACAAAGAAACATTTTCAACTGCTTGTTTTCCAACAAATGATTTGGATACATTTTCTAATTTTAAACTCATTTTACATTCTCTCTTTCTTTTTTAAAACTTCAATTCCTCAATTTCTTCAAAAGGAACTTCTTTTTCCTCACCTGTTTCCATATTTTTTACCTTACATTGATTGGCACGAATCTCATCTTCTCCGATAATGATAACATATGGAATTTCTAACTTATCGGCATACTTAAATTTAGCCTTCAATTTTTTGCGGTTCAAATAAATCTCTGTTTTGACACCATTGTTTCTTAATTTATTTGCCAAACGAATTGGTACACTCAAATCTTCCAACATAGGAATAATTAGAACATCTGCAATTGATTTTTTAGTGGCTTGGACTAAATTTAGTTCATTTAGTTTAAAAAATAAACGTGTTAAACCAATAGAAACTCCAACACCAGGTAATTTCTTATCTGTATAATATTCTGCTAAATTTTCATACCTTCCACCTGAACATACACTTCCTAATTCTCGATAATCATCTAAAAATGTTTCATATACTGTTCCTGTATAATAATCTAATCCTCTTGCAATGGTTAAATCTACTTTAAAGTTTTCTTCGGCAATACCAAATAATCTCATATATTTTACCACATATTCTAATTCTTCTACACCTTGGATAAAAATTTCACTTTCTATTCCGAATTCTTTTAATTTTGCAATTTTTTCATCTGATGTTCCTTCTATTTCTATAAAGTTAATGATGGTATCAATGGCAGCTTGCATTACTTTCAGTTTTTGTAATTCTTCTATCACTGCCTGTTTTCCAATTTTATCTATTTTATCAATCGCTCTTAAAATTTCAACAGAAGCCTCTTTTTGTCCTAAGTTTTCAAATAATCCATTTAAAATTTTTCTATTATTGATTCTAATGGTAAATTTATCAAATCCTAAACTTTTAAAAATAGTAGCAATTACACTTGGTAATTCCGCATCATAAATGAGATCTAATTCTCCATCTCCTATCATGTCAATATCACATTGATAAAATTCACGAAATCTTCCTTTTTGTGTTCTTTCTCCTCGATACACTTTTCCAATTTGATATCTTCGAAAAGGAAAACTTAAATTCCCATAATTTTTAGCCACATATTTAGAAAGTGGTACTGTTAAATCAAATCGTAAAGATAAGTCATTCTCTCCTTTTTGAAAACGATAAATCTGTTTTTCCGTTTCTCCTCCTGCTTTTGCTAATAATACCTCTGATAATTCAATAACAGGTGTATCCAATGGAAGAAATCCAAATTTTTGATACGTATTTTCAATGGTCTGTTTGATTTGATTAAATAAGATCTGTTCATTTGGTAATAATTCCATAAAACCTGCTAATGTTCTTGGTTCTGTTTTAGCCATATTTCTCATCCTTTCTTATATTAGTTTTGGTTTTAATTCTAAATAAATTGGTTTCTCATCTTTAATTCTAGTACTTAATCCATGCCCTGGATAACAAATCGTCTCATTTGGTAGTACCATTAGTTTATGTGTAATGGAATCCATAATTTCTTCTATGCTACCAGTTGGCACATCGGTTCTCCCCCAAGTTCCTCTAAATAACGTATCTCCTGAAAATAAGCAATTTTCTTTTTCACAATAAAGACAAGTACCACCTTTGGTATGACCTGGTGTATGAATAACTCTAAATTGTAAATTTCCTAAATGAATCAAATCTTGGTCATCGATTCTAGAATCTGCTTCCAGTTCAATTTTTTCTTCCTTAATATACGGTGTTAAATTAATTTCAGCATCATTCAATCCTTCTGCATCCTCACGATGAATTAAAATTTTCCCACCACATCGATTCTTTAACTCTGTTACTCCACAAATGTGATCTCCATGGCAATGAGTCAAATAAATATATTTTAATTTCCCACCTAAAATATGTATCATTTCCTCTATTTTTTCAGCCTCACCTGCTGGGTCAATTACCATTATCTCTTTTGATTCTTCCTCTAATAGGATATAACAATTTGTTGGGTCACCTACCCAAGTATCTATCTTTCGTTCTTTTAAAATCATTTCTTATTCCTTTCCTTGCTTTTTTAGTACTCTTTTTGGTCTTTTTGGGGACAGGTCTTGACAGATTATTTTAAATCAATGGCTAAAGAAGAACCGTCCCTAATTAGCCATTATTTTTTTCTTCTTACTTCATATACACTTTCTACTTTTCGAATGACTTTGATGGCTTTGTTTAATTCGTCTAAACTTTCTACTTCTAATGTAATATCGATAATGGCAATTTTTTCTTTGGTGGTTTTGGTATTTACGCCTAATATTTTAGCCTTGGTAGTTCCAATTTCTTTTAAGATATCTAACAATAAACCTGTTCTATCATTTGCATTCACTTGGATATCTACTTGATAAGATGCTTTTTCTTCTTGATACCATTGTACCTCTATCATCCTATTTTCTTCTGATAATAGGTCATGGATATTGGTACAGTCTTTTCTATGAACTGATACCCCTCTTCCTTTTGTGATGTATCCTACAATTTCATCTCCTGGAAGGGGATTGCAACATTTTGATAATTTGACTAAACAGTTGTCAATTCCTTTTACAATAATTCCTGAATTAGATGGTTTCGGTTTTGGTCTTTGGTTCTTTGCTTTGGCTAATTCTTGTATTTTGGCTTCGATTTCTTCTTCTTGATGTTCTTTTCTATATTCTTGTAACATTCTTGCAATAATTTTGACTGGAGAATTTGCTCCAAACCCGACTGCTGCATACATTTCCTCTAAGTTCTTATATTTATATTTATCCATCATAGGTTCCAAATATTCTGGTTTAAATAGAGCAGAATGGCTTAATCCAATTCTTTTTAATTCTTTTTCAATGAGTTCTTTTCCTTTTTCAATATTTTCTGCTTTTTGTGCTTTTTTGAACCAACTTCTAATTTTGTTTTTAGCACTCGAACTTTTGATAAATTTAAGCCAGTCTTGACTTGGTCCTTTGGAGTTATCTGCTGTTATGATTTCTACGATGTCTCCACTTTTTAATGGTGTGATAATTGGCATCATTTTACTATTAATCTTACAACCTGTCATATGATGTCCAATTTCAGCATGGATGTTATAGGCAAAGTCAATTGGTGTTGCTCCCCTTGGCAATACTTTAATGGCTCCTTTTGGCGTAAATACATAAACTTCATCCTCAAATAATTCTGTTTTTAAGGTGTCTAAAAATTCCTGTGGGTCTTGCATTTCTTTTTGCCATTCTAAAGTCTCTCGTAGCCAAGCTAACTTGTCTCCTTCTACTTTTACCGATTGTTTTTTTCCAAAATAGCTTTGCTCTTTATAAGCCCAGTGGGCTGCAATACCAAATTCTGCGATTCGGTGCATTTCCCATGTACGAATTTGTACCTCAAATGGAGTCCCCTTTTCTCCTAATAGTGTTGTATGAATCGATTGATACATATTGGGTTTTGGTACTGCTATATAGTCTTTGAATCGTCCAGGCATAGGATTGTATAATTCATGTACCACTCCTAATGCCGCATAACAGTCTTTGACAGAGTTGACTAAAATTCTAAGAGCAAACAGATCATAAATTTGGTCTAAGGTTTTATTGTCTCGTTTCATTTTTTTATGAATACTATATAAGTGCTTTGCTCTTCCTGTTACTTCTGCTTCTATTTTTTGTTTTTTTAAAGCAACTCGAATATCCTCCATAATCTTTTCAATAAATCTTAGTCTTTCGTCTCTTTTCTTATTAATTCCTTCTACTAATTCATGGTATTCTTCTGGATGTAAATATTTAAAGGCTAAGTCTTCTAATTCCCATTTTAAAGAATATAAACCCAAACGATTAGCAAGTGGTGCATATAGTTCCATTGTTTCTTTGGCATTGGCAATTTGTCTATCTCTTTTTAAATGTTTTAGGGTTCTCATATTATGAAGTCTATCTGCTAATTTAATTAAAATCACGCGAATGTCTTTTCCCATGGCAAGAAACATTTTTCGATAGTCTTCTACTTGTTGTTCTTCAACAGAGGCAAAAGAAATATTACTAAGTTTGGTAACTCCTGCTACCATATCTGATATTTCTTGTCCAAATTCTTTTGTGATATCATTTTGTGTTACTTCTGTATCTTCTACTACATCGTGTAAAAGGGCTGCACAGATGGTACTATCATCTAATCCTATGTCTGCTAAAATATAAGCAACATTAAGAGGATGAATGATATAAGGTTCACCAGAACGTCTACATTGATCTCCATGGTGATTTTTTGCATAGTGATAGGCTCTTAGGATTAATTTGTGATCCACTCTTCTTGTATGTTGTTTTCTTTTTAAAATGATATCTTGTATGGTTATTTCTTTCGTTTCTTGCATATTCTACACCCCTTTTATATAGATTTCATCATATCTTTGATATTAATTTGTAAACTGTCAACTCCGCCCAAAGTTATTAATTTCTAGCACTCCTGCTACATCAACTTTATCTCCAATTCTATATTCTTCTGCTAAATACCCTATATTAAATCCTATGGCATTGATCATGCTGTTTTTGTCTTGTAAGGTTAATTTTAAATGTTTTCCTTCTGATAAAGCTCGAATGGAGTTTATTTTTAGATTTTTAAAAGCAAATATCGGCATTTTATTGGCTTCTCCAAATGGTTCTAGCTGTTTTATGCTTTCTACCATTTCTTTGCTAATATCACTTAAATTGATTTTGGCATCAATTTGGATGATTGGCATAATTTCCTCAATATGATTTTGAATAGCAATCTCTTCTAATTGTTTTCGAAATGCTTCTAGCTTGTCCTTTTTTACGGTAATTCCAACTGCCATACTATGACCACCAAATTTTTCAATGGTGTCTAAGCATTTCATTAAAGCATCATGTAAATCAAATCCTGGTATACTTCTCCCAGAACCTTTTCCTACTCCATCTTCTTCAAAACTTAGTAAAATACTTGGTTTAAAATATAGGTCTGTAATTTTGGAAGAAACAATTCCAATAACACCATGATGCCAATTTTCTCCTCCTACAATGATGGCTTTCTTTTCATTTAAATGTTCTTTTTCTATTTTTTCGACTGCACTTTCTAAAATATTTTTTTCTGTTTCTTGTCTTTGGCGGTTATGTTCATTTAGTTTTTTCGTTAATTCATTTACTTGGTTTAGATTTTGAGATAAAAATAATTCTAATGCTTCTTCTGCTTTTCCCATTCTTCCACAAGCATTAATTCTAGGCGCTACTCCAAAAGAAATTGTGTTAGAATCTATTTTAGAATAACCAGACGCATTAATGATTGACCTTAATCCTATGTTTCTAGTTTGTTTCACTAACTTTAATCCTAATTTTGCTATGACTCTATTTTCGTCTACTAAAGGGACAATATCAGAAATGGTTCCAATGCATACAATGTCTAAATATTTTAAATAGGCTTCTTCTTTTAGACCTAATCGAATCCCTAATGCTTGTATTAGTTTAAAAACAACGCCTACACCTGCTAACTCTCGAAATGGATATTGGCTATCTTTTCTTTTATTATCAATTACTGCAATTGCTTTTGGTAATTCGCTTCCTGTTTCGTGATGGTCGGTTACAATGGTTTGAATTCCTAATGAATTGGCATATTCTATTTCCTCTCTTCCTGAGATTCCACAGTCTACGGTAATCATTAGCTGGCACCCTTCTTTTGCGATTTTGTCTATTGCTTTTTGATTGAGCCCATAACCTTCTTCTAATCGATTTGGTATATAAAAACTAGTTTCCAATCCTACATCTTTTAAAAAACTTTTTAAAACCGTTATGCTAGTGATACCGTCTACATCATAGTCTCCATAGATGGTTACTTTTTCTTGATTTTTAATTGCTTTTATGATTCTTTCTACTGCTATTTCCATATCGGTTATTAAAAATGGGTCATAAAAATCTTTTCTAGTTGGATTCAAAAATAATCTAATTTCCTCTTCTTTTATCCTATTTCGATTCACTAATATGGTAGCTAATAATTCATTTAGCTGATATTTCTCTTTGATTTGTTCTATTTTTTCTTTGTCTGTTTCATATATTTGCCATTTTTTGTTCATATCCCTCTCCTAAATCTAAATTTTCTATTATTGTATAACATTTCGTCTTTTTTTTAAAGAGTTTTCTTATAATTTCCAAAACTTTTCCGTTCCAAATGGTTAGCTCTTTATATTTTTATTTGTTGTATCTCTAGTAGATACAACACTTTCCTTTTTTCTTATAAAATTTAAATACATAACTTAAAAGAAGAAAGGAATTATAAAATGTATCAATGTAATAAATATAATGACAAATTAAATGTTTCTAGTCGAAAAATTAGAGAATTAAGAGAAAAAAATAAATTATCCTTAACCGGTCTTTCTACCAAACTCGCTCTCATGGGAATTGATATTTCCAAACCTTCCTTACACAAATTAGAAACTGGTAAAAGAATTCTAAAAGATTATGAACTTTATGCTTTATCTCATGTTTTTAAGGTTCCTATTGAAGAATTATTAAATGATTTTATTTCAGAATTAAAAGACGAAGATGTTGTCTAATTTTTATCAAAATTTCTTTCTTATTATAGTTATCTCTATTATTTAACTTCTAATAAAATAAATACTCTACAGTTCGTTTTTTATTTTATTTCATCTTTTCTAACATTTATCTTTCTAAAATCGTCATTATTTTTAAAAAAGTTACTTTTTTGACTTGAATTTCTTTTGCTTTTAGTATAAGATAGGAAAGAAAGTAAGAGAGATTACTGAAGGAGGAAAAAAATGCCAAGAAAAACAAAAGAACAAGCAAAATTAACAACAAAAGAAAAAGGAGAAAAAAAGAAAACTACCACTACCAAAAAAACAGAAGCTACCAAAAAGAAAACTTCTACTGCTAAAAAAACAACCACTAAAACTGCAACTACTAAAACGACCAAAAAGAAAAACACTAACACACGAAAAAAAACAACCACAAAAAAAGCACCCAAAAAACAAATCGAAATTGTGGAATATTATGACCTACCTTATCGCTACAATCAAACTATTGTAAAGGTTTTAGCCCAAACCCCTACTCATTTATTCATTTATTGGGATATTTCTGACGAAGATAGGAAAAACTTTGAAAAACAATATGGAGAAAATTTCTTTCACACCACAAAACCAATCTTAATGGTTTATAACGATACCATGGGTTATCAATTTGAAGTAGAAATTAACGACTTTGCTAACAGTTGGTATTTACACGTTCCTGATAGCAAATGTAATTATCGAATCGAACTTGGTAGACGTCCTATTACCAAAAATGAAAAATTAAATGTAGATTATGTCTATATTTCCACCTCAAATGAAATCGAATCACCAAATGATAAAATATTATTTGACCATAACCAAAAAATGGTCTATTTTAGAGATGTAAAAACTGGTGCCCAAACCGAAAAATCCCTTCCAAAACTTTCTTTTATTCGAAATATGGGAAAAATTTATAATATTTACGATTTCTATCAAACCATCTATCAAAATGAAAACGTTGGAAAAATTTTCGATGCTTCCAATCCAACTTCTTAAAACGAGACACTAAGGACAGTTAAACGTGTCTCATTTTAATTCGAATACCAAAAATATAAGAAACACTTTTAACTGTCTTAGTGTTTCAAATTTAACAAAGGAGAATATCATGCAAGAAAAAAAAGGATATGTAAGTTTTGTACTTCATGCTCACCTTCCTTTTATCCATCATCCTGAAAGTGATGACTATTTAGAGGAATCTTGGTTGTATGAAGCAATTTCAGAAACCTATCTACCATTACTCATAAATTTTCAAAAACTAGTAGCAGAAGGCGTTAATTTTAGAATTACCATGTCTATGACTCCTCCTCTACTTTCTATGTTGGATAATAAATTATTACAAAGAAAATACATAAAATATTTAAAAAAGTTAATTGAATTATCAAAAAAAGAAATCAAAAGAACAGCTGGTGATGAACGACTAAATAAACTTTCCCACTATTATTTTGACCGTTATTCAAATGATTTACATTTGTTTCAAGACGTGTACAAATGTAATTTAATTGAAGCTTTCAAACATTTTCAAGATATAGGAGTATTAGAAATTATCACTTGTGGTGCAACACATGGGTATTTCCCGATTCTTTATGTCAATGAAAAAACAGTCAAAGCACAAATTGCTGTTGGTGTTCAAACTTATGAAAGATACTTTGGAAGAAAACCTCGTGGTATTTGGCTACCAGAATGTGGCTATGTTCCAGAAGCCGATAAATACTTAAAAGAATTTGGAATTGATTATATTATTACCGAATCTCATGGTATTTTATATGCTAATCCTACTCCTGTATATGGTACTTTTGCTCCTATTGTATCCCCAGAAGGTGTCATTGCTTTTGGACGCGACATTGAATCATCTAGACAAGTTTGGAGTTCCATTGATGGCTACCCTGGTGATTTTAATTATCGTGAATTTTATCGTGATATTGGCTATGAAGCTGATTATGATTATATAAAACCATATATCGCTCATAACGGAGTTAGAGTTCATACAGGAATTAAATACTATAGAATTACAGGAAAAACAGAATTCAAAGACTATTATAATGTACAATGGGCAAAAGATTCTGCCGAAAAACAAGCAGGTCACTTTTTAGATTCCAGAACCAATCAAATTCATCATCTTTCTCAATATATGGACACTCCCCCAATCGTCTTATGTCCTTATGATGCTGAACTTTATGGGCATTGGTGGTATGAAGGACCTTATTGGCTATACATTTTATTTAAAAAGATTTATTATGATGATTGTAACTTTGAGTTAATTACACCATCTGAATATATTGACCAATATCCAAATATGCAAATTGCCTCTCCTTGTCGTTCAAGTTGGGGGGCTAATGGTTATAGTGAAGTTTGGTTAAACCCATCAAACGACTATGTTCATAGGCATTTACACGTTGCTGGCGACAGAATGTGTGAATTGGCAAATCTTTATCCAAAAGCAAAAGGATTACAAAAAAAAGCATTAAATCAATGTGCTAGAGAACTTTTATTAGCACAAAGTAGTGATTGGTTATTTATTATTACCAATGGAACCATGGTAGATTATGCCAAAAAAAGGATTAAAGACCATATTGGAAGATTTACAAAATTATATGAACAAATTAAACAAAACCATATTGATGAAGATTTTTTGAAAGATATTTCTAAAAAAGACTGTGTTTTTCCTGATATTGATTATAAAATCTATTTATAAATTAAAACCAAAAAAGATATCATAACATTTTTGTTAACTGATATCTTTTTTTAATTAACAATCTTCTAAAAAGGACAATTTTCCAATTTATAAAATTAGCATACTATAGTGTATAAGTTTTGAACATTTAGTAGATACTAATTTTATGGGAAGGGAGTTTTCTAGATGAAATCATTATGTATAAAAACCAATCATTCGAATCAATTAGAATATCTATTAAATGAATTAAAACATTTAGAGTTAGAAGAAGTTTGTTTTACCTGTAAACAATTTAAACATTATAAAAATATTATTATCCATTATCGTGGTAATCATGATTCAATTTTTTTAAATAAAATAAGCTCTGCCCTATCTCTTCTAGTGATTGACGAACTAGAAGAACATTTTTTGAAAAGAATTCTACTTCAAAGTTATTTCTATTTTGATAGGAAAGAACGTAGTCAAATTCTAAATTTGTGTTTTGATATCAATGCAAATGATTTTTCAACTATTTTTGATCAGAAATTCAAAATTCTTACAAATTGCTTTTATCAGTTTCTTTCTGAACATAAGTCATTGGTATTAAATGGTTTTACGAATTTTAGAATAAAAGCTTATTTCGATCTTTTAGATGATATCGTAAATGAAGCTGTTAATAGTTTCATAATTGAAAAAGAATATTTGGAATTTATCTCTTTATTAAAATTGTACATTAATTCTCAAGGTAGTAACTGTGATATGGTTCACATGATTTATTCCAATTCGGAATCTATTTTATTAGACGAAAATAAGGAAATCATTATCCATTCAGATGATACTTTTAAAGCAAAATATTTAAGTGATATTAGTTTTTCCTCCAATGATTATACACTTAATTCCTTACTTACTCTTTTGCCTAAAAAAATATATATTCACTTAATAGATTCTTATATCGATGAATTTATTCATACTTTACAGGCTGTGTTTGAAAATAGAGTGCATATTTGCTCAGACTGTAATATTTGTAAACTTTATAAAAATGCGGAAAAAGCAAAAAGTCCTAATACGATTTATTAATAGCAAATCGTATTGGGACTTTAATTTCTAACTTAAAGAACGAATGGCTTCTTGCAAACCTGGCAATAAAACTTCTTCTAATTCATCATTGGAAACTACTTTCCATTTTTCTTCTTCTTTTATGGCTTCAATTGTTTTGGTTATGGTTGTTGTTTGAACTTGTTCACTTTTAAGTTCTTCTATGAAATAGTTCTCAATTTCTTTTTCTGTTGCACCAGAAAGATCTGCTTTTAATGCTTTTTGCATATAATTATTTACAATTGTTTTAAAGTCTTTATTGGTTACTTCTATTTCAACCTTTGCTTTCTCTGCCTCTTTTGTTACTTTTGTAACTTTCCAAGTCATTTTGTTAAATAATAATTTTTGTGTTTCTGCACCAAATTCTTCATCCTTTACTAAATCTTCTCCACTTATGAATTCTTGTGCTTTTGCAAAATCGCCTTCTCTTAAATTGGTTAGTAAACCATCTACTGATTTTTTTGGATCACTTGATGTTACTATCATAACGGTTAATACTACTGCTATTACTAGTATTACCATTACCCCTATTAAGGTTGCTACCCAAGACATTTTTTTCTTTTTTTCGTTCATATAAATTCTCTTCCCTTCTTACTTATATTATTACATTTCAATTATATCCTAACTCTTTCTTCTTTACAATGTTTTTCGATTTTTTCCGCCAAAAATTATGACTTTCGTTCTTTGTTTCTTTAAAGACTACGATTAATTCCTTGTGCTACAATATCTTTCATATTTTCTATTAAATCATCAATTTCCTTTGGTGTTACAATTAAATTATAGTCTTTTGGTAACAAGGCCTCTTTAATCTCTTGATAGTTATCTTCTTGTTTTAATTGATTTAAATAGTCATTGGATTTGGCTTCGTCTTGCAATTTTTGAATGAATAAGTCTAAACTATCATTTACTAATACGGCTGTTTCTACAACTGTAGGAATTCCAATAGCCACTACAGGAATTCCTAATGTCTTTTCACTAATTTCACTTCTGGTGTTTCCTACTCCAGCTCCTGGCACAATTCCTGTATCAGACAATTGTACTGTGCTACTAATTCTTTCAATGCTTCTAGATGCTAAAGCATCAATTACAATCACTAATTTCGGATGAATATTGTCTACAATTCCTTTTAAAATCTCAACTGTTTCAATTCCAGTTGTTCCTAATACACCTGGTGATATAGCACTTACCATTCTGGTTCCTTCTTCTACATATTGTGGTAAGTAGTTAATAATATGTCTGGTTACTTCTATCTCATTAATGACTTTTGGCCCTAGACTATCTGGCGTAACATATATATTTCCTAATCCTACTACTAAGACCTCTCCTTGTGAATCAATATGTGTATCCACTATTTTTTTCAATTCATTAGACAAGGTATCTGCTGCTTTTGTAATGTCTTCCTCTTGTGCTATTTTTAATTTCTTCACATCAATTGTTACATACGTACCAATTGGTTTTCCAATGGCTTTTTCACCGTTTTCATTTGTGATTTTTACTCGTTCTACTTTTATATTTTCATTGATTTCTTCTTTTTCACTTTCAATTCCATCAATTTGTCCTTCTACTTGATTTGCTTTTTCATATAGTTCTCTTCTTTCTGACGCTAAATCTGTTCTAAAATTGAATGGTTGCATTGTATCTTGACTTTCAATCATTACATTTTTTTTCTCTTGATTCATAATTATCCCTCCATTTTTTATTATTGTTCTAAAAAATGAAGTTTTTTATACTAAAAAATTTGAATATTATTGAATCATCTATTTTTCCTTGTTCTCTTCTTGTTTTCTTCTGTAGTTGTCACATACTCTATGTATTAGCCCTTCTGAAAATTTTGTAATTTCTAATATTTCTCTTTGTGTTTTTCCCGCTTCGCATAACTCTAGAATTGTTTTTACTTGTTTTAATTCTGTTTGTTGTATAAATTCTTTCATTTTCTTTTGTTCATTTTCTGCTAGATATATACTATTCTCATGTGATTTAGCATAGTCAATTGCTTGTTGAATTTCTCCTTGTTTTATACATTCACGAATATATAAATTTATCCTCTTATATCTTTTATTTTCTTCTTTATTTCCTTGCTTATCTAATTCTTTATCTTCACTCCTTCTTATTTCCCCTTGTTTTTTCAAATGAAATATATCATTGGCAACTGTTTGTATACTAACATTTAAAATATCTGCTATTTCTTGATTCTTTTTTCCTACCTTATATGATTCTTTTACTTTTTTTCTTCTTTCTTCTAATTCATCTTCTTTTTTACTCATTTTTATTCCCTCTATTTTATAAATGATACCTCCTATCATAATAGTTGTGTAAAATATCCTAAGTTTATGTGGCTTACTGTTTATCTTTGCTTCTGCTTAATTGTTTTGATAGTTTATGTATTGAATCATCTATTTTTCCTTGTCCTCTTCTTGTTTTCTTCTGTATCTATCATATACTTCATATATTAGCCCTTCTGAAAATTTTGTAATTTCTAATATTTCTCTTTGTGTTTTTCCCACTTCGCATAACTCTAGAATTGTTTTTACTTGTTTTAATTCTGTTTGTTGTATAAATTCTTTCATTTTCTTTTGTTCATTTTCTGTTAGATGCATGCTATTCTCATGTGATTTAGCATAGTCAATTGCTTGTTGAATTTCTCCTTGTTTTATACATTCACGAATATATAACTTTATCCTCTTATATCTTTTACTTTCTTTTTTATTTCCTTGCTTATCTAATTCTTTTACTTTTTCTCTTCTTTTTTCTATTATTTCTTTTCTTTCTTTTCCTGTTATTTCCCCTTGTTTTCTCAAATAATATATATCATTCTTAACTGTTTGTTTTGAAATACCTAAAATATCTGCTATTTCTTGACTTGTTTTTCCTGCTTTATATAATTCTTTTACTTTTTCTCTTCTTTCTTCTATTTTTCCTGTTATTTCTCCTCGCCCTTTCAAATAATATATATCATTGGCAACTGTTTGTTTACTAACTTTTAAAATATTTGCTATTTCTTGATTTGTTTTTCCTTCCTCATATAATTCTTTTACTTTTTCTCTTCTTTTTTTTATTTTCTCTTCTTTTTTACTCATATTTATTCCCTCTATTTTATATCAATCTGATAATATTTATTCCGAATTGTTATATTTGCATAAATTAGTCTTCTAAATATTTCTTTAAAAACTTTCCTGTATAACTTCTTTCATTTTTACAAATTTGTTCTGGTGTTCCAACAGCTACTACTTCTCCACCGTTATCTCCACCTTCTGGTCCTAAATCAATGATATGGTCACACGTTTTAATTAAATCTAAATTATGTTCAATGACAATAATCGTATTTCCTGTATCCACTAATCTTTGTAAAATATCTACTAATTTGTGAACATCGGCAATATGAAGCCCTGTCGTTGGTTCATCTAAAATATATAAGGTTTTACCTGTCGCTCTTTTTGATAATTCTGTGGCTAATTTTACCCTTTGAGCTTCTCCTCCTGATAAAGTTGTGGAAGGTTGTCCTAATTTGATATAGCTTAGACCCACATCATATAGCGTTTGCATTTTTTGTTTGATTTTTGGTATTTTATCAAAGAAATGTAAGGCTTCTTCTACTGTCATATCTAAAACATCTGAAATAGATTTTCCTTTATATTTAACTTCTAAGGTCTCTCGATTATATCTTTTCCCCTTACATACTTCGCATGGTACATAAATGTCTGGTAAAAAATGCATCTCAATTTTGTGTACACCATCTCCATTACAGCTTTCACATCTACCACCTGCTACATTAAAACTAAATCTGCCTTTTTGATAACCACGTAATTTCGCTTCTTCTGTACTAGCAAAAATATCTCTAATTAAATCAAATACTCCTGTATAAGTTGCTGGATTAGAACGAGGTGTTCTTCCAATTGGAGATTGGTCAATGTTAATAATTTTATCTATATTTTGCAGTCCCTTTACTGCTTTACATTTTCCTGGTTTTTCATTCGAACCATTTAATTCTTTCGCAATGGTTTTATATAGTACTTCATTGACTAAAGTCGATTTTCCGTGAGCCAGATACTCCTGTTACACAGTTAAATACCCCAAGTGGAAATTTTACACTAATGTTTTTCAAATTGTTTTCACTTGCTCCTTGCACTTCAATTACCTTAGATTTTAAATGTTTTCTCCTCTTTTTTGGGATATCTATTTTCTTCCTTCCACTTAAATATTGTCCTGTTACAGAATCTTTTACTTGTTTTACTTCTTCTGCTGTTCCGCTGAGCCATAACTTTTCCCCCATGGGTTCCTGCTCCTGGTCCAATATCAATGATTTGGTCTGCTGCTAACATGGTATCTTCATCATGTTCTACAACAAGAAGAGTATTTCCTAAATCCCTTAGTTTTTTTAAAGTTGCCAATAATTTGTCATTATCTCTTTGATGTAATCCAATACTTGGTTCATCTAAAATATACAAAACACCTGTTAGTCCAGAACCAATTTGTGTAGCTAAACGAATTCTTTGTGCTTCTCCACCAGATAAGGTTCCTGCACTTCTAGATAGGGTTAAGTATTCTAATCCCACATCTATTAAGAATTGTAGCCTTTGAGCAATTTCCTTTAAAATTAGTTCTGAAATCATTCTTTGCGTTTTGTTTAATTCTAATCGTCCAAAATATTCTTTAATATTGCGAATGGACATTTCTGTCACTTCATTAATATTTTTATCTCCTACCTTAATGGCTAAAATTTCAGGTTTTAATCTAGCTCCATGACAAGCATGACACTGAGAATTCGTCATATACATTTCATAAAAGTCACGCATTCCTTGTGATTTTGTTTCATGATGACGTCGATCTAATGTTGGTATTACTCCTTCAAATGGTGCTGTAAATTTTCTTGTTCCTGCATAAGAAGAATATTCAAAATCAATTTCTTCTTCTCCTGTTCCATATAGTATTTTTTCCATAAACCAATGTGGTAAATCTTTTATTTTTTTGTTTTTGATTTCTACTCCATAATGACTTCCAATGCTTTCAAAATACATTTTTGCCATGGTGTCCCCTTTTTTCATGGTACTCGAACCAAAGGCTTTGATTCCATCATATAGGGTTTTGTTTTTGTCTGGAACAATTAAGTCTTCATCCATTTTCATTAAGTATCCAATTCCTGTACATTCTGGACAAGCTCCAAATGGATTGTTAAAAGAAAACATCCTTGGTGTTAATTCTGGAAAACTAAAGCCACAGTCTGGACAAGCATAGTTACAACTATATAAAATCGGTTTACTTCCTACTACGTCAATTAATACTAAATTATCTGCGTGTTTTAAGGCAATTTCTACGGATTCTGTTAATCGGCTAATAATATCTGGCTTAATCACTAGTCTGTCTACAATTAATTCAATTTCGTGTTTTTTCTTTCTGTCAATTTGGATATCATCTGATAATTCATAGTTTTCGCCATCGATTCTAACTCTTACAAAACCTTCTTTTTGATAGTTTTCTAATTGCTTTGTATATTCTCCTTTTCGCCCTCTTACTACAGGAGCCAATACTTGTATTTTGGTTCCTTCTGGTAAACTCATAATATTATCAATCATTTGGTCAATGCTTTGCTTTTCTATTTTTTTCCCACAATTTGGACAGTATGGTACTCCAATACGTGCATATAATAAACGAATATAATCGTAAATTTCAGTAACGGTTCCTACTGTTGAACGTGGATTTTTAGAAGTTGTTTTTTGATCGATGGAAATGGCTGGTGAAAGTCCATCAATTCTTTCTACATCTGGTTTTTCCATTAGTCCTAAAAATTGTCTGGCATAAGATGATAAACTTTCTACATATCTTCTTTGCCCTTCTGCATATAAAGTATCAAATGCTAATGAGGATTTTCCAGAACCAGAAAGTCCAGTTACAACTACTAATTTATCTCTTGGTATCTCTAAATCTATATTTTTTAAATTGTGTTCTTTTGCACCTCTAATTATTATTTTATCGTTCATAATTTTACCCCCAGAATATTATACTATATTCTAGGGGTAAAAACAAGAGTTTGGTTATTTTTTTGTTATAACTTTTTCTATATTTAAAAAATTCCCTCAACTTCTCCATTTTTATTAATATCTATACTTTCTGCTGCTGGCATTTTAGGAAGTCCTGGCATGGTCATAATTTTTCCAGCCAATACAACAACAAATCCTGCACCTGCTTTTAATTCTACCTTTGTTACATGAATGTTATAGTTATCCTTGCCTTCTAAATTTTTAGGATTATCTGAAAATGAATATTGTGTTTTGGCAATACAAACTGGTAAATTTCCATATCCTAATGTTTCTATTTTGTCTATTTCTTGTCGTGCTTCCTCTGAATATTCCACTCCTTTTGCTCCATAAATCTTAGTTGCAACTTTTAATATTTTTTCTTGAATCGTATCTTCGTCTTGATACATCATTTTGAAATTTTCTGGTTGTTCCACTAACTTCGTTAATTGGTTGGCAATATCCATGGCTCCTTCGCCTCCTTTTGCCCAACCTTCTACCAAGCTTAAACAAATCTCTTTTTCTTTTAGTTTTTCTTCTAGGTATTCAATTTCTTCTTCGTTATCTTGTGCATAACGATTTAAGGCCACAATAACATTTAGTCCAAATTTATTTTTCAGATTATCAATATGTCGATACACATTGTCTAATCCTTTTTTAATTCCTTCTATATTTGGTTCTTGAATTTTGTCTTTTTCTACACCACCATGGTATTTAATGGCTTTTATGGTAGCTACTAATACCACTGCATCTGGTTTTAAATCTGCTTTTCTACATTTAATATCTAAGAATTTCTCTGCTCCTAAATCAGCACCGAATCCCGCCTCTGTTATGACATAATCGGCTAATTTTAAAGCCGTTCTTGTTGCAATAATACTATTACATCCATGTGCAATATTAGCAAATGGTCCTCCATGAATGATGGCTGGTGTATGTTCTAAAGTTTGTACTAAATTTGGTTTGATGGCATCTTTTAAAAGAACAGCCATCGCTCCATGTGCCTTTAATTGCTTACTATAAATAGGTTGTCCTTCTTTGTTATAACCAATAACAATATTTCCTAATTTTTCTTTTAAGTCTTCTAAATTTTCTGCTAAACATAGAATTGCCATAATTTCAGAAGCTACTGTAATATCAAAACAATCTTGTCTTGGTACTATCTTTTTCTCACCAGATAATCCAGTATCCACTTTTCTTAATTGTCGATCATTCAAGTCAATACACCTTTTCCAAGTCACTTGCTCTAAACCTAATTCATTTCCAAAATAAATGTGATTATCAATCAAACTAGCTAATAAATTATTTGCTGCCGTGATAGCATGAATATCACCTGTAAAATGAAGATTGATCTCTTCCATAGGAGCAATTTGAACTTTTCCACCACCAGTTGCTCCCCCTTTGATTCCAAAAACAGGTCCTAAGGACGGTTCTCTTAATGCTAATATTGCATTTTTTCCAATCTTTTGTAATCCATCTGCAATGGCAATAGACATAGTTGTTTTCCCTTCTCCTAAAGGGGTTGGACTAATCGCTGTTACTAAAATCAATTTACCATCTTTTTGATTTCTTCTTTTTTCATATACTTCATTGGAGATTTTTGCTTTATGGTTTCCATAGAATTCAATGTCTTCTTCTTTTAATCCTATCTTACTTGCAATTTTATCAATTCTCTCTAATTTTGTATTTCTTGCTATTTCAATATCTGTCATAAGCATTTCCTCCTTTTTCTAGATGATTTTTTCCTCCGTCCCCAAAATCATCTATGCAATCATTCCTACTACGATTCCAATTAAGGCTCCAACAAATACTTGTACTGGAGTATGACCTAACACTTCTACTAACTTTTCAGATACTTGTACTCCTGTTAACCCAGGTGTTTCAATCAATTTATTTAATAATTCAGCTTGTTTTCCCGCTGCTCTTCGAACTCCACAGGCATCATACATAACCACAAAGGCCATAATTAATGCCAATGCAAAAATGGGACTATTAACTCCTTGATATTTTCCCATTAAAGTTGCTAAACCTGCTACAACTGCTGAATGAGAACTTGGCATTCCCCCTGCTCCCATAATTCTTTTAAAATTAAATTTCTTAGTGGTTGCTAAATCATAAATTAACTTAAACAACTGAATTCCAAACCATAATAAAAATGGTATCGTTATATATTTATTTTGTACTAATTCCATAAACTCATTCATTTTGTATTCTCCCCTTTATTGATTTGTTTTTATTCTTCTATTTCAAAATTCTCTTCTTTCATTTGGCCATCTTGATTCACAAGTATTGTAATTTTCTTTTCTGCTTCTTCTAATATTTTATTACATTCTTTCGAAATTTTAATTCCTTCTTCAAATTTAGCAACAGAATCATCTAAATTCAAATCACCTTTTTCTAATTCTTCTACAATCTTTTCTAACATTTCCATTTGTTGTTCGAAACTTTTACTCATTTCTTTCCTCCTCATTTTCCCCTTTGGCACTCTTGGGGACGGTTCTTCTTTAGCCATTGGTCATAAAAGAACCGTCCCTATTTAACCATTGCTTGCTTTTTTCCATCTGTAAATCGAATATCAATTATGTCTCCTGTTTTTACTTGCTCTTTACTTTTGATAATTTTTCCTTCTTTTTCTGCGATTGTATATCCTCTAGATAACGTTTTTAATGGACTGAATGCATCTAATTTTGCAACAACTTCCATATATTTTGTTTTTTGCTGTTCTTGTTTGATTTTGATTTGATTTTCTATTTCTTTTATATATCCATCCAATTTCAAATAATGATCACTTATTTGTCTAAGTGGTTCTTTGAACACAGAACTTGCCATACATTTTTCATATCTAAGTTTCATAAATTCTATTTTTTTGATTAATAGATTTCTTAGTCTGTCTTGATAGGTATCTATTTTTCTTTTTACTTCATAGCTATCTGGAACAGCAAGTTCTGCTGCAGCAGATGGTGTTGGTGCTCTTAAGTCTGCTACAAAGTCTGCTAAGCAAAAGTCTGTTTCATGTCCTACTGCTGATATGATTGGAATTTCAGAATGATAGATACTATGTGCTACTACTTCTTCGTTAAATGGCCATAAATCTTCTAAAGAACCTCCTCCACGTGCTAAAATCAATACATCTGCTAATTTGTTTCGATTCATATATTCAATTCCAGCAGCAATTTTTTCAGCTGCTCCTTCCCCTTGAACTGGTACTGGTAATAGTCGAATATAAACATTTGGATTTCTTCTCGTAGATACATTTATAATATCTCTGATAACAGAACCTGTTTGTGAAGTTAATACGCCAATTATTTTCGGCATAAGTGGAATTGGCATTTTATGTTCTTCCTCAAAAAGACCTTGTTTTTCTAATTTTATTTTTAGCTTTTGATATTTGGTATATAAATCTCCTAAACCATCTTCCTCCATTGCTTTCACATAGATTTGATAGACACCATCTCTTTCAAAAACAGAAACGCCACCCAAAACTATAACTTTCATACCGTCTTTTGGCATGAAAGTTAATTTTTGAGCATATGTTTTAAAACAAATACATTTAATCAAAGAATTTTCATCTTTTAAGGTAAAATACATATGCCCTGTATAGTGGTTTTTGAAGTTTGATATTTCTCCTTTGATTAAGATATTATTTAAAAATTCATCTTCTGCTATTTTTTCTTTGATATATCGGTTTAAATCAGATACTGTGATTGCCATATCTGCATATTTCATTTTTGCTTTCTTCCTTTTCTTTATTCTTTTACGATACTTGCTAAAATTCCATTAACAAAGTTTTTGGAAGTTTCCTCTCCATATTTTTTAGCGAGTTCTACTGCTTCATTGATGACTACTTTAAATGGTATTTCTTTGTATTTTATTTCATAGATAGCAAGCTTTAGAATCGCCAAATCTATTTTAGAGATTCGTTCGATTTTCCAATCAGATTTTAGATTTTTTTCTATTTTTTTTACGATTTCTTCTTTGTTTTTTTCAATTCCTAAAACAGCATCTTGGATATATTCTATTGCATTTTTATTCGTTACTTGATTGGCTTGAATATATAGTTCAATTTGTTCTTCTAGTGGCTCTTTTTTTTGAATTTCTAAACTGTAAATAAGTTTAAATGCTTGTTCTCTTATTTCTGTTCGATTCATTTAATTTCCTTCCTACGATTAATTTTTACATTTTATCAATAAAGTTTTTTAATTTTGTTTTTACAAAGTCTTTATTTTGTTGTACATAATTTCCAATAAATGCTCCTAAAACTAATACGACAATTGCTAATATTAAATCGTGTAATCTTGTAATTAAGATTAAGATTGCTATTAGGATTCCAATCATGGCACCTTTGTATTGATTCCAAAATTCCTTCATTCCGTATCACATTCCTTTCCTCCTAAATTTATTTTCAAATTTTTATGCTTCTTGTTGTTTGGGTGCAACTTTTTTTACTGTAATATTGACTTCTTTTACTTCTAAATCAGTTGCTGTTTTTACTTTTTCTTTTATTTTTGCTTGAAGATTTGCTGATAAGTCTTTAATCACTGCATCTGAACGAATGATCAAATTAACATATACTTTTACATTATTTTCTTTATCTAACTCTACTTTGGTGGTTACTTCTTCTGCACTTTGAAAGTTTAAAGCAACTGAATTTACTAAGTTTTCAATGGTTTCTTTTGATATCATAAGTTTACCACTTTCGTTTTCTAGTAATACCCCTTGTCTTTCTTTGATTTGTTCTCTTGATGTCGCATCAAAAAAGATACATTTAATGGAAAGCAAAATAAATACTACACTACATCCTAACAATATTTTGCTTGAAGTATCTCCTACTATAATTTTGTTAAGGATGTCCCCTACTAGGGCTTTATCTAACCATCCAAATACTAATAAGCATACAACAACTGATAATATTAACATAATGTTGGAATATATGATTAGTGCGATTTTTTCTAACATTTTCATTGCATTTTTTCTCCTTTTTTTGATTTATTTTTTATTCTTTTTCGGTTCCTTCACTTTCAACGGTTATTTCTTCTCTTTCTTCTTTTGCTACATCTGTATTAACACCTTGTACATGGACATTGACTTCTTCTACATTTAATCCTGTCATACTTTCTACTGCCTTTTTTACTCTGTTTTGAATTTCAAATGCAACATCTGGTATTCTTGAACCATATTCTACAATGATATTAACATCGATTTTTACATCCTTTTCTGCTACATCTACTTTAATTCCTTTGGCTAAATTCTTCTTTCCACTTAATACTTCTGAGATTCCTCCTGCAAATCCTCCTGCCATGCCAGCTACTCCTGGTACTTCTGATACTGCTACTCCAGCAATGACTGCTACAACATCATCTGATATCTTGATTCCGTCATTTTCTGTTTTTATTTCATTGTCTAATTCTATCATTTCCTCAGTTTTATTATTTTCTTCCTTCATTTTTATTTCCTCCTTTTAGATATCTTCTTAATAAAAGTTTAGATAAATCATTTATTTTGAACAAAAAAGATATACTTATATTTCTTTATAAGTATATCAATTTTTTCCTTTTTTTACAACTATTTTCATGAAATTTTATAATTAATTTTGAGAAATAAATACCCTATTACTTATGGGACTAATACCACACGAAAACCAGCATCATAAACAGTAATCCCTTCACTGTAGTGGAATGCAAACACTCCTCCATCTGTACCAACATGGTACGAACCACCACGTTTAAAGATTGGATACAAAGAACACACAAAACTAGAAACATCACGATTCCATCCTTTTGTTTCTTTTGTTGCATCTCCTATTTTTGCTCCCTCAAAATCTGAATCTAAGTCACTTGTATTGGTATATAAATCCACATATTGGTTATCGCCTAATTGTACTCCAAATTTAGCATTTTCTTGTCCACTTAAGCAGGCTGCTACATATTCCCAAGCTCCTCCTGCCATATCATATACGCCATATATCGTTCCTGTTGTACTTGCTTTTGGTCCATTTATGGAATCATATGCAGATACAGATGTATTGCTTGTATCTTCATGGATTCCGACAGAGCCTGTTAGAAATGAACCACTTGAATTATTCCATATTTGATATTCTTCCTTTCCTTTTTCCCCATTGATGCTTTCTGGGTTATAAACTCCATATTGACTTTGACTTAAGATTGCTACTGCTCCCCATTCTGTATTTTTCATCATATGACTATCTACAGTTGAACCTGCTAATACTTCTCCTTGGCTTGTCATTCTTCTACATACTAAGAATGCATTGCTTACCTCAATATTTCTCCAACTTGATTGATTCGGTTTCACTTGCACTTTTAAATTTGGATTATTTCCGCCACCCCAAATTGCAGTTGGCGTATTACTTACTGCTTCAAATTTTGCGACCCAAATTCCATCTAATTCTCCCAATCCACCATTTCCTTCATTGGTAAACGCTGGATGAATGGTATATCCTTCGTCTGCTTCTTTTTGACTTTTTGATATAAATTTCACCTCTATTTGAGTTGCTGTTACCGATGTTGGTACAACATATTCATATCTTGGTATCCATACCCAATAGGCTTCTAATCCACTATTACTGGTTTTTATATTAGCCCATTTCCCGTTTTCATAATCGTACCAATTATCTGGCACATTGGTTTGTTTATCATTTATTTCATATGTTGTTGTATCTTTTTTTAAATCCCATGTTACATAGTAAGTATTTGCTTTATTGAATTTTGCCATATTGGGTGGATTTGGGTAGATTGGTGCAAGTGTCCCATCGAATATATCTGATACTTTTATTTGATAATTTCCTTTTGTTGTCGTTAATGTTCTATCTAATAATTTTCTTTCATTTGACAAGATACCATAATTCTCTAATATTTTCTTCAAACGGTCTTCTACTATATCTCCTCTATTCTTTTTTTGCTCTTTAAGTATCTCTACTTGTATTTCTTCTTTTATACTTGCTATTTCTGTTTCTGTTTTGGCTTTACTGGATTGATTTAGTATCCCATTTTCCCCAGCTAATGTTGCCATTGTCACTCCTGCCAATAGTAAAAGAACGATAATTGTTATGACTAATGTAATTAGTGTTACTCCTTTTTTATCTTTAATCTGATTCATCTTTTGAATCCCCCTCATTTTATTTATCATTTGTATTCTACCATAACATAATATAACTTTCCATCCGTTTTTGTAAATTTAAGTTCAATTTCTTATAAAGTAGCTCAAGTTTCTTGTATCTACCTATTCTCTATAATAGAAAGATTAGGAAATTTTCCAGAAGAAGTTCTTACTTCTATATTAGATTTCATTATATTTTCTAACTTTTTAATCATTTCTTTATCCATGACTTCTCCTGGTACCATCATAGGAATTCCTGGTGGGTAAATCCATACATATTCTTTTGCGATTTTTCCTTCTGCATTTTTGAAATCAACCCATTTTAAGTTTTCATCTTGGTGTATTGCTTTGTTAATTGACAATAACCTTTCTGGTAATTGAAAGGTATCATACATTTCTTTATTTTTTGTTTTCGTAATTTTTTTGTCAATTTGTTTTAATGCTACCAATAATCTTTCAAAATTTTCCTTTGTATCACAAATACTAGTCATAGCAATCACATAGTTTGTATTCGCCATTTCTACTTCTATTTTATAATCTTTTCTTAAAATTTTAGCTAATTCTTTTCCTGTGATATTGGTATTATTTGTTAGGATAACTATTTTTCCTCTATCATAAATTTGGTCTTTTTCAATCACATTGCCTAATATTTTCAATTTTTGGAACTTTTCTGTTTCTTGATAAAATTCTTTTAGATTCTTATCATATCTCTGGAATAGTTCTCTTCCTTTTTCTTCTAGCACTGTTAGACATTCATCAATAGAAGACATAAAAAGATAAGAAGGACTACTTGTTTCAAAAATTGCTAATTGCCTTGCTACTTCATTTTCTTTTATCAAGTCTCCTTGTATATGCATAACAGCCGTTTGTGTTAAAGCAGGTAATGTTTTGTGTAAACTCTGTATTACGATATCAGCTCCTGCATTTAGTGCTTCATATGGTCTTAATTCTTCTATAAAATTCAAATGAGCTCCATGTGCTTCATCTACTAACACAGGAATTCCATAACGATGTACAACTGGAACAATTTTTTTGATATCACTTATCACGCCTTCATACGTTGGAGAAGTTAGAACCACTAACCTTATGTCTGCATTTTCCTTTAATATAGATTCTATTTTCTGTGGTTCCATGCAGGTTTCTATTCCTACTTCATTAATTTTTGGCATACCATAAATGGGTTCTAAAAGATTTAATTCAATAGCATGATAAACAGACTTATGACTATTTCTAGCAATTAGTATCTTATCATATGGTTTTACCACACTTCGAATTCCTGCTAAAATCCCACAAGTACTGCCATTAACTAAGATAAAACTTCTTTTACTTTTATAAATTCGCTTTGCCTTTTCTTCTATTTCTTGAATGATTCCTTCTGGATGATGTAAATCATCAAATCCATGTATTTCTGTAATATCCATATGATATGGCAATTTATTTCCTAGTAATTCTACATTTCTTTTATGTCCTGGCATATGCATAGGGCAATTATTTTGCCCACTATAATCTTCTAACTTTTGATATAACTTTCCCATTTTAAACGGTTAACTCTTCCTTTTCCTCCATCTCATCCATTGCTTCTGCTATTTTTACCATAATAGCACATTCGATTCTTTTTTTGAATAATTTACAACCATATTCATAAACCTTGTCAATGTTTCCAGTTGCATGATAAGCATTTGCACTACAGCCTCCACTACAATATAATTTTGCCCAGCAATCTTTACATTCTTTTCTTGAATAAGCATTGCATAATTTAAATTCATTTCTTAAACTTGTATTGGTTACTCCCTCTCTTACATTTCCCATTAAGAATTTTTTATCTCCCACAAATTGATGACATGGATAAAAATCTCCACTTGGTGTTACGGCTAAATATTCTGTTCCTGACCCACAACCTGTTATTCTTTTATAAATACATGGTCCTGCTGATAAATCGATCATATAATGATAAAAAGTAAAAGGATTTCCTTGTTTCTTCCTTTTTATCATTTCTTTGGCTAGAATTTCATATTGTTCATAAATCGTTTCTAAATCTTCTTCCCTTAATGCATACTCAGTCCCTGGCTCAGATACCACTGGTTCCATCGATAATTCTTGAAAACCTAAATCTGCCATATGGAAAATATCTTTCGTAAAGTCTAAATTATTGCGAGTAAATGTCCCCCTCATGTAATATTCTTTATTTCCTCTTTTCTCCACAAAGTTTTTAAATTTAGGTACAATGATATCATAGCTTCCTTTCCCATCTAGTCTTCTTCTAAGTCTATCATGTATTTCTTTTCTTCCATCTAAACTAAGAACCACATTATTCATTTCTTGATTTAAAAAGTCAATCACTTCGTCATCTAAAAGAACGCCATTGGTTGTTAAGGTAAATCGAAAATGTTTATTAACGTCTTTTTCAATACTTCTTGCATATTTCACTAATTGTTTTACTACTTCAAAATTAACAAGTGGCTCTCCGCCAAAGAAATCTACTTCTAGATTTTTTCTAGTTCCTGAATTTTTAACTAAAAAGTCTAATGCTTGTTTTCCTACTTCAAAACTCATTAAAGCATCTTCTCCATGATATTTTCCTTGCCCTGCAAAGCAATATTCACAATTCAAATTACAAGTATGTGCAATATGTAAGCATAATGCTTTTACAACCGTATCTCTTCTTTTTAAATCTAAGTCTTTATTTTCATAGATATCTTTTGAAAATAATTTTCTTTCTTTTATTAGTTTTTCAACTTCTCGCATGGTTTCTTCAATATCTTTTTCACTTACTTCTTCATATCTCTGTAACATAGTTTGCTTGATTTCTTCGTTCTTTTTTTCTTGATATAATTTTATCATATCGTAACTTAAATCATCTACACAGTGAACAGCTCCACTATAAGTATCTAACACGATATTAAATCCATTTAATTTATATTGATGTATCATTTCTTCCCCCTTAAGATGATTTTGGGGACGGAGGAAAAAATCATCTTCTTATTTCGTGATGATTTTTTCCTCCGTCCCCAAAATCATCTTAAAATAAATTGCCGTCCAAGGTTCAATTTGGTGTCGGCAATTTATTTTCTTTTTATTTTTTATTGATTCACATTTTCACATTTTTGGTTTGCTACACCACATGATGTTTTACAAGCTGATTGGCATGATGTTTGGCATTCTCCACATCCTCCATTGTTTTGGCTCTCTTCTAGGTTACGTGTTTGAATTGTTATGATTCTTTTCATTTTATTCTTTCCTCCTCTATTGCTTTTCTTAAAATTTCTTAGCTATTATAACATTTTAATAGTTGCCTGTCAATTTCCATAACATTTTTTATTGAAAAATTTCAAATGGCTGAATTGGATTTCCTCTTAAAAAATCCCCGATTGGCATTCTTCTAGCATTTTCTCCTTGAATTTCTAATACTTTTAAAATACCCTGTTTAGTTTTAATCCATAATCCCTTTTTGTTATCTGCAACTAAAACAGTTCCATTTTTCCATTTTCCTATTTCTTCTAATGGAACTTCTTCTTTTGTTGCAATTGCAACTTTCCAAAATTTAATTTTTTTTCCTTTTAAGAAAGTATAGGTTCCCATAATTGGATTGAATCCTCTTACTAAATTTTTAATTTCTTTAGCGGTTTTATTTTCCCAATCAATTTTTGCCATTTGTTTATCTAACATAGGAGCTAACGTAAAGTCTTCTCCTTGTTTCTCTCTAGGAGCTGTTCCTTTTTCTATTTCTTTTAGCGTTTTTACCAATAACTCTCCACCAATTTTAGAAAGTCTATTCCATAATTCACCTGTTGTTTCCTCTTCTCCGATTTCCACTTCTTCTTTTAAGATCATATCTCCAGTATCCATTCCTACATCCATATACATCGTTGTTATTCCTGTTACTTTATCTCCATTTAGAACAGCCCATTGAATTGGTGCTGCTCCACGATATTTTGGAAGTAAAGAACCATGAACATTAATACATCCTAGCTTTGGAATTTCTAAAATTTCCTTTGGTAGAATTTTTCCATAAGCTACTACACAAATAACATCTGGATTGAGAGCTTTTATTTCTTCGATAAATTCTACATTATTTCTTACTTTTAAAGGTTGGTAGATTGGTAACTGTTTTTCTTCTGCCAATTCTTTGACGGGAGATTTCATCATTTTCATTCCTCTCCCTTTTGGTCTATCTGGATTGGTTACTACTGCTAAAATTTCATACCCTGCATGATAAACCGCTTCTAGACTTTCTCTAGCAAAGTCTGGTGTTCCCATAAAAACTATCCTCATTTTTTCCTCCTATTTTCCTGTAAAATATTTTCCAAAATATCCAAAGAGAAATTTCCTCAATTGGACATTATTCTTTGTCTGGTTCTATATATTCTAAAGTGCCTGGTAGTATTTTATCTACAAATACTTCTCCATTTAGGTGGTCTGTTTCATGGCAAATTGCTTGTGCTAATAATTCTTTCGCTTTTAGTTTCCTTTTCTTTCCCTCTCTATCTATATATTCAACTACTACTTCAGCTGGTCTAATTACTTTTGCAAATTGGTTTGGAAAACTTAAGCAGCCTTCATCTACTTCTTGCTCTCCTTTTGTTTTTAGAATGGCTGGATTGATGAATACAATTGGTCCATTATCATCATAAAGGTCAATCACTACTACTCTTTTTAATACTCCTACTTGTACCGCTGCAAGTCCTACTCCATTATACTTATGCATGGTTTCTATCATATCATCAATTAAAGTTTGTATTTTTTCGTCAATAACGTCTACTTCTCTTGACCTCTTTTTTAAGATTTCGTCTCCCTCATATCTTAAATTTCTAATTGCCATTTTCTTCCTCCTACCTTATTTTTATATTCTACGATATTTATATTAAAATATTTTGCTAATTCATCCATAACAAAATGGACATGACCTTTTACATTCTAACTCATATTATTGGGATTGACATCAATTGCTACTCTCGTTGATTTTAAATCCTTTTGATAAACCTCTTTTAAACATTCGTTTAATACTTCATTTGCCTTTGGTGTCATATTTCCTTTTACAATAATTCGATAGCGTAATCGATTTTGAATTTTATCAATTGGTGCTGGCATAGGTGCAAATACTTTAAAAGTTTCTCCTAAGTGATTCTTTACAAATTCATATACCCAATTACTGACTTGTTTTAACTCTTTTTCCTTTAAACTATTGAAACTAATTACTATTATATCGCAAAATGGTGGATATTTCAACTGTTCTCTTAAAGCAATTTCTATTTCATAGAACATTTCATAATTTTGCTTTCTTGCACATTGAATACTAAAGTTTTCTGGATTATAACTTTGTATCACTACTTTTCCTGGCAACTTTTCTCTCCCTGCTCGTCCGTGCCACTTGGGTTAAAATTTGAAAAGTTCTTTCATTGGCTCTATAATCATCGATGTTTAATGAACTATCTGCTGCAATGACACCAACTAAGGTTACATTTGGAAAATGATGCCCCTTTACTACCATTTGTGTTCCAATTAAAATATCAATATTTTCATTTTTAAATTGATTTAATATTTGTTCATGTGAATTCTTTTTAGTAACGGTATCTACATCCATTCTTATGGTTTTTGCTTCTGGAAATTGTTTCTGAATTTCTTGTTCTAGTCTTTGTGTTCCTGTTCCAAAATAACGGATTTTATCACTTCCACATTCTGGGCATATCCTCACTAGACTTTCTTCATAACCACAATAATGACATTTTAGTTTTCTTTCATAACTATGATAGGTTAAACTAATATTACAATTTTTGCATTGAACTGTATACCCACAATTTCTACACATAATAAAGGTAGAATATCCTCTTCGATTTAAAAATAATATCGTTTGCCTTTTTTGCTTTAAATTTTCTTGTATTTCTTGATATAAATCTACACTTAACATAGATCGATTTCCGATTCGCCAATTCTTGTTTTAAATCAACTACTGTTACTTTTGGTAAAGAAGATGCATTTGCTCTTTTGGTTAATTTTAGCAATTCTATTTTATTCGTATTAACAGCTTTGTAATAAGTATTGATATCTGGTGTTGCACTTCCCAATAAGAGTGGGCAATTATTTTGTTTGGCGATAAATTTTGCTACTTGTTTAGCATCATATTTAGGATTTGACTCTGATTTATAAGAACTATCATGTTCTTCATCGATCATAATAATTCCTAAATTTTTGACTGGTGCAAAAATGGCTGATCTTGCTCCGATTACAATTTTTGCTTTTCCTTCTCTTATTTTATTCCATTCATCATATCGTTCTCCTATTGACAACTTACTATGTAATACTGCTATTCTTTCTTTTCCAAATCGTGAAATAAATCGTTCTAACATTTGTGGCGTCAATGATATTTCTGGTACTAATACAATGGCTGTGTTTTCTTTTTCTATGACTTCTTGGATTAGTTGTAAATAAACTTCTGTTTTTCCAGATCCAGTTACTCCATATAGCAAAAATTCTTGATATTGATTATGTTCTATGCAAGATACTACTTTTTCATAAGCTTTTTCTTGTTCCTTTGTTAAAATCAATTTTTCAGTTTTTTCTACTTTTTTATCTTTTAAAGGATCTCTTTGAATCTTTTTTTCTATTATTTCTAAATAATCATTTTTTATTAAGGTATTTACGATTGCTCTCGAACAATCTGTTAACATCTCTATTTCTGATATCGTTGCTCCTTCATTGTTTTCAATAAAATTGAGTACTCTTTTTTGTTTTTCAGACTTTATCATTCCCATTTCAATGGCAAAATCTATTTCTTCTTTTTCTTTTTTTAAATAGACTGCTCCGAATGGTTTTCTCTTGTACTTTGTTTTGTTTGTTTCTTGTTCCAGGTGTTAACATGAGTTTAATGCAATCTGATACATTACAAAAATATCTTTTTGCCATCCATCTTGCTAGTTCTATTTGCTTGTTGCTTAAATTATCTTCTATTTTTGTAATTTCTTTTACTTCATATTGCGATTGTTCTTTGATTCCTACCACAAAAGCTTCTTCTATCTTTCCGCCCTTGCCAAAAGGAACTAGCACCTTACTTCCTATTATGATAAGGTCTTCTAGTTCTTGTGGAATTCCATAGTCGAAGGTTCTATTTAATTTCTTTGCGGTTCGATTGATAATTACTTCTGCTACCATATTTTCTCCTTCTAAAACAACGAAAGACGGTTCTTCGATAGCCAATGGCTAAAGAAGAACCGTCCCTAATTAGCCATTCATCTCATTTTTTAAAATTGCCATTACAATTTGAACGGTCTTTTCTAAATTATCATTTTTTAATACATAATCGTATAAGTTAATTCTAGATTCTTCATATTCAAATCGACTTAAACGTAGACGTATTTCTGCTGGACTTGGTTTATCCACTCTTTGTTGTAGTCTTCTTTCTAGTTCTTCTTTTGGAACTCTTAAGAAAATGGTGACTACTTTTGTATCTGCTTTCAATAAATCTTGTAAGTGTTCTGTTCCATTTACATCAATATCTTTTACAATAATTTTTCCACTTTCCATCTTTTCATTTAACAGTTTTCTAGAAGTTCCATAATAATGATTGTGATGTACATCATATTCATAGAATTCTCCATTTTCTATCATTTTCTCAAATTCTTCTCTGCTGACAAAATTATAAGTTCCACCTTCTACGTCTCCTTCTCTCATAGGTCGTGAAGTATAAGATGGAAGTGATTCTACATTTTCCATCCTTTTTATCAGTTCTTTTTTGATTGTATCTTTTCCTGCTCCTGCTACCCCAGATAAAATGACTAGCATATTTCTACCTTCCCTTCTGCAATTTCATTTGCTGCTAAAGTTACTGGAGATTCTTCTTTGACATTTGTTTTTGCTTCCTCTCCTGCTGCAATTTGTCTGGCACGTCTTGCTGTTGCAATTACTAATTCATAACGATTGTTAGCTTTTGTTAATAAATCTGTTACACTTGGTTTTACCATCATTTTTAATCACTTTCCTTTCTAAAAAAAATTATTTTACAGCTTTGCTGTTTATTTATTGATTTCTTCTTGTGATATTGTTTTGTCTATTCTTCCTCCAACCGTTTCTGGTTGCACAGCAGATAATATGATATGTCCTGAATCCATAATTAATACGGCTCTTGTTCTTCTTCCATAAGTGGCATCTACTGCTGTTTTTTCGTCTTTTGCTTCTTGTACCATTCTTTTAATTGGTGCTGATTCTGGACTTACAATTGCGACAATTCTTTCTGCTGAAACAATGTTTCCAAATCCTATGTTTACCAATTGCATAAAATCAATTCCTTTCTATTCTATATTTTGAACTTGTTCTCTTATATTTTCTATTTCTGTTTTTATATCAATCACTCTGTTGGTAATATCTAAGTGATTGGCTTTTGAGCCAATTGTGTTGGTTTCTCGATTCATTTCTTGGATGATAAAGTCTAATTTTTTTCCAACTGCTTCTTCCGAATTTAACAGTGTTTTAAATTGCGCAATATGACTGTTTAGTCTTGTTATCTCTTCTTCTACTGAACATTTATCAGCATATATTACTACTTCTTGTGATAATCTTGTTGAATCCACTTCTCCTTCTGGCAAAAGCTGTTTTATTCTTTCTTCTAATTTTACTATATATTCTTCAATAAGTCCAGTAGAAAGTTTAGATATTTCTTCAACTTTTATTTGTATGTTATTTAATCTTACTAACAAATCTTCTGCCATTTTATTGCCTTCTACTTGTCTCATTTGAATTAAATGATGAGTAGCACTTTTTACTGTTTCTATTACTTCTTCTTGAATGGTATCATCATTTTGGTCATTTTGAATTTTTAACACATCTGGATATTTTGCTATGTCATTTACTTGTATGTCAGCTAATAAATTTTCTTTTTGTGCTAATTTTTTTAGTTCATCGATATAGGCTTTTGCTAATTCTGTATTGATTTGTATAGTTCTTCCTTGTAATGAGTCGTTTTCAAAGGTTACAAAAACATCTATTTTTCCTCTTTTTACTTTAGTTGCTATTTGTTTTTTTATGATTTCTTCTAAATAACTAAGTTGCCTTGGTATTTTTACACATATGTCTAAATATCTATGATTAACACTTTTTATTTCAATTTGATATTCTCTGGCATTTTTGGACACATTTGCTTTTCCATATCCTGTCATACTTTTAATCATTTTCTTTTCCCTCTTTTTTAGTTTTTGTTTTTTTGGCTTCTTTTTTGATTGGTTTGTCTTCTTTTACAATTTCAGATATATCACTTAACCCTTTTAAATATTCTTTTCTCTCTTTGGTATAGTGAAAGATTGCTTTTAGTACATAATAGATGGCAAAGATATAAGATGAAACTAATAAATACAATTGAAAGTCATATTTAAATAAGCTAATCATATGCATAATTGATAAGGAGTGTAAAGATAAAACGAATAATTCAACTCCTGTAATGGCTGGCGTGCCACAATCTTCTCGATAAGCTTTTTCTAAAGTAAGAATTCCCAATATCAAAAAGGTTCCCGCAAATACTTTAATATCTTCGACTAATCTAGCCAAATTCATTCTACTATAAGCAAAATTTAAAACCATAAAATAGCACATAACTCCAATAGCTTTTAGTAGATTTTTGAATATTGTTTTTTTCATCGTTTCCTCCTAATTTTCTAGTTCGTACATGATAATACTTAACACATTTAAAGCTACGGTTTCTGTTCTTAATATTCTTTTTCCTAATGTGATGGTAGTAGCCTTATTTGCTTGCAACATTTCCACTTCTTCTGGCGCAATTCCACCTTCTGGTCCTACAATAACTGCTATTTTTATTTCTTTTTGATGATATTTTTCTTTTAGTTTTTTTAGTTCTTGTTTTATGGTATTTTCTGTTTCATTTTCATAGGCCACAAATACTATATCATATTCTTTCATTAAATGACAAATATTTTTTAAATTTATGGGTGATTTTATAGTAGGAATTCGATTTCTTCCACATTGTTTAGCTGCTACTTCTGCTATTTTCTGCCATCTTTGGACTTTTTTTGCTTTATCGTTTTCTTTTAATTTTACCACACATCTTTTCATTTCAATTGGTAGGATGTCATAAACTCCTAATTCTACTGATTTTTGAATGATTAATTCCATTTTATCTGCTTTTGGTAATCCCTGCATAATGGTTACCTTTATCTTAGACTCTACTTCATTTTCTAATTTTTTTATTATTTTGCATTCAATGACTTCTTCTATATTTACAATTTCACATAAGTAGTTTTGCTCATTGGTTATATTACAAATGGTTAGTTCGTTTCCTACTTTTTCTCGTAGTACATTTTTGATATGATTGATATCATTTCCTATTATTCTTATTTTATCTTCTTTTACTTGTTCTTGTGTTACAAAAAATTTTGGCATAATTTTCTCCTTTATACGGGCTTATTATATCACAGTCTTCTTCTTTTTTCTAGCAAAAAAAGAAATTATATTAGATTTTACTCCTTTATAATTTCTTTTCTTTTATTTTTTATCTTATCTTAATAATTTTCTGCTTTTATTTCAAAGTATGCTTTTGGGTGAGCACATACTGGGCATATTTCTGGAGCTGCTTTTCCAATTACAATATGACCACAGTTTCTACATTTCCAAATTCTGTCTCCATCTTTGCTAAATACTAATCCATCTTCTACATTTTCTAATAATTTTTTGTATCTTTCTTCGTGTTCTTTTTCTATTTTAGCAACTTCTGAGAATAAGAATGCAATATGGTCAAATCCTTCTTCTTTTGCTTCTTTTGCCATTCTGTCATACATATCTGTCCACTCGTAGTTTTCGCCTTCTGCTGCTGCTTTTAAGTTTTCAGCTGTTGATAGAATTTCTCCTCCTTGTAATAGTTTAAACCACATTTTTGCATGTTCTTTTTCATTGTCAGCTGTTTCTTGGAAAATAGCTGCTATTTGCTCATACCCTTCTTTTTTTGCTTTGCTTGCAAAGTATGTATATTTATTTCTTGCTTGTGATTCTCCTGCAAATGCTTCCATTAAATTTTTCTCTGTTTTACTTCCTTTTAGTTCCATTTAAATTTCCTCCTTATTTCTTTTTTCTCACTTATTTTATATCATTATTATAGACTTGTCAATATTCTGTTTATCTTATACATTGTCTTATTTCGTCATTTATTTCTTCTTGTGTAGTATATAAGAACATCATCTTTTTTGCAATAGTTTTTTGTAAATTTTTGTATATAAGTACTCTATGATATTTACAAATCCACTTCGTATGTGATAAACTGATAAACAGATTGAAGATTTATCATTCTATAATATGTGATGTAAAAGGAAAAACTATGGAAGTAATAGAAACAGAATATGAAATTATTTTAGATGAAATTTGTAAAAAATATGGATATGAAACACAAGACAAACCAGGAAACGAAAGCTTAAAGACGGTACTAAAAAGAATCATTCCAAGTATGTTAGCAGACTATCCTCAAGAAGACAGAAATTTATTTTATCAAATGTTAACTCATACCCCTATTGTTGTTACCGAAAACTTGACCGAAGATGATCTAAAAAAATTAACAGATACCTATATTGGCAATATTAATCCTCATATCATTGATGATGATAGCAACATTTTAGGTGAATATGGAAAAGGAGTAGCACCAGCAGCCTATATTTCTTCTCCTATTCTAAATGAAGATATGCAGCTAATGGGCAAAAAGTCATTTCTTTATCTTCAACGTCTACCACGTTTTAGTAAAGAATTTACTTTTTTGGGAACAGATATTAATGTTCCTTACTTAATTCATGAATTAGGTCATGCTTTTCATGCCGAAAAGAACGCCTACAAAATGTTAGAAGATGGTATTTTACTAGAAAGAATAGGAACTGCTCAATTTAAATATTCTTTTGAGAAAATATCAGATGGAAAAAGGAAACAAAAAACAACTTCTTGTACAGGATTATTTTTGGAAGAAAGTCTGAACACCATACAAGAAGAAATAGCAATGGCGCGTTATATGAAAATGTCAAAAGAAGAAATGCAAAAGAAATATCGTGAAGTTCTTGTACCTTCTGAATATCAAGGACTTATGTCTAATATGACTGAGTATTTATTAGAAAAAATTGATACAAATAGTTTGAAACAATATCGATTATCTGGAGACGAAACCAAATTGCAACCATTGAATGATATCATGGTCCAAACTGACTATTGGCAAAATAAAGACCAAACCTTTTCCGAAACAAATTTGAACAGTCCTCTTAGTTTTGCTCATAAAAAAAACATTGTTACAAAACTACCAAAACTATCTATGCAAGATTTCTTTCAAACGTATCAAGATATTTATTTTCCTGATATCTCTTCTATAACCACTCCTATACAAAAAATTGATAATGTATTGGAACAGTGCTATAATTTTAAAGGGATTAAATATCAATTTAATTTGTACAATCCTGAAGAGAAACAGCAGTATTGTGATATTGTATCACAAATTTTACAAGAAGGATTTACGTTAATTAATCAAGCTTATGATATACAAAAAAGTCAATCCCATAATATAATGCCACAAATAGCACAGATAACAAATACTGTTTCTAAGAGCGATATTGAGAAAGTTACAAAAGAAACAAAATCCGGAGTTAAAAATCTAATTTACTCAAGACAAGGAGATAGGATAGAAGATGAAAAATGATTCTGTATCAGAAGAATATAGTAAAGCTGTTGTAGAGGTTCTTACTATTTTGAAATTATTACCAAAAGAAGAAAAAAAGAAAATTCCAAATAAATTAGTTGCTTTTTTTATGGAAGTGGCTTCTAAAAGCTACCATCCAGATTTTGATTTTTCACAAGGGATAGAAAATATTGATTTAATGGATAAAACAAAACATATATTAGCTATGTTGTATTTAAATTATTGGTGTGAAGAAGAAGAAAGAAAAAGTTATAATGAACTGATATTAAAAAATGAAATTAGTTATCAAGAGGGTTTAAAACAAAAATATCCTGTTGATAATTTATTTAAGAAACGCTCAAAATTTGCAAATAACACACATGAAAATACTTTTCTGCCAACTCCCATAAAAAAAGAAGCTTTTTATAAAAAAGTTTTGAATTTTGTAAAAAGGATTCTTTCTTTATAAAAGTTTGGTTGGAGTGTTCTTATAGGAATTTTTACAAAATGCTTAAAAATCAACAATTACATGGCTATTATTGCCTTAGTAGTAATTTTGAGCAAATAATAAAAGCACCACATATGCTCTGAAAAGCAATAGATATAACTTCAATATCATCACCATAATATTTTCTATTTTCATATTTTAAATTCTTTATTCTACAATCTCTAATAATTCTTTCATAGATCTTATTTTATAATCTGGTTGCATTAAAATTTCTTCTTTTTTCTTCCATTTATTATCTATCTCTTGCTCATACCAAATAGTTTTTACTCCTAATACTTTCACTCCTAATAAGTCTTCTAATAATTCATCACTTACAAAAGCAATCTTACCATATTCTTCTTTTGAAATATCTTCAAAAGCTTTCATATATACTTTTAAATTTGGTTTTCTTTCTTTTACTACCTCCAAGATAACTATTTTCTTAAAATATTTTTTTATACCTTCTCGCTCAAGAATGTATTCTACATTCCTTATTGAATTATTACTTATAATTCCTAAATAATATCCTTTTTCATATAATTTGATAATTGTATTTTTTGTTTCTTCATCTAAAATATGAGATTCCAACAATAACATATCAATTTTTTCTAAGTCTTCTTCAGATATGTTTAGTATTAATGCTAAATCTTTATATATTTCTTTTTCTGTAATTTTTCCTAGTGAATTTAATATTTGATAATTTTTCCATTTTCTAAATATATCATCCCATTTTAAATTATATTTTTCTAATATAATATTTATTTCATCATCAACATTTCTAAATTTGTTAATTAAAGTATATCCCCAATCAAAAAATATGTACTTATATTTCATAACTATCTTTCTTCTCCTTTGTCTCTTATATTTTGCATTTCTTCTATAATTTCATATTTGAAAAATCTCTCTTGAAACTCTACTAAAGCCTCTATTTGTTCTTTACTATATTTCTTTCCTTCTGGTGTAATTATTAGTTTATCATCATCATCATCATTTAGTCTATGTACTGCTGCTATGCACTTTCCATCAAATTCCTTTAATGGTTCAAATACTCCTATTATGTATGCATCTAATTCATCTCCATCTCCACTAATTGTATTAGGAATATAGCCATAATTTAACGGATATATGAAGTTCCATTTAGATTGGTCAATCCAAGGATATATAATTTCTTCTGGTACATTTAGATTTCCTATACCTATTCCTATTTCCGAATCAGGAGTACCATGTGAATCACTTCCACCTGAAATATATAAATTATGTTTTTTGCAAATTCAAGTACAAATTGTTGCTGTTCTTGAGAATAATATGAATAATATCCTTCTATTCCATCTATCAATTTCTCTCTTACTAGAGTTTCTAAAACACTTTTAGAATTTTCATTATATTTGAATATATGTGGCATAAACACTTTTCCTCCACATTGTTTTATCAACTCAACAACTTGTTTATATGATGGAACAAGTCTTGAGAAATCAACAAAAAATCACTATTAGGATTTGATGTATATGTTAACAAAAATCTTCTTGCGTTATTCCACGCTTTATTACTTATATCAATTTTTAGCCCTTTTTCAATGCATTTATCTATTATTAAATTAGTTTCATAAATATTATAATCTTCTTTTGATAAATATAATTCTGATATTTTATCTTGTGCTAAATCGGTATTAATATTATATCCAATTAATTCTATTGCTACATTTCTCTGCTATTTTTAATATTTCTATCAAATCATTTTCTCCACCAGAATAATTAGTATGAATATAAAGGTCTATCATAATTATCTCCTTTTCATTTTACATAACTATACTACCATATATTTCCACATTTTTCAACAATATTATAAAACATTCTCTATTTATTTAATTTTATGTTTATTCCATCATAAAAATCCGCATTTATAGAATTTTTTCACTTTCATAACTTCCAATTATATTTAAAATATTCAAGTAATTTTCTATACTTTCTTTTACTATCTTTTTAGTTTCAACAAATGCATTAGATATATTGTTAATAGCTATTTTTATATCTTCATACGATTTCTTTCTATTTTCTAGCAAACTATTAATATTTTTTCTGTCCATTATTGTTGATAACTTTTCATATCTTTCTTCATATATAATATTTAACAAATCATCATCTAAAACATTTGTCAAATTATTAATTTTAACCATAACACATCTCTCTTATGATAAATCATACTAATATAGCACTACGATTTTTCGCAGCTGTCAACTCGTAACTTTTTATAATAAATTATTTAATAAAAGCAATTAGTTTTGAAAAAACTTTACTTATATTTAGAAAATGAGACTAATAGTATGGCGTGGCCAAGCGATAGCCACGCTTCCTATATGTAATACGGGAATAACTTTATAGAAAAAAATCTATGTAATACAGATATGTCAATAAATACACGGAAAAGGCGTAAATGTAAAATACGCACCTAGATTATCATTATCAGCACAAATAAAAAAATGTTCTTATGGAACACCAAATCCCATAAAAACATCCATACTGGTACCGATGGTGGGACTCGAACCCACATGGTTTCCCGCACGATTTTGAGTCGTGTGCGTCTACCAATTCCGCCACATCGGCATATATAAAAATATGTACTAATATATATTAGCACATATTTTTATAATTGTCTAGATTTTAACTCTAATTTTCTACTTGTTTTTTTATTTCTGCATCAAACTCAAATACATTAACTGTTTTAATGATTACTTTTGAAAAATCATCTGTTTCATCTTCCCATTCTACTATTTTAAAATTTGTTTTTCTCTTTAGATTTAAATTTAATTTTGTTATATCTACCAATATCTTAGTAGATAAATCTTGTCCAACTGGTAATGTTTTGTTTTGATTATCATAGAAAATACTATTTGTATAGCTAATGGCATTTGAACCTTCTTTTAAGTTTATTTTATAGAAGTTTATTTTACTGTTTTCTTCTTTAGCTATTTCTTGTATTTCATTTTCTGGATGGATATTAAATACATTTATTTGTCTATCATCTAATTTCTCATTTACCATTGCTTTGTATACGGATATATCTTCTGGTATAACCACTTTATTCAATGTTTCTTTAATATTGGCAATTACTTTTTCTAAAGATAGTTTAAATCCAATTTGTTTCGTATTTTTATTAATTTCTAATATATTAAATTTATCCTTTGCTAATTCCCTATGCTTCTTATTCTTTATTTTTGATACTTTTGTAGTATCTTGAACAATTCCTCCAAATATATCAAACTCTTCATTTTCTGTTAGTATTTTTTCTTGCACTGCTTCCTTTTTTATTTGCTTTAGTACAGTTTCTATGTCTTTTGGCAAAAATTCATTAATTTTTATTTTATTTAATAATTCTAATACATTCGTAGTTGTAATATAGATACTATCTGTTTCTTCTTTGTTCAAGCTTTTTCTTTGTATTTTATCCATTGTTTTTCCAAACTTTTCAAAGTCTTCTTCATAGTCAAAAGTTCTTGTTATTTTTTTGATGATATTAATCTCTTCTGCTTCTCCTTCTGGTAAAGTTGCCATCTCATCTTTATTACTATATTTCCAAAATTCAAAGATACTTTTCTTATGACTGTCAATTTCTGCAATGAATGCTGTTGCATTTTCAATTTTCTTCTGCATATTTTTGTTTTTCAGCTTCAAACTATTGATATCCATCCATAAATTTTTCCATTCGTTTTCTTTTATCTCTATGTTTTTATATAATTCTACTAATTCTTCAATGGTATAGTTTGCTTTTTTTCTTTTCCTTTTTGGCATTTCCTGTGTTTCTTCTATTTCTTCTGTTTGTTTTTCTTCTAGTTTAACTTCTTTTAGTTTTTTATTTTTATTGTTTTTCTTACTATATTTAAAATAATATTTAAATTTTCCCAAAAATGATTTTTTACATTCTAGAAAGGTTGAAATTTGTTTCTCTTTTGCTAGATATTCTATTTCTTGTGCCGCTATCTCGATTTTCAAATTTTCTAATTTCTGCTTATTTTCTTGTATTAAATCTTCTAATTTCTTTTGTTGTCCTTCTCCTTCCTCATATTCTTTATGAATCCAATTAGCAATAGCAGCATATTCTATTTTATGATCCCCTCGATAAAATTCGATTTGACCATTTTTGTCGATATTCGTCCTAAAGTGAAAATACTGAGGTAGTTCTGTTTGTAAAATAAACATTGCTTTTAATAATTTATAAAATTCTTGTGCTTCTGCTTGATTTCCTAATTTTATTTTATACGAACTTTTTATTTTTTGATAAACCTCGGTTTCTCCTACTATGTGTATGCTTAGTTGATTTCGTTTATCATATACTTCATAAACAAGTGGCCAATCTTTGGTAAACAACCATAAATAGTTTTCGATATCTTCAAATTCTGATTTTTTTAAATAGGTACTACTATATCCCACATTTCGAATTGGCACAAATATCTTATCTGCTCGCTTTTTTTCTAACTTTCTTTTTAATAAAAAGAAAAAGGTTGAATAATCTGTATCTTCTGTTGGTACTAACATAAAATACTGATCTGTATTTTCTGAATAATAAATCTGCCATAAATAATTGTTTTCATATTTTACTTTAAATGGTATTTGTTTACTTAAATTACTTTGTTCTTGTGTAATCTTTTCTACTTCTTCTATTTTTAATTGATTTAACATATTTAAGAAAGTAGTATAATGTAAGATATTTTCTTCTGTCTGGCTATCTAAATATTCTGCTAATGGTTTTGCTTTTTTATATTTTTCTTCTATTTCATCTAATCGATGTGTTGGTGATAATAATATTTGTATTTTTTTGACTGGTATATAGCGATATTGTCTATATTGTTTTTCGTCATAGAATTTAGGAATTCTAAATTCTAATGGTTCATAGTCTTGTATTTCTTTTGGTATATTGTCTAAATCTAACCCTAAATATTCTAATTTTTCTTTTATACTTTTCTTTTTTTCTACTGTCTTTTTAGGCAAGGTGAGTTCTCCCTTCTATTATTCTATTATTTCATAAAAATTCTTAAATTCGTAACCTCGTTCTTTTAACTGGTTAATAATTTGTGGTAATGCATCTGCTGTTACGCTTTTGGCTGGTGCATCATGTAGTAATATGACAACACTATTCTTATTTTCTGTTGTTTCTTGTAATCTTTTCAATTCAAATTCAATGGAAAGGTTATTGGTTTCTGCATCTCCTGTTAAGGCATTCCAGTCAATATGTAAAACTTCGTTTTGGGATAGCAATTCTTTTGCTTGATCTTTTATGGTTGCATATTTTCCTCCCACAAGTCCCCCTGGAAATCGAAATAAGTGAGAGTTATATTCATTGATTCCAATTGCTTTTTTTATCTCTTCATTACATCTATTGTATTCTTCTAAAACAGATTCTGGAGAAGCATAAATTTGAGAATAGATATGGGAATAGCCATGACTTGCTATATAATGACCTTCCTGATAGATTCTTTTCGTTGTTTCTGGCATAACTTCTACTCTTGAACCTAAGACAAAGAAAGTTGCCTTTACCTTTTCTTGTTTTAATATATCTAAAATTTTTGGTGTAACAGAAGATGGTCCGTCATCAAAGGTTAAAAAGGCTCTTTTCGTATCTGATTGATAAATTTTGTTTACATTTTGTCTTCCGTACATCTGTTAATCTTGGATTTCTTTCTTTTTCTTCTTGTTTTATTTTATTTTCTTCTTGCTGTTGAAGAGCTTGTAGTTGAGCTTCGTATTGTTTATATACTTGATACTGGTTTCCAATCCTTACAAGATATTTTCCTATAAAAAGAATACAGATGAATGATAAAACAATACCTAAAATAATAAAAATCTTTCTTTTATCTAATTTTGCTTTTGTATCGATTTTATAAATATTTAATGGATAATTGTTATCATTTATCATTTCCTACATCCTCTTATTCTACATTTTTTACACCTTTTTATTTTTTCTGACACTATTATATACTATTTTTTATGTTTTTAGTAGTATATTTTGAAAAAAACTCCAATAAAATAATTGGAGTTTTAATATCTAATTTTTCATTACATTTTTGATATATTCTATTTCGTCTTCTGCTTTTAGTCTCATAAAAATCGGTTCCCCTTTTTGAATTACTTTTGTATCTTCCATTTTGTTATATTCTTTTATGAACTGCCAAGTTTTTAATTCTTGTTTTTCAATCCCTATTTGCCTAAAAATATTTTCTGCTGTGTCATTCATAAATGGTTTTATTAAGATTGCTATTTTTCTTAAATTTTCAATTAAATGATACATACAAGATGCTAGTTTTTCTTCATCCCCATCTTCTCTTGCTAAAACCCATGGCATAGTTTCATCAATGTATTTGTTGGTTCTGGCTACTAACACCCAAATTTCTTGCAAGGCATTTGCTATTTCATATTCCTCCATTTTTTGTTCAAATTTTTCAATTTGTTCATTGGTAAAAGTTTCAAATTCTTCATCTACTTCATTTGGTATGCCACAATAACTTGGTACATTTCCTTCAAAATATTTATTTACCATAGATACCGTTCGATTTAACAAATTGCTTAAGTCATTGCATAAATCAAAATTATATCTTTCGACAAATTCTTCTGGTGTAAATAGCCCATCTTGTGCAACTGGTACTGCTTTTAATAGAAAATATCTTGTAGCATCTACTCCATATCGTTCCATTAGCGTTTCTGGATAAATGACATTTCCTTTTGATTTTGACATTTTCCCATCTTTCATCATAATCCAATTATGCACTAAGATTGTTTTTGGTAATGGTAAATCTAATGCCATTAGGAAAATAGGCCAATAAATCAAATGAAATCTGGCAATATCTTTTCCCACTACTTGCAAATCTGCTGGCCAATATTGTTTAAATAAGGTGTCGTCTTCTGATAAATATCCTAATGCTGTTATATAATTTGTTAGGGCATCTAACCAAACATAAACTACGTGTTTTGGGTCTTTTAATACTTTTATTCCCCAATCGAAAGAAGTTCTGGTTACACATAAATCTTCTAATCCTGGTTTGATAAAGTTGTTAATCATTTCATTTTTACGAAAGGCTGGTTTGATAAAGTCTGGGTGTTCTTCGTAATAGGTTAAAAGTTTATCTGCATATTTTTTCATATTGAAAAAATAGGATTCTTCTTTCATTCGTTTTACTTCTCTACCACAATCTGGACATTTTCCTTCTACTAATTGTGTTTGGGTAAAATAGGTTTCACATGGTACACAATACCATCCTTCATATTCCCCTTTATAAATATCCCCCTGTTCCATAAAACGGTCAAATATTTTTTGTACGATTTTTTCATGTCTTTCTTCTGTGGTTTGAATATAATCATCATACTGAATTTCCATTTTTGCCCAGAGTTCTTTTGCCATAGCTGCCATCTCATCTACATATTGTTTTGGAGTCTTTTCTGCTTCTTTGGCTTTTTCTTGGATTTTTTGACCATGTTCATCTGAACCTGTTAGCATATAGGTATTTTCACCTTTTAATGCATGATATCTTTTGATACTATCTGCTAATACTTCTGTATAAGCTGTTCCAATGTGGTATCTTCCACTTGGATAGTAGATTGGTGTTGTGATATAAAATTTATCCTTCATTTTTGTTTCCTCCTTGCCATTAAATCTTCTTTGATTTTTCTCTTGATTGGTTCTTTTATTCTACTATACAAATGCTTATTTTGCAAGTTTGTTTTCTTACTAATTTTATTCGTCTTTTGCTGTATTAATTTTAAATGCCTTAAATATCTCTACAATTACCAGTGGTGCTAGAATTAATCCTACTAATTCTAATATGTTTTGTGTTGGCAATATTGGTATACTAAATATGGTTCTTAAAGCTGGTATGGCTAAAATTACTATCATTAATGCTGCAGATGCTAAGATTGCCCATATTAATTTGCTGTTATTCCATACTTTGGTTTGAAAAACTGATTTTTTATGATTTCTTATATTAAATACGTGTACTAATTCTGATAATGCAAGTGTTACAAAAGCCATTGTTTGACCTACTTCTATTTTAGATTCATCCAAGGTAAGTCCATCAATTGGTGTATGAGTGGTTGCTAATCCTATTACAAAAGCTGCTAAAGTTAAAAGTCCTATCATAACACCTTGATAAATCACTCTCCATGTCATACCTTTGGTAAATACACCTTGATTTGGTTTAACTGGTTTTCTTGTCATAATATCTGAATTTGCTGGGTCGAAAGCTAAGGCTAAGGCTGGAAGTGAGTCTGTTACTAAGTTAATCCATAAAATATGAATTGGCAATAAAATCTCTAGATGGGTAATATCTGTTATTCCAAACCATTTTGCAAATAATGGCGTGCATAATGTTGCCAAAAATAATACAACAATTTCTCCTACATTACTTGATAATAAAAATTGGATTACTTTTAGAATATTATCATAAATTCTTCTTCCCTCTTCTACAGCTGATACAATGGTTGCAAAGTTATCATCGGTTAAGATTACGTCTGCTGCTTCTTTGGCAACATCTGTCCCAACAATTCCCATAGCACATCCGATATCTGCTGTTTTTAAAGCAGGACTATCGTTTACGCCATCTCCAGTCATAGCTACAATTTCACCATTTTTTTGCCATGCTTTTACAATTCGCACTTTATGCTCTGGTGATACCCTTGCATAAACAGAATACTTTCTAACATTTTTTACTAATTCTTCATCTGACATTTGTTCTAGTTCTAATCCGGTAATTGCTTCACTTTCCTTTTCTAATATTCCTAGTTTCTTAGCAATGGCTATTGCTGTTATTTTATGATCACCTGTAATCATAACCGTTTTGATTCCTGCTGTTTTACATTTTTCTACTGCTTTTTTGGCTTCTTCTCTTGCTGGGTCTATCATACCTACCATACCAATAAAGATTAAATCATTTTCTATGTCTTTCATTTCTTCTTTAGATGGTATATGGTCTATTTCTTTATAGGCACATCCTAATACTCTTAGGGCTTCTTTTGCCATTTCTTCATTTTCTTGTCTTATTTTATTGCTATAACTTCCTAAATCTTCATAAATTTTGGAATTCATCTCATAAGCATTACATCTTTTTAATAATTCATCAATGCCACCTTTGGTATATACAATGTATTTATCTCCTACTTGATTGACAGTTGTCATTAACTTTCGATCCGAATCAAATGGTATTTCTTCTACACGTGGCGTTCTGTCATATAGACTTGGATCAAAGTTTAATTGAAATGCCATATCAACCAACGCTGTTTCGGTTGGATCTCCTGTTAGTGTTCCATCTTTTGCTATTTTTGTATCATTGCATAGCATATTAGCATATACTAATTTTTTTAATTCATCCTCCATTTCCTCTTTTGAAATATCATGCATTTCCTTTGTTGTATTATTCCAAAAGATTTTTTCCACTGTCATTTTATTTTGCGTTAAGGTTCCTGTTTTATCAGAACAAATAACAGTTGCACTTCCGAGTGTTTCAACTGCTGGAAGTTTTTTTACAATGGCATTTCTTTTTACCATTTTTTGTACTCCAATGGCTAAAACAATGGTAGATACTGCTACTAGCCCTTCTGGTATAGCTGCTACTGCTAAACTAACTGCTGTCATAAACATATGGATTGGTTCTTTTCCTTGCATTAAACCAATCATAAAGATGAATACACAAATTGCTAATGCTGCAATTCCTAAGGTTTTTCCTAATTTATTTAATTTGTCTTGAAGTGGCGTTGTTTGTTCTTCTGCACCATCAAGCATTCCTGCAATTCTTCCTACTTCTGTTGTCATTCCTGTTTCTACTACAATACCTTTTCCTCTACCATAGGTTACTAAACTAGAAGAAAATAGCATATTTATTCTATCTCCAATTCCTACTTCTGCTTCTTCAATTACTTCTGTATTTTTTTCAACTGGCATAGATTCCCCTGTTAAAGATGCTTCTTGTGATTTTAAATTAACCGCTTCTATCAATCTTAAATCCGCTGGAATATAATCACCTGTATCTAAAACAACAATATCACCTGGTACTAGCTCTTTGGCTGAAACCACTGTTATTTCTCCATTTCGAATTACTTTTGAGGCATGGTCTGTTAGTTTCTGCAAAGCTTCTAAGGATTTTTCTGCTTTGGCTTCTTGTGAAACTCCTATGATAGCATTTACAATCACTACTATTAAAATAATAATGGTATCGGTTACTCCTTCTCCTTCTGCCACCCCAACAACTCCTGATACAATAGCTGCAATAATTAACACGATAATAGAAAAGTCCTTGAATTGTTCTAAGAATTTTTGTATCAATGATTTTTTCTTCTTTGCTTTTAGTTGATTGAGTCCATATTTTTCTTGCCTTTTTTGCACTTCTTCTGTCGTTAGACCTTTTTCTAAATTTGTTTTTAGTTCTTTTTCAACTTCTTTTACTTTTTTGTGAAACCACTTGTTTTTTTCCAATTTTTCACCACTCCTTATTTTTTATTATTTTTACCATTTTTTTCTTTGGTATTCAAAAAAGACTTTTAAAAGGAACGATTCTTGTTTCCTTTTAAAAGTCTCGCTTAACTTGTTTTAGTTTTACTAACCAGATACTTAAGTGTATCGCGACTGTTGATTAGTAATTAAAAGCTACTCCCTTTTAATGTTAGTATTAATATACTATTAATTTTTGAAATTGTCAATGAATTTTTAAATTATTTTTTTATTTGGGAAAGTATCATGATAAGATTTCAAACCTTCCTTCACCAGTTTTTACTTTTTGTAAAGCTTTGGTGACCCCTACGGGAATCGAACCCATGATTCCACCTTGAGAGGGTGGCGTCTTAACCGCTTGACCAAGGGGCCTTTTTAATTCTTAGATAGCATATCATGTTTTTTCCTTTCTGTCAATTAGTTCTTTTCACTTTTTACCATATCCAATCTATAAATTGAAATTATACTAGATATTATTTCAAATATATTTCCAATAAAAGAAACATAGGCTCCTACTCTATAATTAAAGTATAGCAATAGGAATCCTGCTATTAAAAAACCAATTCGAATTACCTTTGTCTTTTTTTGCCATGTTATATATGAATATACTATACTAGCTACAATTGGAATACAATTTAACCAATCCTTACAACTGATTCCTCCTATTATTAAAACAATACTAACAAATATCAACAAACTATATACTGATTTCTTTTCTTCCTGTTTATCATAAATATAGGCTCTGACAGTTGACACTAAGTTCATATAAGCTGCTGTCATAGCTCCTATTAAGAAATATTGTATTGCGAAAAATATACTTGCAATAATTTGTGATTTTAAAATTTTGCTTTTTTCTTTCCATTGAATACTTGCTACCCAAAAAAATAGACCTAATATTCCTACTACATATGATAATACTTCCATATTCTTCCTCTTTACTCAAATACTACTTTTTCTAAAATATCACATAATCTCTCTTCTTTTTTGGTTAAATATAAATATCCTATTAAAGCTTCAAAGGCTGTAGCATACCTATAATCTTGTACATTACAATTTTTAGGTAAGTGGTGATTTTCGGCATTTCTACCACGCCTTACAATGTCCTTTTCTTCTTGTGTCAAATCTTCATAGATTTTTTGCAAGAACTTTGCCTGCGCTTGTGCCTTCACATATTTAATGGATTCAATGTGCAATTTATGTGGTTTCAAATTGGTTCGATTCACTAATTCTGTTCTGATATACAATTCGTATACACAATCCCCCACATAAGCCCATGTTAGTGGTGATATCATATTTATTTCTGCTTCATTTTTTTCTATGTTTATAAATTCTTTCAATTTTATTATCCTTTCTATTTCATACCAAAGATGTACTGCCTATTTTTAGCTTAAAAAAACGTGCCTAACTAACGAGCCATTTCTAGTGTAATTCGTCCTAATTTTCCATTTTTAAATTCATCTAAAATAATTCTTGCTGTTTTTTCGTCATCAATATTTCCACCAGATATGATACATCCTCTTTTTTTTCCGATTTCTAACATAATTTCGTAGATATTCATATTTTCTGCTTGCTCTTGCTCTAAGGTTTCTTCTATATATTGTTCTGTTATTCCATATCTTTTACAAAGATTTTCCTTATAATTTTCTAATAAGAATTTTATTAATTGATAGGCTATTTCCGTTCTTTGTAAAATATCTTCTTTGATGGTTCCAGTAAAAGCTAAATTTAATCCTACTTCTTCACTTTCAAATTTTGGCCATAAAACACCTGGTGTATCTAACAATTCTATTTTTTCGTTGATACGAATCCATTGTTTTTGTTTGGTAACCCCTGGTTTGTTTCCTACTCCTGCCGTGGTTCTTTTAGAAATTCGATTAATAAAAGATGATTTTCCTACATTTGGTATTCCAAGTATCATTGCTCTAATTTTTCTTCCCACTCTTCCTTTTTGTGCTTGTCCTTGTAGTTCTTCTTCCATTACTTTTTCAATTTCTCTAATACAATTTTCAATTCCTTTTCCCGAATTTGAATCTGTAAGTACTGCAGGGATTCCTTTTTTCTTAAAATATGCTACCCATCGTTGATTTTGTTTTTCATCTGCCAAGTCACACTTGTTTAATACAATGATTTTCTTCTTTCTTTTTGTTATTTGTGCGATATCTGGATTTTGGCTTGCAATTGGTATTCTTGCATCTAATAGTTCAATTACAATATCAATTATTTTTAAGTCACTTTCTATTTGTCTTCTTGTTTTTGCCATATGACCTGGATACCAATTGATATTTGTCGAATTTTGTCGATTACCGTTATTCATTAAAATCACTTCCTTCACTTTTCTTTTTCGCTTTGTGCAGTTAAACCTAAAAACTTATTATTCCATTTTTCTGTTTGTTTCTTTATTAAAGACTTTGAATATATAATTGTCCCATTGTTTATTTCTTCACTTTCTAATGCATTCTTATAAAATTCCTTTACCATTTTCTTTTTTTCATAGAGTAAAATTGCCTTATCAAACTCATCATCAGTATAAACTCTTATCGAAGTATATCCTTTTTTCAATGCTAAATTCTCAAAAAAATCAAATATTTTAGAACCATACCCTTTTTGTCTATATTCTTGTAAAACTCCAAACCAACTTAACCAAGCATCACGAGGATACTCATTATACGAATATAAACCGACTACTCCGATAGGAATTTCATTATCATAAACTATATAATTTACCATTTCTTTTCTATAAGAGTCATTGGTAATACCTTCAATATAGTTTTGTCTTCCATCTTCTAAAGGAAATATTGTATTTTGAATATTAATTGCTAATTCTAAATTATTACTATCAACTTCAACATATTTTAAATTCATTGTATTCTAACTCCTATCTATATAAATTTTTCAAAACATTTGTAAGACAATCATCTGCAGTTAAATTGCTTTTTTCCGAAAATCTTATTCTAATTAGCTTCCCATTTACTTTAAATATATAAGGATTTTTTGTTTTCATTAAAAACTCCAATATTTTTTCGTTACTTGGTTTTATTCTATCTATTTTTATATCTGTTATTTCATCCACATCTTTTAATTTTACATCATCAAGATTTACATTTCGACAACGTTCTAATTTTTCTGCTAATTCTTCAATATTATATTTAATCATAAAATCATACTCCAACTTAATTATACATTTAATATTTCTACTGTTAAATGTGTGATTACACTTTTTATAGATCAATTATTATTGTTTCACTCACTTTTTAAATTTTCTTCTTTAGATAATTCATATATCTCTTTCTCATCTTTAATTATTTTAATCAGCTCTTCCTTAGTAGGTAAATAAGTTAAATATTTAGAAGCATATACATTTTTTATTTCATCCCCTAGAGTCATTTCAACTACTGCATCGTCTTTATCAGCACATAATAGTATTCCGATTGGCTCATTTTCTCCTTCTATCATTTGAGTCTTTTTATAATAATTAACATACATTTGCATTTGACCGATATCTTGATGAGTAAGTTTTCCTATCTTTAAATCTATTATTACAAAACACTTTGCTAATCTATTATAAAATATCAAATCCGGATAATAATATTCTGCGCCTATCTTAATTCTTTGTTGACTTGCAACAAATGAGAATCCTCTACCAAGCTCTAATAAAAACTCTGTTAAATGTGATAATAACGCACTTTCTAAATCTGTTTCTAAATAGTTTTTATTTTCTTTTAGACCAGCAAATTCAAATATATATGGTGATTTTAATATTTCTTCTGGCTCACGTTCAATAATTCCCTTTTTGGATTCATTAATTATCATATTTTTGTCGGGAGAGATTAAATATCTGTCATATAATTTAGTATTTATTTGTCTACGCAGTTCTCTACAACCCCAATTAGATTTGATAGATTCTAATTCATAAAAATCTCTTTCTTCTTTTCTATCTATTTTTATTAATTCTTGAAAATGAGCCCAAGATAATTCGGTCGACACTGTCGACCATATTGGATACATTTCATAAAATCTTCGCATTCTTCTAATACTTACTGAAGAAAAACCACTTCCGAACTCTTTTGTTAATTTAGAAGATAAAACATCAATTATCTTTTTTCCATAACTTGCTTTTGTACTATTTTCTGATAATTCATAAGTTATTTTACCAACATACCAATATACTTCTGTCATCGTATTATCAATATGTTTAAACATCTTTTCTCTAGCTGTTATTATTTTATTTCGTATATCTTGATAAATATTTTCAACACCAATTAACTCATTTTCGTTATTTACTGCTATATCATTTTCCTTTTTCAAAATTATCACATCCTTTATTTTTTTGTAGGGGTTTCAACGTCGTAATCACCTTTCTAATTCCTATTATAAATATCATCATTAACACTATATTTTTATCAATTTTTATTGATTTAGAAGCTTTTTTAATGAAATTATGCAAGATCTAAAATAGAAGAAAGTCTTTATTTATAAGGGTTTGCTAGGGGGTTGCAATAAATCGTAATCAACCAGTTAAGCCTTACTTTAGGAAAACTTTTTTCTTCATTATTTTTTTGCATTATCTTCACTTCCTTTTATTCTTTATTACTTTATTCATATACTATCTTTCTACTTTAAAATTTAGATTGTATCATTAGCAAAATGGCTAAAGAAGAACCGTCCCTGATTAGCCATTAGCCAAGTTTATAATTATTTTTATCGGCTCTCTCATCTAGTTTTCTATCGAATTGTTCATTGTCATAAAACCAGTCTGTTTTTTTGTCTTTTGGATGATTTTTTCTTCCTTTGTCCATGAATAAGTCTAATAATATGGCAACTGGTATGATCATTCCAATGAAAGACATAAATAAGTTCATATATGCATTTATTCCTAGATTGCTCTCTACTACGCCTAGTAAAGCTTGTATATTATTTAGTAGATCTACTCCAAAATACATTCCATAGGCTAATAAGTATAATAGTCCCCCTACTATTTTTCTTTTTATCACTAATATGATACAAATTAGTGCTACAAATAGTAATATAATTTCCATTTGTTGATTGAGTGGAGCAAATCCACCTATCTCCCATTTTAATTCTCCTGCAACTGCTACTACAATTCTAAATATCCAAAACATAATCATAAACATTACTAACATCCATGTTGAAAAATTTTTCATTTGTTTTCCCTCTTTCTTTATGTATAAAGGTGAAGATAAGAATGTTAAATTCTTTCCTTCACCTTCCTACCTCAATTTTTTTATTTTAATTAGTCTACAAAATCAAAATCGTCTTTGAATTTTTCTTTGAAGATTTCAAAGACTTTGTTTAGTATTTCTTCGTCTTCTATGCTTACATATGATTCTTCTTCTGCATTTTCGTCATCATTATCTTCTACTTTTAAGATAACTACTTCTCCTTCTTCTTCTTCTCCCTCTTCTGTTACTGGTAATAATACTACGTATTCTTCATCGTCTAATTCTACTAAGTCTAGAAATTCGAATTTTACTTCATTCCCATTTTCATCATTTAATATTACTATATTATCTAGTTCTTCTCCTTCATAATTTTCGTTCATCTTTTTTCTCCTTTCAATTTTTAAAATATTTATATTTTTAAATATAATATCGTATTTTTAATTATTTTGCAATGAATTTTTTAATTTATTGAGATAAGTTTCTAAAATATAAACTGCAGATATAGTATCTACTATATTTTTCTTTTTATTCTTATTGATCTCTAAAAAATTCATGGTTCTATGAGCTTCTACTGTTGTTAATCTTTCATCAATGGTGTCGATTTTCATTTTGTTATATTTACATTTTAATTTATGAATGAATTGTTCGGTTACTTTTGCCCTTTCAGATATAGTTCCATTCATGTTTAAAGGCATTCCAACAACAATGGTTTCTACCTTATAGTTTTTGAATATTTCGTCTAGTCTTCGTAATACTATTTTATCAGAACCATTTCTTTGTATTGTTTCTAGTCCTTGTGCTGTTATATTTAATTCATCTGTTATGGCAATTCCTACTCTTGCTTCTCCATAGTCGATTCCTAAAATTCTCATTCTACTTTTCTAACCCTATATAATTTTTTACCATTTTTTCAAGTAATTCATCTCTTTCCATGGTTCTTATTTTATTTCTTGCGTCATTATGACTGGTTATATACGTTGGATCTCCTGATAAAATATACCCAACAATTTGATTGATTGGATTATACCCCTTTTCCACTAATGCTTGATGTACTTGCTTTAGTATTTCTTGACATTTCGTATTTTCCTCTCTTTCCACTTCAAAGTGCATTGTTTTGTCAAATTCCATAGCCATAATCCTCCTTTTTTATATATTAGTTATATCACTTTCACTACTATTTGCTGTGTCTAAATATTCTTCTAATTTTTTTAGAACTTGTTCTAGTCCAGTTCCTTTATAGTAAGATGATATAACAAAATTTAATTTTGGCACTGCTGCCTTCTGACTCTCTCTTGCTGTTTTCTTTTTGGCTGGTACTTCTATATTTAAAGTTTCCATTTCCTCTTCTGTTAATTGTATTTGCATCGTTTCTATTTTTTCTTTCATCTCGTTTAAAAAATCTGCTACCCCATTGATATCTACTCCTGAAAAGGCAATAACAAATTTAGGTCCCATATATCGTACAAATACATATTCTGATGATAAGTTTTCTTTTATGTAATTACTGATTTGTGTGATTACTTTATTTCCTAACTCTCTTGAAAATTCCTTGTTAATTTGCTGTATATTGATTATTTTAAACATACATATGGTAGAAATTGTATATTCATCAATAATTTTCTTTCCTTCTCCATATAAATATTCTTCTGAATAGAGTCCAGAAAATAAATCTTTTCTAACAATTGATTCTAATGTTCTTTGATGACCTACTGTTTTTAATACAGATACAATGTTTTCTTTAATAACTTCTAATACAGTTGTATCTACATTATCAAAATCATGTGGTGTTCCACTTTCCATAATCCAATATCCAATATAAACATTGTCTATATATAGAGGGAAAAAGATAGCTGATTTGGCTCTTCCAAATTCTAGTTGTTGATAAGGAAGTCTTTCATTTTCATTGTTTACTGTTACATATTTTGGTGTTGCTGATTCGATACTATCTTTAAATAAATCTAATTGATGTAGATTTTTCAAAGCATCCCAATGTTTGGCATCTACATTGGATGCTTTGACTTGATATTCTGCTCCATCAAATACTACTATGGTTGAATATTTAATTTCATATCTTTCAACTAATACATCGTTTATTTTTTTTATTTTATCTTCTACGGTAGATGTTTCACCAATTGCATTCATGAAATCTTGAACCACATATAAATTCGTTATTTTTTGATTCATGTTTTTGAATTTTTGTATTTTTTTGTGTATTGTTACATTATAGATTACTAGTCCTAATACAATTAAAACTAATATCACAACTACTGCTATTATCACTTAGGTGTTTCCCTCCTTTAGTTTTTCGTTTAATAATTATTTTTCATTTGATTTAATGTATGATTCATATTGGGAGAAAAAGTATTGTTGGTTCCATATCCGTCCTCCAACTGATGGTGGTCGATACGTATTGGTTACTAAATATACCATATTGGCTAATTCTTTTAAAGTTTGCATAAATACTTTTGAATATCCTTTTAGCGAAATATTACATTCTATAATATTTTCTAAATATCTGGTATACGTTTCTTCTTCAAAAGGTATGGATACATATTTCATTACGTTTCGATCAAATAGTTCTGTCATAAATGACATAGCTGGGTCATTATAATAAGCCATACCACCAATGATCGTTTTATCTGTAATTCCTCTAATTTTTACTGTTTTATTTAGAATGACTCTTAATTTTTTCTCATCTAGCACATTTTTTGCTTTTAAGTTTCTTAAAAATGCTGTTAATGGTTGGATGGTTAATACATCTAATGTTTGTACCAAATAGGTTTCTTGTGATTGCTTGTAATATCCACTTGGTGTTTCAAAATCTGTATCAATTAAAATTAATGAATGTTTTTTTAATAATGTTTCTAATATTTTATCTACGTTGTTAATGGCTTCTCCTTCGTCTGGTAATGAAGTGTAAACAGTAAGATTTTTATTGACAGATATTCCCTCTGCTACTCCATGAGCTAGTCCATCTATACTACGCGTAGCTATTCTTCTTAATTCTTCTTCATTTTTGGTATAAATATAATAAGAATTTCTATTTTGAGTCGTGTCTAATATGGCTGTATTAATTCCTGCTGAAGATATGAATTCAGCTAAGTTATTGACAATAAAAGAAGTTCCATTTTTACTAGTACCAACAAAGGTAACTATCTTTTTACCGGATGTTAATAAGTGGGAAAGATCAATTGTTTCTGGTTCTATTTGTGTTGTAAGCCCTGGTAATAATGTTTCTTCTAGTTTCTCTATTTCCTCTGGTTCTTCTACTACACTTGGTCTTGCTAATTCAATTCCTGGTAATACAGGAGTTTCTTCTAAGCCTGGCAGCATAGTTGGTTCTTCCACTTCTGATTCCATTGGTAATATCGGTGCAACTGGCTCTTCTATAACTGGTGTTTCTACAACTGGTGCTGGATTTTTTCTTGGTCTTCCTCTTCCTCTTTTTACTGGTTCTGTTATGATTGGTTCTTCTACAACTGGTGTTGAATTTTTTCTTGGTCTTCCTCTTCCTCTTTTTACTGGTTGTGTGATTGGTTCTTGTTTTTCTGTTACTTTAGATTGTACTGAAACTTCTGACTCTTCTTGTTCATTTTCTATATCCATTGGTTGTGCTTGTGGTTTGACTCTTGATAATTTTTTATTACTGTTCATATTGACTGAAGATGGTATGACAACTGGTCTTGACATAATTTTTTCTTTGGTTTTTGTTCCTAATAACTTTTCACTTGGTCCTTCTCTTGTTTCTTTTTTGTTTTTTCTTAAACTATTGGAAACACTATTATTAAAAGACATAATTTGCTGATATTTTGATGATTTTTCTTCTAATACAGCTCGCACATTTAATGGTAAAAATTTGCTAATAATTCTTAATTGGGTATCATTGTATTGAGCTGCTATATTATTGAAACTATCAATATATCTATCCTCATTTTTTCCAAGTCTCTTATAGTGAGCTAGAATGTTTTGGATTTCCATTTCACTTACATCATTTTCGTTTTCACTTTGATAGTTTACGTTTTCTGCTTCTATTTTATAATAACTTTTCGCTTCTTTTTTAAAACGTGGTCGATGGATTAATCTACATACCTCGTCCACACTTCTATCTGCCCCTATGACAGCATTATAAATTCCAATTCCAAATAGTTTTACTAACATTTCTTCTGATTTTGTTCTTCTATCAGAACAAATTAAGATAATTGGTATATCATTTCCTTTTAGATTGGATGCTTCATCACTGATGCTGTCTAATTTGTCAAATATAAATTTATCAATTTGATCGTATTGTGTGTGTGTAAATGCTTCTAAATCTTCACTTATTACTACTCTATCATAAGTTTTATCTTTTTGTAATTCTTTTAATATTGCATTAAAGTAATAAACATTTTTATAGGAAATGATTTGTTTATATTCTTTTTGATATTTTTTTACAATCGATTCTGATATTTCTTCATTACTTACAGCAAATAAGACTTTCATTTGTTACCCCCTTCCAAATTTTACGAACACTGCAAATGCTAGTGGTAAGATTTGGCATATAATTAATATTGTTATAAAGCTTACCATTAAGGCCATACCTCTTTCTAAGGTATCTAATTTTCTAATCCCTATTACATATTGATGAATTGCTCCAATGGCAATTCCTAAAAAACAAAATGGTATGCTATAAATCCTAATTATATTTAATATGTATGCGACTAGTCCATACGCATCTGAACCATATTTTTCTTTGTAATCTTCTAATGAGTTGGTTGCATTTTCTTTGATTTCAATAATTTTACTTTCTGTTGTATCATCAATTGCTTTTGTTTGTGCATAAACTTGATTGCTATATAAAAATAAGCCCATGATTAGCATGAATAGGATAACAATTATAGTTATTTTTTTCATTGTAATGCCCCTTTCTAAGTCTTTCTTGGTAAAATATTCCTTGTAAACATGATACTTTTATATCATACAATAAATTATTAAAAATAGCAAGATTTTTTTATAATTTATTGTATAAATATTTCATATTGGTATATACGCCATTTGCCCAGTTTTTATCGGTTGCATATCTTTTATTAATACCAGTTAAAGTCGGTCCATTGTAGTAAGTTCCTAGTGCTTTTTCTCCCCCATAAATAGTAGTTCCTTTTGGATTTAAATAGTATTTAACAAATACTCTGGCAATTAAATCAATTCCTTCTGAATAATTAGAAAAATGGTAAGCTCCACTATAAGGATTAGAATCATAGGCTCCATACCCAAATAAATTATTTTTTTCTTTTGCAATTTTGGAAGTTCCCCATCCACTTTCATGAATTCCAACTGCGGCTACAAAAAGTCCATTTATGTTATATTGTTTCTCTATGTAATAAAAATATTCTGCATGTTTACTAAAAATTTGATTGACATCTTTTTTATCGTTCAATGCTTTTTTGAATTGTTCTAAACTTAGTCCACTTGGCTTATTTAATGGCATATCAAAACTTAATTTTGCAATTTTTCCTGTCTCAGAAGTGTTTGATTTTTTCTCTTCATCGTTACTATTTAGATTTTTATTCGTAACATTTTCTGATTTCACATAACCTATTACACCTGCTCCAGAAATTCGATACCATTTATTCTGGACTTCTAATACTTTTAATGCTTGTCCTTTCGTTAGGGTTGCTACTTTTTGTGCTTGTTCATTCGCTTCTTCCCTAATATTGGCTCTGTCTGAAGTTACCACTACAGTATCTCCTACTTTTATCTTGTAATTACTTGTATAATTCCCACTTCCTACTTCTACTATTTTGTTGACAGCTGCTCTTGTAACTTTACTATGGATTTGCTCTTCTGATACGATTTGTTCCTCTTCATATATTACTTTCTTAGTTACTTGTTGCTTTCCCTCTCTGCCTTCTTGAATCACTTGAATGACACCTTTTGGTAAACTAGCATTATTTTGATATTTCGTAATATATTCTAAATCTACTTCTTCTATTATAATTTTTTCCTTTTGTTCTTGTTTGGTATTATTTTGAATGATTTCATCGAGATCGATTGGAATTGCATGACTAATTTTAAATTCTTCTGCCCCCGCTTCTGCATTTACTTCTTTGGCATAAACTTCATTTCTTTTAAAATAATAGTTATAAAATATAATACCATATAATATAATAAGAATAGAGGCTAAAAAAACAATCAAATTTTTTAGTGTTACTTTTATGTGTTTTCTTGTTTTATCTTTTGCTTTCATATTATCACCTAATACAATTCTACCTTTTTCGTCTTTTTTTGTCAATTTAAATTATTGGAAATTTCTATTGATTTTATTTGAAAATTATACTATTATATAGATAACTTTTTCGAAGGAGGAATTATGGATAAGAAAAAACGATTCTTAACGGTTATAACCATTATTTTATTGCTTGTCGTATTTTTTTTAGCTTATTTATTATTTCACAAATACGTTTTAAAAAAGAATTTTGAAAATGACATTTTATCCTTTGCCAATAAAAACGAAGCCACTGTTTTTAAAATCCATAAAATAATTCTTTTTAGTAGTTGTGATGCTAAAAACAAAAACATTACCAATACAAATTTCACCATTGAAAATTTATATCAATATACAGATATGGCTTTGTTTATTAGTAGTTCATCGAAGGAAAAGAATTTAGAAAATACTCTTCAGAAAGTTTCTATTGATAAGATTCAATTTAATACACCACCATCTGTTGGTGAACCGAAATTGTATTACAAAAATATTAATTCTTTTGCCAAAAGTACTATCCTAGAAAAAAATTTAGTAACTGAAAAATTAGAATTTACAATTACTTCAGAAAATGAAGCAAATTTAGACAACCCTATTTTATATAATAATTTAGCCAATCCCATTGTGCTTAATTACGTGAATCATAATATCAAATCAGATTATACTCTAACCGACACTTCAAATCCGATTACTTATGATGGTTCTTTATTGAAAAAATGCAATATTTTATTAAATACCATTGCTTGTAATCTTTCTTTTGATATTAATATTACCAATCATCTAAATCAAAAATTTAAATGTAGTGTCTATCTAGATATTCCTTTAGAAACAGAGGACAAAACTATTTATGATGGAAATATAACATTAAAAAAAGATACTAACTTTACTTTTTATCGATACCAATAATCAATTAGGAGGAATCAAATGAAAGAAAAACCAAATGTGGCAGAACAATTAAAAGGAAAGTACCACAAAACAGAAGAAGTAACTAATTTTAAAGATATGTTATATCGTTCTAGTAATATTTATCGCACTAGAACTGCTTTTAAAGTCAAAGATAAACAAGGAACCATCCAAAGCATTTCTTATGAACAATTCAGAAATGATGTTATTTATCTTGGGACAAGCCTACTAAAAAAAGGATTTTTAAATAAAAAAATTGCCGTTATTGGTAAAAATAGTTACCAATGGTGTGTTTCCTATCTAGCTGCTTCTATTGTTGGAATTGTTGTACCAATTGATAAAGAACTACCCACTAATGATGTCATTAATTTTATGAATGTTTCTCAAACAGTATGCCTTTTAGGAGATGTTAAAAATTTGAATGCTGTTTTAAACAAGATGGCTAACGTTGAAAATCCAGATACTACCTTTATTCTTTTTGATGAAAAATTTGATACTTTATTAGAAGATGGAAAAAATGCTTATTTACATGGTTTTACTGATTTTGATAAAATTCAAATTCATCCAGATGAACTTCGTATTTTGCTTTTTACCTCTGGAACAACAGGAAGTGCAAAAGGTGTATGCCTATCGCAAAGAAATATCTGTTCTAATATTTTATCCATTTATGGAATTGTAAAAGTAAAAAGAAGTGATTTATTCTTCTCTGTTTTACCTTTACATCATACTTATGAATGTACCATAGGTTTTTTACTTCCTATTTATAGTGGTGCTAGTATTGCCCACTGTGAAGGTTTGCGCTATCTTGCTAAAAATATGCAAGAATTCCATCCTTCTGTTATATTATGTGTTCCTCTATTGTTAGAAAACCTACATAAGAATATTGTAAAAAATATGAATCAATCATTACCAGACAAATATAAAAAGAAAAACAATGAAAATCCTTATTCTTCTTTGCCTTTCTTTTTAAAGAAAATTGTTAAAAATAAGATTAAAAATACATTAGGAGGAAGACTTCGTGTATTCATTGTAGGAGCTGCTGCTGCAAATCCCAATATTGTAGCTGATTTTAGAGATTTAAAATTAAATACTTTACAAGGATATGGACTAACTGAATGTGCTCCTTTAGTTAGTGGCAATACCGATTTCTTTCAAAAAGACGATGCGGCTGGTCTTCCTATTCCAAATGTAACCTATAAAATAGACAATCCAAATGAAGAAGGGGTTGGGGAAATTATTGTAAAAGGTCCTAATGTTATGCTTGGCTATTATGAAGACGAAGAAAAAACCAACCAAACCATTGTGGACGGTTGGTTTCATACAGGTGATTTAGGAAAAATTGATGAAGATGGCTATTTATATATTACTGGTAGATGTAAAAGTGTTATTGTAACAAAAAATGGCAAAAATATCTATCCAGAAGAAGTAGAATATTATTTAAATGACAATCCTTTAATTTCTGAATCTTTAGTTTTAGGAATTCAGAAGGAAAATGATGATGAAACTTATATTAATGCTCAAATTTATCCTAATATAGAGGCCATTACCCAATATCTGAAAGGTTCTGTTCCTACAAAAGAAGAAATTTGGAAAGTTATCTCAGATGCTGTGGCTAGTGTTAATAAGAAACTTCCTAACTATAAACACATTAAAGGTTTTGTAATTCGTGATAAAGAATTTGAAAAAACAACTACTCAAAAAGTAAAACGTTATGGGGATAATATGAAAATTAACAAAAAATCAGATTCTTAAAAATTTAGAGACTATGGTAAAAGTTGTGTAAAACAGATTTCTTTCTGATTTACACAACTTTTACCATAGTCTCGATTTCTATAATAATTATCTTTCCAAGTCTAATTCTTTATTGGTATATTAATCCCTCCATGTGCTACTCTTTTACTATAATCAAAGTCTCCATATTTTGTCCTTGCAAATAACTGATGCATTTTCCCATAAATTGTTCCAGGACATTTATCTAAAACTTTTTCTATATGTTGTTTTACCTGTTGTGAATACATACCATTTGTTCTTACCAATACATCATTTCCAATATTAATACTTTCTCCTTTTTTAAAGTGCTTATTTCCAATTAATATTCCATCATCTAAATATTCAATTGTATCCCTATTATTTTTAAGCATAACACCACAACCATGTGGTGTCAGAGTAATTTGTTTATGATTTAATTTTATTGTGTTTTTAGAAGATAAATTAGGATGGACTAAGTAAATGTCGTTTCTAGGTGCTGTTAATAAAGTAAAGTTATCTTGTTCCCATTGACAACCTATACATATAGCATTTTTAGTAGGCATTCCATAATGACTTAGATTAATAATTTCCTTGCCTGCCAATTCTCCTAAAACTACCTTACAAAAATATCTGTTTCTATCTTTATTTATTTTTTGTAATATATTAGCTAATTCTGCAAATTGAATAGCTTTTTTTCCATAGATATATCTTAAATATCTATTTTCTTTATCATCATATACTGTTTCAATATCATTGTAATACCAGTTGCCCTCTACAGGATATAGTCCATATCTTAAATTATCTTTTTTTAATTCGATTGCAGAAGCATGAACTATCATATATTGACCTTCTGAAAGTTCTGTATTATCTTCTTTTTGTTCAGCTAAAATTGCAAAATGATTTCCCACATTATAATTCCAATAAAATTTATCTGTTCTTTCCAAATCAATTGAATCTAATATTTGTGATGGAAGTTGTTTAGTTGCATATTTTAAATATGTTTCCCTATTGGACATAACTCTATCTAGTCTTTCTTTGAACTCTTGAACAGTAATACTTTGATTTAATTTGTAAACTGCCGTTCCACAAACATTCACTGTTGCATCTACTGGAATAAATGGAACATCAGAATCCCATGAATAGCAAACACCTGTATAAAATCCTCCTAGCATTCTTGTACCATTTTGTGCTATTCCTAAATCAGGCATTGCATATATCATACTTTCTTTTTGAGTTTGAGATAATTTTGTTCCTACTTTACTTAATAGTTTTGATGTTATTTCTAAATGTTTTAATATTTCTTTTTGAGTATTATCATTTAATGAAAAATTTGTTATCATATAAAAAATCCCTTTTATCATAAATTTGATTTTCATCAATTTAATTATAAAAGGGGATTTATACTATGTAAAATACATATTTGTTTGCAAAGTATAACCTAAAACTATACTTTACAATTGTCTTTAAAAATCTTAATTAAATCCTTTAATTCTTTAAAATTATTATGAACATTATAATATAAACCAAATTCTGCATTTGGAAGTGAAAAATCAACATCTAAAATACATAATTCATTCTTTGCTATTTTTTCTTCTACGTATTCTTTTGTTATAACAGTTATTATATCTCTGACCTTTAATAATTCAAGCATTGCAGTATAATTCACATTATCGACATTGATTGAATCATTTTTACTATATTCAAGTTCTTTTATTAAATTTTGATATGCACTAGAAAATTTTTTTAATGTATAAATTTTTGTATTTCGTAAATCATTTTTAGATAGTTTTTTCTTTAAATACTGTGAATCAGTATTTACGATAAATACATCATGTAGCTCTCCAATTTTTATAAATTTAATTTCTTTTTGCTCATATAATTCATCACTATATTTTTTAGAAAATGCAAGATCTATTTTTTGTTTTTCTAACA
>JAAWAM010000010.1 GCA_022792135.1 Clostridia bacterium
AGACTACATGATTTAAGACATAGTTGTGGGACTTTATTAATTCAAAATGGTGTACCAGTTAAAGACATACAAATATGGCTAGGTCATTCTAATTTTCAAACTACATTAAGATATGCACATGCTGATATAGAAAACAAAAGAATTTCTGCAAGTGTTATTAGTGATAAACTTGCATTAGATAAAAAAAAGAACAAATTACCGAACTTGCACTTTAGGTAATCTGTTTTAAAAAATACATTTCTAACTATTTATAAAAATTCTAATTTTGGAAAAGTGTTAGAACTTTTGTTAGAACTTTGCACTATTTTTATAATTAAAACCTCAAGCTTAATCTTACGAAACACTTGAGGTTCTAATGGTGCAGATGGCCGGAATCGAACCGGCACGGTTTATTCAACCGCAGGATTTTAAGTCCTGTGCGTCTACCAGTTCCGCCACATCTGCATATTCAATTTGAACTGGATAACTATTTACAACAATTGTTATTATAATATGAGAATTAAATTTTGTCAATACAAATTTCAAAATTTTTCTGTTTCCTTATGATTAATTTATGATAATGTCTTAATTCAATGTTATATTCTACTTGTAAACATAAGCATTTAATGGTATAATAAGCCAAAATAGAAAAGACAGAATGCAGAAAAAATTAGGCAAGTAGATGGGATGAAAAAGAGATACGAAAGCGAACAAATAGAAATAAAAAAGTGAGAGGAGATAAAGATGAGGTCAACACAGAGCGTAAATAAATATGAACAAGAAGCGAAATACAGGTCATTTATAGGTAGTTTAAAGATTATGGAATGGAGAGCAAATCATATAGCAAGAGAAGAAAATGATGAAAAGGCTAAAGAAATAGGGGAAGAGTACAAAACAATACGTTTAAAATTAGAAGCAATTAGTCAAAGAAGACATTTGGCTTTAATGTTAGAAGAAAATGAAGAAAGTAGTTTGTATAAAAAAATACTAGAAATAGTAGGAAATGGATATAGAGGAGATAATGGAAAAGAGGAAGAAACAAACAAAATTTATCAACAAATAAAAGAATTAGTAAAAGACTATTCTTTAGAACAAGATGAATTGAAACAAAATGAAACAGACGAGCAAAAGAAAAGGGGAGATGAAGGTGAGAGGTAAATGAAAGAAATTGTAATAGCAACCAATAATCAGGGAAAATTAAAAGAATTAAAAGAGATTTTAGCAGAATATGAGTTATTAACTTTAAATGATGTAAATTGTAAGATAGAAGTAGAAGAGGACCAAGAAACCTTTGAAGGAAATTCAAAAAAGAAAGCAAAAGAGATTTCTAAAGTAACAGGTAAGCCAGCTATTGCAGATGATAGTGGTTTATGCATTGAAGCGTTTCAAGGATGGCCAGGAGTATATACAGCAAGGTTTTTAGGGGAAAAAGCAAGCCAAGAAGAAAGAAACCAAGCAATCCTTGAAAAAATGAAGAACTTAAAAGGCAAGCAAAGAAAAGCAAAAGTTGTATGTGTTATAACTTATTGTGAAAATGGAAAATGTATCCTAGCAAAAGGGGAAATAGAAGGAAAAATAGCAATTGAACCAAGAGGAGAAAATGGATTTGGTTTTGATTCTATATTTGAGCTAGACAATGGAAAAACCTATGCTCAACTATCGGAAAGAGAAAAAAATACAATGAGTCATAGAAAAAGAGCCATAGAAAATTTGAAAAAACAATTGACAAGTCAGTAAAATCATGGTAAAATTAGTAACTGTAATCCGCTTAGTCAAGGCACCTAAATATTAACAAATCAAGTTAATTGCCTGAAATTTAAGGATTAGCGAGTATACAAATAAGGGAGGTGCATTTTAAATGTACGCAATAATCGAAAGCTGTGGAAAACAATACAAAGTAACAGAAGGAGATGTTGTATTTTTTGAAAAATTAGATGCAGAAGAAGGGAAAAAAGTTACTTTTAACCAAGTAATCTTAGTATCTGAAGAAGGAAAAGTACAAGTAGGAAATCCTTATGTAAAAGGTGTAAAAGTAGAAGGAAAAGTAGTTTCTCATGGTAAAGGTAAAAAAATCATTGTTTTCAAAATGAAACCAAAAAAGAATTATAGAAGAAAACAAGGACATAGACAACCATATACAAAAGTAGAAATTACAGGAATCAAAACAGCAGCTAAAAAAGCAGAAGCAGCAAGTGCAAAAAAAACTACTAAAAAAGTAGAAGCTTAAGAAATAGCAAAAAGTAAAATTTTAGAATTTAAAGAACGGAAAATAAACAAGAACAAACCGAAAGGAGTTGAGAAACATGGCTCATAAAAAAGGGCAAGGTAGCAGTCACAACGGTAGAGACAGTGAGTCAAAGAGACTTGGGGTCAAAAGAGCAGATGGACAATTTGTTTTAGCAGGAAATATCCTAGTAAGACAAAGAGGAACAAAAGTACATCCAGGAACTAATGTTGGAAAAGGTAGTGATGATACACTATATGCATTAGTAGATGGAACAGTAAAATTTGAAAGAAAAGGTAGAGACAAAAAACAAGTTAGTGTTTACCCAGTAGATACACAAAATTAAATAAAAAAATTGCCAATACAAAAGTATATGGCAGTTTTTTTATTTATAGGGAAAAATATTTGACTATCCATAGAAATGTTGATAGAATAAAGAAGAAAAAGAAGGAACGAGGAGGAAGCATGAAAAAAATACTATTTGCTGCTCATTCATTAGATTTAGGAGGAATCGAAAAAGCATTAGTAACACTAACAAACTACTTACAAAAAAAAGGATATGAAGTTACCATTGTATTAGAAAAAAAGCAAGGAATCTTCCTAAAAGAAATTAATCCTAATATTACAATCATAGAATACAAACCAGATGAAAGTAAAAATATTATCTTGAGGAAGGCGAGAAATCTAATCAAGAGAATAGAATTTATAGAAAAATATAAAAATAAATATGATTTCTCAGCAAGTTTTGCGACTTATTCGATTGCATCATCCTTTATCAGCCGAGTAGCTTCTAAAAATAGCTGTCTGTGGGGGCATGCTGATTATTTAACTTTATTTAACAACCAAGAACAAGAGATGAGAGAATTTTTTAAAAAAAGGAAATATGCTCAATTCAAACATATCGTATTTGTATCAGAAGAAGGAAAAGAAAGTTTTATAAAGGTCTTTCCAGAAATGAAACAGAAGACAATAGTTTGTAATAATTTAATAGATGGAGAGAAAATCAAAAAATTGGCACAAGAAAAGATAGAGCTAAAAAAAGAAAAAGAAATTATAACATTTCTTAATGTAGGAAGACATGATGAAAAACAGAAAAAATTAACAAGGATTATAGAAGCTGCCAAAAAACTAAAAGAAGAAGGCTATCAATTCAAAATTTTATTAGTAGGAGATGGACCAGACAGTAAAACATATCAAAAAAAAGTAAAAGAAAGCAACTTACAAGAGGATATTCTATTTTTAGGAAAAAAGCAAAATCCATATCCCTACTTTAAAATGGCAGACTGTGTATTACTAAGTTCTGAATATGAAGGGTATCCTGTTGTATTTCTAGAAAGTTTTACTTTAAACAAACCATTAATTACAACAAAAGTATCAGATTATAAACAAGTAGAAGGAAAATATGGATATCTAACAGAAAAAAATGCAGAAGACATTTATCAAAAAATGAAATTATTTTTAAAAAAGGGATTTACGATCCAAAAAAAATTTGATGATAAAAAATATAATCAAAAAATAATAGAAAAGCTAGAAGATTTATTTTGAAAGGAGCAAGTAATATGGCAAAAATAAGTATCATTGTTCCTGTTTATCAGGCAGAAAAACAAATTGAAAGATGTTTAGACTCATTCATAAAACAAACCAAAAAAGAACAAGTAGAAATCATCCTAATAAATGACGGCTCAAAAGATCACTCTGATGAAATAATCAAAAAATATATTAAAAATCATCCAAAAGAGAAAATTAAATACTATAGCAAGGAAAATGAAGGAATTGCAAAAACTAGGAATTATGGATTAGAAAAGGCAAATGGAGACTATATTTTATTTGTAGATTCAGACGATTATATCAAGGAACAAACAATAGAAATCCTACAACCATATCTAGAACAAAATATAGATATGATTAAATTCAAACTACAAAGGGTAAATGAAAAAGGGGAAATATTAGAAAAAGTAGAAGGTCCTATTTTTGAAAAGAAACCAGGAAAAGAAGCTTTTAACAAACTATATAGTACCGATATTTTATTAGATTCACCATGTGTTTATTTAATAAAAAAAGAGCTATTTACCAAAAATAATTTTCGATTTCGAGGGACTTATCATGAAGATTTTGGATTAATTCCATTACTTATTTTAGAGGCCAATACCGTTGTTTCTTTATCAAATTATTTATATCAATATGTACAAGCACCCAATAGTATTACAAGAAATGAAGATTACCAGAAAACACTTGAAAAAATGAATGACGTATTAAATCATTATGATCATATGATAGAAACCATAAAAATAATGGATTTAGAGAAAAAAACCAAAGAAAATGTAAAAATCTATTATACCAATGCCATTATTTTAAAACTAAAGGAATTAAAAGAGGAAGATAAAGAAAAGTATATTCAAGAAATCAAGAAAAGAAAAATGGACGACAACATTAAAGTTAGAAACTTAAAACAATTAATCAAAAAAATTATCTTAAAAATAAATATTAAATTCTATTTAAAAATGAGGTAAGAAAAATGCCAAAAGTAAGTGTAATTGTACCAGTTTATAATGTAGAAAACTATATTAGAAAATGTTTAGAGTCATTAGTAGAACAGACGCTAGAAGAAATAGAAATAATCATTGTAAATGATGGAACCAAAGATAATTCGATGTCAATTATAAAAGAATTTGCAGACAAATATCCACAAAAAATAGTCATACTAGAAAAAGAAAATGGGGGATTATCAGATGCTAGAAATTATGCGATTCCTCATGCAAAAGGAGAATACATCGCTTTCCTAGATTCAGATGATTATATTGAAAAAAATATGTACCAAGATATGTATGAAATCGCCAAAAAAGAGAAGAGTGATATGGTAGAATGCGACTTTTATTGGGAATATCCACATAAAACCAAAACTGATATAGGACAGATTTATCAAGGAAAAAAACAAATGTTAGAAAAAATAAGGGTAGTGGCTTGGAATAAGTTAATTAAAAGAAAAATTTTACAAGAAACTAAAATCAGATTTCCAGTAGGATATCATTATGAAGATGTAGAATTTACGTATCAATTGATACCCTACTTAGAAAAAGTATCTTTTTTGAAAAAACCATGTATTCATTATATTCAAAGAGAAGGTTCTATTTCTAATTCACAAAATGAAAGAACCAAAGAGATATTTGACATTTTAGAAAATGTAATAAATTTTTATAAACAAAAAGGAATCTACGAAGAATATCAAGAACAGTTAGAATATATTTATGTTCGTATCTTATTTTGCAGTTCTTTTCTTAGAATGGTAAAAATTCAAGATAGAAAAATAAGAAATGAATTGTTAAAGCAAACTTGGGAAAACGTAAAGCAAAAGTTTCCTAACTGGAAGAAAAATGAAATTTTAAGAAAAAACAAGAGTGTAAAAAATTTATATATGAGGACATTAAACAAAGTAACTTATAAAATTTATAGTCAAATATTTAGGAGAATTTAAATGGAAAAAATAAAGGAAAAATTAACAATCGAAAATATATTATGTATGTTTGTTATACTTTGTCCTATATTAGATATGACAAGTTTTATATTTCGAAATTTATGTTCAACAAATTTTTCACCAACAACAGCACTAAGACCAATTATACCAATTATAGTGGCGATTTATTTGTTTTGGAAAAAAGAGAAAAAAAGTAAACGATATATTTTAGGGATGGGACTAATTTATACTGTTTATGGGCTTTCTCATTTATATGTAATGAAGGAAAACTTAACGCAAAGTAGTTATAGTACGATTACACATGAGGCACAATACATTATTAATTATACTTTTATGATTTTAAATTTATGGATTTATGTATGTGTTTTTCGAAAAAGTAGAAAGCCAGAAAAATTAGCCAAAACGGTAATCATAACAAGTGCTATTTATATCATTTTGATTTATATTTCCATTTTAACTGGCACTTCTTCTAGTACATACATAGAAGGAATGGGATATAAAGGATGGTTTGAATCTGGCAATAGCATAGGTTCTATTCTGATTTTATCATCATTCATCATAATCAGATATATAAAAGATAGAAAAATGAGAAAATGGATTCTTCCTATTATTTTGCTAGAAGGTATATTCTTAAGTACACTATTAGGAACAAGAGTAGGACTATTCGGATTTTTGGTTGTTGTTTTTGTGTATGGTTTCGTAGAAACAATTACAAATTTAATCCATAAAGGTAAAATTAATAAGAAGGTAATAGCAGGGAGTATAGCAGGAATAATGGCAGTTTTACTAATAGTAATTAGTGTAGGATCTATCACTCTTCAAAGAAGAAAGCATTTGCAAGAAATTGAAAAAGATATTATTGATACAGCCAATAATCAAGAAGCTCATATTACAGGAAGTTTATTGGAAATAAAAGAAAAAATAGAGAAAAATATACTAGAAGAAGGGTATATGAATGAGGCACAAAAACAATCGATTATGGAATTGTATCAAATAGCCAATCAATTAGGAATTAAGAATAATGACCAAAGGATGCAACAATTTTTGTATAATATGTTACTCGTAAAAAATCAAAGAAATCTAACTTACCAATTGATAGGAAATGGTTATTTAACAAATTATAGAGAACTTGTATTAGAAATGGAGATACCAGCTTTTTTATTTAATTTTGGAATCATTGGATTTATTTTATATTTTGTTCCATTTTTAATAATATGGTGTTATAGTGCTTATCAAGGCATAAAAAATAGACAAAAGATAGATGATAACTACTTAATGTTATTAATAGGAAGTGGATTTGTATTTGCTTTATCATTTTTTGCTGGATATACTTTCTTTAATTCATCTAACATGATTATCATTATTGTATTAAATACATTATTAATAAACAAAATAGAACAATGGAAAGAGGAAACAGAATGAAAAGAATTTTATTTGGAATTACCAGTTTAACACTAGGAGGAGCGGAAAGAGTATTAGTAGATATTGTAAATAATTTGTGTGAGAAGTATGACATCACAATTTTTACGATATATGCTAAAGGCGAGTTAGAAAAACAATTAAATCCAAAAGTAAAATTAAAGACATTATATCCAATTGCCTTTTCAGAATTATCAATTTTTCAACAAAAAATAGGAGTGCCTTTAAAAATTTTATGGAAAAAAAATAGTCTTTATCAAAAATACATAAAAGGTCATTATGACGTAGAAATAGCATTTTTAGAAGGACCAATTACGAGATTATTGAGTAGCACAAATGAGAAAGTAAGGAAAATTGTTTGGATTCATAACGACATTTCTTTGGTATTTGGAACTGGGATAAAAGCAAAAATAAAAAAAAGGCTAGATAAAAAAATATATCGTAAATATCAAGAGTTGATATTTGTGAGTCAAGATAATTTGGACAAGTTTAATGAAGTTTATCCAAAGGAAAAGATAGAAAATAGAAAAGTAATCTATAATTATATTGATAAAAAAAATATTTTAGAAAAAGCAAAAGAAGAAAAAGAGATTGCTTTTTCTGAAACAATACCAAATTTTGTAACAGTAGCAAGATTAGTACCACAAAAAGCAATTGACCGATTGATTCAGATTCATAGCAAATTAGTGAATCATGGCCTAAAACACAATTTTTATGTAATAGGAGAAGGGGTAGAAAGAAAAAAGCTAGAAGGAATGATAGAAAAATATAAAGTTGGTAATAGTTTTTTCTTGTTAGGAAAAAAAGAAAATCCATATCCATATATCAAATCTTGTGACTATTTTTGTTTATTATCAAAATTTGAAGGATATGGTATGGTACTAGAAGAAGCTAAAATATTAAATAAACCAATTATTATAACCAATACAGCAGCAAGAGAAGCGGTGAGAGGTTATAAAAATGCTACCATTTTAGAAAATACAGATATTGAAATTTATCAAGGATTAAAAGAAATAATACAAAAATCAAAAAAAGAAAAAAGACAAGAAGAAATAGCATATGATAATTCTAATATATTAGAGAAAATTATAAAATTAGTGGGTGAATAAAAATGAAAGTTTCAGTCCTTACGCCAACTTACAATAGAGGGGAATTATTAAAAAATATTTACCATAGTTTATTAGAAAATGCCAACTATGGAGTAGAAATTGAATGGCTTATTATGGATGATGGTTCAACAGATGAAACAGAAAAAATAGTAAAGGAATTTTTACAAGATAAAATAACAATTTACTATTTTAAACAAGAGAATCAAGGAAAGATGATGGCAATTAATCATTTGATGAAGTATGTAACAGGGGAATTAATCATAGATTGTGATTCCGATGATTATTTCATACCAAATGCGTTTCAAATCATAAAAAATGAATATGAGAAAAATAAAAACATAGGAGAGATATATGGATTTTGTTTTTTAAAACAAGATACCATAGGGAAGAATATAGGAAAAAATTTTTCAAAGGAAAAAACGACCATGTTTGACTTATATTTTAAAGAAGGGGAAGATGGTGAAAAAGCAATTGTTTTTTATAGTAGCATTCGAAAGCAATACAAACATGAATTAGAACAGGGAGAAAAATTTGTAACAGAAGCAAGAATGTATCATAAAATGGATCAAAATTACCAAATAATTTGTGTTAATCAACCCATTATGATATGTGAATATAAGGAAGATGGCTATACCAAAAACATACAGAAACAATTTATCCAAAATCCTTATGGCTACTATCAGTATTTTAGTGAAATTTTACAAAAAAATATGAAGCAAGTAGGATGGAAAAAAAGACTTTATGTTATAAAACATTATATCTTATTTAGCTATTTAACCAAACAGTATCATAGTGGAAAAATAAGAAATTTAGGAAATAAACTATTATACTTTCTATTATGGGTTCCAGGTGTGGTAAAAAGTGCTAAATATAAAATAGATAAAAATAACATAAAACCATTGACAAACAAAGAAGTACAATAGTAAACTAAAAGTAAGAGCAAATAAAGGGGGAAAAAATGAAGAAAAATAAGCTAAAAATAGGAATTATTATAGTAGTTTTGCTATTTTTTACAATCACACCAATCTCGGTTGTAAATGCAGCTAAAAATAATAACCCTATGTTAAAAAATATTAAAATAAAGGGTTATAATATGGAACCAATATTTGAAATGTTTACCACAGAATATTTAGTAACAGTAGGAGAAAATGTAGAAAAAATAGAAATAGAAGCAACTCCAGATGACAAAAACGCAACCGTAAAAGTAGAGGGAAATACAAATTTAAAATTAGGAAGAAATAAAATTGAAATTAAAGTAACAGCAGAAAATGGACAAGCTAAACAATCCTATTTTATATATGTAACAAAAGGGGAGGACAAGAAAGCAAATGCTAATTTAAAAGAGATTAAAATCAAAAATGTAGAATTAGCACCAGCTTTTGATAAAAATGTGATTAATTACGCTTTTGAATATCCAGAAAGCTTAGAACAATTAGAAATAGAAGCAGTACCAGAAGATGAGGAAACAAAAGTTGAAATAATAGGAAACGAAAAATTAAAAGAAGTAACACAAACCATACAAATAAAAGTAACGGCAAAAGATGGACAAACTATAAAAAATTATTATCTGATTGCTAAGAAAGCAGACAAAGAAGTAGAGAATCCAGAAGGAAATGAGCCAACAGTAGGAGAAAGTAATGAACAACTAAATGAACAAAAAGAAAGGAAAAGTCAAAAAGGGAATGTTATATTCTATAGCATGATAGGAATTGTGGCAATTGTAGTTTTTGCAATTTTAATAAAAAGGGGGTTAAAAAGTAAAAATGAAAAATAAGAAACCAATGATAATAATAGCAACTATTTTCTTAATGTTTATATGCTTAATGGGAATGGCAACAAAAGTAAATGCAGCGGATAACGAAGGAAACTTAGTAATTGTCTTAGACCCTGGACATGGCGGTTCAGACCCAGGAGCCATAGGAGGAAATTTAAGAGAGGACCAAGTCAATTTCAAAATTGCTTATTATGCCAAACAGGAATTAGAACAATATCAGGGAGTAAAAGTTTATTTAACTCGTTATAATGATAATCCATCTATTTATGATCGAGTAGAAATTGCTAAAAATTATCATGCAGATTTATTAGTAAGTATGCATATTAATTCAGGTGGCGATAGAGGTGCCGCTATTTGGGTAACACAAGATAAGACAAAAGTACAATATTATCAAAAAGCATCAGAAGCAGCGGCTCAAATATTGAATCGAATTAGTGCATTGGGAATTAGAAATAATGGGGTACAAACGAGGTCAGGAAAAGCAGATGAATGGTATGATAGTGGTGTAGTACAAGATTATTATGGAATTATTCGATATGCACAAAGAGTAGAAATGCGTTCTCTTTTAGTAGAACATTGTTTTATAGATAGTGCAGCAGATAGAGAATTTATTAATTCCGATGAGAAAATAAAAAGATTAGCACAAGCAGATGTACAAGGGATTGTAGATGCCTATCAATTAACTAAAAAATCAGAAGGAAAACAAAATCTAATTTCGATTGAACTAAAACAACCAGAAATAAATTTAGAAATGACAAGTCAAAACTCAAATCCTACTTATTTTATGCCAGTTACTTATTATCCATCTAATGTGGCGAATAAAACGGTTTATTGGTATACCTCTAATCCATCAGTAGCAACTGTGAGTGGAGGAAGCATTTTGGCAAAAGGACAAGGAGAAGCAACGATTACAGCAATTAGCGGAAACCATCAAAGATTAGCTACTTGCAAAGTAATCGTAAGTAAACCAGACAAAGCTTTGACAGGAATTAAATTAAAACAAGATAATATAACAGTAAAAGTAGGAACACAAGGATTTATAGGAGCTATTTATGAACCAAGTAATGCAAATGATAAAGTGTTATATTGGAAATCGAGTAATGAGAAAGTAGCAAAAGTGCATGAAGGAACTATTACACCAGTAGCAAAAGGAACAGCAATGTTAACTGCCATTTCAAGAGCTGGCGGAAAAACAGCAACTTGTCAAGTAATGGTTACAGATGATTCCATAGGATTAGAAAGTATTAGCTTAAAAACAACAGAGTTAAACATGAAAAAAGGAGATATAAAGACCATTTATGTGGATTATCATCCAAGCAATGTAGAAGATAAAGTACTATATTGGACATCTAGTGATGAAAAAGTAGCAAAAGTATCAGAAGGAAATGTAACAGCAATCGGAGCAGGAACAGCAACCATTACAGCAACTTCAAGGGATGGCGGAAAAACAGCAACTTGTCAAGTAACCGTAACAGAAGAAAGCGGAAAATTAGAAAGTATTCATTTAAAAACAACAAAATTAGAATTAGAAAAAGGTCAACAATCTACTGTTTATGTAGTGTATAACCCAAGTAATGCAACCGATAAAGTATTATATTGGACATCTAGCAATGAAAAGGTAGTAAAAGTATCAGAAGGAAATGTAACAGCAATCGGAGCAGGAACGGCAACCATTACAGCAACCTCAAGAGATGGCGGAAAAACAGCCACTTGCCAGGTAACG
>JAAWAM010000001.1 GCA_022792135.1 Clostridia bacterium
AAGAATAGACCAAATCAAACCAGTCATGGAAAAATACGGAATTGAAAGTTTTGAACAAGCATTAGAGATATGCAAAGAAAAAGGATTTAATCCATATGAAATCGTAAAAGGAGTACAACCAATTTGTTTTGAAAATGCAGCTTGGGCTTATACATTAGGAGCAGCAATTGCTGTAAAAAAAGGCTGCACAAAAGCAGCAGATGCAGCAAAAGCAATTGGAGAAGGATTACAAGCATTTTGTATCCCAGGTTCTGTTGCAGATGACAGAAAAGTTGGATTAGGACACGGAAACTTAGCATCTATGTTATTATCAGAAGAAACAAAATGTTTTGCATTCTTAGCAGGACATGAAAGTTTTGCAGCAGCTGAAGGAGCAATCGGGATTGCAAAATCAGCTAACAAAGTAAGAAAAGAACCATTAAGAGTTATCTTAAACGGACTAGGAAAAGATGCAGCACAAGTTATCTCAAGAATTAATGGATTTACCTATGTAAAAACAGATTTTGACTTTTTTACAGGAAAAGTAAATGTGGTAGAAGAAATTGCATATTCTGATGGAGAAAGAGCAAAAGTTAGATGTTATGGAGCAAATGATGTTAGAGAAGGGGTAGCGATCATGTGGATGGAAGATGTTGATGTTTCTATCACAGGAAATTCAACAAACCCAACTAGATTCCAACATCCAGTAGCAGGAACCTACAAAAAAGAAAGAATCGAAGCAGATAAAAAATACTTCTCAGTAGCGTCAGGTGGTGGAACAGGAAGAACCTTACACCCAGATAATATGGCAGCAGGACCAGCTTCTTATGGTATGACAGATACCATGGGAAGAATGCATTCAGATGCCCAATTTGCTGGAAGTTCTTCTGTACCAGCTCATGTTGAAATGATGGGATTAATCGGAATGGGAAACAACCCAATGGTTGGAGCTTCAGTAGCAGTTGCAGTTGCAATAGAAGAGGCTATGAAATAAGAATAAAAATAGAATGAAAAAAGTTCTTGGTTAAGCAAGAACTTTTTTGTTGTCTAAAGTAAAAAGCCAATCTTTAGATTGACTTTTTTAAGATAGATTACTTATTTTTTTCATCTTTCATAACTTCTTTGATAGCACCTAAACTACCTAAAGCACTGGTTGCTTCAAAAGGAATAAACACTTTGTTAGCATCGCCTTTGGCAACTTCTTCTAAAGCTTCTAAAGATTTTAATTGAACTAATTTATCATTTGGGTCAGCTTTTTTCATAGCATCATAAACCATTTGAATTTCTTTTGCTTTTGCTTCTGCCACTTCTTTGATCGCTTGTGCTTCACCAGATGCTCTTCGAATTCTAGCTTCTCTATCAGCTTCAGCCTCTAAGATAGCAGCTTGTTTTTTACCTTCTGCAATGGTAATGGCAGATTGTCTTTGTGCTTCTGACTCTAAAATCATTGCTCTTTTATTTCTTTCTGCATTCATTTCTTTTTCCATGGCATCTCTAATATCAGCAGGTGGATTAATATCTTTGATTTCAACTCGGTCAATTTTACATCCCCATCGGTCAGTTGCTTCATCTAACACAATTCGTAATTGATTGTTAATGCCATCTCTTGAACTAAAAGTTTCATCTAAGTTCATTTTACCAATGATATCACGAATGGTTGTAATGGCTAAGTATTCAATACCTTTCTTTAAACTTTGAATTTCATAAACTGCTTTTGCAGGGTCTGTTATTTGATAAAATACAACCGTATCAATGGTAATGGTAACATTATCTTTGGTAATAACCCCTTGAGGTGGTACATCCATCGTTTGTTGTTTTAAACTAACAACACTTCTAACGTGATCAAAGAAAGGCACAATAATGGTAAGACCAGCATCTGCTACTTTATAAAATTTACCTAATCTTTCAATAACATAGACCTCTGCTTGTTTAACAATTTTAATGGACATAGCTGCTATGATGAAAACAATAATTAATAATATTAATAAAAATAACATAAATTTTCCTCCTTTTATATTTTATATATGATATTTTAATTAAAAACTTATGGAATAGGAGTAACAATTGTTTTTACACCTTTTATTTCTAAAATCTTAACGGTGGTTCCTTCTGGTATATTGGTATTGTCTTTACCAATAGCAGACCAAGTTTCACCATTTACTTTAATCTGACCAGTTGCTTGGATAGAATTGATTTCTTTCGTAACAATACCAACTTTACCAATAATAGAATAGATATTAGTTGGAATCGAATTTTTATTGGTAGCAAATTTATTTAAAAAAGGCTTTGTAGCAAATATAAATAAAGTAGAAGATAGGACAAATACAGCAGTCTGAATTACTACGTTTTCAGTAAAAAAGCTAACAATCATAGCAAATAGTGAACCAATGGATAACCAAAAAACAAGAAATCCAAGTGTTATAATTTCAAAGATTAGAAAAATTCCTGCTAATATTAGCCAAATATACCACATAAAATAAATGCCTCCTTTTATTACCAACTAATCCTATTATAACATATTGAAAAAGAAAAAGAAATATCTTTATGTAAATATTATAAGCGATTGAAAATAATTGTTACCACAATAAAGATAAGGAAGCATAAATTTACAAAAACTATTGCAAAAGAGATTATGTTATTATATGATAGATAAGTAAAAATGAAAAGGGAGGAATTCAAAAGATGAATCAAATGAAAAACACAAAAGGGATAACATTAATATCGCTTGTAATAACCATAATTGTTCTTCTCTTATTAGCAGGAGTAACAATGGCAACCTTAACAGGAGAAAATGGAATCTTAACAAGAGCAAGCAGTGCAAAAACCCAAACAGAGATAGCCAGTATAAAAGAAGAAATACAAACAGAGATATTAGGAGAACAAGCAGAAAAGGAAGGAAATATATCAGATCATAATTTAGAGACCATATTACTAAAATATGGAACATTATCAAATGAAGAAAAATTAATCGATAAAACATTAACCACAACCAAAGGAAATCATGAAATAAAAGTATCTGATATCTTTAAAGGAAAACTAATGATAGCAGATAAAAGTGGAGCAAATCCCCCAAATTTGAATAAAATAGCACAAAAAACATATGTAACATGGAATTTAGAGGAAGAAAAAGCAGAATATGTAATAAATGATAAACAAACGGTTGAACCAGAATATTGGTACGATTATGAAAAGGGAAAATGGGCTAATATAAAAACAAGCAATAGTGGATTGGAAGCATATTGGGTATGGATACCAAGATATGAATATGTTGTACCAACATCAACACTAGCAACACAAATAGAAGTAAAATTTATAAGTAAGAATCAAACAACTCCAGATACAGACAAAAATTATATCATACATCCTGCCTTTACCAACGAAGGAAATGGGGGATTAGGAGAACTAGATGGCATTTGGGTAGCAAAGTTTGAAGCTGTAAGTAGTACTCCAACAGTACCCAATGGAGGAGGAGACAATCCCAATTTAAAAGTACAAGTAATACCCAATCAACCAAGTTGGAGAACGACTCAAACAAACAATATATTCTCAGTATGTAGAAGAATGACAAAGGAAGGAGAAGTATTAGCAGGTTCAACCATAGATAGCCATATGATGAAAAATACAGAATGGGGAGCAGTGGTGATACTCAGTCAAAGTAAATATGGAGTATACAACCCAGAGAGTATGAATGGAGAAAAGGGAAACAAAGAATACCAAATATGGAACAACCCAAGTAGTGCCTATATAACAGGATCTGTTGGAACTGGGAAAGATACAAGTAGTACTGTATCAAAATATAATTCCGTAAATGGACCAAAAGCAAGTACAACAGGAACCGTATATGGCGTATATGATATAGCAGGAGGAGCTTGGGAATATGTAGCAGGAGTTTTAAAGGGAGAAATAGATGAGTTAGAGTATGCAAAATCAAAATTTGACATTTCTAATCAAGAGAAACCCAATGGAATGACAGAGCTAGATTTTGTTAAAAAATATTTAGATTTATATGACTATAGAGAATCTACTACAGATTATAGTCAATATATAATAGGAGATGCAACAGTAGAAACTAAAAAATGGAATGTAGACTATGCTGACTTTGTGTGTGTGGATAACCCAATATTCATACGTGGTCGGTAGATGTAGTAGTAACATAGGTGCAGGTGCTTTTTCTTTTGGTAACATAAACAACGGAGCTGGTGAATTACATAGTTTTCGTGTGGTATTAACCCCATAAGTGATAAGAAAATAGGTAATACCACCAAATTAAATAAGAATCACAAAAATATAGGAAAACAAAAAAATAAAGTAAAACAAGTATAAAAAAACAAAAACAAACACATACCAATAGAAGAAAGGTATGTGTTTTATTTATGGATAAAAAATTAAAAAAAGAAGAAAAAGAAAAGCAAATTGAAACAGGGGTAAGTGAAGTAGGGGAAGATGCTACTAAATATGGAGAATTTATATCCACTTATTTTGCGTGGGTATCTTTACCAGAACAAAAGGAAACGGTAGAAAAACTTCAAAATATAACGAAAAAAGAAGAGAAAGAGTAAAAAAAGGCGAAAAGAAAAAGATAAATTATTTTAAAAGTCAGAGAAAGTCAAAAAAGGCTCTTGAAATTTATAAAAAAAAGAGTATAATAAAACTGTAAGTCAAAGAAAGTCAAAGTCAACTATGTTAAAAAGGAGAATAGAGGGAGGAAACAAATGAGAATATCAGATGTAATAGAAGAATTCATCAAAGACTTATTTAAAGAAGAAAACCAAGCAATTGAAATACAAAGAAACGAACTAGCAGAATACTTTAATTGCGTGCCGTCACAAATCAATTACGTAATTTCAACTAGATTTAAGCCATCACAAGGTTACTATGTAGAAAGTAGAAGAGGTGGTGGAGGGCATATCACCATCCGAAAAGTAAACAACAGTAAACAAGACTATATGGTACACATTATCAACAATATTGGAAAAGAATTAACAGCAAATGAAGTAGACATCTTGTTAAGTGACTTTCTAACCTACCATATTATCAATGAGAAGGAGGCAAAACTTTTAAAAGTGGCAACCAGTGACAATGTCTTGCAATTACCAAAAGAAATCAAACACCAAATACGAGCAAGAATTTTTAAAAATATGTTATTAAATATAGAATAAAGGAGGAATCATTATGTTATGCGATAACTGTAAAAAAAGAGAAGCAAATGTAAAATATTCAGAAAATATAAATGGAAGAAGAAAGGAAATGAATTTGTGTGAAGAATGTAGCCAAAAATTAGGAATTGGAAGAATGGACTTTAGTTTACCAATTGACTTTTCTAGTTTTTTTGGAAGTTTTATGGACGATTTTGCAACATCTGAATTTATGCCTATGCTAAAAGAATTAAAAACATTAAGATGTAATAGCTGTGGAAATACATTTGACGAGATAGCCAATACCGGAAGATTAGGATGTAAAGACTGTTATGAAGTATTTGAAGAGAGACTAAATCCAATCATAAAAAAAGTGCAAGGAGCAGATCGTCATGTGGGAAGGATTGGAAAAATAATCGACCAGAAAATAGAAAATAAAAATCAATCCCAAAAAGAAATTAAGAAAAATTTAGAGAACAAAGAAGTATCACAAATCGAAATATTAAAAGAAGACTTAAAAGTAGCTATTCAAGAAGAAAGATATGAAGAGGCAGCCAAAATAAGAGATGAAATTAAAAAGTTAGAAAAATAAAGGAAGTGGAAAAATATGAATTGGTATTTACAAAGCAGCCAGGATTGTGATGTAGCTAAAAGTACAAGAATTCGATTGGCGAGAAATTTAGGAGAATTCAGGTTTCAGTTAGAAGAAAAAGAAGAAATTGAAAAACTAGAACAAAAGATAAAAGATAATTTATATCACATTGGATATGGATTAAAATTTTTACGATTAAAAGATATGGACGACATTACAAAAATGAATCTGGTAGAAAAGAACTTAATCAGTCCAGAATTTGCCTTAAAAAGAGGGGAAACAGGAAGCATTTTAATCAATGATGACGAAAATATTTGCATTATGATAGGAGGAGAAAACCATTTAGCCATACAAGTATTTAACTGTGGATTAGACCTAGAAAATACACTCAACTTAGCCATCGAATTAGACGAAAAAATAGGAGATGCATTAGGATATGCCATTCATAAAAAATATGGCTATCTAACCAGTTGCCCAAGTGATGTAGGAACTGGTTTGAAGGCTTCTGTTATGCTACATTTACCAGCACTTTCTAAAACCAAAAATACAACAAAAATATTAGAAGCTATTAGCAATTTTGGAATGAACATCAGAGGAGTTTATGGTCAAAACAGTAAAATACAAGGGGACATCTATCAAATATCCAATAAAAAAACATTGGGGATTACAGAAAAAGAAATTATTAACAATCTAAAAATAATTGTTCAAAAAGTTATGGAACAAGAAAGGCAAGCTAGAAAACTTTTGGCAAAAGACGAGTTAATGTTAGAAGACATCATTTACAGAAGTTATGGAACATTAACAAATTGTAGAAAAATATCCTATGAAGAAACCATAGATTTATTATCTGACGTGAAATTAGGAACCGATTTGGGAATTCTAAGAGAGCTAACAGATTTAAAAGTACAAAAATTATATCTTTATACCAAACCAGCCAGTTTACAAAAATATTTAGGACAACAGTATGAGGCAATAGAACGTGATATAAAAAGAGCAGAAGTTATAAAGCAAATTGTAACAGAACAATAAAATGAATAAAACATAGAAAGGAGTGATTTTAAAATGACATATAAATTTACCAATAGAGCCAAAAAAGCCATTGAAATAGCAAATGATTTAGCAATGGAATTAGGGCATAGCTATATTGGAACAGAACATATTTTATATGGTTTAATAAAAGAAGGAAGCGGGGTAGCATCTAAAGTATTGGAAAACCAAGGGATAGCACCAGATATTATGATAGATGAGATTGTTGAATTAGTAGGACATGAAACACCTATTGAAGGAACATTAGGATTTACCCCAAGAACCAAGAGAGTTTTTGAAAATGCCTTTATCGAAGCTAGAAAACTTGGGTACAACTATATTGGAACAGAACATCTTTTAATTGGAATCTTAAGAGAAGGTGACAGTATAGCTGCTAGAATTTTATTAGAATTAAATATTAATATTCCCAAATTATATCATGAAATAGTAAAAGTCATCAATGAAGGAGAAGACCTAAGTAGAGAGGACAAAAATGGAAAGTCAGAAAAAAGAGGGGGAAGTTATAACTCAACCCCAACCTTAAATCAGTTTGGGGAAGATTTAACCAAAAAAGCAGAAGAAGGAAAGTTAGATCCAATTATAGGTAGAAAAGAAGAAATGGAAAGAGTCATTCAGATTTTATCAAGAAGAACGAAAAATAATCCTTGTTTAATTGGGGAACCTGGAGTTGGTAAAACAGCAGCTGTAGAAGGATTAGCACAAAAAATTGTAAGTGGAGATGTGCCAGAAATACTAAAAGAAAAAAGAGTCGTAACAATGGACATTTCCAGTATGGTTGCGGGAAGTAAGTATAGAGGAGATTTTGAAGAAAGAATCAAAAAAGCATTAAGTGAAGTTAAAAAAGCTGGAGATATTATTTTATTCATTGATGAAATTCACACAATTGTAGGAGCTGGAGCAGCAGAAGGAGCCATTGATGCAGCCAATATCTTAAAACCATTATTAGCCAGAGGAGAAATTCAATTAATTGGTGCGACTACTTTAAATGAATATCGTAGATACATCGAAAAAGATGCTGCTTTAGAAAGAAGGTTTAGTCCAGTAACTGTCAATGAGCCAAGTCAAAAAGATAGCATTCAGATTTTGAAAGGAATTCGCGACAAATATGAGGCACACCATGGGGTAAAAATAACAGATGAAGCCATTGAAGCAGCGGTAAAGATGTCTGCTCGTTATTTGAATGACAGATTTTTACCAGATAAAGCAATTGATTTAATGGATGAGGCAGCATCTCGTGCCAAATTAAAATCTTATACAGAGCCTGAAATTTTAAAGAAATTAGAAGAAGAAATACAAGAAGTAGAAAAAGATAAAGAAGAAGCGGTCAGAATTCAAAAATTTGAAAAAGCAGCAACATTGAGAGATAAGCAAAAAGAATTAAAAGAAAAATACGAAAAAGAGCAAAAAAAGTGGAAAAATCAAAACAATAAGAAAGTAATCAATATAAAAGAGGAAAATATTGCAGAAGTAATTGCAAATTGGACAGGAATTCCAGCAAAAAGAATAACAGAAGATGAAAATATAAGATTAAAAAATTTAGAAAAGAATTTACATGAAAGAGTCATTGGCCAAGAAGAAGCAGTAGAAGCAGTAGCAAAAGCAATCAGAAGAGGAAGAGTAGGGCTAAAAGACCCAAAACGTCCAATTGGTTCTTTCTTATTTTTAGGACCAACAGGAGTAGGGAAAACAGAGTTATCAAAAGCGTTAGCAGAAAGTCTATTTGGCGATGAAAATGCTATGATAAGAGTCGATATGTCAGAATTTATGGAATCACATTCGATATCTAAATTAATTGGATCCCCTCCAGGGTATGTAGGATTTGAGGAAGGAGGACAATTAACAGAAAAAATTAGAAGAAAACCATATTCGGTCATTCTTTTTGACGAAATTGAAAAAGCACATCCAGATGTTATGAATCTATTGCTTCAAATTCTAGAAGATGGAAGACTAACCGATAGTCAAGGAAGAACGGTAAATTTCAAAAATACAGTCATCATTATGACATCTAACATAGGAGCAAGACTCATAACAGACAAAAAAATGCTAGGATTTAGTAATAAGATAAACGAAGAAGAAGGAAGTAAAAAAGAATACGAAGAAACGAAAAAAGAAGTGATGGAAGCGTTAAAAAGAGAGTTAAGACCTGAATTTATCAATCGTATTGATGAAATCATTGTATTCCATAAATTAACAGACCAAGAAATAAATCAAATTATCAATATTATGCTAAAAGAAGTAACCAGTCGATTAGAAAATCAAAAAATAAAAATTGAATTAGAACCAGAGGTGAAAGAACTAATTGCCAAAAAAGGAATTGACAAAAACTTTGGAGCAAGACCACTCAGAAGAACCATTCAAAGTATATTAGAAGATAAATTAGCAGAAGAAATCTTAGACGGAAAGTTACCAAAAAACAAATTAACAAAAATTGGCATAAAAGATGGAGAGGTAGTGGTTAAATAGGGACGGTTCTTCTTTAGCCATTCATTTGGGGATAGGTAATTTATAGAGCATTTTAATAAAAATGGCTCATGAGTACCTGTCCCCATTTAGCCATTTACGAATGAATAGAAACGTGCTATAATAAGAACATAAAAAAGTAAAAAGGTGATAAAAATGTTAGAAAAAATAAACTCGCCAAAGGATGTAAAAGAACTGAGCATAGAAGAGAAAAAACAATTAGCAGAAGAAATTAGAAAATATATCATAGAGATAGTAGCTAAAAATGGAGGGCATCTTGCCTCTAATTTAGGAGTAGTAGAATTAACTATTGCACTTCATACCGTTTTTGATCTACCAAAAGATAAAATTGTTTGGGATGTAGGACATCAAACCTATGTACACAAAATCATAACAGGAAGAAGGGAAGCACTAAAAACAATTCGAAAGTTAAAAGGAATAGCAGGTTTTCCAAAAACGAATGAATCGGAAACAGATTGTTTTAATACAGGGCATAGTAGTACCTCTATATCAGCAGCACTTGGAATGGCAAGAGCAAGAGACATAAGAGGGGAAGATAGTCATGTTTTAGCAGTCATTCGGAGATGGAGCTTTAACAGGGGGAATGGCGTTAGAAGCTTTAAACGATGCTGGTTGGAGCCAAACAAGATTAACGGTTATATTAAATGATAATGAAATGAGCATTTCTAAAAATATTGGTGGAATGAATTTGCTTTTAAGTAAATTAAGGACCAAAAGAACGTATACTAAATCGAATCTTTCTGCTAAAAATATGATTCATAAAATACCAGTAGTAGGAAAACCATTTGTCAAAGTAGTACAAAGAGTAAAAAGAAGTATTAAGCAGTTAATCATTCCTAAAATGTTCTTTGAAGATATTGGATTTCGTTATTTAGGACCAGTAGATGGACACAATATAGAAGAATTGGAAAGGATGTTAAGAATTAGTAAACAACTAGATGGACCAGTTTTAATCCATGTATTAACCAAAAAAGGAAAAGGATATAAAATAGCAGAAGAAAGTCCAGATCGATTCCATGCAACAGCACCTTTTGACATGGAAACAGGAGAATTAAAAAATCAGAAAAAGCCAGATTATTCCGAAGTCATGGGAAATAAGCTAGTCGAATTAGCCAAGAAAAATGAAAAAATTGTTGCCATCACAGCTTCTATGAAAGATGGAACGGGTTTAAGTAAATTCGCCAAAGAATTTCCAGAGAGATTTTTTGACATTGGAATTGCCGAACAACACGCTGTAGGCCTTGCAGCAGGTATGGCAAAAGCAGGTACCATACCAGTTGTTCCGATTTACTCATCCTTTTATCAAAGAGCTTATGACCAAGTTATCCATGACATTGCCACTCAGAATTTACCAGTTGTTATGTGTGCAGATAGAGCAGGAATCGTAGGGGCAGATGGCGAGACACATCAAGGACAGTTTGATATGGCTTTTTTCCGATTAGTACCTAACTTAACGATTATGGCACCAAAAGATTTTAAAGAATTAGAAAATATGTTAGAATTTGCCGTTAATTTAGAAAAACCAGTGGTTATCAGATATCCAAGAGGAGGAGAACCAGCAGAAAAATTTGAGAAAGACGAACCAATCCAAGAAGGGAAAGCAGAAATCGTAAAAGAAGGAAAAGATTTAAGTATGATAGCCATTGGAAAGACAGTAGAAAAAGCAATGAAAATAGCAAGAGAAATAGAAAAGGAACAAGAAAATATAACGATAGAGGTTATAAATGCTAGATTTTTAAAACCAATCGATAAAGAAACATTAAAAAAATCCATTCAGAAAACCAAAAGTGCAATTACCCTAGAAGATGGAACTAGAATCAATGGATTAGCAACAGCAGTTCAAGAAATCATACTAGAAGAAAAGTGGCAAGATATCCAATTAAAAAGTTATGCTTATCCAGATCAGTACATTCAACATGGTAGTGTAGAAGAATTAGAAGCCATATATGGATTGGATTGTGACACGATTCAAAAGGAATCAAAAAAACTCCTTAAAGCAAAAAAAATACAAAACCAAATTGAGAAAGAAGAAGAAAATGGAGGAAAGAAAAATGGACAAACAACAACTATTAAAGGATTACAGAAAACAAGAAGATAAGATATGTTTATCGCAAGTATTAGATAAAATAGAATTTTCCAAAACAAGAGAGAAAATAGAATATACAGACTTTTTAGATATGTATCAAATCTCTTTAGTCGAAAACTTTTTAAGGAAAATAAAATTTGAAAATTATGAGTTATATGGTGGATATGAAGAGAGTGAAAGAAAAGTTTTAATTCTATATCCAGAAAAATATGATGAAAAAATGATAGAAAAAAATCAGAATAAAATATTACAAGTGATTCGTATCAAACTTTCAGAAGAGGAATATGGAAAATATTCTCATAGGAACTATTTAGGTGGAATTGTGAAACTAGGGCTAAAGAGAGAAAAAGTGGGAGATATCTTAGTTTCAGATGATGGCGCAGATATCATAGTGATAAGTGACTTTGCAGAGATTTTAAAACAAGAATTACCATCTTTAACACGATTTGAGAAAAGTACAATTACCATAGAAGAATTAGTAAAATTAAGAAAAAAAGAAGTGAGAAGGGAAGAAATAAAAATAATTGTGCCATCTATGCGCTTAGATAATATGGTTTCTGATTTAGCAAGAACTTCTAGAAGTAAAGCAGCACAAATTATTAAGCAAGAAAGAGTTTTTGTAAATGGGCAAAATGAAACAAAACTTTCTAAACAAGTAAAATTAAAAGATGTGATTACCATTCGAGGAAAAGGAAGATTTGTGATAAAAGAATTTACAGGAACGACTCGAAGTGGAAGAACTGTGGTTTTAATTGAAAAGTATATATAAAAAAATTCTATTGAAAAAAGTCAATATTGTTGATAGAAATTGACACAGAATATGAGTAAATTGATTGGAGAATAAAATAATGATAGATATACATATGCATACGATATATTCAGATGGAGACAAAACAGTAGAAGAAATATTAAAAATGTGTGAAGCAAGAAAATTAGAATATATATCAATAACAGATCATAATACTTGTAAGCAATATGAAGATGAAGCATTAAAAAATAATCAAATCTTTAGTGGTAAGATTATAAAGGGGACAGAGTTATATGCAGTATTTCAAAATAAAAGTATTGAAATATTAGCATATAATATAAATCCAACCATAATAAATGAATGGTGTGAGAAATATTATTCAGAAGATAAATTAAAGGAACAACAAGAAATATGTCAAAATAGATTATTTGATATATGTGATAAACAAGGACTTATATATGATAAAAGTAAAATAAGAAAACCTAAAAAAGCTTCTGAGTATGTAGAAAGCCTTATTTATGAAGAAATAATGACTCATAAAGAAAATCACAAAATATTAGGAGAATTTACAGAATCTCTTGGTATATTTTATAGAAAAGGTTTAGCAAATCCAGAAAGCAGTTATTTTATGAATCATATAGAATTTAGACCAAAATATAAAGAAGTAATAAATATGATTCATAAAGCTGGAGGAAAAGCATTTTTAGCACACCCATTTGAATATAAATTTAAAGATACAATTGGATTTATAAATGATTTAAGAAAAGAAGATGAATTAGATGGAATAGAATGTTTCCATCCATCATCTGCTGATGATAATAAAAAAGATATCTTAGTAGAATATGCTAGAAAGAATAATCTATATATTAGTGGTGGAAGTGATTATCATGGAAGTCCAAAACCAGATATAGAAATAGGAATTGGAAAAGGCAATCTAAATATTTCTAAAGAAATAATAGAAGAATGGCTGTAAGGAAAAATTTTAGGAGTTTAATATGAGTGAAATTACTGAAAAAATAAAACAAGAACTATTAGTTAGATGTGAAAAATCAAAAGAAAAAGATGGATATGATTTTTGGAACGAACATATAAAATATGTTGTGGAAAATGCAGTAAAATTAGCAAGAAAATATGAAGCAGATTTTGAAATAGTGGAGTTAGGGGCATTATTACATGATATAGCAATGCCATCAGAGTATGGAGAAAGAGAACAACATCATATTTATGGAGCAGAAATTGCAGAACAATTATTAATGGAATTAAATTATCCAAAAGAAAAAATAGAGCAAGTTAAGAATTGTGTATTAAATCACAGAGGAAGTAAAGATAGACCACGAAACACAATAGAAGAACAATGTGTAGCAGATGCAGATGTAATAGCTCATTTTGATTGCATACCATCATTATTTTCTCTAGTTTATAAAGAAATGAATTTATCTATATCAGATGGAAAAGAATAT
>JAAWAM010000011.1 GCA_022792135.1 Clostridia bacterium
ACATCGTCAATTAAAGTAGCAACAGAGCTAAATTTTCCAATATCAATACCTAAATAAAACATAAAAAACACCACCTAAGATAGATTTATTTGATAGAGGCAAAACCTCAAATCTTTACACGATACAACCTCGTTCGATATATGAAGCAATAATAGAATTATTCTTTATCCAGCTCATATGTAACAAGTGTAAAGTAAAGGCTTCAGTCTTTTTTACAAGACTAAATCTCAGAAAGGAACACCCGAAGCCCTCTATCATTACAGGTATTATCTCAAACCTTAATTGAGATAACAAGTCAAAATTAAAAAATATGTATTAATTTTGATTAACTATATTATACGAGAAAGGAAATCTATTATGAAAAAATTAAAAAATCTACTAATTATACTAACTGTATTGTTTCTTATCCTAATTTTTTTAACAAATTCAAAAGTATTTGCCAGTAATCCTGCTAATTTACTTCAGAAAGTAGAATATTCAGCAGAATTCCAAAAATGGCTGGAACTGTCTGATGAAGAAAAAAAGAATACCATACAACCTAGAATGTATCCTATATTGAGTACCCATAATATCTCTAAAAATCCACTCTATAAAGCTAAAATGCTAGGTGCTAATATCGACTCCAGATACAGTCTAAAAGATATCATACCCTCTAATTTATCCATAAGAAATCAACAACAAACGAATTCCTGTTGGACCTTTGCAGCACTCTCTTCATTAGAAACCAATCTTGCCTTATCGAACTACAAAAAAGGAATCCATCCCTCAAAAGTATATGATTTTTCTGAAAGACATATGGAATATGCCACAAGTAAAACATTTTCAAATGGTGTAGAAAATAAAATGGGATACAATAGAAATGTTGGAGATGGTGGAAATTGGTATTTCGCAGAATCCTACTTGACAAATGGAAGTGGTGCCATCAATGAATCAGAAATGCCATTTGAAAATAATGAAAACACAATCGATTTAAACAATATTCAAAATAAAACCGTTTCAAGTACAATCTATGATACCATAGATTTTCCAGATTATCGATATTATGATGATGAAAGAAAAACAGAAGTAATGAATCAAATTAAACAACATATCCAAAATTATGGTTCTGTATCTGTTTCCATCCATTCAAGTTAATTCATCTTTAATCAATGGTGATAGCACCATAAAAGCTTTTACAACTTCTGAGTTATCTGACGAATCTTTAAAAAATTTAGAAATTACAGCACCACCTATTAAAACAGCCTATTTTGAGGGAGAAGATTTTGACCAAACAGGTATGATAGTAAAAGCAAATTATCATAGTAAAACAAATCCTTCTGTTGTACTGGATAGCTCAAGTTATAGTATTACAAATGGAACAAATTTGAAAGTTGGTCAAACAAGTGTAACCATAACCTATGAAGATAAAAGTATCGAACAACCAATAACAGTAGCAAAAAATAACATAACAGAATTAAAAATAACAGCTCCACCTGCTAAAACAGAATATAAAGAAGGACAAAACTTTGATAAAACTGGTATGGTTATAGAAGCGACTTATGAGGATGGAACTACTAAAACAATATCAGATTATAGCATAATTGATGGAAATAACTTAAAAAGTAATCAGGCAAAAGTAACCATTTCTTATCGTGAAAAAACAGTAGAGCAACCAATTAAAGTAATTCCTAATCCATTAATTGAAATAAAAGTTACAAAAGCACCAAACAAAACCCAATATCTAGTTGGTGAAAATTTCGATAAAACTGGAATGGTTATTACTGGAACTTATCAAGATGGTGAAACTCATGAAATAACAGATTATATCATAGTAAATGGAACGAATTTAACCAAAGAACAATCCTCTATCACAATTAAATATGAAGAGAAAACAACCACACAAGCAATAACCGTTGGAGAAAAAGCAAAAAATTCAAATTTTGACGATGCTAAATGTGATATAAAAAAAGTACAAGCCTATTATTACACCGATCACTCACAAGAAAATTATACCTTGATAAACCTACAAATTAATAATATTTCTAGAATCTTAACAAATGACTCCCTTGTCTATTATTATTATTTATCAACCAATAATAATGAACAAAATATCGATAAATGGATTAAAATTACCAATCCTCAAAATTCAAAAGATACTTTATCCTTTATAATCGATACTAGAAATGTTTCAAACTATCATGAAATAGCCAGTGAAGATGTATTATATTTATACATAAAGGAAGTGGCAACAAAAGGAGAAAATCAAAGTATCGCTGTCTCAAAATCAATGAAATTAGAAACAGATAAAAAGATAGAAACCTATGTAAATAATATAAAAAAGGAAAACTTTGATACCAATACTTCTATCAATTCTACAATTGCTACTGGTAAATTACCAAATGCAGGAATTAAAATAACATTAATTACTTTTATAGTAGCAATGCTAGGAATCGGAATCTATGCCTATGTTAAATATAAAAATTTAAATCACTATCTAAAATAACTGCTCGATTACTAAGAAATAAAAAAACGAATCTTTGTCATATGAAAAAGATTCGTTTTTTCTATTCTTTCTATTCTTCACCTTTTAATCTTTCTGCTCTGTCTGCTGCAATTAGGTTATCTACCATTTCATCAATATCCCCATTTAAGAAATTTTCCATTTGGTAAATGCTCATTCCAATTCTATGGTCTGTAATTCTTCCTTGTGGATAGTTATAAGTTCTTATTTTTTCACTTCTGTCTCCTGAGCCTACTTGTGTTTTTCTGGCATTAGCAACAGCACTATCTTGCTTTTCTTTTTCAATCTCATATAATTTGGTTCTTAACATTTTCATAGCATTGTCTTTGTTTTGAAATTGTGACCTTTCAGTTTGACATTCTACTACAATTCCTGTTGGCTCGTGGATTAGTCTTACAGCTGATGAAGTTTTATTGATATGTTGCCCTCCTGCTCCTGAAGCTCTGAATACTTCCATTTTGATGTCAGATGGATTAATTGCAATTTCTACATCTTCTACAACTGGAAGCACCGCAACTGTCGCTGTTGATGTATGAATTCTTCCACTGCTTTCGGTATCTGGTACTCTTTGAACTCGATGTACCCCACTTTCAAATTTTAAGCGACTATATACTCCTTTTCCTGTAATCATGAAAGATATTTCTTTATAGCCTCCTAGTCCTGTTTCGTTTTCATTTAATACTTCTAGTTTCCAGTGCTTTTTCTCAGCATACATAGAATACATTCTAAATAATGTCCCTGCAAATAGTGCTGCTTCTTCCCCTCCTGCTCCTGCTCTAATTTCGCACATAATATTTTTTTCATCATCTGGATCTTTCGGAATTAATAAAAATTTTAGTTCTTCTTCTAATTTTGGTAATTGTTCTTTTGAAGTATAATATTCTTCTTCTGCTAGTTCTTTCATATCTGGGTCTTGCATTAGTTCTTCTGCTTCTTCCATCGCTTGTTTTACTTTTTTATATTCTCTAAATTTTAATACAATTTCTTCGATACTGGCGTGTTCTTTCATTAGCTTTTGCCATTCTGCGTTATTGGATATTACTTCTGGGTCTGCTATCATTTTGGTTAATTCATCATATCTTTTTTCTACCGCTTCTAATTTTTCAAACATAAAAACTCTCCTTTATTTTTTATTGATTCCAAAGTATTATACTATATTTTTCCAATCTTTACAAGTAATTTATAATAGGATACCATTAAATTGAATCTTATTTTTTTCTAATATTTCCTTTTCTCGGTTTGTACAAGTAAAAATAATAATTTGATGATTTCTAAATTTTTGGTTTATATAATTTAAAATATTTTCTAATCTATCCCTATCATAATAAGCAAATGATTCATCTAAAATAATTGGCATATTTTCTTCGGATAATTCTCCCACCATAGAAAGTCTTAATGATAAATATAATTGGTCTATCGTTCCTATACTTAATTTAGAGGCTGGCACACAGTTTCCATTTTCTAATTCTACTATTAAACCAACTTCATCATGAAACATCATCTTCGTATATTTACCATTTGTTATCTCAGAAATATTTTTAGATAGTTCCTCTGTAAATTTAGGAGTTACTGTGTTTTTCATTTCTTCATACGAATCGGCTAATATCTCTTTTGCTAAATTAAAACTCAAATTTATTTTTTGTAAGGTTTCCATTTTGTTTTTATGGTTAACCAATTCTTCTTCAATTTTTGATAAATTATTTAATTTTGGTTCGATATTTTTTTGGTCTAAATCTAATGTATGTAATTTTATTTTTTTATCATTTATTTTATTTTGTAAATTCTCTAATTCAAATTTTATATTTTCTAATTGCAACAAATCATTTATTTTATTTTTTTCTATTTTATGAAAATAATTATTTTTTATTTTTTCTTTTTCTAAATTAATTTTTAAATTTAAATTATTTTTTAAATCTAAAATTTCATTTTCCAAATTATTATTATTTTCTTCTATTAAATTTATTTCATTTTTTAAATTATTTATTTCTAAATTTATTTTTTCTAAATAAATTAAATTATTTTTTTCTATATTTTTTTGTATTTCTATTTTCTTGTTTAATTTATTTTTAAAAATAAT
>JAAWAM010000012.1 GCA_022792135.1 Clostridia bacterium
CTCTAATTTTCTAATGCTACCATTGATAAAGGTAGGAGTAACTTTTGAAAACTCACATATAAATTCAAGTCGTTGTTTTAGACATTCCTCAAATTCTAGTTCTTGCTTAATTATCTTCATTTCAAATACCATCCTTTCGTTTGGATGATTTTAATATTGTTTTTAAGCAACAAAAAAATCAACCAGATTTTATTTTCTGATTGATTTTTGTATCAATTCTGTTCAATTTAGTTCGAACAGATACGTCATTGGTGCGGATGAAGGGACTCGAACCCCCACGTCGTTGACACTGGTTCCTAAGACCAGCGCGTCTACCAGTTCCGCCACATCCGCAAATACTTGCTATCTTCAATTGACAATATTTATATTAGCATATTTACTAGGTATTTGTCAAGCCATTTATTCACATTTTTTACATATTAAAATATATCATTAATCCACCAATGATTGCTATGACAAATCCTAAAATCTTTAATCCACTAGAAGCCTCATTTTGATCCCCAAAACCAAAAAACTTCTTTGTTAAAATTCTAGCATCATAAATTAGAATAACACCTACTAGTAACATAAGTGCTGCTAATAATTTGATAACAATTTGAAACATATCTCAACATCCCTCTTTCATTCTTTTCTTATAATATACTATTTTTGCATAAAAAGTCAATATTTGTTCTAAAATGTCTTCTGGAAATTTTTTCAAAATTAATTTCACCTTCGATTGATTTTTATTGGAAATATATGGTAAAATATCTTTTATGAAGTGAAAACTCTCTTCATATTTACCAAAGAAAAGTAAGCATAAAATTTAACACAGGAGGATATTTAATGGAAAAAACAACACTAATGAAAATAGAAGAAGTAGCTCACATAGAAAAGAAAGGAGTTTTTATAAAAGGTACTATTGTTAGTGGAATGATACGTATAGGAGACCTTTTAGAGATTAAGGAAAAAACTATGCATATTACTACCAGAAGTATTATCGCTGCTATCGAAATAGAAAAAACTAGTTCTCTAGTTAGTATTGCAACAACTGGAGATACCGTAAAACTCTGGCTAACCAATAGCCAGTATGATAACATTCAAGTTGGGTATTACTTGACGACTTAACGTGAATTAAATTTATACTCTTACTTTCCTTGGTTTAACGAGACTACTTTTTTGTAGTCTCGTTTATATTTCTATTCTTTTCATAAATTTATCTTGAATTAAATTCTTTAGCAATTTATTTTCTTCTTTTTCTAACTTTGAGTCTTCTGATAATATCTTTGCAGCTACACTTTGAACTAGCTTTAAAATATCAATATCTTCAAACAAATTAGCAATTTTAAATTCTGGAAGTCCATGTTGCATCGTTCCAAAAAAGTCCCCAGCCCCCCTTAGCTCTAAATCCTTTTCAGATATAATAAAACCATCATTTGTTTCACACATTACTTTCATTCTTTTTCTTATCTTTTCACTTTTTCCTTCAAATTTTAAAATACAGTAAGATTGATATTCCCCTCTTCCTACTCTTCCTCTTAATTGGTGTAATTGTGCCAATCCAAATCGTTCTGAATTTTCAATCACCATAATATTAGCATTTGGCACATCTACTCCAACTTCAATAACAGTTGTAGAAATTAAGATATCAATTTGCTTGTTTTTAAATCGTTCCATAATTGTGTCTTTGTCTTTTGGTCTCATTTTTCCATGAATATATTCTACCTGATACTCTGGAAAAATCTGGTTTCTATATAATTCATACAATTCTTCTACCGACTTCAAATCCATCTCTTCATTTTCTTCTACCAAAGGACAAACAATATAAGCCTGTCTTCCTTGCTGTATTTGTTGTTTTATAAAATAATGAACTCGATCTGTCATATTTTTTCCTACTGCAAAAGTATCTATTTTCTTTCGATTTGGCGGAAGCTCGTCAATCACAGAAATATCTAAATCGCCATATAAAATCAATGCTAATGTTCTTGGAATCGGTGTTGCTGTCATAACTAATACATCTGGATTTTTTCCTTTTTCAGCAATCTTAGTTCTTTGTTTTACTCCAAAACGATGTTGCTCATCTGTTACTACTAATCCTAAATTTTTAAATACTACATTTTCCTCAATCACCGCATGAGTTCCAATTAGAATATCAATTGTTCCATTTTTTAATCTTTCTAAAATCTCTTCTTTTTTCTTTTTTGTAATTCCTGAAACAAGAAGTTCACATCGAATCTCTAATTCTTCTAACCTATTTTTAAAATTCTCTAAATGTTGTGTAGCAAGAATAGCTGTTGGAGCCATAATTGCTGCTTGATATCCACTTTTTACTGCTTTATATGCTGCACACATAGCAACTACAGTTTTCCCAGAACCAACATCTCCTTGTAATAAACGATTCATAGAATGTTCTGCTTCCATATCCTTGTCAATTTCTTCTAATACCCTTAATTGTGCTTTTGTTAACTGAAATGGTAATCTATGAATTACATCTGACATTTTCGCTTCTTGACTAAATTGAATCCCTTTTTCCTCCTGTATATAACTATTTTTTAATTCCAATAAAGCTAATTGAATGGATAACAATTCTTCAAAAACCAAACGATTTCTAGCTCTCTCAAAATCTTTAAATTCAGCTGGAAAATGAATTTGTTTTGTCGCATCATTAATATTTTCCAAATGATATTGTTTTAATAAATATTCTGGTAATGTTTCTAATAACTCTCCATAAACTTCACCCATAGCAGCTTCCATAATTTTTCTTAAATTATTTTGTGACAAACTATAGGTTAATGGATAAATAGGAACAATTCTTCCTGTATTTCTCATTTTTTCTTCGCAATCAAAAACAGGTGAAGTAAACATGACCTTTCCTGCTTTTTTGCTTACTTTACCAAAAAATCTGTATTTATTTCCTACTATAAATTGATTTTTTAGATAACTTTGATTAAACCAAGTAATAGTTGCTGCTCCTGTTTCATCTCTAACCATTATTCTTTGCATTGTTTTTCCTTTTAATCTAACATTTGTCATTGCATTGCAAATCACTGCTTCTATTAAAACTTCTTCTCCATCCTCACATTCACAAATATACTTAGGCTTACTTCTATCTTCATAGGTTCTAGGATAATAAGTAATTAAATCTCTTAATGTAAAAATCCCTAATTTGTTTAACAACAATACACGGCTAGGCCCTACTCCCTTTATATACTTTACATCCTTATTTAAATCTACCATAAAAAATCTCCTCTACTTAAATTTTCCATAGTTTAAAATCTAACCCATCTGCACTTACTAATTTAAAATCAATCCCATAATGATTTCCTTCTACTGCCTCTTTTATAGAAGTACTATGTAAATGTCCATAGAAACATTTCTTAATCTTATACTTTTGCATAATTTGTATTAATTCATTGGTTTGGTGCTTGAATAAATTAGAATGTGTAATTGGTGGATAATGCATAAATAACAAAATTGGTTTATCCTCTCCATATATTTTAATTCCATTTTGTATCGATAATTCTAATCTCAAAGCTTCTCTTTTTAACAATCTTTTATCTTCTGGGTTTTCTGTTTGACTCCATCCTCTTGTACCTGCTATGATATAATTTTCAAATTCATACGCATTATTATAAATAAAATCAATATTCTCAAACTGGTTCTCTTGTAAAAAATTCCTCATACTCGTAACGGTTGTCCACCAATAATCATGATTTCCCTTTAATAAAAGCTTTTTTCCTGGTAATTCATTTAAATATTTAAAATCTTGATTGCTATCTTTTAAATACATCGACCATGAAAAATCACCTGGTAAAATTACCAAATCCTCTTCTTTTACTTTTTTTAACCAATCTTTTTTTATTTTCTCTTCATGCCCCTCCCAGTTTTTTCCAAAGATACTCATTGGCTTATTTTCTTTAAACGATAAGTGTAAATCGCCTATAGTATAAATCGACATATTCCACTCCTTCTCTTTTTATTTTAAGATATATCATACCTTATAATTTCAAATTTGGTATGGCATTCAAGTCTAATTCATTTCTTTGTCCTGCTATTAAATTATAGTAACCTGCTGATGCTATCATAGCAGCATTATCTGTACATAGTTTTAAGTCTGGCATATAAACTTTGATACCTTCTTGTTCTAATTTTAAAAATTCTCTTCTCATATAAGAATTCGCAGATACACCTCCTGCTAATGCAATAGTTTTTACTTTTGTCCTTTCGATTGCCTTTTTTACGTTTTCTGTTAAAGTTTCTGTTACATTTTTTTGAAAACTTGCACATAAATCTGCCTTATTAATCTCTGGATCCTTGTGGTGTAAATTGATAACAGCTGTCTTAATACCGCTAAAACTAAAGTCTAACGTATCTTCGTTAAAATGGGTTCTTGGTAACTCAATTTTAGCTTGTCCATCTCTTGCCAATTTATCTACTTTTGGTCCTCCTGGATACCCTAAACCAACTACTCTTGCTACTTTATCAAAAGCTTCTCCGAATAGCATCATCACGTGTCTTTCCTAATACTTCAAATTCGGTATAGTTTTTTACCATTATAATTTGTGTATTTCCTCCTGACATCATAACACAAATAAATGGTGGTTGTAATTCTGGATAAGTAATATAATTGGCTGCAATATGACCTTGAATATGATTGACTCCTACTAATGGTTTCTCAATAGCAAAACTTAATGCTTTTGCATAAGATACTCCTACTAATAATGCCCCTACCAATCCTGGTCCATAAGTTGGAGTAATGGCATCTATATCTTCCCAAGTAATTTTAGCTTCTTCTAATGCTCTTTTTGTCACTCGTGAAATAGCTTCTATATGGTTTCGAGAAGCAATTTCTGGTACAACTCCACCATACTTTTCGTGAATTGGTATTTGGGTATCAATGATATTGGACAAAATCTCTCTTCCATTTTTTACAATCGCTACTGATGTTTCATCACAACTTGATTCAATTCCGCATTGTTAATAGATCTTTTTTTTCTGTATTCATTTTGACTCCTTATATAATTTAAGACAGGTTTCGAACTTTCCCAAATTGGACAGACGAAACCTGTTTATTTTTATCCTAAAATTAATTTTCCTAAACTCAAAATTCCTGTAGTTATCCAATTTATAGCTGGTGATATGATAATTCCTGCTAATCCTGTTATCCATAATACAACAAATATAAGTGAAAATATTGGCTCATTATTGGTAAACCATTGCTTTGCTTTATAGGACAAAAATGGCATCACAATTTTAGAACCATCTAATGGTGGTAATGGAATTAAATTAAATACTCCTAAACCAATATTAGTTGAAATAGTTGCTGATATTAATAGCATGATAATTCCACCCACAGTTGAATCTAAAAATTCAAGTCCTGCAAATCTTTTTATGGCATAATATACTAAAGTAAAGACAAATGCTAACAAAAGATTCATAATTGGTCCTGCTGCTGATACAATTGCTTCTCCTTTTTCCATTGCTATCTTTCTTGTATAGTTTCTTGGATTGACATGAACTGGTTTTCCCCAACCAAATCCCGCCAATAGTAACATAAGTGAACCGATTGGATCTAAATGATCTAATGGGTTTAAACTTAATCTCCCCTCATTTTTTGCTGTATTATCTCCTAATTTGTAAGCAGCAAAACCATGTGCAAATTCATGAAAAGTAATTGCAATCAGAACTCCTGGTATGCTTACTAATAACATAAACAATGCACTTGGATGATTGATATAGGTTGTAATCGTTGATAATACCATAATGGCAATTACAACATATCCAATTCTTTTATCAAACGAAAAATTAAACATATTTTCTCCTTTGTCTTTGTTTTATTTACTTCTTAAGTATTATGAATTGGTTTCATGGTTGGGAATAGTAATACGTCTCTAATCGATGCACTATCTGTTAATAGCATAATGAATCTATCAATTCCAATTCCTAATCCACCTGTTGGAGGCATTCCATATTCTAAAGCTTGGATAAAGTCTTCGTCCATCATTCCTGCTTCGTCATCACCTGCTTCTCTTGCTTCTACTTGTTTTTTAAATCTTTCATATTGGTCGATTGGATCATTTAATTCTGAGAAAGCATTTCCATATTCACGTCCACCAATAAATACTTCAAATCTTTCGGTTAATCTTGGATCTTCTTTCTTTTTCTTGGCAAGTGGTGATATTTCGATTGGATAATCATAAATAAAGGTTGGTTGTACTAGTGTTTTTTCTACATATTCATCAAAGAATAAACTAATAACATCTCCTCTTGTTTCTTTTGTTTTATCTGGTATTTCAATTCCTCTTTCCTTTGCTAGTGCTACTGCTTCTTCGTCTGTCTTAATTTCATTAAAGTCCACTCCACAGGCTTCTTTAATGGAATCAATCATTGTGATTCTCTTCCAACCAGGTGTTAAATCTATTTCTTGACCTTGATAGGTTACTTTGGTAGTTCCTAATACTTTCATACTACATTTTGAGAATAATTCTTCTACCATATCCATCATATCATGGTAATCTGCATATGCTTCGTACAATTCAATGGTAGTAAATTCTGGATTATGTCTAATATCCATTCCTTCATTTCTAAAGATTCTTCCCATTTCATATACTTTATCATAGCCACCCACAATTAATCTTTTTAAGTTAAGTTCTGTTGCTATTCTTAAATACATATCTAGGTTTAGTGCATTATGATGTGTGATAAATGGTTTTGCTGTTGCTCCTCCAGAAATGGTATTTAACATTGGTGTGTCTACTTCTAGATATCCTTTTTCGTCTAAGATGTTTCTAATTTCACGAATGATTTGACTTCTTATTTCAAATGTTCTTTTTACTTCAGGATTCATAATTAAATCTACATATCTTTGACGATATCGTAAGTCTACATCTTTTAATCCATGAAACTTCTCTGGTAATGGTCTTAGTGATTTTGAAAGTAGAGTTACTTCTTTGGCATGAACAGAAATTTCTTCTGTTCTGGTTTTAAATACAAAACCTGTAATTCCAATAAAATCACCAATATCAAATGTTTTAAATGCTTTATAGCTTTCTTCTCCTAAATCATTAATGCTTACATAGCTTTGGATTTTTTCATTACTGTCTTGAATCGTACAAAAAGATGCCTTTCCCATAATTCTTTTAGCAATAATCCTTCCTGCTACTGTTACATCTTTTTCTGCAAATTGCTCATAGTTTGCTTTAATTTCTCCTGCTGTGTTCGTTCTATTAAATTTCGTGATTTCATAAGGGTCTTTTCCTTCTTCTTGCAATTCTTTTAATTTATCCCTTCTAATTTGCATTAAGTGATTCATATCTAATTCTTCTACTTGCTCGTTTTGATTTTTGTTTTCTTGCATTTAAATCTCTCCTCTTATCTTTTTATCATTTTAATTTTTTCCTTCTTCTTATTTTCTGACTTTACTATTATACCCTAAAAATAGCGAAATGTAAACCAAACTCTTTATCATTACTTAAATATTCACATTATTTCCTTTTTCAAATGTACCTGTCCCTTGATTCGTATAAAACCTTCTGTTTATGATATCATACATACCAACTTCATTATCCGATTTTCGGTAGCATGGAATAAGCCTTTGTGCTAACTTGGAATTTGTATAGATATCAAATTCATACATTTTTATAAATGAATATTGCTGTTGCTGTATTTGATCTCCACTATTATCTTGTCTTCTAGCAAAAATATAAAGTGAATCCATAGCCGTTACCAAATTTTCATCTATTTGTTTGCTATTTTCATCTATACGAATTTTACTATTTGATAATTCTATTTCATGTATTTCTAAATCTTTTGGTATGGATAATTTTTGATTCAACCATATCGTGCTAATTTTTTCATCTTGTGCATTATATAGTATTTGAAAGGAAGAATGATTGCTAGTATATCTTCCACAGATTCCTTGATGCTCATTAGAAACAAATGATGTAAATTGTATTTTGGTATTTATTCTATTGATTGATGACATTGGTATTTTTGTATCAATATACTGTGTTCCAGTACTTGCTATATACTCAACTTGTTGATATTGAGATGGTAAAATGACTACTGATTCTTCTTTTGATTCAATATTTTCATTCACTATTTTTATGCGATAACTTCCTTCTTGATTGACTGTAAAACTTAAATCCTCAGTTGTCTTCCAATCATTTTGTCCCTCTAATTGATAGTTAACTTTCCATTTTCCAATATATCCTTTATATTGAATATTGGATATGGTTACTTTCCACTTGCTTTGACTAATTTTTTCTAAGCTCACATTAAATGTAGGTGGCTCTATATTTATGTTTTTATTCTCATATTCTACATGATACCATGTGCTTGGTAATTGTTCTATTGTATAATAGATATCTTTTTCATATTTAAATCCTTCATAACTTACCACACTTCTTTTGGGAATGTTGACAAAAAACTCTTGTTCTATGCCTTCTATGCCTAATTTTTGAATCCATTCATGGTTCCAATATCTATATCCATTTGAATCCTGAATTCCGGAAGCTCCCTCTGTAAAGACTATATCGGCTTGTGCTTGAACTTGTGACAAGTCTTCTCCTAATTCCAATATATTTATTTCTTCTTTATCTATTAGAATCTTCTCATTATTTTGAAATTTTTGATAAAACTCATTTACTTGTGTTTGCATTATTTTCATTTCTGTTGTAAAAGCCGTTAATTGTGATGATTTAATTATTTCTGTCCCACTATAAGTCGCAATGGATGCTAATATTAATAATATGATAATGGTAATGATTAATGATATCAGTGTGATTCCATTCCTATTTTTCATTTGTTTCCTCCCAATAAATAAATTGGCTGGGGTGGTAGGATTCGAACCTACGCATCGATGGGTCAGAGCCATCTGCCTTACCGCTTGGCTACACCCCAATTTTTTTCTTCCTTATTATACCAGATAACTTCTGAATGATAAATAGTTTTTTTAAATTTATTTTAAATTTATATACAAAACCAGAGTTTTTGCTCTGGTTTTCTCATATATTCATTAAAATTTCTTCACATTTTTTATAATCTGGTTGATGGCTTTCTAACATTTTATAAAATCCTTTTGAATGTGTTTTATATTTTAGATGACAATATTGATGTAATACAATATAATCAATTACTTTTCTGCTATATTTTACAACCTCTGGATGAATCATTATTTTCTTGTCTTGACAAACTCCTAAAGTTTTCATTTTAATAATTTCATATTCTTCTGGTGCAAATCCTAACATAATTCTTGTCTTTTCCATAGCTCTTTCAATTTCTACATTAGCAATTTGTTCATACATTTTTTCAATTGCTAAGTCTAATATTTCTTTGTTTGCCATTTTCTTATATTTGTTGGGTAGTGATATTTTAATGGTTTTACCTTCTACATCTAATTGTGTAATTTTCATATTTTTATAGATTATTTTTACTCTATAATCAATGCCTAATACAGGAACAGGGTGTCTTTCCATACTGCTATTGGTAGCTATTTTTATATTTGTTTTTCTTTTTGTTAAGTTCATTTGGTATCACTCCTCATCAAATTTTAGTTTTGCAAATCATTGTTCGCTTTTGTTGTTTTTATTCTATCTTGTATTTTTCATTTTGTCAATACTTTTTTGAAAATTTTATAAAATTTTTGTTCGGTATCTTGGAAGGGCTATTTTATTCTTCTTATCATAAGAAAAAAATATGATAAGCATCTTAATGATTACTTACCATATTTTTATTTATTATTCCGCTTTTTTTTCTTCTTTTACGTCTTCTACTACTTCCTCTTTTACTGTATCCATTGTTTCTTGAACAGTAACATTTTCTGTTTCAATAGCAGGTGCTTCTTCTGGAGCAGATTCAACTGGTGTTTCAGTTTCTACTACAGGTTCTTCTGTTAAATCTTCTTTTACTGTAATCTCTCTATTTTCAATTCTAGCTCCTACTTGTTCTTTTGTCTTAGCAGCTTTACCTACTCTGTCTCTTAAATAGAATAATCTAGCTCTTCTTGCTTTACCTACTCTTACTAATTCTACTTTTTCAACTAATGGTGAATGTACTAAGAAAGTTTTTTCCACACCTACACCATAAGAGATTTTTCTTACGGTAAATGTTTGGTTTACTCCTCCCCCTTGTACCTTTATAATAATTCCTTCAAATACCTGAATTCTTTCTTTGTTTCCTTCTTTGATTCTTACGTGTACTTTAACTGTATTACCAACTTTTAATTCTGGTATTTTATTTTTTAATTGTTCATGTTCAATCGATTTTATAATATCCATTTTAGAATTTCCTCCTTTTTTCTATTTTCTGAGCGGTGCACCTTTATTATGCACTTCCTTTTATTTTTACCTTAACAAATCAGGTCTTTTCTGTTTCGTAATTTCGAAAGATTTTTGTTTTCTCCATTTATCTATCTTTTCATGATGACCAGAAAGCAATATTTCTGGAACTTTTTCTCCTTCAAATATTTCTGGTCTTGTATATTGTGGATATTCTAAAAGTCCATTTGAAAAACTCTCTTCTTTGATAGAATCTTCTTTCAAAACGCCCTTTATATAACGACTTACACTATCGATTAGTACCATAGCAGGAAGTTCTCCTCCTGTTAATACATAATCTCCAATAGATATCTCTTCGTCCACAATTTTGTCAAGAACCCTTTGATCAATCCCTTCATAATGTCCACAAAGTAGAATTAAATGGTTTTGTTTTGCTAAATCTTCCACTTTTCTCTGGTCTAATGTTTTTCCTTGTGGTGACAGATAAATTACTTTCGCATTTTCTGTTTTCACCGATTGGTATGTGTCATATACAACATCTGATCTTATTACCATACCAGCTCCACCACCATAGGGAGTATCATCCACTTTTTTATGTTTATCTTTTGAAAAATCCCTAATGTTAACTAAATTGATTTCTATTTGCTCTTTTTCTTGTGCTCTTCCTATTACGCTTTGCTTTAAGCAATCAAACATTTCAGGGAAAAGAGTTAAAACATCAAATTTCATTGTTTCCTCCCTTAAATTAGTCCAGGTATTAGATGAACTGTTATTCTCTTATTTTCCATATCAATCTTTTGAATGACTTCTTTGATTGCTGGTAAAAGAATTTGTTTCCCTAATTCATTTTTTACAACATATATATCATTACTTCCTGTATTAAAAATATCTTCTAATGTTCCTAGTCTTTCTGCTTCCTCTGTATAGACTTCCAACCCAATCATATCTACAATATAATAAGTCCCTTCTGGTAGAGGTTCTTGTGTTTGTCTATCTACCATTAAGTAACTCTCACGCAATTGATTTGCTTCTTCTGGGTTATCAATTCCTTTGAATTTGATTAATACCATACCTTTATGATATTTTACTTCGTCTATTTCATATTCTTTTTTACTTTTTTTGTTTTCGATATATACTTTTTCTAAATTGTCAAATCGTTTCTGAATATCATCTGTAAAAGGTTTTACTTTTACCATACCTTTGATCCCAAATGTATTTACAATTTGCCCAATTTCAAGATACTTTGTCATATTTAAATACTCCAATTATCCTATAAATTCAACTGACACTTTTTTGTGTTCTTTCGTAGCTACCGCTTTCATGACAGTTCTAATCGATTTGGCAAGTCTTCCTTGTCTTCCTATTACCCTTCCCATGTCGCTTTCTGCTACTTTTACTTCAAATGTAATTGATTTTTCGCCATCTATTTTCTTGATTGCAACAGCTTCTTGGTTATCAACTAAATTTGAAATGATGGTTTTTAAAATTGTTTCCATTTTTTCCTCCATCTTCTTTTTAGCAATGATAGAAAATGGTCACTTTGTACCTGTCCCTCATTTGCCATTTGTCATTATTTTGCTTTTTCAATTAAAGCCTTTACTGTATCGGTTGGTTTTGCACCATTTTTAATCCATTTTTCAACTTTTTCGTTATCTAAAACGATAGTAGCTGGGTCTGTCATTGGGTTATAGGTTCCTAATTGTTCAATGATTTTTCCATCTCTTGGACTTTTTGAGTCTGCTACTACGATGTGATAAAATGGAGCTCTTTTCTTCCCTTGTCTTTGTAATCTGATTTTTACCATATATTTCACCTCCTAAAATTAAAACTATTTATAAAATTTAAAAATTTAATAACATATTAATATTTTAGAACTTTAAGTTTTTCAACATATTTTCATCCATACCATTCATCAATTTTTTCATGCTGCCCTTATTACTTTTCATTTTTTTCATCATTTTTTGCGTCATTTCGAATGATTTGATAAATTTATTAATGTCTTGTACTGTTGTTCCACTTCCTTTTGCAATACGTTGTCTACGACTAGCATTCAAAAGTCTTGTTTCTCTTTTTTCTGCTTTTGTCATAGAACATATGATAGCTTCTATTTTTACAAATTCTTTGTCATCAATTTTTACATCCTTTAGTTGATTCATTCCTGGTATCATTTTTAATAAAGATGAAAAAGAACCCATTTTTTTGATTTGCCTAATTTGTGCTAAATAATCATCTAAATCAAATTCTTTTTTTCTTAATTGCTTTTCTAACTTTTCTGCTTGCTCTAAGTCGAAAGATTCTTCTGCTTTTTCAATAACAGATAAGATATCTCCCATTCCTAAAATTCGTCCTGCCATTCTATCTGGATGAAATACTTCTAAGTCACTTAGTTTTTCTCCTGTTGCTGCAAATTTGATTGGTTTTCCTGTTACTTTTTTAACAGATAGAGCCGCACCACCTCTTGTATCACCATCTAATTTGGTTAGTACAACACCGTCTATTCCAAGAACTTCCTTAAACTTTTCTGCTACGTTTACAGCATCTTGCCCTGTCATGGCATCTACTACAAGTAAGATTTCATGTGGTTTTACCCCTGCTTTTACGTTTTTTAATTCCTCCATTAATGCTTCATCAATGTGCAGACGTCCTGCTGTATCTAAAATTACAACATCATTTAATTTTGACATCGCAGTTGACATGGCTTGTTTTGCAATATGAACGACATCTTTTGAGCTTTCATTACTAAACACGGGGATATTTAATTGTTTTCCTACTACTTGTAATTGCTTAATAGCTGCTGGTCGATATACGTCACAAGCTACTAATAATGGATTTTTTCCCTGTTTTCTTAAAAGATTAGCTAATTTTCCAGATGTTGTTGTTTTACCAGAACCTTGTAGACCTACTAGCATAATAACCGTTGGTGGATTTGGTGTGAAATTAATTCTACTTTCTGTTCCACCTAGTAATTCTACTAATTCGTCCTTAACAATTTTTACAACTTGTTGCCCTGGTGTTAATGATTTTAATACATCTTGACCAAGTGCTTTTTCTTGAATTGTGTGGATGAATTCTTTTACAATTTTGTAGTTGACATCAGCTTCTAAAAGGGCAAGCTTGACTTCTCTTAACATTTCCTTTAAGTCTGATTCTGTAATCCTTGCTTTTCCTCTAATTTTTCTTGTTATTTCTTGTAATCTAGAAGATAATCCTTCAAAAGCCATAATTTCAACTCCTATTCTTTCCTTTTCTTTTTGTTTTCTAAACTAAACAACTTAGTTCTTTTTTGATACTTTCTAACACACTTGCTATTTGTTTGTCTGAATCGTCTTTTTGTATTTTTGTTAATTCTGATAAAGCTTTTTCAATTTTCTTTTCTTGATTTAACGTCCTTTTCATAAACATTAGCTTTTCTTCGTATTCGAAAAGTTTTTTCTCCCCTTTCTTTATGATGTCTCTAACGGCTTGTCTGGTAATATTATTGTTTTGTGCAATTTCAGATAACGACAAATCGTTATTATAGTAATCGTCTATGAATTCCAATTGTTTTTCTGTTAAAAGTTTTCCATAAAACTCACATAACATACTGATTTTTACTTTTTCCTCCATAGCACTTACCTCTTTTCCTTTTGTAATGCTAATATACTTTACACCATTTTTTTCTATTTGTCAAGTTTTTTAGCAAAAAAAGTAAGTCAATCCTTACTTTTTCATTTATCTATTTTTCAATTCTTGCATCATTTGGATGATCTCTTGTTTATCTGCTTCAATCTCATCTTCCTCTTCTTTAATCTGTTTTTCTAATTTTAAAATTTGTTCATCATACAAAGTCGATAATTTTTCATATTCTTCTTCCATATCTTCTTCTCTAATATTTCCTCGAACAAATTCTTCCTGAAACTTTAATAATTCTTCTTGTTCTTTATCTTTTTCTATTTTCACATATTCTTTAAAGTCACGATTACTTTTTTCCTCTATTTGCAGTGGTGCCTGTTTACTCTCTTTAAATATATCCCTAAAAAATCTTCGTATTTTCTTTAATATAGATTTCGTTATCATTAACCATGTACCTTTCTCCATTTTTTTCTTACTTTGTAAAACCTTTGCCTCTTTTTTCTTCTAGTTGTTTTTTCATTTCTTGCTTTAATTTCTTTACATTTTTCTTTTTTTCCCTTACTTTCTTTTGTCTTTCTAACAACTCTTCTTTCTTTTTTTGCTTTTCTTCTAATGTAAGATATTCTATTCCCAAGCCTTTTAAAATTTCTATCCTTCTTCTATCTTCTTCTGATATTTGCCCTGGTTCTTTATCCTTTAAGCCTTTTAACCATTGCTTTTGATTGTGTATCCATCCGCCATTTGTCTCCCTTACCTTTGGTATTCTTCCCTTCTCTTTTTTAAATTTTTTTATTTCTTCTATTCTTTCGCCAAATGTTTTTTTACTTAGTATTCGTTCTATTGTTATTCCTAACTTTTCTAAAATTTTCATCCTTTTTTTATCTTTTTCCGATATTTCTTCTGGTTTTTTATTATTTAAGCCTTTTAACCATTGCCTTTGAGATATTACCCAGTCTCCATTTATTTCCTTTCCTTTTGGCAATCTTCCACTTTCTTCTACAAATTTTCTTACTTCTTCTGCTCTTTCCTCAAATGTTTTTGCTACGGTTGCTATAGTTATTCCTGATTCCTCTAAAATTTCCATCCTTGTTTTATCTTTTTTTGATATTTCTTCTGGTTTTTTATCGTTTAAGCCTTTTAACCATTGCCTTTGAAATTGTATCCATACACCATTTGGTTCTTTCCAAATTGGTAATCTTTCATTTTCTTCTTTAAATTTTCTTACTTCTTCTATTCTTTCATCAAATGTTTTTGCTACTACTATTCCTAACTTTTCTAAAATTTTTATCCTTTTTTTATCTTTTTCCGATATTTCTTCTGGTTTTTTATTGTTTAAGTCTTTTAACCATTGCCTTTGATTGTGTATCCATACACTATTTGGCTCCTTCCACTTTGGCAATCTTCCATTTTTTCCTTTAAATTTTCTTACTTCTTCTACTTTTTCCTCAAATGTTTTTGCTACGGTTATTCCTAATTCCTTTAAAATTTTTATCTTTGTTCTATCTTTTTTTGATATTTCTTCTGTTTTTTTGTTTTTTAAGCCTTTTAACCATCGCCTTTGAGATATTACCCAGCCTCCATTGGTTTCCTTTTCCTTTGGCAATCTTCCATTTTTTTGTCTAAATTTTCTTACTTCTTCTACTCTTTCTTCAAATGTTTTTCTAATTATTTTCTTGGATTGTATATCCATCTACCTCTGTTTCCTTCCCCTTTTGAAATCTTACTTTTTTGTTTTTAAATTCCTACTTCTTCTATTCTTTTGTCAAATTTCCTATTTTTAGTAGAATGATTTCTTTGAATATTCATATTATATAATATTTTACATAAAATTACAACTCCTTCATAACTATTAAATACACCAGTTATGAAAAACAACTTGAAAAATTATGTTAATTATAATATAATACAGTCAAACTCCAAAAGGAGTAATCGTGATCTTTCAAGTCACGAGATATATAAAATCCCACGAATTGATGGGAAAAGGAGGAAAAATTATGTTAGACACCATTTATAGTTCTTTAAAATTGGCAATTCTTGTTTTATCAGTGATTTACTTGGTACTTGTTTTTGTTCTTATGATCAAGTATTCATACAATAGTATAGCTATTAAGGTACGGATTGTGTCCATGTCAATTCTGTTTGCTTTGTTCATCTTAAAAATAGTCCTGGCTGTAATACTAGGTAAATCAATCGTAATTGACATCTGTTGTGCTATAGTTTATGCAATTTGTATTGTACTAAGCTTATGCTTAAAAAGCTCAAAAACAAATTCACAAAATGTTGAAACTGTTATGTTTACAGATTCGGATTTTCCAGATGTAGATATAATAGATGTTGATTACAGAGAAATTGAAGATGAGTCATAGTAAAAGAAACATAGTTTTTGGAAAAGATGAACAATCCTGTTCGTCTTTTTCTTTTGGCTAAAATTTAGAATAAATCATGAAAAAAAGCTTAAGATTTCTCTTAAACTTTTCTTAATTCTGCTCCTAATGTTTTTTCCAATTCTGTTATCATATTGGTCATAACTTGATTGATTTCTTCATCACTTAATGTCTTATTTTTATCTCTAAAAATTAGGCTATATGCAACACTTTTCTTGCCAATTCCAATTTTTTCATCTCGATAAATATCAAATAGTTTTATACTTTCTAATAATTTTTTGCTTTTCTTTGTGATGATTTTTTCAATTTGACCAACTTCTATGGTTTCTTCTACAATTAATGCAATATCTCTTTCAACTGCTGGAAATTTAGGTACTTCTACATATTTTTTATTGGTTTTTGCATATCTTACAATTTTAGTAATATTAATTTCTGCTAAATAAGCTCTTTTTTCAATCTCATAATTACTAAGTACTTCTGGATGTACTTCTCCCATGGTTGCAATAACATCTATTCCAACTTTTAAATTGGCACATCTTCCTGGGTGATAAGATTCATTTTCTGTTTCTTTTACTACTTCATATCGATTTACACTTACTGTTTCTAATAAATTTTCAACCAACCCTTTTAATGTATAGAAATCCACGTCATCCCCATACATTCCAATTGTTAAAATATTTTCTTGTAGTGGTACTTCTCCCTTTTCTACTGTATGATTGATATTTCTATAATTTCTTGAAATATCAAATAATTTTACATTTTGATTTTTCTTATTCGCATTGGTAGCTAATGTTTGCACCATACTTGGAATGGTTGTTGGTCTCATTAATTTATATTCATCACTTAGTGGATTCATAATGGTAATTGCATTTTGAATTAATTCTTGGTTTACATTTGATTTTTCTAAGTCTTGGTTACTTACAAATCCATAAGTATAAATTTCTGAAAGCCCACTGTTTACTAATACCTCTTTGATTTTCTTCTCTATCTTTTGCTCTTTATTTCTAATTCCCAAAGTAGTATCTGCTTTGATTAATGTGGTTTCTAATTTATCATATCCATAAAATCTAACAATTTCTTCTGCTAAATCAGCAACAAACTCTAAATCCATTCTAAAATAAGGTGCTGTTGCTACATCATCTTGAACTTGAATCTCTAGTCTTTCTAAAATATCTATCATTTCTTGTTTTGTTATATTCGTGCCTAATAACTGGTTGATTCTATCTACCTCTAATTTAATTTGGTTGATTTTTTGTCTAGTTGGATAAACATCAATTTTTCCCTCTACGACTTCTCCTGCACCAATTAGTTCTATCAATTCTGCTGCTCTATTAACAGCTCTTAAGGCATTTTCAGATGATAACCCTTTTTCAAATCTTGCTGAAGCTTCTGTTCTTAATCCCACTTTTTTTGCTGTTTTTCTTACACTTCCACCATAAAATACTGCTGATTCTAATACAACTGTTTGTGTATCCTTTTCAATTTCTGAGTTTAATCCACCCATAACACCAGCAATTGCTACTGCTTTTTCTTCATCTGCTATGACTAAATTACTTTGGTCTAATTCTCTTTCTTGTTCATCTAAAGTAGTAATTTTTTCACCGTTTTTTGCACATCTAACCGTAATGTGTTTTCCTTTTATTGAATTAATATCAAAGGCGTGCATTGGTTGCCCCATTTCTAACATAACATAGTTTGTAATATCTACAATATTATTGATACTTCTCACTCCACAAGCCTTTAAACGCCTTCTCATCCATTCTGGTGTTGGTCCAACCTTCACATTTTTTATCACTCTTGCAATATAACGATAACATAAATCTGGTTCCTGAATCGTAACCGTTAAACCTTCGATTTCTTTTTTGTCTTCTACTTTCATTTCGTCAATATTTCTTCTAGGATTCTTGAATTCCTTTCCTAAGGATACTGCAACTTCTCTTCCTAATCCTTCGATGGATAAACAATCTGGTCTGTTTGATGTAATTTCAAAATCAAGGATGTCTTCTTTCAAATTTAAAACTTCGACAATATCTTTTCCTAAGTCTTTTTCAAAACTTTTATCCAAAATCATAATTCCCTGTTCAATCTGCCCTGGATAATCAGACACTTCTAGTCCTAATTCTCCTACTGAACACATCATTCCACAAGATTCTACCCCTCTTAAAAGTCCTTTTTTGATTTTTACTTTTCCAGGTAATTCTGAACCATCTTTTGCAATGGGAACCACATCTCCCTCTTTGATATTATCTGCTCCTGTTACAATTTGAACTTGCTCGTTTCCTAAATCTACTTGTGTTACAACTAAGTGGTCAGAATCTTCATGTTTTTTAATTTCTAGTATTTTACCAACTACAACATTTTTTATATCCTTTCCTTTTTGTTCTACTGTTTCTACTTTTGAACCTGTCATTGTTAGGATATCCCCTAATTTTACACTATCCACATCAATGTCACTATATTCTTCTAACCATTCAATACTTGCTTTCATACTTTTCTCCTCTTTATCTATTTTCTAATTATCTACCTGTGCTTTTTACGCTATGCTGGAAAACATCTCTAAAATTGTTTTAAAAATCTGACATCATTTTCAAATAATAATCTCATATCTTCAATTCCGAATTTGGCCATAGCAATTCTTTCTACCCCAAATCCAAAAGCAAATCCTGTATATTCTTCTGGATCAATTCCACAATTCTTAAGTACATTTGGATGAACCATTCCACATCCTAATAATTCAATCCATCCTTCTTGTTTACATACTCTACAGCCCTTTCCACCACATACAAAACATGATACATCAGCTTCTGCACTTGGTTCTGTAAAGGGAAAATGATGTGGTCTAAATCTGATTTTTGTATTTTCACCTAAACATTTTTTAGCAAACATCTCTAAAGTTCCTTTTAAGTCTGTCATAGAAATGTTTTTATCTACTACTAATCCTTCAATTTGATGGAATACTGGTGAATGAGTTGCATCTACACTATCAGAACGATAAACTGCTCCTGGACAAATAATTTTGATTGGTGGTTTTTGTTTTTCCATTACTCTTGCTTGAACTGGAGATGTTTGACTTCTTAATACAATATCTTCTGTAATATAAAAAGTATCTTGTACATCTCTGGCTGGATGGTCTGGTGGTGTATTTAATTGATCAAAATTATATATTGCTTTTTCTACTTCTGGTCCATCTGCTATTTCATATCCCATTCCTAAAAAGATTTCTGTTACTTCATCAATGATTTGGGTAATTGGATGATAAGAACCTAGATTGATTTTTTTGCTTGGTTCTGTCACATCAATATTTTCTGTTTCTAATCTTTTTTGTAGTTCTTCTTTTTTTAATTCTTTTTCTTTTTCCTTTACTAAATCATTTAATTCATCTCTTACTTGATTTACTAAACTTCCCATAATTGGTCTTTCTTCTGGGTTTAGTTTTCCCATTCCTCTTAACACAATGGTTAATTCGCCCTTTTTTCCCAAATATTTTACTTTTAATTCATTCAATTCTTTTAAATTTTTACAGCTTTTTATGCTGGCAAGTGAATTCTCTTTTATTTTTAAAATTTCTTCTTTCATATTTCCTCCTTATTTCTGTCATCTAAAAAGCCACTCCTCCTATTTCCATAGGACGAAATGGCTTATGTTTCGTGGTACCACCTAATTTTATTAGTTTTACTAACCTCGTTTAAAGTTTTAACGGTACAACCGCTTTTTCCTACTTATTTCTTTTCAGAAAAAGGCCTAAAAAGTGAAATTTCTATATATTAGATATCAATGACTTCCAGCCTTGGTCATTTTCTCTTTTCATATCTCTTTCCTATATATACTTTGCTTTTTTATCGGCTTTTATTTACTTACTTTTATGATTTTAACATATTTTTCCTAACCTTTCAATAGTTTTTAAGTTTTTTTTGCAAAAACTGTTGTATCTTTTTTTAATTGTGTTACAATAAATACAGATTATATTTTAAATAAAAAGGAGAGAATCATACTATGAAGAAAAAAATTCTTATCACATTATTTTTACTATTAATTTTATTCACAAATCTATCTTTTGCCTCTTATAGTACAGTAACTATGAGCATTGTAGAAGAACCTATCTGTACCATTCCCATAGGAGAAAATTCAAAATTTGAAAAAAAATTAATCGCAAAAGATTTAAACCATAAAGAAGTAACCTTACAATTACAAGTAACCAATGAAGAAACTGCTTTAAAGCCAACGGGAGAAATGATACTACTATTGGATAATTCAGATAGTATGAAACTAGAAACCACAGAAGGAAAAATCAGAAAGGATTTAATTTTCAATTCTGCTAAAAAACTAATTTCGAATCTTCTAGAAAATAATGAAGAATTAAAAATAGGAGTGGTTAGTTTTTCTACAAATACCGATATCTCAAAAGAAGGTACAATTGAAGATGCTTCTGTTGTTTCAGGTTTAAGCAATGATATAAACACTTTAACAAATGCTATTTCTAATATTGAGGCAAATGGACCAAGAACAAACTTAGAAGCTGGTTTATCTTTAGCCAGTCAACAATTTAGTACAACTGCCAATCATAAATATATGATTATCCTAACAGATGGCGTACCAAATGTTGCCATTGATTATGATAACATCTATTACTCAGATGATGTTATTCACAAAACAAAAACACAATTACAAAAACTAGGCACAAACAAAATCGATATTATCACTATGTTAACCGGAATTGATAATGCCGATGAGCTTGCTACTGGTTCTACCAAAACTTATGGTGAAATTATCACTGAAATATTGGGAACAACTGAAAATCCAACCATTGGAAAATTCTATTATGTTACAGATAACCAAGTAGAAACTACTATTACAAAAGATATTTATCAATCATTATTACCAACAACAAAAACATTCAAAAATATTAAAATAGTAGACTACTTCCCAAAAGAAATCATCGATAACTTTGACTTTGCTTATGTAACAGAGACAAACATTGGAAAAATATCTTCTGAAGTAGATAAAACAAATCATTCTATTACTTGGACAATTCCAGAACTTGCTAGTGGTCAAACAGCAATTGTTCAATACAAATTAAAACTAAAAGAAAATTTTGATCCTAGCATAATTGACAAAATCCTAAACACAAACGAAAAAGTAGATATCACTTATACAGATTTTGAAAATAAAGAACAAAATAAAACATCAGACGTATCTCCTAAATTAAAACTCGTTGAACCTCCAGCAATTTTACCAAAAGCAGGATTTACCACATTGATGATTACCTTTGGAATGATAGCAGTTGGATTTTTCCTATTTTCACTTACTAAATTAGTCCTAATCCATCATAAAATGAAATAGTTAAACAAACAGGTTATTTTAAAAAAATAACCTGTTTTTCTTATGATATTTCTTCTTCTATATATAGTAAACGATTATATTTAGAAACTCTATCGGTTCTACATGGTGCTCCTGTTTTGATTTGTCCTGCATTCACACCAACTGCGATATCTGCAATTGTAGTATCTTCCGTTTCTCCCGAACGATGTGAAATAATTGTTTTATATCCATTTTCTTTTGCTATTTGAATGGTATCTAAAGTTTCTGTTAAGGTTCCAATTTGATTTGGTTTAATTAAAATTGCATTTCCTACTTTTTTATCAATTCCTCTTCTTAGTCTTTTAGGATTGGTAACAAATAAATCATCACCTACTAGTTGTACTTTATCCCCTAATTTTTCTGTTAAGGTTTTCCAACTCTCCCAATCTTCTTCTGCCAATCCATCTTCAATTGAAATAATCGGATATTGATTACATAATTCTACGATATATTCAATCATTTCTTCTTTTGTCTTATATTGCTCCGTTTTCCAGAAATAATAGCCTGTTTTGTTGATTTTCTTTGCTTCCTCATACATCTCTGTACTAGCAATATCTAATGCTAACACAATATCTTTTCCTGGTTCGTATCCTGCTTTTTGGATGGACTCCATGATGACTTCTAATGCTTGTTCTTCATTTTCTAAATTCGGCGCAAATCCTCCTTCATCTCCTACTCCTACACTAAATCCTTTTTCTTTTAATACCTTTTTTAAGGTATGATATATTTCTACTCCTCTACGTAATCTTTCAGAAAATGTAATATCTCCTACAGGCATAATCATAAATTCTTGAATGCTAATATTATTATCAGAATGTTTTCCTCCATTTAATATATTCATCATAGGAATTGGTAATACCTTTCCATTAACTCCTCCAATATATTGATATAATTCCATTCCTAATGAGTTTGCTGCTGCTTTTGCTACCGCTAAAGAAACTCCTAAAATAGCATTCGCCCCTAAGTTAGATTTGTTAGGTGTATCATCTAATTTTATCATTTCTTCATCGACTTTTCTTTGTTCATATACATTCATTCCTATTATTTTTTTGGCTATTTTTTTATTTACATTTTCAACTGCCTTTTCTACGCCTTTCCCTAAATATCTATTTTTCTCTCCATCTCTTAATTCTACTGCCTCAAAACTTCCTGTAGATGCCCCTGATGGAACCGATGCTACTCCTACAAAACCATCTTCTGTCATAACTTCTACCTGAATGGTTGGATTTCCTCTTGAATCTAATATTTGCATAGCTTTTACATCTTGTATTTTTAAAAAATTTTTCATCATTCTCCTCCTCTTTCTTTTCCATTTTTCTCCTATTTATTGTATACATCTTCCTAGAAATTTATACGTAAAAAAGCGGAATAAATTCCGCCCTTAAAGAGTCTGATTAAGTTTAGGCTCTTTAGTTTTGCTTTTTCACTAATTTATGATATATTTTTATCGGTGATATTAATGTCTAAATTTACTATAAAACAGATTTTTATTGATA
>JAAWAM010000013.1 GCA_022792135.1 Clostridia bacterium
AGTAAAGATAGACCACGAAACACAATAGAAGAACAATGTGTAGCAGATGCAGATGTAATAGCTCATTTTGATTGCATACCATCATTATTTTCTCTAGTTTATAAAGAAATGAATTTATCTATATCAGATGGAAAAGAATATATTAGAAAAAAATTAGAAAGAGATTATAATAAACTAAGTGAAAGAACTAGAAAAATATTAGAAGATAGATATAAACAAATAATAGATGTATTATTTGTTTATTAAATTTAAATGAAGAAAGTAGGTAAATAATGGATTTAGAGAAAAAAGATAATAATTCCATGATTACTTTCATGGAGTCATTATAGAATTTTATTACAAGTAGAAGATGAAAAAGCAAGATAAAATAAGGAAGAATCTAATAAGAACAAAATTGTTCTTATTAGATTCTTGCACAATTTGGGTTCTTTTTTATGTTAAAGTAACAACGGTAACACCCATTTCACCTTCACCATAAGTTCCCAAACGAAAAGATTTAACATGAGGATGCCCTTTCAAAAATTGATGAATACCATTTTTTAATTTACCAGTACCCTTGCCATGAACAATTCTGACAGTTTGAAGTTTTGCCAAACTACTATCATCCAAAAACTTATCAACAACGAAAATGGCTTCTTCTACATTGAGTCCAATTACATTTATTTCAGACTTTATGGTTCTTGCTTTAGAAATACTTGTATAGCCAGAGGTTTGAATTTTTGACTGTGGTATAGCAGGATTATCTTTATGTGCTTTTTCTAAATTTGATATTTTAACATTCATCTTAAGGGCACCGATTTGAACTTGGACTTCATTGGACTTAGAAATGTGAGAAAGTACAGTTCCATTTTTACCAAGTGTTTTAACGAAAACTTCCTTATTTGGCTGAATATCGTTTGGAGAGAGGATATAAGATGGCTCAGAAACGATAGGAGTCTCAGGATTTAAAATACGAATATCCTTAATTTTCTTATTGAATTGATTTCTTAAATTATCAGCTGTTTTCCAATCATTAGATGAGAGTTTGTGCATTTCTTTTATTATTTCATTGGCCTCTTCTTTAGCATTTAACAAAATACTTCTAGCTTCTAATTTGGCATGGTTTATTAAGTCTTGTTCTTGTCTTTTGAGAGCTTCGTTATCATGAACCAAAGACTTTTCTAATTCAGAAATCTTTTTTAATTTGGTTTCTATTTCTTCTTTTTCTTTTTCTATTTTGGCTTTATTATCATAGATGTTTTTAAGTAATTCTTCCATATTTACTTGTTCAGAAGACATCATAGATTTTGCTTTCGTAATGATTTCATCCTTTAATCCAAGATTTTTACTAATCTCAAAAGCGTTACTTTTTCCAGGAATTCCAACTAATAATTTGTAGGTTGGTGTGAGTGTGCTAACATCAAATTCGACAGAGGCATTTTCAAACCCATCTGTGGTTAAAGCATATTGTTTTAGTTCTTGATAATGTGTGGTTGCAATGGTTAAGCAGCCTTGCTTTTGAAAGTGGTCTAAAATGCTAATGGCAAGGTTAGCACCTTCGATAGGGTCGGTACCAGAGCCTAATTCATCTACTAATAGAAGAGAATCACTGGTAGCATTTTGAATAATAGCAACAATATTTAACATATGAGAGGAAAAAGTACTTAAAGAGTCTGAAATACTTTGGTCATCTCCAATATCAGCGAAAATATGGTCAAATACATAAATACTAGAGTTTTCACTAGCAGGAATATTAAGACCGCAACAAGCCATACAGGAAAGTAAACCAACCGTTTTTAAGGTAACGGTTTTACCACCAGTGTTAGGTCCTGTAATCAAAAGCGTAGAAAAGTCATGTCCTAGATGAACTGAGATGGGAACTACCTTTTCAGGAGCAATCAAAGGGTGTCTAGCATGGATTAAATGAATTTCTTTCTGAGGATTAATTTGGGGTGTAATTCCTTTTATCGCTTTGGAATATTTTGCTTTAGCAAAGATAAAGTCTAATTGCCCAATCAATTCAACATCTAATTTTAATTCTTCAATATAAGGCACAAATAAAGAGGTTAACTGTTGTAAGATTTTTTCAATTTCCATTTCTTCTTCTATTTTTAATTGGTTTAATTCGTTATTTTTATCGAAAATAGAGATAGGTTCGATAAATACAGTGGAACCAGCATGGGAGATATCATGAATAAATCCTTTGATTTGAGAGCGTGCTTCTTCTTTTACAGGAATGACAAATCGGTCATTTCGTATAGTAACAATACTTTCTTGAATGTATTTAGCATAGTGAGAAGAATGAATCATAGTACTTAATTTATCTCTAATATCTTGTTCTAACTTTCTTTGTTTTCTTCGAATGGAATGTAGATTAGGAGAGGCTTTATCCTCTACTGTATTTTCATCTAAAAGGCAAGAACTAATCTGCTCTATCACATTTTTATTGGCATAAAGACGATGAAAAAGATTGGCTAAAATAGGATATTCGGAAATAGCTAAAAAGTCTTTATTCAAATAATCTTTTAGTTCATAAGATAATTTGAAAATTTGGTTTAAGGTTAAAAGAGAATGACAAGATAAAGTTAGATTGCTTTCTAAATTTTTTAGTTCCATTTCAATTGGTTTGATTTCATAAAAGTTAGGGGTAGTGTTTCGGTAACACAAGTTAACAGCTTCTTCTGTCTCATTTAACAATGTTTGCACCGTTTGCATAGCATTACTAGGGGATAAATGCAAAGCTAAATTTTTTCCCCTATCTGTAATACAATAACTGGCTAAAGTTTTTAATATTTTATTCAATTCTAATTTTTCTAAATTTGTATTCATACGAAAATCTCCTTGTATCATATTACTATTATACCGTCAATTAGAGTAAGAGTCAATGAAATATAGGAAGGAAAGACAAGAGAATAAAAAAATCCTATTTAAGAAATAAATGGATAAATATTTAAGCATAAATTTACAAAAAATATTGCAAAAAAGATTATGTTATTATATGATAAATAAGTAAAAATAAAAAGGGAGGAATTCAAAAGATGAATCAGATGAAAAACACAAAAGGAATTACATTAATAGCACTAGTTATAACAATTATCGTGCTTTTAATCTTAGCAGGAGTAGCAATCGTAAGTTTAACAGGAGAAAATGGCGTATTAACAAGAGCTAGTAAATCAAAGACAGAAACAGAAATTGCAGAAGTAATAGAAAAAGCAAGAGTTGATATATTAGGAGTGCAAGCAGAGAAGGAGGGAAAGATTACAGAGGAAGAAGTAGATTCTATATTGCAACCAAAATATGGAACCTTATCAGGAGAAGGAAAAGAAAAAACATTAACAACAAGCAAAGGATATGTGATAAAAGTATCAGAGATATGGAGAGGAACGACATCAGGAGGGGAAACAGAAAAAAAATTAGCAAAAGATGTATTAAAAACAGATGCTACAGCTACAGAGGCAGCAGCTATAAGCCCTTACGTAAAATACAATGGATTGGATTGTAGAGTGTTATATAGTGATGATACACATGGAATTCAAATTATAACCTCTAAAAGTGTTGAACAAATAGAACTAGGGTATAATGATACTATGGTTACAGCAGATGATTTCTCGTATGAAGGAACAGCTACAATAGATGACAATTTTAAAAAAGCAGCAGCATCTTATAACAATTTAGTAAACAATTTAAATAATAAAGCAAAATTCTATATGGATACGAAAGGGAGAGCTATAGATGCAAGAAGCCTAGGAAGTATTTCAACATTAGCAAGTAGCAGTAAGTTTCAAGATGACACTTCAAAGATGTGGTCTGGAACTTATACTTATTTGGAAACTTACAGTTGGAATAATGTATTTAAGGATAATGACAGTAATTATTTGGAAGATGTAAAACAGGTAAATGATTTAGGTTTAAATGTAAGTTCAGGCTATATATGGTTAGCTTCTCGTAATGTGGAGCATGCAAGTTCTTATCTATATTGTAATGTAAACACAATGAGATATGACGGTTATGTAGAATATCCACCATTAGACTATTTGGTTGCGTTAGCAAACGGAGGAACAACTTACAGTAATAATACTCCTAAACGAGGTTTTCGCCCTATTTTCCTTATACCATCTAATACGGTAATTAGTGGCGGAGATGGAAGTAGTGGAAGTCCATATATTATAGAGTAATAGATTAAAGAATGATAGATATATTTTTGAAAGATTATTGCAATTATATAGTTGTGATAATCTTTTTTATAGGAATGAAAAATAAAACATTAAAAAGTGTACTACAAATTTACAAGAAACTATTGCAAAAGAGATTATGTTATTATATGATAGGTAAGTAAAATTGAAAAGGGAGGAATTCAAAAGATGAATCAAATGAAAAACACAAAAGGAATCACATTAATAGCCCTAGTTATCACAATTATTGTTCTTTTAATCTTAGCAGGAGTAGCGATAGTAAGTTTAACAGGAGAAAATGGCGTATTAACAAGAGCCAGTGATTCAAAAAATAAAACAGATGAGGAAGAAGAAAAAGAGGCAATAGCAATTGCTTATAATGGAGCAATTACAGAGTCAAAAGGAGAAAGTGTAACAGCAGACGCGTTAAATAGCCAATTTAGTCAAAATGGGACAAGTGCAACAGCAAGTGGGGAAGAAACTATAAAAGTAGATTTCACGAAAACAGGAAGAAGTTATATAGTAAATGCTTATGGAAAAGTTGAAAAATTTGACGATATAGCAAATTATTTAAAAGTAGGAGACTATGTAAATTATCCAGATAAGAATGGAAATAAGATATTGTGTAAAGTATTATATAATAATGAAGATTATGGTGTACAATTGGTATCCTTAAATGCAGTTGGTTCAGTAACATTGGGTTCACATGACCCAAAGATTCCATCTGATATAGTATCTAAAAGTAGTTTAGAAAAAGCAAAATGGTCATATAATAACGCCATAAAAACATTAAATGATAAAGCAGAAGAATATCGTAATCCTAAATATACGGATGAAGGTAAAGCAAGGTGTGTGGGAAGTGTACCAGATGCTCCATATTCAGAGGCAACAGACTATTTTACTAGTAGTTATTCTTATATGTCAAACTATAATGGTATGTTTAAAAATAAAGATAATAATTATAATGAAGATTGGAATCAATTAGATGAAATAGGTGCCAGAGGAAATGTAGACTATTGGCTTAGTTGTCGTTCTGTTTATACATCCTTTGTTACAACTGAGTTTCGTATTCGAAGTAGTGATATGGATGCTCTGGGGAAATACTTGTTATATATTGCGGATCAAGGTGCTTTTGCAGATGATAGGGAATATAGTAGTGGATTTCGCCCTGTTTTTCGTCTAAAACCTAATGTCAAAATAGATGATAGTAATGGAGGGGATGGAAAGACAGAACAGACAGCATACGAATTAAAATAAGATGACTTTTTTAATATAATATTAAATCTTGAAGAAGAAGTATTGTTCCATTGAAAATCGAATATTTTTTCAAGTAAAATATAATAGCCTTAGATTTAGAAATAAGTCTAGGGTTTATTTTTATGGTTATCAAAGTTGATTTTGTTCAAATTATGTAGATTTATATACAACATATTTCATAAAATACATTGACGGAATGAAACATTATCGGTAGAATTCAGATATAGTATAATTAAAAATTAAACGAAAGAAGGAGAGAAGTAAAAAATGAAAAAACAAGTAGAAATTCAAAAGGAAAATAAGCGGAATTACCTTAATAGCCCTAGTTATCACAATAGTAGTATTGTTGATTTTAGCGGGAGTGACAATTACAACATTGACTGGTGAGAATGGAGTATTAAATAAGGCAACAGAGGCAAGAAAAAAGACAGAAAAAGCAAAAGAAGAAGAGTTAAGAAGAATGGCAGCCTTAGAAGCTGAAACATATCTTGAAGATTATGTATATACTGACAAAAGTGGTAAAAAAATAAAGATACCAGCAAAATGTGTAGTATCACAGATAGAAGGGGAAAATACGTTAGAAAAAGGAATTGTGATTATAGATAGCGATAAAAATGAATGGGTATGGATAGAAGTGCCAAAAGAAATAACAGCTGAAGCAAATAGTAGTGAAGAAATACTTAATGCATTAAATAATTATGCAATAAACTATCGATTAGCTTATAACACAGATGTATGGTATGATGGATGTGGATTAACAGTAGCTGAATATAATACTCTAAAAGATAAAATGTTATATAGTATAAAAGAAAATGGAGGATTTTGGATTGGAAGATATGAGTCAGGAACTGAAACACAAAGAAAGTCAAGCATAGACAACTTAACTCAAATGGTAATACAGCAAGATAAATATCCATATAATTTTGTAACACCTAGTCAAGCACAATATTTAGCAAATCAATTATCTACTAATCAATATACATGTAGCCTTATATTTGATATTCAGTGGGATTTAGCCTGTAAATTTTTAGAAGAAACAGAAGTGAAAAATCAAGATGAGATAAAGATAAACAGCAATTCATGGGGAAATTACATTGGAGATAAAGAAAATGAAGTTAGTTTTACAATAGAAAGAGGAAAATACAGTTTAGATGATGGGTTAAATTTTAATACAATCAATACAATATATACAAAAGAGAATTTGGTACCAGTATTACTAACTACAGGAGCAAGTGAAAGAAATAAAGTATTAAATATATATGATTTTGCGGGAAATGTAAATGAATGGACCTTAGGGAAAATTACTGCACTTAACCCTGCTTTATTTAGAAGTGGTCCATATAGTGGAACTGGAACTACATATCCAGCTGCGACACATCCAAATCGTTCAATTAATACTAGTGTATCAAATATTGGATTTAGAGTTACAATGTATTAAATAGGTAATAGTTAAGTATTGAATTTTTCCACCAACCCTATCAGCAAAATGTAAAAAGAAATATAGCCTTAGATTTAGAAATAAGTCTAGGGTTTATTTTTATGGTTATCAAAGTTTATTTTGTTTCAATTATGTAGATTTATAGATAACATATTTCGTAAAATGCATTGACGTAATGAATCGTTATCGATAAAATTCAAATATGGTAATTATCAAAAATAAAACGAAAGAAGGAGAATTTTTTAATGAAAGAACGAAGATTAATCAAAAAATGCAATCACGGAATTACATTAATTGCCCTAGTCATTACCATTATCGTCCTTTTAATATTGGCAGGAGTAGCAATAGCAACTTTAACAGGAGAAAATGGCGTATTGACAAGAGCCAGTAAAACAAAGACAGAAACAGAGATTGCAGAGGTAATAGAAGGAGCAAAAACTGACGTATTCGGAGAACAAGCAGGAAATCAGGGAGAACTCAAAAAAGAAGACTTTATAGAAATATTAAGAAAATATTTTGATGATGTACCAACCGCAGAAGAATTACCAGAGGATTTATCTACATTAACATTAACAACAAAAGTAAAATATGGAAGTCATACTATCAAAGTGTCAGATATATGGAACGGAACATTTGGAGGAAAAGAAACTCCAGTAATTCCTGAGTTTGACGAAAACACATTAACCATAGAAGAAGCCATTAATACCGATAAATATGGATGGAAAGTACCAGAATATACAGTTAAAACAGAAGAATTTACAACAGGAGTATGGAGATTATTTTATCAAGATAGTAATTGTACGTATTTAATAACAGATGAATGTGTTGGAAGTTATAAGCCAAGTGATTATTATTCCAGTTATACGAGTGGTGCAGATGTAAGTATAGTTGGGCAAAAATTAAGCCCAATGATAAGTTCAAAATTTATATCAACTAATAAAAATCTTAGTATTAGTGCAATGGCATGGCTAACCGATACATCAGATACAGGAATGTGGAATGGGTATAAAAATAGTGATGCTGTATTTGCCATTGGAACTCCAACCATCGAATTATTTGCTGAATCTTATAATAACAGAAGTAATAAATCTAAGACAATCAATCTATCTACAGCATACTATGGTTATAAACATAACACATCTACAAATTGGTTACTAAGTGATGAAAATTATGGAATTTACAATAAAGATAAATCGTTATCTTTTTGGCTTGCTTCGCCTAATGGATCCTACGAAAAAAATGGAATGGCTGTAACTGGTGGGAATGGTTGTTTTCGTTATGATGAAGTAAGTTCTAAATCTTACCCAGTTCGTCCTATTGTATGCATACAAACCCCTGTGTTTAATAGTAACTATACATTAGAAGATGTTTAGTAAGAATAAAAATTTTTCTATCTATCATTTAAATAGAGCTTAAGAAGAAATTCTAAGCTCTATTTAAATTCTAAATAAGAGGGTAATTGTAATAATTGTTCATCTGTAAAATCAATACTGCCATCTCCATTTTTAAAGGTTATTCTTAAATATCGAGTATTGGGATTTAAGGTAATATCATGAGCAAACCATGAAGAATGAGTTTGTCCTCCACTAGCAACCATATTATCATTAAATTCATAAATAGAATAGGTAACATTATTAGCAAGGGAACTTAAACCGATGGTTTCTCCTCCCTTAACTTTTAATTCTTGATTTAAGCATGAGGCTCTACCAGTAATACCATGCACGAATGTTCCATTGACACTATTAACAGATACTTGGTTATAAAATGTTAATTTGCGAAATGGATTTGTTTCATCAGATATTTCGAATCCTAAATCTGAATAGTTTAAAATGGTTTTGTCATTTAATGCAATAGAGCCTTCTTGTATAATTAGAGTATTAATTTCATCAGAAGTCATACCGACAGAGGACAATCTACTGGCTATTTGATTTTTATTTATCAGGGAAGCATTCGTGATTTTTGAGATTATAATTTCTGATTTTAATAAATTCCATTGTTCTACTATTGCTCCGATTCTAGTTTCTTCTTTTGCTTTCGTAGCTTGTGATAAGATTCCATTTTCGCCAGTTAAAGCTACCATGGTTATACCTGCTAAAATGAGTAAAATAATCATAGTAATAGCAAGAGAAATAAGGGTAATTCCCTTTATATTATAGTTTAATTTTTCTATCATTTCAGTAATTCCTTTCATTTTTTCTTTTGCTTTTCTACTTTTATAGTACTATATTTAGGATTAATTAGCAAGTAAAAATAAGTTATATTTAAGGGAGGGCATGCAATTTTTTATAAAGCATTGCAAAATCAATAAACTTATGATATAAAGAATATAATAAAAAGAGAAGGAAAAAATAATACCAATAAAGAGGTGAAAACATGATAAAAGCCTATGCCAAGTCAGATATCGGAAAAGTAAGAGAAATTAACCAAGACTCTTATTATATATCAGACTCATTAGATGAAGTACAATTATATCTGTTAGCAGATGGAATGGGAGGCTATAAAGGAGGAGAAATCGCAAGCAACTTAGCCATACAATCTGCCAAAAACTATATCGAAAATAACTTTAAAGAAATAGAAAAAGATAGAGACAGTATCCTACAATTAGTTGGTAGTAGCATAGAATACGCCAATATGGTAATCTATGAAAAAGCAAAAGAAAGCAAAGAATTAGCGGGAATGGGTACTACTTTAGAAATTTGTTTAATATATAATAATAAGGTATTTATTGGACATGTAGGGGATAGTAGAATTTATCGAATCAGAAAAGAATTCACCAGAAAACTAACACAAGACCACAGTTATGTCCAAAAACTAGTAAAAGACGGAACCATTACAAAAGAAGAAGCGTTGCATCATCCACAAAAAAATATGTTAATGAAAGCACTCCGGATGTAATGCTTTCGTAGAGCCAGACGTCATGGTAAAAGGATTTCTAAAAGAAGACATTTTAATTATGAATTCAGATGGGCTAACGAATTTAGTATCACAGGAAGAAATTTTCAAACAAGCCAAAAAAGATATTGAACAAGCACCAAAAGAATTAGTAAAATTAGCAAATGACAATGGTGGATACGACAATATAACCGTTATTGTCATAAAAAATATATAATTTTTTACAAAGAAACATAATTTAAGGAGAGATAAATATGAATTTAGAAGGTAAGCTATTAGGAAATCGATATGAGATAATCGAAAAAATAGGAAATGGCGGAATGGCTACTGTATATAAAGCAATCGATCAAGTACTAAAAAGAAATGTTGCTGTGAAAATATTAAGAGACGAATTTACAACAGACGAAGAATTTATCAAAAGATTTGAAGTAGAAGCACAATCAGCAGCAAGACTAACACATGCTAACATTGTGTCTATTTTTGATGTAGGAGTAGAAGGAAACTTATATTACATCGTAATGGAATTAATCCAAGGAAAAACACTAAAAGAAATTATCTTAAAAGAAAAAGGACCACTTCCTTGGAAATGGTCAATCAATGTAGCAATACAAATTGCATCAGCTTTAGAAATGGCACATAGAAACAACATTGTACATAGAGACATTAAACCACACAACATTATCATAACAGAAGATGGAGTTGCAAAAGTAACCGATTTTGGAATTGCTAAAGCGGTTTCAAACTCTACCATTACAGCATTTGGAACCACCATTGGTTCGGTCCATTATTTTTCACCAGAACACGCTAGGGGAGGATTTACAGATGCCAAATCAGACCTATATTCTTTAGGTGTTGTAATGTATGAAATGGTAACAGGAAGAGTGCCATTTGATGCAGATACACCAGTATCAGTTGCCTTAAAACATATGCAAGAAGAACCAGAAGCACCAATTGAAATCAATCCAAATCTACCAACAGCAGTGAACAAAATTATTATGAAAGCTTTACAAAAAGAAACCACATTAAGATATCAAACAGCAACAGAAATGTTAGGAGACCTAAAAAAAGCATTAAAAAATCCAGAAGGGGACTTTGTAGAAGAAATAGAATATGACCCAACAGCAAGTACACAAGTCATTAACACAAACCAATATCGAAGTAGTAACCAAGCAGACAAGAAAAATAGAAATGCCAAAAAAGAAGGGAAATTCAAAACTTTTATTAAAAACCATAAAGCTTTGAGTCTTTTTATCGGATTAGTACTATTATTTGTATTAAGCTTAGGAGGAACCCTATTTGCCTTAAATATCACAAATCCACCAGAAGTAGAAATGCCAAATGTAGTAGGGCTATCCAAAGAAGAAGCAAAACAAGAAGTAGAAAATGCAAAATTAGTATTTGAAGTGGAAAAAGAAGAATATAATAAAGAAGTACCAGAAGGATTTGTCATATCACAGGATCCTACTTATATGGAAAGATTCAATAAAGTAAAACAAGGTAGTACCGTAAAAGTAGTAATCAGTCAAGGACAAGAAAAAACTACAGTACCAAAAGTAGTAGGGATGGAAAGAGAAGAAGCAATAAAGGCATTAGAAGAAGCCAAATTAAAAGTAGAAATAGTAGAAGAAACCAGTAAAAAAGTACAAGAAGGGTATGTCATATCACAAGATACTGACCCAAATACAGAAGCTTTTGCGGGAGATGTCGTTAAAATTCATGTTAGTACAGGAACAGGAATTAAACAAGTGGATATGATAAGTGTAATCGGAAAAGCAGAAGCAGAAGCCAAAAAAACATTAGAAAGATTGGGACTAAAGGTGAATATTGCTTATGATGAAGATTCATCAAAAGACAATGGAATTGTATTAAAGCAAAGTATTGAAGCAGGAAAAACAATTGATGAGGGAACAACAGTAACCATTACCGTTAATAAAAAAGATGAAATGAAAACAGGAACAGTAAGTGTCAACTTAAAATCACTTTTAAATTACACACCAAGTAAAGATGAAGAAGGAAATGAAGTAATAGAAAAAGGAAAAGTAAAAATAGTTGTTGGAAATGATACCATTTATAATGAAGAAAAAGCAAAAACAACAACCAATATTACACAATCTTTTAGTGCCAAAGGAAGTGTAGAAATTAAAGTATATGTAGATGATATTTTAAAAGGAAAAAAAGAAATTAATATGAACTCAACTACAACCTGTACATTTGAATAAAAAATTTAAAAGTCCAATTAGTTATTCTCTAATTGGACTTTAGAAATTGAATAGACAAGTTGAAAAAAATAAGATATAATAAGCAAGAAGGAGTATCAAATGCAAGGAATTATCATAGAAAATATATCGAATTTATATAAAGTAAAAGTAACAATGGCTAATCGGTACCTGTCCCCAATTAGCCAAAATCTATGAAGCAACAGCAAGAGGAAAATTTAAAAAAGAAGAAATAAGCCCTGTTGTAGGTGACAAGGTAGAAATGGATATCGTAGATGAAGAAAACAAAAAAGCAGTTATTACTACCATAAGAGCAAGAGAAGTTTATGTGAAAAGACCCAAAGTTGCTAATATTACACAACTTGTTTTAGTGGTATCGAGTAAAAATCCAAAACCAGATTTATTAATGTTAGACAAACAATTAGCTTTTGCAGAATTTCTGGGGATCCAATCATTAATTGTACTGAATAAAACGGATTTAGATCAACAAGAACAATTCAAAAAAATAAAAGAAGTTTATGAAACCATAGGATATAAAGTGATAGAAACAGAAGCAAAATGTCAAAAAGGGATAGAAGCCTTAAAAGAGAGTTTAAAAAACAATATAAATGCCTTCTCTGGGAATTCTGGAGTTGGAAAATCGACCTTAATTAATGCTATTTTTCAAAAAGATGTGACCAAAGAAGGAGAAATCAGCAAGAGAAATAAAAGAGGAAAAAATACAACGACAGCTATTGCGTTATATGAAATAGATGAAAATACTTATATAGCAGATACACCAGGATTTTCAACATTTGCTATTTCAGAAATAGAAAGCAAAACCTTAGAACAATATTTTAAAGAATTTAGAGAACCAATAAAAGAATGTGAATTTGTAGGATGTACTCATATCAAAGAAGAAAACTGTGGCATTAAACAAGCAATACACACAGGAAAAATAACACAAGAAAGATATGATAGATTTTGTAAAATATATCAAGAATTAAAACAAAAGGAGGAGAGAAAAAAATGGTAGAAATAGCGACATCGATTCTTTCAGTAGAAAAAGGAAAGGAAGCAGCTACTTTTTTAGAACTAGAAGCAGCAAAAACAGATTATTTTCATATTGATGTTATGGATGGTAAATTTGTAGAAAAAAATACATATTCTAAAATGCTTGAATATGCTTCTTATATAAAAAGAATTTCAAATTTACCATTAGATGTACATTTAATGGTTGAAGATATAAAAGAAGCAGTGGATGATTTTTTAGCAGTAGAACCAAATAGAATCACCTTTCATCTAGAGGCCTGTAAAAATAAAGAGGAAGTTTATAAAACAATAAAATATATTAAGGAAAACAACTGTAAAGTAGGAATTTCAGTTAAACCAAATACAAAGATAGAAGATGTTTATGAATTTTTACCCTATGTTCATATGTGTTTAGTCATGACAGTAGAGCCAGGAAAAGGGGGGCAAACTTTATTGAAAGATATGGTAGACAAAATTGCTACTGTAAAGAAATATATACAAGACAATCAAATAGACATTGACATAGAAGCAGATGGAGGGATTAATTTAAGAACCGTATCAGAAGTAAAAAAAGCAGGTGCTAATATTTTAGTAGCAGGAACAGCCATACTTGCTGCAAATCATTATAAAACGATTATAGATGAATTAAAAATGAGTTAGGATTTATGTTCCTAACTCATTTTTTCGATACAATATATTATATCACTTTTGTTCTAAGTCTTATGATTCTACTTCAACAGGTTTTTTATGATTTGGAATGATAGAAATCATAATTATTCCGAAACCAATGATAACAGTAACAAAAGATACTAGACTACCAACATAAGGAATTAAATTAATAAGCCATAAAACAGCTGCTGAAGCCATTAGTAGACCAAATTTTCCAATGTTTTTTTCTATTTTTAATTTCTCACAAACTAAATTGTTGATGGCAATTACAAAAATAGCAGAACTGATGGCTAATAATAAGAATAATACCCCGAAAGATAAGAGTGCAATATTAGTAGTAATTCCTAATAGAAGTAAAATCACAAAAGCAATCATAATGACAATTGGGGTTGCAATTCCATAGCCAAAGATTGGTAATAGCTTCTTAGAAAGTAGGTTGTTGGTATTTTTTAAGAATTTAGGTGCAAGCCATAAACACAATAACCAAAGAATGGCAACAGTTGCAAGAAATCTTCCAAATGACATAATATAAGTTTGAATCGAAATTGTATTAATATTTCTAGCTTCTGTAAAGTTTGTCTTACCATTAACAGCTCCTTCTGGTATAGAAATTTCATTTGAAGCAGTATAATTAAAGTCACCATTTACGATTCCTTGTGAAGTGGTTTGATTTTCTTCATTATTAGATTGAGCAAAATGGATGTTATTAGCTTCTACAAAAGCATTTCTTCTAACAAGACCATTGATATTTAAAGTATTCGTACCTACATGGATATCTCGATAAATAGAACCATTTACATTGACTTCTTGTGCAGCTGCATATAAATCATATACCATACCTGAGACTGTTACATTTTGTGCAAAGGCAAATAAGTTACTAAAGATATAACCTTGTTCACCAACGGTAACACTTCCAGCGAAAATAAAAGCATCTCCACCAATTTGTGAATTAATGGTAACTTTATTGGCAAATACGAAAAGATTTCCATCTACAATATAATCAATGGTAACCTCATTACCAGTTAAGTAAACATCTCCTTTTTTAAAATTAGAATCCGTAGTATTGCCTAAATTGGGTGTTTCTTCTGTAGGTTCATTAATTGGCATGACTTCGTTTTGCGTAGTTTGCTCTACAGTTTCATTTTCTGCTCTTACGATTGGAATCATAAGCGTTAAAATAATTACTGTTAAGAAAGCAATCATTTTGAATTTGTTTTTTAACATTTTAAAATCCCTCCTAAAAAATTTTATATCAAATATGTAAAAAATATATCTCTTTATTAAAATTTTGTCAATGGAATGAGACATAAAAAATACTGTTTATAAAAATAAACAGCATTTCATTTTGAGTTTTCATTTTCTTTACGAATAAAGTAAGCACATTCAGAAAAAGAAATAGAAGAAGGAGAAACAGATGTATAAGAACATTTCCCATCTTTTTGATAAATACAATTTAAAGAACAATTAATATTTGTCAAAAAATCACCCCTTAAAAGTTAATATGTGCAAAAAAACTCAGATTATGCAAAAATTATTTTTTTACTGTTTTATCATGTTGGCATAAGTCATGAATCGAACAAATTTCACATTTTGGATTTCTTGCGACACAAGTATTTCTTCCATGCCATACAAATAAATGGTTAATATCTTTTAAGTATTGTTTAGGAAAAATTTTAAGCAAATCTTGTTCAATTTTCTCAGGTTCTTTTTGTTTAGATAAACCAACTAAGTTTGAAATTCTTTTAGCATGAGTATCTACTGCAATTCCTTCTGCTATGCCAAAGACTTCTAATAAAATAACATTGGCACTTTTACGTCCAATGCCAGCAAGTGTTACTAATTCTTCCATCGTATGAGGAACTTCACCATTAAAATTTTCTAGAACTTGTTTGGCACATAACTTAATATTTTTGGCTTTATTTTTATAGAACCCACAAGGGTGAATGATTTTTTCTAATTCTTGTAGGTCAATATCGGCAAAATCCTGAATGGTTTTACATCTAGCAAAAAGTCCAGGAGTGGTTTTGTTAACTCTTTCATCTGTGCATTGTGCAGAAAGCATAACGGCAATGACTAATTGAAAAGGAGTTTCAAAATCTAAACTACAAGTGGCGTCTGGATAAGTATCTTTTAATAATTTTACTAGTTGGACTGCATTTTTTTGGTTCATAAATAATACCTCTTATTCATAATTTTCATACTTCTATTTTATCGAAAAGTATCGAAATAGTCAACGAAATAAAATGAATTCTACATAAAAAGGAACCAATAAAATGAAATTTTCATATGATATACAAAAACAAGGAGGTAATAAAAATATGGTACATTTATTCAAAAAGACACTTGCTGTATGTTTAATAGGACTGGGATTAGGAATATTGCTGGTTTTATTACTTCCTATAACAGGTTGGCTATTTATTATTGGAGTGGCAGTTGTTTGTGTGGGATTTATGTGGCTTGCGTGTTAAGGAAAAGGAGGGATACATATGACAGTGGTAGTAAAAAAAGTACCTAAATTTTTAAGGGGTTTTGTGAAATTAATATTTGGCATTAAAAATTAAATAAAACATACTGAAAGGTAAAATTTAATGGATTACTTCTGAAATTTGATTTTTTTGAGATATTATGTTAAAATAAACATAATGTTAGCATAGCTAACATTGTAGAAAAATTTTCAAATTTTTTAAAATTCTAAGGAGGACTAAAATGGAAGACATTATTAAAATTTTAAAAAAAATGAACCCAGAATTTAATTTCTGGGAAGAAAAGGGTTGCATCGTGACAGAGGCAACCATATTGAGGAGTCTAAGGACTCCATTATGGATGTTTGTCACGAACCATACAGGGTTTAATTTCTTGAAAATAGAAATTAAACCGGGGTATTACAAAGAATATTATATTTTTTGTAATACTAGTATGGGGGAACATCTCCCCCATAAGAGATTTGAGAATTATAATAGGGGACTTTATTAAGTCCCCTATTATTTTACACCTATTGTTTTAAGCTCTTTTTACTTTTCCATCTCTTAAACATTTAGCACATACATAAATTCTTTTTACTTCACCATTCATTTCAGCTTTAACACTTCTTAAGTTTGGTTTCCAAGTACGTGGTGATCTTTTACTTATATGAGAACGAGTAATGCTAAGTTTATTTCCATGACTAGCTTGTTTTTCACAAATTGCACATTTTGCCATTATCAATCGCACCTCCTAATTTATTAAATAAACTGACTATTGATAAGTTTAACACAAAAGGAAAAAAAAAACAAGTATTTTTTGAAAAATATAAAAAAATCCTTGCAAAATAGGAAAAATGTGGTATAATAAATAAGCCAAAAAAACAGAAAGGATTGAAAAAAATGAATTGTAAAGTAGAAAAAACAAAAAATGCGAATGAAGTAAAATTAGAAATAACAGTTGAGGCACAAAAATTTGACGAAGCAATCAAAAAAGTATATTTTAAAAGTGCAAAATATTTCAACATCCCAGGATTCAGAAAAGGAAAAGCCCCAATGCAAATAGTAGAAAAATATTATGGAAAAGAAATCTTTTACGAAGATGCCTTCAATGAAGTAGCAGGAGAAGCATTAGAGGAAGCAGTAAAAGAAAATAAATTACAAGTAGTAAGTAGACCAGATATTGATGTAACACAAATCGAAAAAGGAAAAGACCTAATTTTCACAGCTATAATGCAAACAAAACCAGAAGCCGAACTTGGAAAATATAAAGGTATAGAAATCAAAAAAATTGAGTATAATGTATCAGACGAAGACATCGAACACGAACTAGGACATAGGCAAGAACACAACGCAAGAATTGTATCCATTGAAGACAGACCAGTAGAAAGTGGAGACATAGCAACGATTGACTTCGAAGGATTTGTAGATGGTGTAGCCTTTGAAGGCGGAAAAGCAGAAGGACATCAATTAGAAATAGGAAGCAACACATTCATACCAGGATTTGAAGACCAAATAATTGGCATGAAAATAGAAGAAGAAAAAGACATCAATGTAAAATTTCCAGAAGAATACTTCTCAAAAGAACTAGCAGGAAAAGACGCAACCTTCAAAGTAAAAGTTCATGAAATCAAGAAAAAAGAATTACCAGAACTAGACGACGAATTTGCAAAAGATGTCAGCGAATTTGATACTCTAGAAGAATTAAAAGCAGACATCAAAGCAAAGCAAGAAAAACAAAACGAAGAAAAAGCAAAATATGAAACACAAGAAGCTGTTATCAAAGCAGTATGTGAAAACATAAAAGTAGAAATTCCATCAGGAATGATAGAAATGGAAATTGACAATATGTTAAAAGACATCGAACAACGTCTATCCTATCAAGGCCTAAAACTAGAACAATATCTTCAAATGATGGGAAAAAACGAAGCAGATATGAAAAAAGAATATGAACCTCAAGCAATTGACGCGATCAAATCAAGACTAGCACTAGAAGCTGTTATCAAAGCAGAAAAAATAGAAGTAACAGATAAAGAAATAGAAGAAAAAATAAAAGAAATGGCAAAAAACTACGGAAAAGAAAATGACGAAGAATTTGCAAAAAATGAAAATGTAAGAAACTACATAAAACAAGGATTAGAATCCGAAAAAGCAATCGAATTCTTAGTAAAAAATGCAAAAATAAAATAGTAAAAATAGAAAGGTTGGGGGTAAAATTAAAAAAATAAATTTTAGTCTCAGCTTTTTGTCATGATTTTGGGGACGGAGGAAAAAATCATGATAAATAAAATAAGAATTACCATGATTTTTTCCTCCGTCCCCAAAATCATGGCAGAGGAGGAAATTATGTTAGAGAAAAATAGCTTAGTACCATATGTAATTGAGCAAACCAGTAAAGGAGAAAGATCCTATGATATCTTCTCAAGATTATTAAAAGATAGAATTATATTTTTAGGAGAAGATGTTAATCCAACAACTTCTAGCCTAATCATAGCACAATTATTATTTTTAGAATCAGAAGATCCAGATAAAGAAATCAGCTTATATATTAATTCACCAGGAGGTTCTATTACAGACGGAATGGGAATTATTGATACCATGAATTATATTACCTGCCCAGTATCAACCATTTGTATTGGAATGGCAGCGAGTATGGGAGCAGCATTATTAGCAGCAGGAGAAAAAGGAAAGAGATTTGCAACACCAAATGCTGAAATCTTAATTCACCAACCATTAATTGGTGGTGGCGGAATTTCAGGGCAAGCAACAGAAGTAAAAATTCATGCAGATCATTTAGTAAAAACAAGAGAAAAATTAAATAAATTCTTAAGTGAAAGAACCGGTCAATCCATAGAAACAATTGAAAAAGACACAGAAAGAGATAATTATATGACAGCAGAAGAAGCTTTAAAATATGGACTAATTGATGGAATTATGGATAAAAGAAAATAAACTTAAGGAGATTGGAGAAAGGAAGAATTTGAAGTATGGCCAAAAATGATACTACCCCAAAAAGTGTGAGATGTTCATTTTGTGGGAAGGCACAAGAAAATGTGAGAAAAATAGTAGCAGGACCAGGGGTATATATTTGTGACGAATGTGTTGAACTTTGTACAAGTATAATAGAAGCAGAATTATATGAAGACGAAAAAGCAGGGTACACATTAAATGAATTAAAAAATATCCCAAGTCCAAAAGAAATAAAAGAAATTCTAGATGATTATGTAATTGGGCAAGAAGAAGCAAAAAGAACTTTGTCAGTTGCCGTATATAACCATTATAAAAGAATTGCACATGAAGAAAATGCAAGTAAAGATGAGGTCGAAATTCAAAAAAGTAATATCTTACTTTTAGGACCTACTGGTTGTGGAAAAACCTTATTGGCAAGAACCTTAGCAAGAATTTTAAATGTACCATTTGCCATTGCAGATGCAACCACACTAACAGAAGCAGGATATGTAGGAGAAGATGTAGAAAATATTTTATTAAAATTAATTCAAGCAGCAGATGGAGATATACAAAAAGCAGAAAAGGGAATTATTTATATTGATGAAATTGATAAAATAACCAGAAAATCTGAAAACCCATCTATCACGAGAGATGTAAGTGGCGAAGGAGTACAACAAGCATTACTTAAAATTATAGAAGGAACAATAGCATCTGTGCCACCACAAGGAGGAAGAAAACATCCAAATCAAGAATTAATTCAAATTAATACAGAAAACATCTTAATTATTTGCGGAGGAGCATTTGAAGGATTAGAAAACATTATAAGAGATAGAACAGGAGAAAAATCAATTGGATTTGGAAAACAAGTAAAAAGCCAAAAAGACATCAATCAATATGAGATCTTTAAAGAGTTGTTACCACAAGACTTGTTAAAATTTGGTTTAATACCAGAATTTATAGGAAGATTACCAATTGTTGCAACCTTAAAAGATTTAGATAAAGAAACTCTAATTAAAATTTTAGTAGAACCTAAAAATTCACTTATTAAACAATATCAAAAACTATTTGAAATTGATGGAGTAGAATTAGTCTTAGAACAAGAAGCCATAGAAGCAATTGTAGACAAAGCAATTGAGAGAAAAACAGGAGCAAGAGGACTTCGTTCCATCATTGAAGAAATTATGAGAGATATTATGTTTGAGATACCTTCTAATCCAAATATTGAGAAATGTATCATCACAAAAGCAACGGTGGTAGATAATGCAGGACCTGAAACAATTATGAATGAACAAAAGGAAACACGCAAAGCAATGCCTAAGAAAAAAAGACAAATACCACAAGAAAAAGAAACAGCTTAAAATAGCTGTTTTTTTGTTGGAACAATAGACATTCTAATACGAATATAATGAGAAAGGGGTATTTCATGAAAGAAGTATTATATAACAGACAAAAAGTGTTAGAATATGCTAAACAGTGGGCTTTTTTAAGAAATCCTAAATATTATAATTTTGATGCTGTAGGAGGTGATTGTACTAGTTTTGCCTCACAGTGCATATATGCAGGAAGCAATAGGATGAACTATGCTAAAAATGTGGGATGGTATTATATCAATGGGAATCAGAAATCTCCTTCTTGGAGCGGGGTAGAATTCTTATATCAATTTTTAACCCAAAACAAAGGCGTAGGCCCCTATGGTAAAGAAGTGCAGCAAAAAGAATTAGAAGAAGGAGATATCATTCAATTATCTTTTGATGGAGAGAAATTTGGTCACACTTTAGTTGTTGTAAACATTGAAAATCGATTTAGTTTATCAGGAATCCAAATTGCTTCCCATACATTTGATAGTTTTAATAAGAAGGTGACAGAATATTCTTATAAAAAGATAAGATTCCTTCATATAGAAGGGGTTAGGAGCTACTAAATAAAAGAGGAAGTATTAATAAAAAATTAATATTTCCTCTATTTTTTATTAAGAAGTTATATGATATACTATAAACATAAAGGGGAGATAAAAAATGTATAACATATTAGTAGTCGATGATGACAAAGAAATTGTAGGTGCCATAGAAATTTATTTAAAAAAGGAAGGGTATCATATAATAAAAGCTTATAATGGAAAGCAAGCATTACAAGAAATACAAAAAAACGAGATTCATTTAATCATTTTAGATATTATGATGCCTGAAAAAGATGGAATGGAAACACTAGAAGAAATTCGAAAAGACAAAACAATACCCGTTATTTTATTATCAGCAAAATCAGAAGACTATGATAAAATTGGAGGGTTAAATTCTGGAGCAGATGATTACATAACCAAACCATTTAATCCATTAGAGTTAATTGCAAGAGTCAATTCTAATTTAAGAAGATATGTTAAATTAGGTTCCATGAAACAAAACGAATATGAAAAGATCTATCAAACAGGGGAGTTACTGATAGATGATGAAACGAAAAAAGTAACAGTAGATGGAAAAGAGGTAAAACTAACAGCAACAGAATTTAATATATTAAAATTTTTACTAAAAAACAAAGGAAAGGTATTTTCCATTCCAGAAATTTATGAAAGTGTATGGAAAGAAGAAGGATTTGGAGCAGAAAATATTATTGCTGTTCACATTAGACATATTCGAGAAAAAATAGAAATTAATCCCAAAGATCCAAGATACTTAAAAGTAATTTGGGGAGTTGGTTATAAAATAGAAGATATTGAAAAAACAAGACCATAAATCATGGTTTCAAGTATGGAAAAAAGAAGGGATGTGTAAATATGGATAAAATAAGAAATTCTAGTTTACTAAAAATGATAAGTTATATTTTAATTCCAATTTTAGTAGCAATTTTAGGATTTAGTGTATTTCATTTAGCATTTTTAAATGAATATGGTGACATAGGAAAAGAAACAGAATATATACAATCAGAACAGTTTGCGAATAACTACTTTTATAGCATTACAAATCAAATAGCACAATGCGAAAAAGATAGAAAAGGATATAGCAGTAACTACATAGAAATAGAAGAAAGTAATGGAAATGTTTATTATTATTGTGATGCTAGACAAAATACGAATTACTATATGGGAATACCTGCCTATATGAATTATATTATCATTCATAAAGAAACGAAAAAAATGTACACGAATATAAAAAGCAATGATTATCAAAAAGAAATGGAAAATATGAGAAATAACAAATTATATTGGAATTTAGTAGAAGGAAAAATTGAAACCAATTTAGAATATCTCAATCCAGAAAATATTAAGTACAATTACAACTATGTTTATCAAATGTCGAATGAGGAAGAAAATGGTATTAAGGATTATGATGTATATACTTCTTATGATAATAGCAATATGAATATCTATACTGCTTATGGAATCAGACAAGCTGTTTATGAATATATGCTCAAAAATAGGAATCAACCAATTCATAGAATCATAATAAGCACTTTGGGATTAGTGGCAATTGCAGTTTATTTATTTTGGGCAATTGGTCATAAGGAAGGCACAGAGGAAATTGACCTAAATTCAATCGACAAGATTCCATATGAAATAGTTGCTATGAGTTGTTTAATAATTATTTCTATTTTTCTAAGTGTCTTAGTTAGCATAGGAGAAGCAATTAATTATATGATTTTGTTTGTGGAAATCATTTGTTATTTTGTATGTTATGCAGCTTGTGCCATTATGGGAGTAACGACCATCAAAAGAATAAAGGCAAAACAATTCTGGAGGAGTTTTTTAACTTATAAAATCATCCAATGGTGCTGGGATAAGACAAAAAAACTTTTGGATACCATGAAGCAAAAAGCAACTGGTAGCAAAAAAATATTTTGGTATTACATTTTCTTCCTTGTTATGAGTGTACTTATCATGAGTTTATTTAGGGGAGGAATTGCTATCTTATTATTAGGTGCATTTTGGATAGGGAGCTATTATCAAATAAAGAAATATGGAATCGAACAAGATAAGATAAAAAATGCATTGAAAAATATCTATGAAGGAAAAACAGATATTAGATTAAATGAGGAAGAGTTAACAGGGGTATTAAAAGAAATGGCAATTTATGTGAATGATATTGCAGGAGGATTTCGTAATGCGATTCAAGAAAATTTAAAGTCAGAAAGACTAAAAACAGAATTAATCACCAATGTATCACACGATATTAAAACACCATTAACCTCCATTATTAACTATGTAGATTTATTAAAAAAAGAAGAGATACCAAATGAAAAAATAAAAGAATATATAGAAATATTAAATCAAAAATCACAAAGACTAAAGAAATTAACGGAAGATTTAGTAGAAGCCTCAAAAGTATCTTCTGGAAATGTAAAATTAGAGATAGAAGAAATCGATATAAAAGAATTATTAAACCAAACAATAGGAGAATTTAAAGATAAATTTGAAAACAAGAAATTAAAAATAGAAATGCGAATGCCAGAAAGCCCAAGCAAAATAAAAGCAGATAACCGATATATGTATCGTGTGATTGAGAATTTATTTAGTAATATTACCAAATATGCTTTAGATGGTTCTAGAGTATATATTGATATCAAAGAGAATAATCAATTAATTTCTATTTGTATAAAAAATATTTCAAAAGACAAATTAAATATTAGTAGTGATGAATTGATGCAACGATTTGTAAGAGGTGATAAATCAAGATATACGGAAGGAAGCGGTTTAGGTTTATCCATTGCTAAAAGTTTAACACAATTGCAAGGGGGCAAATTTGATATTACGATTGATGGAGACTTATTTAGAGTCGATATGGAATGGAAAAAAAGTTAAAGAAATCGTCAAAGGGGAAATTCCTTTTGACAATTTCTTTTTTCTTAGAATAATAAGTAGATTATACAAAATATTTGTGATATAGTATAGATAATACAAGGAGAGGAAAAAATAGAGTATAAAAACGAAATACAATAAAAAATCAAAGGAAACCAACGGAGGATTCTAAATGAAGAAATTGGTTATTGTTATCATTATTTTGCTACTTATATTAATCGGAATGGTAATTTATAAAAACACAGCAGTGGGAAGTGCCAATCCGATAAGTGTACAAGAAATTGAAAAAATTGAAAGCTATATTTCTAAAATATATATGTGGAAAGAAATTACAAAAGAAGCACTACCAGCATTTGAGGATATGAATCAGGCAGAAGATTTATGGATTTGGGAAGTGGTGAAAAAGAATTTAGAAAACTATGAAACAACAAAGGAAGAAATTGAGGAAAAAGCAAAAGAAATATTTGGAGAAAACTTTCGTAAAGAATTTCCAATCACAGGGAACCAAAGTTTTCAATATGAGGAGGCTAGTAATCAATATTTAGCAATAGAAACGATGTTAGATGAAAAAGAGGACAGCTTTTTATTGAATAAGATTACAAAGACAAAAGAAGGATATATCGTAGAAATAATAGAATATTTAGAGGACTATGAAGAAGAAAACAGGGTTAGGATAAGAAATTTACAAGAGGAAGAAATAGGAAGAGTAGCGATTCATGAAAGTGAAACAAAAATACAAGAAATTGTAAAAGAACATAAAGATAGATTTCATGTAAAGCTAGTTCACCTAAAAAATGAAAAGGGTAATTTAGTAGTCCAAAAAGTAGAATGATAAATAGAAGGAGCAAGAATGCAAGAAAAATTAAAAGAACTAGAAAAATGTGAAATATGTCCACATCAGTGTAAAAGCAATCGAAACAAAGGAAAAATAGGAAGATGCAAGGCAACTGATAAAGTAAAAATTGCATTATATTCGGTGCATCATTTTGAAGAACCTTGTATTAGTGGAGAAAAAGGCTCAGGAACGATCTTCTTTTCAAATTGTAATCTAAATTGTATTTATTGCCAAAATTATGAGATTAGTCAACTTGGAAGGGGAAAAGAAATCACAATAGAAGAGTTAGCTGAAATTTTTTTGAAACAACAAGAAAAAGGAGTAGAAAATATTAATTTAGTGACACCTACTAGTTATGTGATGCAAATTATAGAAGCAATAAAAACAGCAAGAAAAAAAGGATTAACCATACCAATTGTATATAATACCAATGCGTATGAAAATGTGGAAACTTTAAAATTGCTAGAAGGTTATATCGATGTTTATTTACCAGATTTGAAATATGCAGAAAATGAACTTGACAAGAAATATTCTAAAATAGACAATTATTTCGAAATAGCAACCAGAGCCATTCAAGAAATGGTAAGACAAGTGGGAGTACCAAAACTCAATGAAAAAGGTATTGTAGAAAAAGGGGTAATGATAAGACATTTAGTGTTACCAAATCAGATTGAAAATAGTAAAAGCATTTTAAGATGGATAACAAAAAATTTACCAAATGAAATTTATGTAAGTATTATGGCTCAATATTTTCCTACTTATAAAGCAAAAGAGGATGAGAAATTAAATAGAAAACTGACCAAAAAAGAGTGGCAAGAAATAGAAGATTACATAGAAGAGCTAGAAATTGAGAATGGCTATGTGCAAGAATTGGGAGAACAGGAAGAAGAATATGTGCCAAATTGGTGGTAAAATTTTTCTAAAACATTACAAGAAGCCTTATTGAATAAAATTATAAATCTTCACAAAAAATAATTTACAAGCAAAACGTGTTATGATATACTGGGCAAGAAGAAAAAGGATAAGGAGTGATAAACATGACACAAGCGGACAAACATTTTATCGAAACATGTAAAGAAATTATTGAAAATGGATATTCATCCGAAGGAACCAATGTACGTACTAGATGGGAAGATGGAAGTGAAGCAAATTATGTATCAATTGTTGGAGTAACCAATAAATATGATGTAGGAAAAGAATTCCCAATGATAACATTAAGAAACAATAGTGGAACCGTAAAAAGGGCAATTGATGAAGTATTATGGATTTGGCAAAAGAAATCCAATAATATCCATGACTTAAATTCTCATATATGGGACCAATGGGCAGACAAAACAGGAAGTATTGGAAAAGCCTATGGATATCAAATGGGAAAAAAATATCAATTTAAAACAAAAGACGGAATCCAAGAAATGGATCAAGTAGACTTTGTATTATATTTATTACAAAATGACCAATCCAGTCGTAGAATTATGACCAATATTTTTAATCATGAAGAACTAAAAGATATGGCGTTAGAACCATGTGTTTATGGAACTCAATGGTTAGTAAAAGAAGGAAAATTACATTTAATTGTAAATCAACGTTCACAAGATATGTTAGCTGCAAATGGATGGAATGTTATGCAATATGCAGCTTTACAATGTATGTTCGCACAAGTAGCAGGATTAGAAGTAGGAACATTAACTCATAATATTGGAGATTGTCATATTTATGATAGACACATACCACTTGTAAAAAAACTAATTGAAGCAGAAGCAAAAGATGTACATCCAAAATTAGTCATCCAAAATCCAACCAAAAATTTCTATGAATTCAAAGTAGAAGATTTTGAGATTCAAGATTACGATTATAACAAAGAAATAAAATTAGGAAAAATACCAGTAGCAGAATAAAAAGGAGAAAAGAAAATGTTAAGTATTATAGTAGCAAAAGCAAAAAACAATATTATAGGAAAAGAAAATAAATTAATTTGGCATTTGCCAGAAGATTTAAATCACTTCAAAGAAATCACAACAGGACATACCATCATTATGGGAAGAAAAACATTTGAATCACTAGGAAGAGTATTACCAAACAGAAAACATATTATATTTAGTCAAAATCCAGATTTCAAAGTAAAAGATGAAAATGTACAAGTAGTACATTCTTTATTAGAAATACAAGAATTAATTGAAGGAAAAGAAGAAGCTTTTGTAATTGGGGGAGCTATGATTTATAACTTCCTTATGCCATATGTAACGAAAATGTATGTAACAGAGATTGAGCAAGAATTTGAAGGAGATACCTTTTTTCCAAAGATAAATACACAAATATGGAAAGAAACAAGTAGAGAAAAAGGAATCAAAGATGAGAAGAATCATTTAGATTATGAATTCGTAACATACGAAAGAATGGAATCATAAAAAAGTCGCTTTTGGTTAAACTAAAAATATCTTAAAGAAAAAGGAGATAAAAATGTTTCGACCAAAAGCAATTTATTTTGAAAAAGAAATATTAGAATATCCATTAGGAAAAGAACTAATGGAAAATTATAAAGAAATACCAAAAATAGAAATTCAAAATCATAATAATATAGAAGAAATGAGAAAAAAGCAAAACAAAGAGTTTGCTGATATGAAAAGAAATCTTATTATAGGAATTCGAAAAACACATAAATTTGTAGAAAATCATAAAACATCAGATTATTTAGTTCCTTATACATCTTCTGGCTGTACAGCTGCTTGTATGTATTGCTATTTAGTATGTAACTATAATAAATGTGCTTATTTAAGACTGTTTGTCAATCGAGGACAAATGCTAGATAAAATCATAAAAACTTCAGAAAAAGCAGACAAAGAATTAACGTTTGAAATTGGAAGTAATAGTGACTTAATCTTGGAAAATACGATTACGAATAATTTGGTTTGGACAATTGAAAATTTCAAAAATACCACAAAAGGATTTCTAACTTTTCCTACTAAATTTGATATGGTAGATAGTATCTTACCATTAGACCACAAAGGCAAAGTGGTGATAAGAATGAGTGTTAATCCAGAAGAAATCATCAATAAAGTAGAATTTGGAACTTCTAGGCTAAAAGGAAGAATAGAAGCAATCAATCAATTAGCAGAAGCAGGATATAAAATAGGAATGTTAATCGCACCAGTGATTCTGGTTGATAATTGGAAGGAATTATATGAAAATCTAATGCAAAGGCTGTATGAAGAATTGTCAGAAAAAGTAAAAAAGAATGCATTTTTTGAAATCATTTTTATGACATATAGTTATGTTCATACAAAAATTAATGAAGAAGCGTTTCCAAATGCGATTTCTTTATATGATAAAGAAATTATGACGGGAAGAGGGAGAGGAAAGTATAGGTATAAGGATGAGGTTAGAAAAGAGGGAGAAATCTTTTTAAGAGAGCAAATGCAAAAATATTTTCCGAATAATAAAATTGAATATATTGTATAAAAAGAAACACAGTATTTTTATTTCAGAGATTATGGAAAAACATATAAAAGAATTATGTTGATAAGTAAACAATAAAATTTATAAAATAGATTGGCAAAATGAATCGTTATTGGTAGAATTCAAATATAGTAAGAACAAAAATGAAACGAAAGAAGGAAAGAATTTAAAAAATGAAAAAACAAATAAAAATCCAAACGGAAAATAAGCGGAATCACATTAATAGCCCTAGTCATCACCATTATTGTTCTTTTGATATTGGCAGGTGTTTCAATTGCAACTTTAACAGGAGACAATGGTATTTTAACACAGGCAGAAAATGCAAAAAAAGAGACAGAAAAAGCCCAAAATAAAGAACTAATAGAATTATGTGTAACGGAAAGTTTAGCATATGGAAATGGAAGTATAAATAAGACCCAATTAAAAAATAGTATAGAAAGAGAAGGGGGAACAATACAAACATCAAATGGAAAAATAGAAACTTTACCAGTCATCGTAAAACTAGGAAAAGAAGAATATGGAATAACGGGAGATGGAGAAATATTAAAGGTTGAAAAGGATATAAATAAATTATCTTCTAATTTTGCTAAAGAGAATATAATAGTAAAAGATGAAAGTGAAAACTTTTTTGTTTTACCAAAAGAATTTCAAGTATTAACAAGTGAAGCAACAAAAGTAACACAAGGAATCGTCATAAAAAATAATATAGGAAATGAATATGTATGGATACCATGTACAATAGATGGAGCAAATGGTACTTTAAAATACCAAAGAACAGAATGGGGGGTAGAAGTAGATGGTAATACAAGGGCATTTAAAGATGAATTGACTTTATTAAATAGTGATGTAACCTATTCTAAGTTAGATATAGATCACGGAATAAATATAGAAATATCAAAAGAAATAGTAGTGCAAATACAAGCAGAGAGAAAAAGTATATCAAAATATGGAGGATATTACATAGGAAGATATGAAACAGGAAATCTAAATAATGCAGCTGTTATTCAATATAATCAAACACCATATGCAGGTATAAAATGGAGCGTAGCATATAATTTAGCAAAAGGAATAGAGGTAGGAAATAATGGGGTATCATACTTGTGTTCAAGTTATGCATGGGATACTGCGATAAACTTTATACAAACCAATACGACATTTACAGATTATGCAACAAGTAAAACAGGAACGAATGAAAACTGGTTATCTATGGAAGTAAAAGATGAGAACGGAACTACAATAAAAGAAAGTGGCACGGAAGAGAGATTATCTACAGGATTAACAACAGCCAAAGCAAACCTATATGATATGGGAGGAAATGTGGCAGAATACACTACAGAATTAATGCCAGGTACTTCTGAGACGGTAGTGGTGCGCGGGGGATCCTATAGGGGGACTGTTCCAGCAGGTAACCGTGCTGATTGGATAGCGAGTTTGGGTAACGTTTATGGGGGGGTCAGAGTCACTTTATTCTTAAAGTAACTTTAACATTTATTAAATTTTTGGTATTTATAAGGTAAAAAGGAAAAAATAAAACACAGTCTAAATGAAAATTTAACTGTGTTTTTAACTGTTTGCAAGCTTCCAACTATGCCAGGGGATAATTACAGAGTGTAAAAAAATTGACAAAAAATGTGAAGTACGATACAATTCAAGTGTTTTTATTCTTTTTCTAAATGTATTCAACATTTAGATTTCCAAAAATATTGAAAAATAGTAAAAAAGATGATATAGTAAAGGAGATGACAAATTGCCAATTATTTCACAATTCTATGGAATTGTTATACAGATGTTTTTTGATGAAAATGGAAAACATCATGAAAAACATATTCATGTAAAATATAATGAGCAAGAAGCAGTATATGATTTAAGGGGAAATATGTTGGAAGGTGAAATTCCATATAAGAAAAAGAAATTAGTAGAAGCTTGGATTGCAATTCATCAAGAAGAGTTAGAAAGTTTATGGTTTCTAATTCATGAACAAGGAGAATTTTTTAGGATAGAGCCTTTAAAATAATAATGGGGGGATACATATGTACATAGTACCAAATCCAATAGAAGTAAAAGCTTTGGAAAATTATAAAGTATGGTTAAAATTTAAGAATGGAGAAAAAAAGATTTTTAATATGGAAAAATATATCCATCAAAAATTTTATCAAAAACTAAAAGATGAAAAATATTTTAAAAATGTAAAAGTAGCAGGAAATACAATTGAATGGGAGAATGGTGAAGATATAGCACCAGAAAATCTATATTATGATAGCATATTAGAAAAAGAATAAAAGATAAAACACAGTCTAAATGAAAATTTACTGTGTTTTTTCTTTTAAGCAAAAAGAAAATGTGGTATAATCCAAATAGAAAAATATCCTAAAAATAGGAGGCAAATAAAATGTCATATATTGAATTTAAAAACGTATGTAAAAAATACAAAATGGGAGAAATTACAATCAAAGCATTAGAAAATACGAGCTTTCAAATCGAAAAAGGCGAACTAGTTGTCATTGTAGGACCATCAGGAGCAGGAAAAACCACAACCCTAAATATATTAGGAGGAATGGATAGTGCAACTTCAGGAAGAGTAATAGTAGATGGCAGAGAAGTAACGAATTTAAAAAATAAAGAATTAATTCAATATAGAAGAGAAGATATTGGATTTGTATTCCAATTCTATAATTTAGTACAAAATCTAACAGCAAAAGAAAATGTAGAATTAGCTACACAAATCTGTAAAGATTCATTAGATCCAGAAGAAGTATTAGAAAAAGTAGGACTAAGTGATAGAAAAAACAACTTTCCTTCTCAATTATCAGGAGGAGAGCAACAAAGAGTAGCCATTGCAAGAGCCGTTGCCAAAAATCCAAAATTGTTATTGTGTGACGAGCCAACTGGAGCCTTAGATTATAAAACAGGAAAACAAATATTAAAATTATTACAAGATACAGCAAGAAAAGAAAATATGACAGTTCTAATCATCACACATAATGGGGCTTTAGCGCCAATGGCAGACAAAGTAATCCATTTTAAAAATGGAACAGCAGAAAAAATAGAGATAAACGAAAATCCAATACCAGTAGAACAAATCGAATGGTAAATGGTCAATTAGGGACAGGTACAGACTGACCATTTTGCAAAAAAATGGTCAAAGAAGAACCGTCCCCAATTAGCCATGGAGGTGGAAGAATATGAAAAAAGTGTTGCTAAAAGATAGCTTAAAGGAAATTAAAAATACGTATAAAAGGTTTTTATCCATTCTTTTAATGGCTTTTTTAGGAGTGGGCTTTTTTGCAGGAATGAGAGCGGCTTCACCAGATATGATAGATACAATTGATTTATATTATAAGGAAAATCAAGTTTATGATATTCAAGTTTTGTCTACATTAGGTTTAACCAATGAAGATGTGCAAGCTATTGCCAAACTAGAGGATATAGACAAAGTAGTAGGAACTTATGAAGTAGATGGAAAGCTAGAGATTGAGAAGAAAGAACTTATTACGAAAATTATGTGTGTAGAAGAGGTAAATCAACCAATTTTATTAGAAGGAGAGTTGCCTAAAAATGAAAATGAATGTGTCGTAGAAGAAAGTTTTTTAAAGAAGAATAACAAACAAATAGGAGATAGTATCAAAGTTGAGGTAGAAGAGATTCAAAATGATGAAGGAGAAAGCATTTCTTATTTTAAGCAAAGTAAGCTAAAAATTGTAGGAACCGTAAAAAGCCCTCTTTATATATCCAGAGATAGAGGAACCAGTAGTCTAGGTTCTGGTAAAATTGATTATTATATATATATGAATAAAGAAAATGTGAAAGCAAATGATATTTATACCAATGTATATATAAAAGTAAGAGATCGTGAAAAATATACTACTTCTAGTAAGAAATATGAAGATTACATAGCAAGAATAAAGGAAGAGATAGAAAGTATCAAAGAAGAACGACAAATAGCTAGACATGATAAGTTAGTTAACACAGCAACTCAAAAAGTGGAAGAGGCCCAAAGTGAATTAAATAGACAAAAACAGGCAGCACAAAATAAGATAGAGAAAGCACAACAAAAAATAGAAGAAGGAAAAGCACAAATTGAAAAAGCAGAAAATCAAATCAATACAAACCAAAAGCAAGCTGATATACAATTTGCCAATAGTTATCATCAAATACAGGAAGCTAAAAAAACGATAGCAGAAAATGAAAAAGAATTGGTGATAAAAGAGCAAGAAACCATACAAAAATTTACAGAATTAGAAACACAAAAGCAAAATTTACAAGTACAATTAGAAGAGGTAGCAAATAGCTTAACACAAAAACAAAATCAATATCATCAAATCAAAGATAATCCCATGGTGTCAGAAGAACAAAAACAAGCTTTAATAGTGGAAATACAAACTTTGCAACAATCAAAACAAATGATAGAAGCAGGAATCACACAAATAGAACAGGGAATGATAGAGGGTAAACAAAAAATAGAGCAAGCAAAAATACAGTTACAAAGTGCAAAAACAGAATTGATAAAACAACAAAGCCAATATGAAGTAAAGAAAAAAGCGATGGATAGCCAAATAGAAAGTGCAAAAGCAGAAATTCAAAAATCAAAACAAGAGTTACAAGAAGGACAAGAAGAATTAATAAAAAACAGAAAAGAATTCGAAACAAAAATTTCTCAAGCAGAAGAAAAATTAAAAGATGCGAAAGCAAAGATTGACGAGATTGAAAATCCAAAATGGTATATTTTAGATCGATATGGAAATACAGGATACAATAGTTTTATACAAGATACAAGAAGTATTGAAAATATAGCAAAAGTATTCCCAATTGTATTTTTTCTTGTAGCACTATTAATTTCCTTAACTTCTATGACAAGAATGGTAGAAGAACAAAGAACCCAAATAGGCACATTAAAAGCATTGGGTTATAACAAAATACAAATTGCTAGTAAGTATGTTATTTATGCAAGCTTGGCGTGTACGATAGGTGGCATATTAGGAATGGGGGTAGGTTTTATTCTACTACCAAAAATTATTTGGTTGATGTATCAGATGATGTATCAAATGACAGAGATTGTAATTCGCTTTCAATGGGGCGCTGGAGGAGTCGGTATTTTATGGATTAGTTTATGTATTATTGGTGCTACTATTTATGCAGTATTCAAAGAATTAGTTCATACACCTGCAACTTTGATGAGACCCAAAGCACCTAAAATGGGGAAAAGAGTCATACTAGAGAAAATACCATTTATTTGGAAACGACTTAGTTTTTCACAAAAAGTAACCGTTAGAAATATTTTCCGATACAAAAAAAGATTTTTAATGACGATTATTGGTATTTTAGGTTGCACAGCACTAATCGTAGTAGGATTTGGAATTAAGGATTCGATCCGAAGTATTATGCCAAATCAATTTGAAAAAGTATTTCATTATGATATGCAAATTGGTTTAAAGAATGATTTACAAGAAAATCAAAAACAAGAATATATTACTAAATTACAAGAAAAACCAGAAATTGAAGAAATGATAGAAACTTATATGACGTCAAATACAGCTGTTTATCAAGAAAAAGAAGAAGAGATACAAATGATAGTGCCAAAAGAAGAATTAAATGGTATGATTAATTTAGTGGATGTAAAAACAAAAGAAACAGTGGAATTAAAAGAAAATGAAATAGTTATAACGGATAAAGTAGCTGAATTATTAGGTGTAAAACAAGGAGATATTGTTATTTTAAAAGATCGTAATGAAAAAGAAAGAAAAGTAAAAATATCCAATTTGATAGAAAATTATGTATCTCACTATGTTTATATGTCAAAAGCCACTTATGAAACATTATATGGAACTACTTATGAAACCAATGTATTGTTTACTAAAAATGGTTCAATAAGTGAAGAACAAGAGGAGAATTTGGTAATGGATATGATGGAACAAGAAGAAGTTGCTAGTATTAGTAGAACTTCTTCTGTCATGGAAATGTTAGATGATACCATGAAATCTTTAAATTATGTCGTTATTATTTTGATTGTATCAGCAGGATTGCTTGCTTTTGTAGTATTATATAATTTATCAAATGTTAATATTAGCGAAAGAATTCGAGAGTTAGCGACGATTAAAGTATTAGGATTTTATGATAAAGAAGTATACCATTATGTAACAAGAGAAACGGTACTTTTAACTGCAATTGGAATTGTTTTAGGATTAGTGGGAGGTTATTTCTTAAATTATTTTATCATTGGGACTTGTGAGATTAATATGTTACGATTTAAAAAGGTAATTGAGCCAATGAGCTATGGATATGGAGCATTCATAACAATTGGATTTACCTTAATTGTAAACTGGGTGACATATTTTGCTTTAAAGAAAATTGATATGATAGAAAGTTTGAAAAGTATCGAATGAAGCAGATAGAGTAAAAAATCCAAAAAACTATTGCAATTTATTCCAAAATATAGTAAAATAGGTATGTCAAAAAAGACATACCTTTTACTTAGCTTTCAGATTAGCACCTAAACTTTAAGCTCAGTTAAAGGAAAAAAATAAAATTAGGAGGTGTAACAATGACAAAGGAAAGAAAACAAGAAGTAATCAACACTCATAAAAGAGAAGAAAACGACACTGGTTCACCAGAAGTACAAATTGCTCTTTTAACAGAGAGAATCAACGAATTAACAGAACACTTAAAAGTTCACAAAAAAGACAATCACTCAAGAAGAGGATTATTAAAAATGGTTGGAAAAAGAAGAAACCTATTAAACTACCTAGCCAAAAAAGATGTGAATCGATATAGAGAAATCGTTGAAAAATTAGGACTAAGAAAATAAAAAAGAAAAGCCTATGCTTATTTTAGCACGGGCTTTTTACAAGAAAAACAGTGCAAGCAAATATTTAGGTAAGTAGCTTGTATCCTATATTAAAATGATAACGATTGAGAGAGCAAGATTAGTTTTAATATAGGATAGAGGTTACCATCTAAAATTGCTTGGCTAAATAGGTGCAAATTTAGAAACAAGGAGAAAAAAATATGTTTAAAACTTATGAAACAAAACTAGCTGGAAGAAAGCTAGTAATTGAAACAGGAAAAATGGCAGGACTAGCCAATGGAAGTGTATTAGTACGTTATGGAGATACTTGTGTTATGGTAAATGTAACAGCTTCTAAAAAACCAAGAGAAGGAATTGATTTCTTCCCACTATCAGTTGATTTTGAAGAAAAACTATATTCTGTAGGAAAAATACCAGGAGGATTCCTAAAAAGAGAAGGAAAACCAAGTGACAAAGCAATCTTAACATCAAGAGCAATTGATCGACCACTAAGACCATTGTTTCCAAAAGATTTTAGAAATGACGTAGTAGTAGTAGCAACCGTTTTATGTGTGGAGCAAGATAACTCGCCAGAAGTAGCAGCTATGATAGGAGCAGCTACTGCACTTGCTATTTCAGATATTCCCTTTAATGGACCAACAGCAGCAGTCAATGTAGGACTAGTAGATGAGAAAATTGTAATCAATCCAACTGAAGAACAAAGAGAAAAAAGTGACTTAACTTTAACCGTAGCAGCAACTGAAAAGAAAATTACCATGATTGAAGCAGGGGCAAACGAAGTACCAGATGAAACCATGTTAGAAGCCATCAAAATGGCACATGAAGAAATTAAAAAGATATGTGAATTTATCTCTAATATTCAAAAAGAAATTGGAAAACCAAAATTTGAATATCAATCTTTTGAGGTGAATCATGAGATTTACGAATATCTTGAAGAAAACTTCAAAGAAGAAATGAAAGAAAAAGTACAAGAAGCAGACAAAGAAACAAGAGATAACAATTTAGATGAATTAACAAACAAAATCCAAGAAGCTTATACTGAAAAATATGGAGAAGAAGCTTTTGAAGAACAGAAAAAAGAAATAGGAGAAGCTATCTACAAATTAGAGAAAAAATGTGTCAGAGAAATGATATTTGTAGAACATAAAAGAGTAGATGGAAGAGCTTTAGATGAAATAAGACCATTATCATGTGAAGTAGGACTACTTCCAAGAGTACATGGAAGTGCCTTATTTACCAGAGGACAAACACAAGTCATGTCAATTGCAACATTAGGAATGATATCAGAAGAGCAAGTATTAGATGGAATTGACACCGAAGAATCTAAGAGATATATGCATCATTACAACTTCCCAAGTTATTCTGTAGGAGAAGCAAGACCATCGAGAGGACCAGGAAGAAGAGAAGTGGGACATGGTGCTTTAGCAGAAAAAGCACTAGTACCAGTATTGCCATCAAAAGAAGAATTCCCATATGCAATCAGAGTGGTATCAGAAGTATTATCTTCAAATGGATCTACTTCACAAGCAAGTATTTGTGGAAGTACTTTAAGCTTAATGGATGCAGGGGTACCAATTAAAAGACCAGTAGCGGGAATTTCAACAGGATTAGTAACCAATCCAGATAATGATGAAGACTATGTAATGTTACTTGATATCCAAGGATTAGAAGACTTTTTTGGTGATATGGACTTTAAAGTTGGTGGAACCCAAAAAGGAATTACAGCAATTCAAGTAGACATTAAATGTGATGGATTAACTTATGAAATCATTGCAGAAGCATTTGAAAGAACCAAAAAAGCAAGACAATATATCTTAAATGATATTATGATGCCAGTCATTGATAGCCCAAGAGTAGAAGTTTCAGAATATGCACCAAGAATTGTAACCACAACCATCAAACCAGAAAAAATCAAAGATGTAATTGGACCTGGTGGAAAAATGATTAATAAAATCATTGATGAAACAGGAGTAAAAATTGATATCGAAGATGATGGACAAGTCTTTATCTATTCACAAGACAACGAAAAAGCAGAGCAAGCATTAGAAATGATAGAAGACATCGTAAGAGAAGTTGAAGTGGGTGGAATCTATTATGGAGAAGTAGTAAGAATCATGAATTTTGGAGCATTTGTTGATTTAGGATGTGGCGGAAAAGAAGGATTATTACACATTTCTAAAATAGCAAAAGAAAGAATCAAAAATGTAGAAGATGTTCTTCATGTTGGAGATAAAGTTACGGTAAAAGTAATTAATATCGATGACCAAGATAGAATTAATCTTAGTATGAGAGATTTGGCTGAGAAAAAAGAACAATCAGCTCAAGAAGAATTCGTAGAAGAATAGAATTGAAAACAAAGGAAAATGAAAGAATAAAGGATAATCTACTTATATTCTTTCATTTTTTTGAATATTAAAAGTAAGGAAAATAGAGATGGTTTATTCAGAAGAATTAAAAAATAATATAAAAAAAAGATTGGAAAACAAAGAATCGATAAAAATAATTAGTGAAGAGAATGGAATTTCAGTTTCAACCCTTTATAAATGGAAAAAAGAGTTATTACACGAAATAGAAGCAAGTAATGAAATACAGGAATTAATGGAACAAAAAAAGTTGGAAGAAGCACTTAAACTGACACTAAAATATCCTAATAATGAAGTTATTCAATCCCAAATGGTAACCATTCATATTAAACAAGGGGAATTTGATAAAGCAAAAGAAATTGGTGAAAGATTTAAAGATTATGCACCAATTCAATCCCAAATGGCAACCATTCATATTATGCAAGGGGAATTTGAGGCAGCACAAAAGATAGGTGAAAAATTTAAAGATTCTGAACCAATTCAATCCCAAATGATAACCATTCATATTATGCAAGGGGAATTTGAGGCAGCACAAAAGATAGGTGAAAAAATTAAAGATTCTGAACCAATTCAATCCCAAATGGTAACCATTCATATTAAACAAGGGAAATTTGATAAAGCAAAAGAAATTGGTAAAAGATTTAAAGATTATGAACCAATTCAATCCCAAATGATAACCTTGCATATTATGCAAGGGGAATTTGAGGCAGCACAAAAGATAGGTGAAAAATTTAAAGATTGTGCACCAATTCAATCCCAAATGATAACCTTACATATTGTGCAAGGAGAATTTGATAAAGCAAAAGAAATTGGTGAAAGATTTAAAGATTATGTACCAATTCAATCCCAAATGATAACCTTGCATATTATGCAAGGAGAATTTGATAAAGCAAAAGAAATTAGTAAAAAATTTAAAGATTATGAACCAATTCAATTCCAAATGGAGAAGGAATACTTAAAACAGCTAAGAGAAACAATTTATGAAACAAGTGACTATAATATAGACGAAATAAAAGAAGAAATGAGAAAAATGGAAGAGACAGGAATATTAGATAGTTTTAAACGGAACTATAATTAGAATAGCTTTATATGATAAAAGTAAGAATAGCGTAGCAATAGAAGGAATCATGAAACAATACCAATCAGATCATCCAGAAGAAAGAGAAAAAATAAAAATTTTTAAATTGATAAGAGGGAGAAAAAAGCAAATTTTTGATAAAAAAATGTATGATGATTTAATTGGATGGAAAAGAAAAACACTAGAAACAATCAAAGATAGTATGAATTCAAATTTACGAAACTTGTTAAAAAAAATCATAGAAAATAATCCATTAAAGTATCAAAAAGATGTAGAGGTAATTAAGGAATGTATGAAGTGTGGGGAAGGAAACAAAAAGGCTATTATGAAATTGATATTAGCAACCGAAAGAATGGGGATAAATATTAGTTGGCATTATCCAAATGAATATAAAGAATATTTAGAAATTAAAAAAGAGATTATCAAGAAAAGAAGAAAACAAAAAGTTCAACAAGCAAAAGAAGAAAAGGAAGAGCAAGTAAGATAAAAATACCTAGAAAATTTTAGGTATTTTTTGATAGAAATAGAAATTTAACAAAACCTCTTTCTAAAAAACAAAAAATCATATATAATAGAAAAGTGAAGCAAATTGATAGATATCAGAAATAAAAAGAAAGATAAAATAGCCTAAATCAAGAAAGGAAGAAGAAGTTTGAACGTATCGGAATTTAATTATAATCTACCAGAAGAATTAAGTAATAATATAGAAAAATTAAGTTCGAAAGAAATAAATAATGAAATACAACAATTAATGGAACAAGGAAAGTTGGAAGAAGCACTTAAGCTTACACAAAAACATCCCAATGACCCAGTTATTCAATCTCAAAAGGGAAACATTTATATAATACTAGGAGAATATAAAGAAGTAAAGAGAATAGGTAAAAGATTTAAAGACGATGAAATTATTCAGTCTCAAAAGGTAAATGCTCATATAACACTAGGAGAATATGAAGAAGCAATAGAAATTGGTGAGAAATTTAAAGATAACGAAATCATTCAAGAACAAATGAAAGAAGTATATTTAAAACACTTAAGGAAAACAATTTATGAAACAAATGAATATAGTGTAGAGGATTTAGAAAAAGAAATAAGACAATTGCAAGAAACAGAAAAAATAGACGATTTTAAACGGAACTTTAATTAAAATAGCCTTATATGATAAAAGTAAAAATAATGTAGCGGTAGAAAGAATTATCAAGTGCTACTTATCAAACCATCCAGAAAACACAGAACAAATAAAAATTCTTAAATCAATAAGAGGGAGAAAAAAACAAATTTTTGATAAAAAGATGTATGATAATTTAATTGATTGGGAAGCAGAAAAAAAGCCAACAATCAAAGATAGTATGAATCCACAATTACGAAAAGAGATAGAACAAATCATACAAAATAATGCACCAAATCACCAAGAACATATTAAGGTAATTAAACAATGTATATATTGTGATGCACGAAATCAAAAGAGAGCAGAAAGGCTTATCCTAAAATTGATATTAGTAACGGAAAGTATGGGAATAGATATTAGTTCGTATTATCCAAAGGAATATAAAAAATATTTAGAAATTAGAAGTAATATTGAAAAACAAAAACAACAAGCAAAAGAAGAAAATGAAGAGCAAGGAAGATAAAAATACCTAAATCAAGAAAGGAAGAAGAAGTTTGAACGTATCAGAATTTAATTATAATCTACCAGAAGAATTAATTGCACAAATACCAATTGAAAAAAGAGATGAATCAAGACTGATGATATTAAACAGAAAAGAACAAACAATTGAACATAAAAAATTCAAAGATATTATCGATTATTTAGAACCAGGAGACGTATTAGTTCGAAATAATACCAGAGTGATTCCAGCAAGACTATATGGAAAAAAAGAAACAGGAGCTAATGTTGAATTTTTATTATTAAACCATATAGAGGCAAATATATGGGAATGTATGGTAAGACCAGGAAATAAATTAAAGATTGGAACAAAAGTGACTTTTGGAGAAGGTTTATTAAAAGCAACTATTTTAGACATCATGCCAGGTGGAACTAGAAAAGTAGAATTTCATTATCAAGGTATTTTTAATGAAATTTTAGACCAAATTGGTTTAATGCCACTTCCGCCATATATCCATGAAGAATTAAAACAAAAAGATAGATATCAAACGGTTTATGCTAAATACAATGGTTCAGCAGCAGCGCCAACAGCAGGATTACACTTTACACCAGAATTATTGAACCAACTAGAAGAAAAAGGCATCACAATTGCTGATGTGACTTTACACGTAGGAATAGGAACTTTTAGACCAGTCAAAGAAGAAATCGTAGAAAATCATGAAATGCATTCAGAACATTATGAAATCAAACAAGAAGATGTGGAAAAAATTAACCAAGCTAAGAAAAATGGAAACCGAGTAATTGCGATTCGGAACTACTTCTTGTAGAGTGCTAGAAACCATAGCAAATGAAAATGGTATGGTAAAAGAAACACAAGGAGAAACGCAAATTTTTATCTATCCAGGTTATCCATTTAAATGTTTAGATGGATTAATTACGAATTTTCATTTACCACAATCTACCTTATTAATGTTAGTATCAGCCTTAGCGGGAAAAGATTATGTTATGGGAGCTTATCAAGAAGCAGTGAAGGAAAAATATCGATTTTTTAGTTTTGGAGATGCGATGATGATTTTATAAAGAAGGAGGAAAAATGAAACCAGCAGTAACTTATGAATTAATACATGAATGTAAACAAACAGGAGCAAGAAGAGGCGTTATTCATACACCACATGGAGACATCCAAACACCAATTTTTATGCCAGTGGGGACACAAGCAACCGTAAAGTCTATGACACCAGAAGAATTAAAGGAAGAAGTAAAAGCACAAATTATTTTATCGAACACCTATCATTTATACCTAAGACCTGGTAGTAAAATTGTAAAAGAAGCAGGAGGCCTTCATCATTTTATGAAATGGGACAAGCCGATTTTAACAGATAGTGGTGGATTCCAGGTATTTAGTTTAGGAGATTTGAGAACCATCCATGAAGAAGGGGTGGAATTTAAGTCTCACTTAGATGGAAGTAAACATTTCTTTTCGCCAGAATCTGTTATGGAAATTGAAGAAGATTTAGGGGCCGATATTATCATGGCATTTGATGAATGTTGTCCTTATCCATCTACTTATGAATATACTAAAAATTCTATGGAAAGAACGACAAGATGGGCCAAACGCTGTAAACAAGCTCATACAACAACAGACAAACAAGCCTTATTTGGAATTATCCAAGGAGGATTTTACAAAGAGTTAAGAGAGCAAAGTGCAAAAGATTTAATCAAATTAGATTTACCAGGATATGCAATTGGTGGAATTAGTGTAGGAGAACCAAAAGAGGAATTTATTGATATCTTGAAGTATACAACACCACTTATGCCAAAAGACAAACCAAGATATTTAATGGGAGTAGGAACGCCAGACTATTTAATAGAAGCAGCTATAGCAGGAATTGATATGTGCGATTGTGTTTTACCAACTAGAATTGCAAGGAACGGAACGGCTATGACATCACAAGGAAAAGTAGTAGTAAGAAATGCAACATATGAGAGAGATTGGACACCATTAGACCCAGAATGTGATTGTTACACTTGTAAAAATTATACAAGAGCCTATATTAGACATTTAATAAAAGCAAATGAAATATTAGGAGTTCGATTATTGTCGATTCATAACTTAAGATTCTTGACTAATTTGATGGAAAGGATTAGAATAGAAATAGAAAAAGATAATTTAGGAACATTTAAAGAAGAATTTTATAAAAAATATGGTTATACTAAATAAAAATGGAGGTACACAAATGAATCTAATGGAAGAAAGTTTTCAAAATAAAGAAGAAAAAAAGAAAAAAAGAACATCTACAATTATATTAGGTGCTATTATCTTTTTAGTAATAGCAATTGTTGCACTAACAGCATATTTACTCTATATCCAAAGTAGTACATTACGATTAGCTTTAAATGGACAACAAAATGAAAAATTAAAACAAATCCTAATCTTAGAAAAGGATGGAACGGTTTATATTCCCATTAAAGAAGTAGCTGGATATTTTGGATATGAAAGTTACAGTGGAGAATATACCAATCGCTCAGAAGATCCAAGCAAATGTTATGTACAAAATGAAAAAGAAGTAGCAAACTTTACATTAGGTTCCAATAAAGTCTACAAATTAGATTTATCCAATTCATCGGAAAACTATGAATATATCTATGCAAAAAAACCAGTAAAAGCAATCAATGGAGTTTTATATGCTACTTCAGAAATAATAGAAAAAGCCTTTAATCTAAGCTTTCAATATAACCAAGAAAAAAATAGAATTAATATTTACACTATGCCATATTTAATCCAAGTATATACTAAAAAAGCATTAGATTATGGTTATACACAAATCAGCGATGTATTTGCCAATCAAAAAACAATTTTACAAGATATGATTGTTGTTAAAAAAAGTGATACACAATATGGTGTCATAGATACAGAAGGAAATGTAATATTAGAACCTAAATATAATAATATCACCTATCTTCCAAATGTAGGAGATTTTTTAGTAGAAAATAATAAAAAAGTAGGAATTTTATCCAAGAATAAAGAAACAAAAGTACAAATTATGTATGATTCTATTGAATTAATGGATTATGATGCAGGATTATATGTTGCCAAAAAAGATAATAAATATGGTGTTTTAGATTTCAGAGGAAATGTAAAAATATATATAGAAAATGATGAAGTCGGAATGGATATTTCAAATTTTACACAAAACAATATAAAAAATAAATATATCTTAGCAGGAAATTTAATTCCTGTTAGAAAAGGTAAATTATGGGGATTGTTTGACAAAAATGGAAGACAAGTAGTAGATTTTCAATATGATAGTTTGGGATATATAGCATCTAGTAATAAAGATGCACTAAATTTATTAGTCATACCAGATTATAATGTAATGGTTGCTTGTAAAGATGATAAATATACGTTATTGAGTTCAACTGGAAAAGAATTGTTTATCGCGCCAGTAGCAGATGATATTTATATGACAATCAGTGGAGAACAAAAACATTACTATATTACTGCCAATAATGGTAAAATGGATGCAGAAGAATACTTAGATAACATAGGAGTTTCAAAAACTAGAACCGATCTAACAGATAATAACCAAACCAATTCTAATAGCGATGAGATAGAGGAAAAAAATAAGATGCAAGAAGTTGAAAATATGGTAAAAGAATTAGAGTCCAATTATACATCAGAAGAAATGGAATTGCCAGACCCAGTAAATTACTAAAAAGAACGAATACAAAATAATAAAAAAGTAAATGTTTTTTTAAAAAAGCATTTACTTTTTTTTGGAATTTGTATACAATATAAGAGGAACAGAAAAATGTCGAATTAAAACAAAAGAAAATGGAAAAAAGAGAAAGGAAGTAATCCAATGAAAATACTAATGTTGACTTGGGAATATCCACCAAGAGTAGTAGGAGGAATTGCCAGAGTAGTATATGATATATCAAGAACGTTATTAAAAGATGGGCATGATGTAACAGTAGTTACTTATCGAGAAGGAGATGCACCATATTTTGAAGATGACAAAGGAGTAAAAGTATATCGAGTAGATAATTATATGATTAATCCAAACAATTTTATTGACTGGATTATGCAAATGAACTTCAATATGGTAGCAAAAGTAAACGAAATCATACAAAAAGAAGGAAACTTTGATGTAATTCATGCACATGATTGGTTAGTAGCTTATAGTGCAAAAACGCTAAAAAATTCGTATAACATTCCAATTGTTTCAACCATTCATGCAACAGAAGCAGGAAGAAATAGTGGAATTCATGATGAGCAACAAAGATACATCAACGACACAGAATGGATGTTGACCTACGAATCAGCAGAAGTAATTGTAAACAGTAATTATATGAAAAACGAATTACAAAGATTATTTGGATTACCCTATGAAAAAGTAAATGTCATACCAAATGGTGTAAACCTAAACCTATTTAATGGGGTCGAGAGAGACTATAATTTCAGAAGAAAATTGGCAATGGATAACGAAAAAATCATACTATTTATGGGAAGATTAGTTTATGAAAAAGGAATCCAACATTTAATAGCCGCTATGCCAAAAATATTACAAGGATATCATGATACCAAACTAGTTATTTGTGGAAAAGGTGGTATGCAAGAAGAATTACAACAACAAGTAAATGCCATGGGAATTAGTGATAAAGTATATTTTGCAGGATATATGAATGGGAAAGATGTACAAAAAATGTACAAAGCAGCCGACATAGCAGTATTTCCAAGCACCTATGAACCATTTGGAATTGTAGCATTAGAAGCGATGCTTTCCGAAAATCCAATTGTTGTATCAGACATTGGTGGATTAAATGAAATTGTAGAACATAGAGTCAATGGAATGAAAGCTTATTGTGGCAATTCAAATTCAATTGCTGACTCCATTTTAGAACTATTATATGACCACAAATTATGTGCAGATATTACAAGAAAAGCAAAAAATAAAGTAAGAAACGAATATAACTGGAGTAAAATAGCACAAGACACACACTTTACGTATCAAAAAGCAATTTGTCAATCGATGGCAGAAAAACAAAAAAGAGAATTGGAGCAAGAAAGAGCAAGAAAAAACAAAAAGGCAAAAAATACAGAAGGCGAAATTACCAACCTACTTAGCTTCAAAAAACGTCAAGCTTATGCATAACAAATGCAAAAGAACTATGTATTTTAAAATAGATAGTTCTTTTTTGATAGGAAACATTGAAAAAATACAAATTTACTGATAAAATGAAAAAGAAAAAAGAATTAGCCTTGTTTGTAGTTTCTACAAATTCAGCAAAAAAATAGTGTATAATAGAAAAGAACTAAAAATAAAAAACAGAGGTGTCCAAAGGAGAAAAGACTTAGAGTAATAACACATTCAAAATGGACATAGGAGGAAGAAATGGAAGAATTTAAATCAGGATTTGTAACACTAATTGGAAGAACCAATGTAGGAAAATCCACTTTAGTAAATTTGTTAGTAGGAGAAAAAGTAGCAGCCATTGCCAATAAAGTACAAACCACAAGAACTGCAATTAAAGGAATTGTAAATCGTCAAAATTCTCAAATTATATTTGTAGATACACCAGGTATTCATAAACCAAAAACAAAACTGAATGAAACCATGGTAGAAACTTCTTTTACCAGCTTAATAGATAGTGATATTGTTTTATTTCTAATCGAGGCAACGAGTGATGAGATCGGGAGAGGAGACAAGATAATATTAGATAAAATAAAAGAAGCCAAAAGAAAGACCATACTAATTATCAATAAAATTGACTTGGTAAAAAGAGAAAAACTTTTGAGATTAATTGCTATTTACAGCAAAGAATATAATTTTGAAGCTGTGATTCCCATTTCAGCCACAAATCTGAAATATAAAGAGATTATTTTAGATGAAATAGAAAAGAACTTAAAACCAGGACCAGCATATTATGATATAGAGGAGTATACAGACCAGACATTAAGACAATTGGCAGAAGAAACCATTCGTGAAAAAGCCTTGAAACTACTAAAAGATGAAGTGCCTCATGGAATTTACGTAGAAGTAGAAAAAATGAAACAACGAAAAAATAAGGTCAAAGAAGATATTTACGATATTGAGGCGACTATTTATTGTTTAAGAAACTCACATAAAGGCATTATTATCGGAAAAAATGGAGAAATGCTAAAAAGAATTGGAAGAGCAGCGAGAATGGATATGGAGCAAAATTTTGGTGTTAAAGTTAATCTAAAAACTTGGGTAAAAGTAAAAGAAGATTGGCAAGAAAATAATACGATTGTAAATCAATTTAAATTAAAATGAAAATATCGAGTATAAAAAGCAAGAAAAAAGCAAAAGATAACATTAGAGGTAAAACTTTAAGATAAAGGAAGTGAAGCTTATGATAAGAAAAATAGCATGGGATACCTTTAAAAATACAGGTGATATTAATGCATTTTTAGAATTAAAACAAATTGAAAATATAGAAAATCAAATGAATAGTAAAGAAGAAAGAAGTAATCAGATAAAATTAGAAAATGATTTTGATAGTAAAAATCAAAAGGTGGATGAAACAAAATGGCAAATGTAAAAATGAAGGGAATGATATTGTCTGAACATAACTGGGGAGATTTTGATAAAATGCTAACCATGTTAACACCAGGAGTTGGAAAAATTTCGTGTGTCGCTAAAGGAGCAAGAAGACCTAAAAGTACTCTTTTAGCTGGCACGCAAATGTTCTGTTTTGGAGAATATCTAATGTATCAAGGAACGAATACCTATCACATAAATTCAGTAGAACCAATTGAAGTGTTTTACAATTTAAGAACAGATTTAGATAAATTAAAATATGCAGTACATATTAATAAAATTATACAAGATGTGACACATGAGAATCAAAATTGTTATCACATCTTGCAATTAGTATTAAATACACTTTATACCATATCAGAGACTAATAAGGAGCTAGATTTGGTACTTCGGTGTATTTAAATTGCGTTTATTATGTATTTTAGGGTTAACACCCAATAGCAAACAATGTGTATCATGTGGAGAAAACGAAGAAATAAGCTACTTTAGTATCAAAGAGGATGGATTTAAATGTAATGTTTGTGGAAAACAAGATACTTCTGCCATTGCTATGAGTAAAAGTACAGTAAATGCCATTCAATATACCATAACAGCACCAGCTAAAAAGCTATATGCTTTTCAGATAAAAGACAATGCTTTAGAAGAATTTAAATTAATCACCAAATTATATTTTAATGAAAAGTTAGAAAAGGAATACAAATTAGAAGAACTATTTTAATCTTACAATTAAGAAGTAAAGTTTTTCGTAAAAGGGCTTGAAAAAAAGAAAAAGAACAGCTATAATAAAACTAGAATCATAAAGCATAAACAAAAAAGAGAAGGGAGCGATTTTTATGAAAATAAAAATAACAGGAAAGGAACTAAAGATAACAGAAGCTATTAACGATTATGTAGAAAAAAAGTTAGACAGAATTGATAAATATTTTGAAGAAGCAGAAGCAGAAGTTACTTTAAAAACAGAAAAAACAGAACAAATAGCGGAAATCTATGTAACAGCAAAGGGAGAAAAATACAGAGCAGTCACAGAGGATAAAGATATGTATGCTTCCATTGATAAAGACATTGACATATTAGAAGGGCAAATCAGAAAAGCCAAGACCAAAAAAGACAAAATGATGAAAGAAGCAACACTAAAAAATAGGGAAATTGTAACTGAAAATGTAACTGAAATTAAAGATGAAATTGTAAAAACATCTTACTATGAAATTAAACCAATGTTACCAGAAGACGCGGTTTTAAAATTACAAGAAAAACCAAGTCATAACTTTTTAGCATTCATTCATGTTGAAACAGGAAAAGTAAATGTTGTATATAAATTAAAAGATGGTAAAAACTTTGGTTTAGTAGAACCAGAAGCATAAGAAAAGGCAGAAAATTAAATCCTGCCTTTATGTATTTTATGGCTAAAAATAATATCAAAGAAAAACGTTATGCACGTAATCCAATCATATCAAGAGCATTAACAGAACTAGGAGTGGTAAGAGAATTAAATGAGGGTGTTTCGAGAATTTATAGAGAAATGAGTGACTTATTCTTAGAAGAACCGATCTATATGGAAGACAAAGGGAGTTCATTAAAACTTATTTTAAAAAATAATATTATTATGAGAAGTAGAAGAAAAAATGAGCTGCTATTAAAAGATAATAATATTAATCAAAAATGGAGGAAACTAAATATAATAGAACAAAAAACGATTCAATTTATATTTGATAAAGGTGATGTTATGACACATCAAATAGCAGAATATATTCAAAGAGATAGAAGAACAGCTCAAAGAATATTGAAGAAACTTGAAAACGAAGGATTAATTGAATGGATAGGAACATCTAATAAAGATCCTAAAAAAATATATAGAATTAAATAAAGTGTCGCAGTAATGTCGCAGTAATGTCGCACCTTGAATGTTAAAAAATATCCAATTAAGAAAAGGCAGGAAATTAAATCCTGCCTTTATGTATTTTATTGCTAAAATGCATAAATTCAAAAACTTAACTTCCTACCCAATAAACTAAATCTTATCGATTTGCCTATTTCATATTTCTTTCAGCTTGTTCGATCATTTTCTTAACCATTTGTCCACCGATTTTACCAGCGTCTCTAGCTGAAATATCTCCATTGTATCCATCTTTTAAGTTAACACCAACTTCACTAGCTACTTCATATTTGAATTTATCTAAAGCAGTCATAGCTTCTGGAACTAATTTTTTGTTGCTTGAGTTTGCCATTGTTCTTTCACCTCCTGTAATATTACATATAGAAAAAACCTTTGCTTTTTCTAATACTATCATTTACAAAAAGGAGAGAAAATAAACAGGAAATTTTTACTAAAAAAATGATTGCAAATTTTAAATTTTATCGTTATAATAAACCCTAATGAAAAAAAGGAGTGAAAATATGTATAAATTAGTAGCAATCGACTTAGACGGAACGATGTTAAATAGTTATGGTATCGTAACAGAAAATACAAAAAAAGCAATTCAAGAGGTCATAAAACAAGGAAATGAAGTAATTATTGCATCTGGAAGACCAATTGATTCGATAAAAGCAATTGCCAAAGAAATTGGAAGTAACCATTATTTCATTGCGGGAAATGGTGCTCTTATTTATGATATCAAAAAAGATGAAGTAATATACGAAAAATATATGACAAAACAAAAAGTATTAGAAATTATCAAAATTTGTGAAGAAAATAGCATTAGTTATAATGTATATACCGATAAAACAATATTAGCAACTTCCTTAAAATACAATGTATTATACTATTATAAAGAAAATCTAAAAAAAGAAGAAAGTAAAAAAACCAATCTTAATATTGTAAAAGATATGTACGAATATGTAAGAAATGGAAAAGAAGAAAAATTTTTAAAAATTACAATATGTGATGATAACAAAACGATATTTCATTCTATTATAAAAAAAATAAAAAAAATCAGTGGAATTGAAATCTTAGATGTATCACATATGTCTAGGAAAGTGATAAGACAAGGAACAGAAGAAATCCCAATCGAATATTACTACACTGAAATTTCATTAGCCAATGTTGATAAATGGAATGCCATTGAATATTTAATCAAACAATTAGAAATTAGACCAGAAGAAGTAATGACAATGGGAGACAATATAAATGACAAAAAAATGATAGAAAAAGCAGGATTAGGAATTGCTATGAAAGGTAGCACACCAGTGGTTACCTCGATTGCAAAGGAGATAGCAGAATCCAATAATGAAGAAGGAGTAGCAAAAATATTACAAAAATATTACGAAAATATTAACTTTTAGTGACACGGCAGCATTTCGTTGATTTTACACAACAATTGCGGTACAATAAAATAAAAGATTATTTTGTAAAAAATACAAGAAAAATATAAATTAAGGGAGGAATTTGTCATGGCAACAAATCCAATGAAGAGAAAAGCAAGAAATTCATTTTTATTAGGAATGTTACTAGCGACTTTAGTTTTAGGAGTCATCATAGCATTATTATTCATGCAATTAATGAATCAAAATAAAAAAGCACAAGAAGAACTACAAAATAGTGTAAGAGCCTATGTTCTAAACCAAGATGTAAAATCTGGACAAATCATAACCACTGATATGTTAACATTGCAAACCGTAAATAAAACATTAGTACCAAGCAATGCAACTAGTAATATTAGTTTAATTGAAAATTATGCTTTACAAGACAAAGAAGGAAACGATATTTATACCAAAACAGACCGAAACAACGAAACAAAATTATATATTAGAAAAAATGGAACGGAAAACGAACTACAAAAAGAAGAAGAAACAGATAATTATTACATTACAAGAAACAATGAAAAGCAATATTTAGAATTAAATAGTGTACCATTAATTGCTAAAGTAGATATGAAAAAAAATACATTAATAACCACTGAACTATTAAGCAAAGGAAACAGTGTAGTACAAGATGACATCAGAAGACAAGAATACAATGTTATTGTATTACCAATCGACTTAGCAACAGGGGATTATATTGACATAAGAATTATGTTTCCAAATGGACAAGACTTTATTGTAGTAGCTAAAAAAGAAGTAGAAATACCAAATATAAATGGGGTAGACTCAAACGATACCATATGGATGAATTTATCAGAAGATGAAATCCTACATATGAGTTGTGCAATTATTGATGCCGCACAAACAAGAGGTGCTAAAATTTATGCAACCAAATATACAGAAGCAGGAATGCAAAAAGCAGCAACACCAACATTCCCAGTTAATGAAAGAACCTCAGCATTATTACAAAGTGACCCTAACGTATTAGAAAGAGCAATGAATGCCATCAGAGCAAGATATAATAGTGGAAATAGTGCAGCTTTAAGAAACGACTACATCAACAGTGTTATTAGTAGCCAAGGAGAACAAGCACAATCAAATTTAGAAACCAATATGGAAGAAAGTATAACAAATTCCAAAAATGCAAGAAAAGAATACTTAGATTCCCTATCAGGAGTCGGAGCAGAATAAAAAAGGAGAGAAACGCTAAATGAAGAGAATAGGTTTTATAGGAGTTTATGACAAAACCGATTTAATCATATACATTGCTAAAATTCTAACGACATTAAAGAAAAAAGTTTTAGTAGTCGATGCAACGGTAAACCAAAAAGCGAGATATGTGGTACCTGTCATAAACCCTACTACATCCTATGTGACAGAATATGAACAAATCGATATTGCAGTAGGATTTTCAGAAGAAACAGATATTAAAAGATATCTAGGTCTTTCCAAAGAACAAGACTTAGATTATGATATCATGTTGGTAGACACAGATCAGATAGAGAAATTCTATGAATTTGATTTACCACGAGCACAGAGAAATTATTTCGTTACTTCTTTTGATATTTATTCTTTAAAAAAAGGACTAGAAATATTGGCAGGTTTGAAGGAATTAACAAATTTAACCAAAGTACTATTTTCAAAAGAAATCCTAAAAGAGGAAGATGACTATTTAAACTTTTTGGCACTTGGTTACAAAATTGGCTGGAATGAAAATAGAATTTATTTTCCAGTAGAAAATGGAGATTTAAGTGTTATTTATGAAAACCAAAGAGTTGCCAAAATAAAATTCAAGAAGTTAAGTATACAGTACAAAGATAGTTTAGCTTATCTGGCAGAACAAATATTAGGAGATGTTAGTGAAGCCATGATTCGAAGAGCTATTAAATTAATCGAAAAAGGAGTATAAAGATGTCAATTGTAACATTTTGGAGTAATGGAAAAGAACAAACTGGAAAGACCTTATCAATCGCAGCTATTTGTACACATCTGGCAATTGAACATAATTATAGAATCTTAATCATATCAACAGGTTATAAAGACGAAACACTTAATCATTGTTTTTGGAAAGAAAAGAAACAAAAAAAGAACTTAGGACTATTTGGACCAAATACTAACATAGCAATGGAAGAGAGTGTAGCAGGATTAGCTAGAATTATGAAAAGTAACAAATTGTCAACAGAAAATATAACCAATTATACTAAAATCATATTCAAAGATAGATTAGAAGTGTTACAAAGTTTTAAAGGAAACAAGACAGAATATGACGAACTAAAGATAATTTATCCAGATATTATTAATTTAGCAAATCATTATTATGACTTAGTTTTTGTTGATATGGATACTGAGTTAGAACCAGAAATTATAGATAATATCGTAAACAATTCCAATTTAATTGTTGCTAATATTAGTCAAAGACTAACTAGCATTGATCAATTTATGGAATACAAAGAGAAAATGCCAATTTTAAAATTAAGAAAAGCATTATTACTAGTTGGAAGATATGATAGATCCTCAAAATATACGATAAAAAATATTTCAAGATATATGGGAGAAAAAAACAATGTATCAACCATTCCATATAATACATTATTTTTTGAAGCTTGTGAGGAAGCAAAAGTAACCGATTTATTTTTAAGACTTAGGAAAATAGATCAAGAAGATAGAAATGGATTCTTTTTGAGTGAAGTAAAAAGAACATCTGACAATATCATTTATAGATTACAGGATTTAGCCATGAAAATGTAAGGAGGCGAACCAAATGACAATAACAAACATCTTATTAACAGTCGTAGTTTTAGGAATTGCAGCATATGCAATTTATTATAGTATCAAAAAGAAACAGACAGCAGAAGTAGAAGAAACAATAGATGTAGATGATAAAACATATACCATTGAAATGATGATTGAATTCGTAAAAAGAAGGTTAGATGAAATCACAAAAATAAATTTATATGATATCGGACTTTCAGAAGAAGAACTAAAAAGAAGAAAAAACAAAAAGTACGAGCTAAAAAAAGCTTTAAAAGGATGTACTTATGGTGATGTAAATGATAAAAAATATGTAAAAGAATTAATATTTGATTTACTTCAAAAAGAATATGGAGTAACCGAAACCAATATATCAAAAGCAATTCCCTTTGATATTCCATCCCTTTTAACAGCACAAGACAAATTTGACATTTTAATTTATTGTTATAAAAAAGAATTTGCATATGAAGCTTTAACCGAATTTATCAAAAAATATCATTTAGCAGAATTAAAATACATAGAAGGAGAAACCAAACCTTCTTATGTAATTACCAATCATGAAATTGAAGAGATTTATGAAAAAGAAAATATTGTTTTATCTTTTTCAGACAAGTTAAGTATTGTCGTGCAAAGAATTTATCAATACTATAAAGGATATAGTAGCATTGATGAAGTAAGAGATATGAATATAGATGGTGTATCTGGGGGAGTTTCAGGTCTTCCAGAGAGTTTTTTAAGCCAAGTTGCACAAACAGATGGAGACTATTTAGATCAAATTGCAGAACATAAAGTACCAAGAGCTTGTGATAGTATTTGGATATTTTTCCAAGGTAAATCCATTCGATTAGCATTCCTTTCTTTTGGAACGGAATCAGAATTAAAAAGAGTTTGTCAAAATATTTATAAATATAACAACCCAGGACAATTATCAGACACAAATGGCTATAAAATTAATGAAATGAAAGACGGTTCTCGTGTTGTTGTAGTAAGACCAAGTTTCTCTGAGACATGGGCATTTTTCGTCAGAAAGTTTGACGTAAAAAGAGCAACATTAGAACAACTAGTAAGAGACCCAGGAAAAGAAGATGCCATTGAATTATTAAAATATTTAGTAAAAGGAGCAAGAGTTACCGCTGTTACTGGTGAACAAGGTTCTGGTAAAACCACCTTATTAATGGGAATGATAGAAAATATTTATGAAACCATGAATATAAGGGTTCAAGAAACAGCATTTGAGCTTCACTTAAGAAAAATTTATCCAACTAGAAATATTTTATCTTTTCGAGAAACAGACACTATTTCAGGACAAGAAGGTCTGGATGTACAAAAGAAAACTGACGGTTCTGTTAACATCATTGGTGAGGTAGCAACTGACCCAGTAGCATCTTGGATGATACAAGCAGCCCAAGTAGCTTCTAAATTTACGTTATTTACACACCACGCAAAAACATTTCCAAACTTAGTAACAGCCTTAAGAAACTCTATGTTAAGAACAGGAGTATTCAATGATGAAAAAACAGCAGAAGAACAAGTTGTTCAAGTTTTAAACTTTGATATTCACCAAATTAAAGACTTTAGAGGAAAAAGATATATCCAAAGAATTACAGAATGTATTCCAATTGAAAGTAAAAGCGAATATACCTTTGACCATAGAAAAGAAAAAACATTAGAGGGAAAATTTGATAAATTTTTTGATAATGCTACCAGATTTTTTGAAAAAACAACAGATAAAAAATTATATGCTTATCGAAATATCTTAGAATATATTGATGGAGAATATGTAATCACCAATCCAATTAGTGCAACGAATTTAAAAGAAATGAGAAACAATATGGACGAATCAGATGTAGAAGAATTTGACAAATTTGTAGAAAGACATTGGGGAAGTCAAGCTATGAAAAAAGAAGCAGTACCAGTATCAGCAGCAGTAGAAACAAAACCAAAAAAAAGAGGAAGAAAACCCAAAAAAGCGGAGGTATAAGGGTTCCCAAACAAGCTAAAAAGGAGGTGCTAAAAACAAGTGAGTAATCAAGTAATATTTTATATCATGGGTGGAGCAGGAGCAGCTTTTGTTATGATTATTCTTTTCTATGTACTGTTATCAAAAAATATGCAAAAATCTGAATATAAAAAGATACAACAACTACAACAAGGAACAAAAGAAAGAAGATTTTCAACAGAAGTGCTATTTCAAAAATTGTATCTTACCTACATAAAAATACCGTTTATAAAAAGATATGCCTTGAAAATTAGAAGAAGGCTAGAAATTATTAACATAGAAGATGAATATAGTACAAGAAAAGGAACGGCTCGAATTTTAACCAAAACACTTGTTATCATAGTGCCAATTATTGTATTAACACTGATTGTAACATCAGGAAACTATTTATTAATGACAATATTATTACTATTTGAAGTATTTATGTTAGACTCATTTATCGATGGTGCAGTGGACAAAATTGATAATAAGATACTAAAACAGCAAATTGATTTTTTCTCAGAAATTAGACATGCTTACCATGAGTTTAACATGGTAGAAGAAGCCATTTATCAAGTATCACAAGATGACGAAAAAGAAATATCAAGACAAGGGGAAAAAATTTATGAAATACTAATTTCCAATGACCCAGAAATGGAATTGGAAAAATACTATGATATAGCACCAAATAGCTTTTTAAAAGAATTTGCAGGAGTTTCTTACTTAACCAAAGAATTTGGCGATCGAAAAGTAAATGGAGCCTCTTTATATCTAAAAAATGTAAATAATATTACACAAGAAATGCAACTAGAAATTTTAAAAAGAGACAAACTAAATTACGTTTTCCAGAGCTTATCTCTTATTTCAATCGCACCAGTATTATTATTAGAACCATTAAAAGGTTGGGCAGTATCGAACTTTTCATTTACAGCCAATTGGTACAATGGGAAGGCAGGATTAATTGTACAGATTTTAATTTTAATTATCACATTTGTATCCTATCTTTTAGTTAGAAAATTAAAAGACAATGGTTCCACTGCAATGGATACGAAAAATACAGAAAATCCTTGGCAAGAAAAATTGTACAAGCATAAACTAATCAAAAAAGTAATTGATTTATTTATACCAAAAAAAGGCACCAAAGAATATAGGAAAGTACAAAAATTATTAAAAGATTCAGCTTCTCCACAAAAAATGGAGTGGTTATATGTCAATCGAGTTACAGTTAGCATTGTTACTTTCTTTGCTTCCATCATTATTTTTACACAATTGCACGCAGTAGCGATTAACTATATTTATACAGAACCAACAACTGATTATAATATCATTGGACGGATTATCGGAAAAAGATAAGAAAAAAGGAATGGAGCTAACGGAGCAAGATAATGTGTTTTTGGAGAAATTTAAAGGAAAATTAGAAACAACCCAAGAACAAATTACAGTAGCTTTGCAAAAATCAAAATATTATGAAAATGCTAAAGAAGGTGAAATAGATACAGCAGCAGAAAGAATTTATCATAAATTACAAATTATCAATAGTGAATATATGCAATGGTTTGAATTATTATTAGCTTTTGTTTTTGCTGTCATAGGTTATATAGCACCAATTTGGATGTTAGTATTCCAAGCAAAAATGAGACAATTAGAAATGGAAGATGAAGTTATGCAATTCCAAACCATTATCCTGATGTTAATGAAAATTGAAAGGGTCAATGTTGAAATCATTTTAGAGTGGTTAGAACGATATTCTAATATCTTTCGAGCTCCTATTACAAAATGTGTAAACAATTATGAATCAGGAGCATGGGAATCGTTAGAAACGATGAAAGATGAAATTACATATCAACCCTTGATTCGAATTATTGAAAGTTTGCAAGCAGCAGTAGAAAAAATACCAATTACAGATGCATTTGACGAATTAGATTCTGAAAGAGATTATTATCAAGAAAAAAGAAAAGAATCAAATGAAAGATTAATCAAAAGAAAAGGAATGATCGGAAAAGGAATTGGATTTGCTCCTATGGTATGTTTATTTGTTGGATACTTAATTGTACCATTAGTATTCATTGGATTAACCAGTATGTCAAGTTCATTTGGAACGATGACAAGTATAAAATAATGTTCATAAAGAAGGAGGTTTGGAATGGAAAATGCAGTAAAAGCTTTAACAATAGCAGGAGGCATTTTAATAGCATTGATGATTTTAGGAGCGTTATTGTTAATGTTTAATAATTTGTCTACTTATCAAAATCAAAAAGATGCATCAGCCAAAACCTCCCAAATAACAGAGTTTAACAATCAGTTTATGGCATATGACAAACAAGATTTAACACTGATGGATTTAAAAAGCTTATATAATAAAGTAAGCAGTCATAATAAAAAAAATCCAGAGGAAAAAATTCAGACCAATGTGGAAAGTGTCTATCCTGGTATTACACAAGAATTTAAAACGATTCGTGAAGAAGATAAGCAAAATAAAGTTTTTAAATGTATCAAGATAGAATATGAAAATCCGCAAGGAAAGATAAGTAAACTGTTATTTGAAGAAGTCAAACCGTAATCATCCATAGCATAAGGAGGAGAAAAAATGGAAAATGCATCAAAAGCACTTATTATGGCAGCAGGAGTTTTAATTGGAATTTTAATTTTATCCTTAGCAGTATTTCTATTTGTAGATTTTGGTAGCACTTCGAGTGAGATTTATGACGAAGTAGAGACGAGACAATTAGCTCAATATAATGCACAATATACCATTTATGTAGGAAGAGAGAATATCACAATTTATGATATTATTACCTTAGCGAACTTAGCCAAAGAAAATAACGATTATTATGAAGAATATACAGACTATGAAAATACCTATCAGGTGAGAGTAATATTGAATGCTAATCCAGGTTCTAATGCTAATTTTCAAAATACAAGTATGGAAAAAAAACAAGAACTTTTGAAAGAATATAGTCAAGTAAATAAGGCAGGAGAACTAATTCAATATTTTAAATGTGAACGGAGAGCGGAATTACGTATCATCCCAATGGAAGGGTAAAAACGATTACATTTCGTAAAGTAAATTCATAAGAATAGTAACAGTAAAAGTGTAAGATAAAAAAATGACAAAATAGGACAAAAAACTTGTAAAATAAAAACAGAAATGATATAATAAAAAGGAAGTATGATGAAAAAAATAGCGATATTTATATTAATAGGAATAGGTATCCTATCTACAATTTCATATAGTTATTTAAGCTATATAAATAAACAGCGAAATGCCAAAAAGGAAAACCTAAAGTTTGAAATTTATCAAGAACAAGAAATATCAGGTTCTGAAGTAGCAAGCTTAATGAATAAAGCAATTGATTCAAATCAACAAAATGAAATAGAAAAAGATGAAAATGGTAACTATATCGACAATGGAAAAAACTCACTTAATATTGAAATTCAATTCATAGATGATGAAGTTACCTATCCCATAGAAAAAATTTATGCAAAAGGGATGAATACTTTTTTAACTTACTATAGAAATATTAAGTTTGCATGTAAACAAGTTCAATATCATTCTAAAACCAATCAAATCAAATATATGTTATTGGAACAAGTTACACAATAAATCTTTCGTCATTAACATTACTAAATTTTTGTAGTTTAGTAATCAATATAAAAAATAGAAAACAAAAGAAAGGGGGAGATATTTATGGAGAATGCATCAAAAGCACTAATCATAGCAGGCGCTATTTTATTGGCAATTCTATTAATATCTTTAGGAATTATGATATTTAATCAAGCACAAGATACGGTAAACAACAGTGGAATGTCACAAGCGGAAATATCAGCATTTAATAATCAATTCTTAAAATACGAAGGAACACAAAAAGGTAGTGTTGTAAAATCAATGATAAATGAAGTAATAGCAAGTAACTCAGATGAAAATCACAAGAATAATAAATCAACAGTTACTGTAAATGGAAAATCTAGTACTGCAATAACAACCAGTGACATCAGTACAGCAGCAACTTATGAAATTGAACTAGCTTATTCAGAAGAAGGACGTGTAAATGCTATTACATATACTAAAAAAGAGCCATTTAATGCTGAAAAATAATAGAAGAAAGTAGAAAAAGGAGGAAAAAATTATGGAGAATGCATCAAAAGCATTAATTATAGCAGGAGCAATTTTATTAGCAATTTTATTAATATCTTTAGGAATTATGATATTTAACCAAGCACAAGATACAGTAAACAACAGTGGAATGTCACAAGCGGAAATATCAGCATTTAATAATCAATTCTTAAAATACGAAGGAACACAAAAAGGTAGTGTTGTAAAATCAATGATAAATGAAGTAATAGCAAGTAACTCAGATGAAAGTCATATAAATAGTAACGCAACTGTTACTGTAAATAGCAAATCTGGTACAGACATAAAAACTAGTGATATCAGTACAGCAGAAACTTATACAATTGAACTTTCTTATTCAACAGAAGGACGTGTAAATGCCATTACGTATACCAAAAAATAAAGTCTAAGTAATTAAATAAAAAGAAAACAAAAGTAGAAAAAGGAGGAAAAAATTATGGAGAATGCATCAAAAGCATTAATTATAGCAGGAGCTATCTTATTAGCAATTTTATTAATATCTTTAGGAATTATGATATTTAATCAAGCACAAGATACAGTAAACAACAGTGGAATGTCACAAGCGGAAATATCAGCATTTAATAACCAATTTTTAAAATACGAAGGAACACAAAAAGGTAGTGTTGTAAAATCATTAATAAGTGAAGCAATAACAAATGATGTAGCAGTAGAAGTAGATGGCGCATTAATTCAAAAATCTACAAGTGCAATTGATACTTCAAAAACATATACAGTAGTACTTGAATACTCAGACGAAGGAAAAGTAAATCAAATTAATATCACAGATATCACAAAAGAATAATTCATTCTTAAAAAATAGGAGGAATAAGTATGGAGGAAAATATAGCAGACGCATTAAAAATGGCTGGATCCGTTTTATTATTTGTAATAGGTCTGTCAATTTGTATCTTTACTTATTCCCAAGCAAGAGAAGCAATGGATATCGTCTTATCCTATTCAGATAGAGAATTTTTATCAATAGAAGGAGACAAAAGATATTATTATCTTGCCAATGAAAATGATACGAATCGATACGTAGGAAAAGAAACGATTTTACCAGCTATCTACCGAGCCTATAAAGAAAACTTTAAAATAGTTTTTGAATTTCCAGATGATTATTATCTATTTGAGCAAGAAGTAAAAAGCCAGACGAGTAATACAATGGAAACTAAAAAAATAACAACCATCGATTTACAAAAACAATCACTTGCCAATGACTTAGCAAGTAGACAATTTTTGGATGGTATCTTATATGGAAAGTACGATTATGAAGAAGGAAAAGGAATTTTTGATTATAAAGCAAAATTCAAAATAACACCCAATTCGATCTCTTTATATGACTACCTTACAAGCAAACAAGCTACCTATAACATCAAAGAATCTTTAGGAACTTACTATGTAGATGATGTAGGAGGAACAACACAAGTAAATGAAGTAGAAAAAACAGAAAAAAGAGTCATAACTTATACATTTGAAAGATAAAGCAAAATCATGTTTTACATGATAAGTATGATAGAAATAAGGAGGAGAAAAATGAGTGATACTTTAATAACAATTATTGCAATTGCATTAGCAGCAGTATTAATGTTTGTATTTCCACTAATGACAATGTCAGATAGAACTGATGATATAGCCCAATTAACTGTAAAAACAGCAACAACAGAATTTGTTGATAAAATTAGGTCAACAGGAAAAATCACAACAACGAATTATGATGAATTTGTGGAGACAATAACCTCAACCGGAAATACTTATAATGTAGACATGGAGGTACAAGTAAAAGATGAAAACTTGGGGAAAAAAGTTTCACAAGCACAGTCTGATAAAATAGGAGAAAATGTTTATTACTCTGTATATACTTCACAAATAGAAGAGGCTCTTGATAAGCAAGGCAACTATTATTGTAAAGAAGGAGATATTGTTTCCGTCAGTGTAAAAAATACAAACCAAACGATGGCACAACAATTAAAAAATTTCTTTTATTCAGTAACAGGAAATGATGCTTATACAATTGCTGCTGAACATGCAGGAGTAGTAACAGCAAATGGAAAATAAAATAGGAAAATAAAGGAGGGTAGCTTGTAATAATCATATTACAAGCTATTCAGCAATTAAAACGAAAGAAAGGTACTAAAATGAAGATACAAGGATTAGCTGTCATAGCCATAATTATCATTTTACCAATGACAATTATTTTAACTTCATATTCACAAAACCAAATGAAAACTTTAGATTTACAAATACAATATGATACCAGACTAAAAAATGCTACCTATGATGCCATAAAGGCATTCCAAATGAATATGTCCAATAGTAGTACTTCTGACTTAGCAGATTCTAAAATGCGTGATATCAAGGCATCTATTAATACATTTTATAATTCATTAGCGAGTCATTTTAATATGTATGGATATGGAAAAGACGTTTTACAAAATTACGTACCAGCCATTGTCTATACACTTTATGATGGGTATTATATCTATTCTGCTTATGATAACACATTAGATAAGGAAGACGAATTTGATGAAGAGGCTAGTTATAAAGAGGGAGAATTAAGGTATGGATTAAAGCCATATATTTATTATAGTTGTAGGTACAAGCCAAATTCTAGTAGTGACTTTGTTATTACGTACTCTTTAGACAGTTATATTACGATTCAAGGAAAGATTAATGACGAACCGATTCATGAGTCAGGTTATTTATTAACAGGGGTAGATAAAAATGCAAATGGAAAGTACACTTATCGAGGAGTAGAAATTATAGAAGAAACAGGAAAACAAGGTTTGAAACAAAATGTTTATGTGGAAGGTGATACAACAGCAACAGGGAATCGTGCTATTACATTAAATCGGAACGACAGTAGGAAGCATTTTAGAATATCCATGTAAAAAAGTAAATGGAGTGAAATATTATCAAGAAAATGAAGATACCGTGTTTGCCATTATTAATGATAAAAAATATGTGCAAAATGAAATAACCAATATTACGGTTAACCAAAATGCTATTGAATATTATAAAGAAGCTTATGAATTTAAAGAAAAATTAAGTAAATATCCTGTTTTAAAAGATTTAGATTCATCAAAAGCAGTGGACGCAAAAGGAGAGAATTATTCATCCTATGGGGAAAATAATCCTTATCCTTATCGATATAAAGTATTTGGTGAATTATTTAATGACAGTAACAAAGGTCCCTATATTGAAGATTCCAATTCACAGTTTAATAATCATAAGCTACAAGTAATTAAAAATTCCATTGAAAGTAATTTAATACCAGCCATATCCAATTATAATAAAATATCAACATCAGGTGTAAATTTCGCAATGCCTAAATTACAAGAATATGAATGGGAGCAAATTACACAAAATGTATCGATGTTAACCTTTTTACAAGGTCTAAATATAGGTGGTAAAATTTATAATGGATATTCTATCATTTCCAATAATAATAATGAAGAATATGTAGCAGAAGACTCTATTTATATTTTAAATAAGGGAGAATATCATAAAGTAACTGATAGTGACCTATTAGACAATATCAATGACCAAACCATTGGTTTGTTAAATATTAATTTTGATCGAAGAGCAACAACCGCTAATCTTAAGGTAGAGGATACCGAATATAGTAGATCTGTTTATTATTATCCAAGAGAAGAAAAAGCTTGTTATAATTCCATTATAAATGCCAATGGAACAGAACCAAAAGTAAATGTTTATGAATATTTGAAAGAAGCAGGAACATCTGGTTTGACAAGTGCAAAATATAAGTTAGCACAAATCTATTATACGGCATTGGGAAGAGAACGATATGGTATGTATCGCGTAACCAATAAACTAGAAGATATACAAGAATATTTAAAAAAATAATTTACCATAATAATGGTATAGAAAAAATAAAAAAGTCAATACTAATAATAGCAAAAACAAAGGAGAGAATTTTATGAAGAAATTGTTCAAAATGCTATTATTAGTATTTTTTTTATTCGTTTTGTATATTTATACATTAGTCATAGAAAATATTCCAAATGAATTTGTCATATTTGAGGGGGAAAGTATTTCTATGAGAACTTTATTGGGAGTAAAAGTAAAAAATGAGGCATTAAAAAGTATTGAAACGGCATCTAATAATGGAGAAAAAGTAAGTGAAAAAGTTGGAAAATCAACCTTAGAAGTTAATCTGTTTGATAAGATTCCATTAAAGAATGTAGAGGTAAGTGTTTTACCAAAAACAACTGTTATACCAGTTGGAAACATAGCAGGAGTAAAATTATATACCAATGGTGTGTTGGTAGTAGGAATGTCAGAGATAGAAGGTGATGATAATAAAAAATATAAACCCTATGAGAATACTGGAATTAAAGAAGGAGATAGGATTATCAAAATTAATGATACACAAATTGATTCTACAGATGAACTGGTTGAAACAGTAAATTTGTCACAAGGAGAACAAATAAAAATAGAATATATTCATGAAACAAAAACCAAAGAATGTAGTATAACACCAGTAAAAACCAATCATAGTGAATATAAATTAGGATTATGGGTAAGAGATAGTGCAGCAGGAGTTGGAACAGTTACTTTTTATGAACCATCAAGTAAGACTTTTGGAGCATTGGGACATGGAATTACAGATATTGACACCAATGAATTAATTCATATAGCTTCTGGAGAATTTATAACTACTAGAATTTTAAATATAACCAAAGGGGAAAGCGGAACTCCTGGCAAGATACAAGGAACCATAGAAAATCAAAAAGAGATAGGAACGATTCAAAAAAATAGTAAATTTGGAATCTATGGAACAGTAGACAATTTAGCAAGTTTAAATCTAGATACTTCAAAAGAAATGGAAGTTGCCTTAAGGGAAGAAATACAAATTGGAAAAGCAACCATTCTTTGTAGTTTAGACAATCAAAAACCACAAGAATATGAAATAGAAATCCAACGAGTTTTCAAAGAAAATAATTATGACAATAAAAGTATGCAAATAAAAGTAACAGATGAAAGACTGTTAGAAAAAACAGGCGGGATCATTCAAGGAATGTCAGGTTCTCCAATTATACAAAATGGTAAATTTATAGGGGCAGTAACTCATGTATTAGTAAATAAACCACACGAAGGATATGCTGTATTTGGTGATATGATGTTAAAACAAGCCAGAGAAACAAACTAAAGAATTATATTTGAACTGATATATTAAAAAAATACAAAAATTTACAAAAAATATGCAAAAAAGTTCTTGCATATTTTTTTATTTGATTGTATAATGGCATCAAGTTAAATATACTGGTGTAAAGAAATAGAAAGTAAAATTGTATGAAATATTATAAAAAGCATAGTAAGGAGGTGAAAAGTATGAGTCAGAAAATATTAGAAGAAATACTAAAGAAATTGAATGGATTAGAAAATAAAGTAGATAATATGGAAAAAACGATGGTAACAAAGGAAGATATGGAAAAAACAAGGTTAAGAATAGAAGAGATAGAAAAAACAATGGTAACAAAGGAAGATATGGAAAAGACAAGATTAAGAATAGAAGAGATAGAAAAAACAATGGTGACAAAAGAAGAGATGGAAAAGACAAGGTTAAGAATAGAAGACATAGAAAAAACAATGGTGACAAAAGAAGAGATGGAAAAGACAAGGTTAAGAATAGAAGACATAGAAAAAACGATGGTAACAAAGGAAGATATGGAAAAAACAATGGTAACAAAAGAGGATATGGAAAAAAGAATGCTAACAAAAGAAGATATGGAAAAAACAATGGTAACAAAAGAGGATATGGAAAAAAGAATGCTAACAAAAGAAGATATGGAAAAAAATACATCAGAAATAGCGCAAGAAATCAGAGCACTAGCAGAAATGATAAGTAAAAAATCTTATCAAGAGCAGAAAGCAATAAGAAAAGAACAAGAACGAAACAAAGAAGAACACAAAGTTTTTGCAGAGCAAATGGAAAGGATACGTTTGGCAAGTGAATATATCCTGGAAGGAGCCGCAGAAAAATTAGCTTAAAAATACACATATAAAGTGTATATATGTGTATTTCATTTTATTTAATCAAGTAGCATAGACCCTATTTGGGTAACTGTACCAGCACCTAGTGTCATAACAATATCATTATCATTTACATTCTTTTTAATATAAGAAACGCATTCTTCAAAATCTGGAATATAGTTAGCATTTTTTCCAAAAGAAATAATTTTATCAACTAAATCTTTAGAAGTAATTCCATATACATTTTTTTCTCTAGCAGCATAAATATCTAAAACAATGATGTGATCAAAAGCCTTAAGAGTTTTGGCAAAATCATCTAATAAATTTTTGGTTCTACTATAAGTATGAGGTTGAAAGACTACCCAAGATTCGTGGTATTTTTTATTCATAAGTGAATTAGCAGTTGCATTTATTTCAGTAGGATGATGTCCATAATCATCATAAAGACTAGCTTTGCCATCAATTTTACCTTTATATTCAAATCTTCTATGAGCACCAGTAAATTTAGCTAAAGCTATTTTAATATCTTTTATCGAAATTCCATATTCCATACATAAAGAAATACAAGCTAAAGCATTTAAAACATTATGAATTCCAGGAACAGATAATTTTATGGTATCTAATAATTTTCCTTGATAATAGATATCAAAATTGGCAAAACCATCATTTGTAAAAGTAATATTTTTAGCTAAAAAATCTACTTTTTCATTTTCAATTCCATAGGTAACAACTTTAGCTTTGGTATCATGGGATAATTTCAAACAATTTGCATCATCCCCATTCAGAACTAAAATACCATCATCAGGTAATAATTTTACATATTTAGTAAAAGCCATTTTGATATTTTCGAATGTTTTAAAATAATCCAAATGATCATTATCAATATTTAAAATGATTTCTGCCTTAGGACTAAATTTTAAAAAGCTTTCTACATATTCGCAAGCTTCGATAATAAAATGTTCACTATTTCCAACTTTATAATTTCCATCAATTTGTTTTAAGAAAGCACCAACTTGAATGCTAGGATCTTTTAAACCTTCTAAAAAACATAAAGAAACCATAGAAGTAGTAGTTGTTTTTCCATGTGTTCCTGAAATACAAATCGTATCTTGATAACAACGTGTTAATTCTCCTAAAAAATCAGCTCTTTCAATGGTTGGAATATGGCGTTTCTGAGCTTCTAACATTTCTGGATCATCTTGTTTTACAGCAGCAGAGTAAACTACAATATCAGAATTTGCGACATCTTCTAAACTGTGACCAACAGTAACTTTAATTCCATTTTTTAATAAACTTTGAACAGATTCAGAGTCAGAAGTATCAGATCCAGTAACAGTAAATCCCCAATTCTTTAGAATGGCAGCAATCCCACTCATACTGACACCGCCAATTCCAATCATATGAATCTTTCTATATTTTTTTATCGTATCTATATTTGGCATTTTAATTACACACTCCCCTTATATAACATGTCAATTATATAATGATATTCCTAAATTTTCAATAGTTTGTCAAAAAAATATAGTGTAATATATGCAGAAAAATAGAGGAAGGTTCCAAATTTTAAAGAGATAAAAAATAAAAATAAAATTTTTGTAAAAAAAAGAAGGAAAAAAATTTTTTATGAAGAATAATATAATTGTACATAAGATTAAACGAGTATGTACAAAATATATTTAAACTTAAGGAAGGTAGGTGCACTTAGAAATGCAAATCACAGATGTACGTTTAAGAAAAGTAAATTCAGAGAACAGAATGAAAGCTGTTGCTTCTGTAACATTCGATAATGAATTCGCAGTTCACGATATCAAAGTTATCGAAAGCCAAAATGGATTATTTATAGCTATGCCTAGCAGAAAAACTCCAAACGGAGAATTCAAAGATATAGCTCATCCAATCAATGCTGAAACAAGAGAGAAGATTCAAAAAGCTATATTAGAAGCTTATGAAGCTCCAGAAACAGAAGAATCAGCAGAATAATAAATAAAAAGTACTCTTACAAGAGTGCTTTTTTTATGGGATTTTGTTAAAAAGCTTGAAAAAAAGGCAAAAACAAGATAAAATAGAATCGTTCAAAAACAATCAGTTAGGAGAAGAAAATGTATTTAATTGTAGGACTGGGAAATCCAGAAGAAGATTATGGTAATACAAGACATAATATGGGATTTCATACAATCAACAAGCTAGCCAAACAATATCATATCGAAATTAACAAAAAGAAATTCAAAGGATTGTATGGAACAGGAGTTGTAGAAAATGAAAAAGTAATCTTATTAAAACCACAAACATTTATGAATTTAAGTGGCGAAAGCGTAAGAGAAGCAATGAATTTTTATAAGATAGAAGAAGATAAATTAATTCTTATTTATGATGATATAGATATTCAACCAGGAATGATAAAAGTTAGAAAAATGGGGGGACCTGGTACACACAATGGGATGAAATCTGTTATTCAACAGATCAACACTAAAAATTTTGCAAGAATTAGAATTGGAATTGGAATGCCAGAACAGAAAGAAAATTTAATAAACTATGTAATAGGAGCCATTCCAGAAGAAGAAAAGAAAATATTAGAAAAAGCTACCACATTAGGAAAAGAAGCAATCATAGAAATCATCAAAAGTGGAGTGGACAATAGTATGAACAAATTTAACTAAAAAAGGAAGGAAAAAATGACAGAAATAGTAATACAAAAAAACGAAGAAAAGAAGCAAATTGCGTTAGTAGAAAATGGAAAATTAATAGAATATTATGAAGAAGACAAAAAAACAGATAGAAGAGAAGGAAATATTTATATTGGTATTGTGAAAGATATCATAAAAGGAATGGAATCAGCTTTTGTAGACATTGGAACAGAAAAAAATAGTTTTATTCATTTAAAAGATATTTTACCTAAAATTGATGAAACAAAAGAAAAACAAGTAGAAAAGGTCAATATTTCAGATGTTGTAAAACCAAATCAAAGAATATTAGTCCAAATTAAAAAAGATAGCAATGAAAAAAAAGGAGCAAGAGTTTCTACACATATTAATTTACCAAGTAAATATATTGTGTTAATGCCAAATACCAATATCATTACGATTTCCCAAAAGATTGAAGACAAAGAAGAACAAAAAAGATTAATAGAATTAGTAAAAAGTAATCTAGAAGAAGGAAATGGGGCAATTATAAGAACTTCAGCAAAAGGAAAAAAAGAAGAAATCATTAAAGATATTAAAAAAGTAGAAGATAAATGGAATCAAATACTACAAACTAGTGTTGAGCCAAAACAAAATAAGGCAAAATTATTATATCAAAGTGAAGATATCGTGGAGAAAATGGTAATTGATTTAGTAGATAAAAATATAGATATCATCGAAGAAAAAGAGGCATTTCATCGATATGATTTAGAAAGGCAAATAGAAAAAGCACAAAATAGAAAAGTATGGTTAAGATGTGGAGGTTTTATTACCATTGATAAAACAGAAGCATTAACTGCTATTGATGTTAATACTGGAAAATATACTGGAAGTAAAGATTTAGAACAAACCATTTTCAAAGTGAATCAAGAAGCTACCATAGAAATTGCAAAACAATTGCGATTAAGAGACATTGGGGGAATTATTATTATTGATTATATTGATATGAAAAGCCCAGAAGATAGAAAAAAAATAGAAATATTATTAAAGGAAGAGCTAAAAAAAGACAGGACGAAAACACAAGTAGAGGGATTTACAAGATTAGATTTAATGGAATTAACAAGAAAACATATATGTAGCCATAAGGAATAAAGGAAGGAAGAAATATGAACATAGGATTTGTACATTTGGGTTGTAGTAAAAATCTAATTGACACAGAAACAACCATTGGAAAATTTAAAGAAAACAATTTTACCATAGTAAACCAAGAAGAAAAAGCAGATGTGATTGTTATTAACACCTGTGGTTTTATTGATTCTGCTAAAGAAGAAGCGATTCAGACTATTTTAGAAATGGCAGAATATAAGAAAAAAAGATGTCGTTATTTAATTGTTATGGGATGTTTGGTACAAAGGTATTATGAAGATTTAATCAAACTACTTCCAGAAGTTGATTTATGGATTAAAATAGATGAATATGACCAGTTGTGGAATAAGATAGAGAATTTAATCAAAAGAGGCATCGTAGAAAGATCAAAAACAAAGACGTATCAAAAAATAAGTCAAATACCACAAATGCCAATGTTTAAACAATCAGAATTTTTAAATAGGACCATTACAACAGGTAAAAATTTTGCTTATTTAAAGATTGGAGAGGGATGTAGTAATTACTGTACCTATTGTGCGATTCCTTACATAAGAGGTCCTTTTGTTAGTAGAAAACAAGAAGATATTTTAGAAGAAGCAAAGCAATTAGCGAAAAAAGGGATAAAAGAATTAATTATAATTGCACAAGATACAACTAAATATGGTATCGATCGATATGGAGAAAGTAAATTAGCAGAATTATTAGAAAAGTTGACCAAAATAGAGGGGATTAAATGGATTCGTTTTCTATATTCTTATCCAGAAGGAATTACAGATGAATTAATTGATGTCGTAGCAAAACATAACAAAATAGCAAAATATTTTGATCTACCAATACAACATATTTCAGATGACATTTTAAAGAAGATGAATCGAAGAACCAGTCAAAAAGATGTGATAGCAATTCTTCAAAAAATTAGAGATAAGATACCAAATGTTACATTAAGGACAAGTCTAATAGTAGGATTTCCAGGGGAGACGAAGGAGAACTTTGAAGAATTATTAGAATTTGTTAACTTAGCAAAATTTGATAAATTAGGAGTGTTCCCATATTCAAAAGAAGAGGGAACACCAGCAGCAAAATTGCCAAGTCAAATTCATGGAAATACGAAAAAGGCAAGATATAACAAAATTATGGCAGCACAACAACAAATTTCAAGAGAAATTTTAGAAAAGAAAATAGGAGAAACTTATGAGGTTTTAGTAGAAGATATTTCTTTTGATGAAAAATATTGGATAGGAAGAACGATGCAAGATGTACCAGAAATAGATGGATTGGTTTATATCAAAAACGATGGCAAGGTAAAAGAAGAGGTACTCCATCAATTTAAAAAATGTAAAATAATACAAGTCAGTCATTATGATTTAATAGCAACCTTTAAAGAATAGGGGGGAAAAATGAATCGAGATTTGGATAGGAAAAAAGTAATCAATAAAATGAGAAGTTTAAGAGAAGCAAGAGATTTAGAGATTTTAAACCAAATAGAGAATGCCAATAGTAATCCAAATACAGAAAAGAAATTATCAGACAATAAAGTATTAAATGTGAAATATTTAGGTAGCATAGAGATAGAGGGAAAAGAAAAAGGAATCTATTTGCTAATAGAACAAAAACAAAAGGAAGACCAAACATTAGTAGAAGTGGAAAGATATTACACAGAAGACGGAGAATTTTTAGGTGGTAATAATAAATCTGACCAATTTGATTTTATCGTATTAAATGAAAAATATGCTGGTAAAGAAGAACTATTAGAAAAGTTAGAAGTTCTTAATAAAGAAGGAATTTTAGATTATCATCAACTCGAACAAGACCGATTCGAAGAAATTGCGTTTACTTTGGGAGTAAGTGTAGAACAATTAGATAAAGTAGTTGAAATAGACCCAGAGCAAAAAATGGAGTTCAAACAAAAACAAGAAGAAACATTAAGTAAAAAACAAGTAGAAAAAATAACAAGTAAAATGGAAATGAAAACCAATCAAAAAGTAACGGATCAACAAACAATAGCATCTTTGTTAAAGGTAGAAGATAAGAATTATACTGCAATTCATATCATTGATTCAGATGAAATGGAAAATAGCAAAAGTCATAGTAGATTTGCAATTGTTGGGATAAAAGAGGATGGAACAGCAGAGACAATTGACACTTTAGAACAAGCCTATGGAACTAATCCAAATAAGGAAATACAAAGTTTGAATACAGATGGGAGCAAAGTAGAACAAAAGCAAGTTAATTCTATTTTTAAAATTAAAGGAGAAACAGAGACACAAATTGCAGTGGATATCGGAGCAATGGGAACCATTGAACCTACTTTGGTAAGAACACCTGCACAAGACAATGGGGAGGCAATTAGTATTCCAATTGAAACTTATAATATGAAACCAACAACCAGACAAACAAGAGAACTTATGAATTCACAAAGAAATCCTAGAGTTATAGAAGAAATAAAAAGAGCAAAAGAACATCAAAAATTAGGATGTACAAATGTTTCCATAGAAGATATTAATGATAATCCAAATGACGATACCCATCAGCACTCAGAAGATTTAGATATGTGTGCAGATACTATATTACAAGACGATGAGATAGCAAATACTTATAACAGAATTGATGTGATTGAAGCATTAGAGGAAGAGAGAAAAAAATCAAGTCAATCTCTATCAATAGAACAATTAATAGAAAAGGTAACAGACAAATTAAAAGAAGCAGCAAAAGAGGAACATCCACTACCGCAAAAAGGAAGATAAAATAAAAAATAGTACAATTATATTTCTATACTAGTACTATTTTTTATTTAAACAGGTTCAACATGAACTACTGTTTTATAAATTTTTTCTAGACCATTTACGGTTTTTTCCAAATTATCAGCTAACTGATGACTTTCGAAAGTAGATAAATTACCATCTACATAAATGGTAATAAAAACTAAATATCTGTCACCAACAGGAGTAGAAACTATGTTTTCTACTTTTTCTATTTTGGGGTAACTACGAGCTATGTTTAAGATTAAATCTTTGGTTTTATCATCTACACTAATATCCATTAAAACATGATAACTCTCTAAGAAAATGGTAACACCTGTGTAACAAATCCAAATAGAAATTCCAATGCCGACGATACTATCAAACCAATCTATATGGAACAAACTTAAGAGAACAGAAAGTAGGGTAAAAGAGGTAACCACACAGTCATTTCTATGGTCTTTCATATTTGCTTCTAATAAAATACTATTATGTTTGTGATAAGCTTTTAATGTATAAAAATATAAGCATAATTTTATAACAATGGTAGTTATACAAACAGCTACTAAAAACCAAGAAAAGTGAAGTTCACTTCCGAACCATAAAGTTCGGATAGAATCTAATAGTAATTTAGCAGAAACCAAAATCATAGCAATACTAATAAACATAGAAAAGATGTATTCTGCTTTTCCATGACCTAAATTATGGTCTTCATCATTAGGAACACTAGCAATTCGATTACCAATAAAGGTCATAAGAGAAGCAAATATATCACTAGCACTATTAACACTATCAGCAATCATAGCTTGACTTTTGCTAATAAAGCCAACAAGAGCTTTTAGCATGAGTAAAAGGATATTTCCCATGATTCCATAAATACCAGCTTTTTTGGTAATAGCAAATTTTTCTTCCATATCAATCGTCTCCTTATATATGATATGATTATAACATAAGTAATAGAAAGAATAAATATTAGATACTATTTTTTCATGTCTTTATTCTGAAAAAGAATTAAAAAGCGTTGATAATTGAAGATTATATATGTAAAATATGAGATAGAAAAAGATTTTGCGAATAAGATTGCAAAAGAGCAATTTTAATACCAAATGCAGGACATATCAATAGTGAAAGTGGATATGATACATTTGAAGATATAGCAAGTTATTTATAGTTTAATATAGTAAAGCCTTCTTTTGACAGAAGGCTTTAAGCATCTTTATAAAAGACGAATCGAACTCCACGCCAAAGTGTGCAACACTAAATGTAAAATTATTATAATATAATTTTCTGTAATATCAATAAAATTTTACAAATTTTGCTAAAAATATTGAATGTTATTAAGAAACATGATACAATACAAATGTTCGCAACATGCAACAGATATGATAGGAGGATGTGATGCTATATTTTATAGCAGATACACATTTTAATCATGAAAACATAATTAAATATTGTAATAGACCATTCAAAAGAAATGAATATAAGGAAAAATGATATAATAAAAATATAATAATTTTGGAGGTTTTATGAAGAAATTAGAAAAATATAAATCAGGTGAATATATACAAATGAATGACTATAAAGCATTTATTCCTAGCAAAATTAATTACAATTGGGGATGGGATGACACAAAATTGGACAAACTATTAGCAGAAGCCAATCGACAAATAGGTGAATTAAATGCATATTCTTTGTTAATACCAAATGTAGATTTATACATTAAAATGCATGTAAAGATTGAAGCTAATAAATCAAGTAGGATTGAGGGAACAAGAACAACAGTAGAAGAAGATTTACTAGATATTACAGATATTAATCCAGAAAAAAGGGACGACTGGGAAGAAGTACAAAATTATGTAAAAGCTACAAACTATGGAGTAGAAAGAATAAAAGAAGGCTTTCCAGTATGCACTAGATTAACAAGAGAAATACATAAGATATTAATGCAAGGAGTTAGGGGAGAATACAAAACACCAGGAGAATTTAGAACATCACAAAACTGGATTGGAGGCAGTATACCAAGTACAGCAGTATATGTTCCACCACCACATACAGAAATTGCAGAAGGTCTATCTGATTTTGAAAAATTTATAAACAATGAAGAAATAGACACACCAGATTTAATAAAAATTGCGATTTTACATTATCAATTTGAGTCGATTCATCCATTTTTAGATGGTAATGGAAGAATTGGAAGACTACTTATTCCGTTATATATTCAAAGTAAAGGAATGCTTGATAAATCATGTTTATACATTTCTGATTATATAGAAAGAAATAAAGACATATATTATGATATGCTTACAAGAGTAAGAACTCATAATGATATGATAGGATGGATTAAATTTTTCTTAGAAGCGGTTATAGAAACATCAAAAACAGCAAAAGATAAATTTAGAAAAGTAGTTGAATTAACATTAGAAATGGATAAAATTATAATGAATTTACCAGTAAAACCAGAGAATGCAAAAAAAGTGTTAGATGTTTTGTACAATGAGCCCATTGTTTCAAGAAAAAAAATAATTGAAAATACTGGAATGAAATTTACAACATTAGTAGGAGTGATAAACGCATTGCAAGAGAAAAGTATTTTAATAGAAATTACAGGATATAGTAGAAATCAAGTTTTTGCATTTCAAAGATATATAGACTTATTTTTAAAATAAAAATCAAATTTATATTACGAAAAAATCAAAAAATTCGTAATATAGATTTTTATATTACGAAAAATTTAAAATAAAGTACACTAAATGAACTAGAATAGATGCCCTAAATATGAAAATAAACTACTTGAAGATTTAAAGCTAATAAAAGAAGTACCATTCACGAAAGAAGATATTGATAAAATTATAAAATATTTTAAGGAGGTAAATTACAATAAAAAACTAGACAAATATAATTTATTTACACAAAAACAAATTAATAATGATTATGAAAATAGTATTAAATTCGTAATTGAATTTTTAAAAAATAATATATTAGGAGAAATTTAATAAGATATGGGAGAATAAAGTGCAATGAGGAAGAAATGTATAACGAGAAAAACGAGTGAACAAAAGTGAACACTAAAGGCAGGAAAGCGAGTGTTCACATATCGCCTACACACCATTTACAGGCAAGCCTTCAAGAGTTAATAAAAGAACAAAAATTTCAAGTAAATTTGATGTAAAATTCACCAAATAAACCATTAAAAAGTGCTTGTTAGCAATATTAAAACAAATTATAACCATCCATGAAAATGGATGGTTATAATACAAAGTAGCCTAGTACATTGTAGAAAAAATATTTATAATGACTAAGATATTTCTATTCCAGCACTTGCATATCCAGCTACCGTATTTATTAAAGAAATACCACTAGCATTAGCAGAGTATACCATTAATAAACGTGTCCCAGCAGTGACAGGAATTGATAACCCTGTTGTTATCCCACTGCTAATAGTACCAATAGATATTGTACCAGAAAGTGCAGGAGAAAGATTTACAATAGCCCCTGGTATAGGAGTAAATATATTATTAGGTGTATTTGATACATATAATTGAGCTCTAATTGTAATGCTAGAACCAATAAGTGACAAAGCAGCTGTAGTACTGAAATAAGCACTTAGCGAGGTGATTGTTCCTGCTCTAGGCATTGAAAAAGCAAAGTTAGACAAAGTTCCAGATGGGTTAGTAAGGTCAATACTAGAACCTAGGACTGTAAGCCCAGGGGCAGAAGAACCAAACCCTATAAAGGCAGGAATACCAGCTAAACCAGCAGCAATAGTTGTAAGAGATACTGGTAACCCTGATGCTAAAGGTATGATGCTAGTACTTCCAGTAGGACCAGTTGCACCCGTCGCACCCGTTGCGCCAGTAGCTCCTGTTATACCTGTAGGTCCCGTACTACCAGTGCTACCTGTTTCACCAGTAGGGCCAGTTGCCCCTGTATTGCCAGTAGGTCCAATAGGTCCAATTGCACCAGTAGGACCAGTATCCCCTGTAGCACCTGTTATACCAGCAGGACCAGTCGCACCCGTTGCAGCCGTAGCTCCTGTTATACCTGTAGGTCCCGTACTACCAGTGCTACCTGTTTCACCAGTAGGGCCGGTTACCCCTGTATTGCCAGTAGGTCCAATAGGACCAGTGGCACCTGTAGGACCAGTATCCCCTGTTGCACCTGTTATACCAGCAGGACCAGTTGCACCAGTCGCACCAGTATTACCAGTAACGCCTGTAGGACCAGTAGGACCAATATCTCCAATAGAACCAGTCGCACCTGTTGCACCCGTAGCTCCTGTTATACCTGTAGCTCCAGTAGGACCTGTTGCACCTGTATGACCATGGCAACCTCTAGGACCAGTAGGACCAGTGGCACCTGTTGCACCAGTTATTCCGCTAGGAGTACAACAACAGTCGTCAATATCACAACTGCTGTTAGAACTACAAGCAGAAGTAACTTGATAATTATTGTCATCCTCTTTATCATTATTTGTCGTTTTACTTAAGTGTTAAAAAAATTCATTCATATACCTCCTTGTATAAAGTAAGAAAAACTTACTCGATATAGTATATGATTATGTATTTTTTTGGTTAGTAATATTTTTACTTTCAAAATAATTTTTATTATAGAGAAAAGCTTTGTCACTAGGCTTTAACTCACCAGCCTTATTGTTATAAAAAATTGCTTTTTCAGGATTGCCAATCTTATCATAACATACACAAAGTTGAATATAGGGGATATATCCGAAATAATCTACATTATGAAATCCTCCATTTTTCATATCAGGCTTACTTGAAATAGCTAATTCATACCAAAAAATAGCAATTTCTATATAATTTTTTTCTAAGAAGTGATTTCCTAATTTGCAACATATTTCGGATCGTGGTTTATCAAATTCAAAACTTTTAAGTAATGCTAAAAAAGCATTATGATTATCCTTTATTTTTTTGTAACAATCACATAAATCGATACAAGCACTAATACAGTTTTCTACCCAACCTTGTTTGGAATCTAAGAAATTATTAAAATGCTCAATTGCTTCTTCATATTGACCATTATAATATAATTCTCTAGCATAATAAAACTGTTGCCTTGGATCAAGTTCTAGTCCTTCTGCAATCATCTTATTAAAAATTTTTAAATTTCTATTTTTATCACTAGGATGTAATTTTTTGTGTGCAATGGCAATATCAGAATAGATAATATTACCACTAGGAGGAATTACTTCATGAATAGGGCTAATCCATTGATAATTCTTCTTACGAGACATCAATCTTTCTCTATAATAAGAAAGAGTTGGATTATCATATTCATCAAATGCAACATTATATTTCATCATTACCATATCAACAGATGTGTCTAAATTATTTTTTAATTGTTTTAAATTCGCAAGATTGCTTTCAGAAATAACATCATCAGCATCTAACCACATAATATAATCTTTAGTAGCCTTTGAAAAAGCATAGTTTCGAGCTTTCGAGAAATCATCTATCCAATTAAAAGTGTACACTTGGTTGGTATATTCTTTAACAATTTCTATTGTAGAGTCTGTAGAGCCAGTATCTACTATTATTATTTCATCCACTACATCTTTTACACAAGCTAGACAACGTCCAATAACATCTTCTTCATTTTTAACAATCATACATAAACTAATACTAATCATACCATATCTCCTTGTTTCCTATTATGTTATAGTATGAAGTTAAAGTTATTTTGTTCCTGATATAACATAAGATGATGGGAGGTAAATAATAAGTTGAAATTGCTCGTTATTTATTATATAATCATAATCGTATTGTAACACATTACAAAAATGGAAAGGATAACAAATAAAGGAGAAGAAATAAAATGAGTCATTTATTTTCTATCATTGAAATTGGAAGTAATAATACAAAGACACATTTATATAAAGATGAACAGGTAATCTATCAAAATACTACTACAATTGAATTTAAGAAGAATTACAAAAATAAAATTAACGAAGAGGATTTGAATAAATTATATAAAGTAATAGAGAATATTTTAAGTTACACAAAAAATATAGAAATCTATGGATGTAGTATATTTAGAAATATACCCAAAGACCAACTAAATGAAATTAATGAAAAGTTATATAATAAGTTTGGTTTAAAAATTCAAGTTGTATCACAAGAAGCTGAAGCAGAATATACTGCTCTAGGGTGTTACAATAATATAGAATACCATGGTAATATTTGTGTTTTTATAGGTGGAGGAGGCTCAATAGAGCTTATATTGGTAAATCATAAAAAAATTATTGCTAAAAAATATTATAATTTTGGAGTAATCGATATTACAAACAAATTTGCCACCTTAAAAGACGATATTCCAAATTGTTCTTTTAGTGATGTTTATAATTTTCTGGATGAATTAATGGGAGATATAAATTTTAAGGCAGATGTTTTAATATTAGCTGGTGGAGATCATTTATATTGGTATAATAATGCAAAATATAACTTAATAGAAAATACTTTATATAAAAATGAAAATCAAAAATATATGCTAACAATCAAAATGAGTGATTATTATGATAAAGATTCTTTTGTAACTTCTTTAAATAGAATTCGACAAAATAGTGATAATCCGAAATGGTTTGATGGTTCAAGAGCAATGAAAGTAATAACAAATTTAATATCACATAAAATACATAGCAAATATATAATACCAACAAAAATAAATATGGAAGATGGATTAAAAATGAAAAAATGTATGAATGGAGAGGTAGGAAGATAAGAATGGAGATTAAATTGAAAAAAGAAGAAAATAGAATTGTGGCTTATGATAATAAGAAGGAAATAGGGGAATGCCAATTGATAGAAACAGAAGATGGCTGGAATATAATTCATACAGGAGTAGATAGCAAATATCAAGGGCAAGGAATTGCCAAAAAATTGGTAGAATGTGTGATTGAGAATTCAGAAAAATACCATAAAAAGCTTATTGCACAATGTTCTTATGCAAAAAAAGTAATAGAAAACAGAAGAAGCGATAGGAGGAATTTAAAAGCACAAATAGAAAATTACAAACCTTATAATGAGCAAGAAGAAAAGGATAAAGAAATGATGATACAATATATAAATACTTTTGAAGATGTAGTAACAAGAAAAAACAAAATGTGTCATTTTACTGCATCCAATTGGATTGTAAATCAAGAAAGAACAAAAGTATTAATGATTTATCACAATATTTATAAATCTTGGGCTTGGACTGGTGGGCATGCAGATGGAAATAGTGATTTATGGCAAGTCGCATTAAAGGAAGCAAAAGAAGAAACAGGATTACAAGATTTAAAAACATTAAGTAATGGAATATATGGAATTCAAATACTTACGGTAGATAGTCATAGAAAAAGAGGAGAATTTATACCTTCACATCTGCATTTAGATTGTTGTTTTTTGTTAGAAGCCGATGAAACCGAAGTATTAAAAATAAAAAAGGATGAAAATAGTGGGGTAAAATGGATTGACATTGATAAAGCAGTAGACATTACAAAAGAAGAAAATATGAAACCAATCTATCGAAAATTAAATGAGAAATTAGCAAATTATGTTAGAAGAGAAAATGGCTAAAAAGTGTAACATTTCTTTGATTTTTCCTATACCATATACAAAAGGGAGTGTGTTAAAAGATGAATTATCAGAGAATGACAAAAGTAAGACAATATTTAGGTAGATTTGACCAAATATTAGATACTATGGAAGAAAAAATGCTATCAGAAAAATCATACAATAACATAACGAAATATTTTATAGAATGTATGTTACCTCATCACCAAGCAGCAATCTGTATGTGTGAGAATTTATTAAAATATACCAATTATCAACCATTGCAACAAGTTGCCCATAAAATAATACAAAAGCAGCAAAGAGAAATAGAACAAATGCAAGCAATTGGTAAAACAACAAGAGTTTTTTCTAATCTACCAAGAGAAATACAAAGCTATACAGAGAAATATTTAGAAATTACTAAGAATATGATTTGCCAAATGAAAAATAGCCCAAGGGGTATGTACATTAATTTAAACTTTATAGAAGAAATGATACCACATCACCAGGGAGCCATTTGTATGGGTGAAAATTTGTTGCTATATCGTATTGATACAAGACTTAAAACAGTGGCAGAATCGATGATAAGAGAACAAAGGGAAGGAATAAAACAATTAGAACAAATAAGAAGAAATTTATATCGAAGATAGTAAAACAAGAATATAGCAAATATTTGTTATGTTCTTGTCTTTTGTTTTCATTTATGATAACATATCCAAAACAAAGAGAGAAGGGAAAGTATGGACAAACAAATTAGTTACGAACAAATTGAAAGATTTCATAAACATTATAATGAGAATAACACAAACAAAATAATCGAAAATGCTATCACAAAAAATGGATTAGAAAACGTATGTATCAATCGTCAAATTGTGATGGAAAATCAACCCATTTTTAATATCGAATTACCCGAAAGCAAACGATATGATCAAAAAGAAAATTGGAAATGTTGGATTTATGCAGGGATTAATGTAATAAAACATAATATAGCTCAAAATTTGAATATAAATGTGATGGATTTAGAATTATCCGATAATTATATTGCTTTTTTTGATAAATTAGAGAAATCAAACCATGCATATGAAAATATTATAGCATTAGAAAATACAGATTTAGATTATATTCATCAAGAAAAAATTTTAACAGAATGTGTAACAGAAGCTGGATATTGGCTATTATTTGTGGCTATTGTAAACAAATATGGAATAGTACCAAAATGTTTTATGCCAGATACAATAGAAAGTATGAATCATAAAAAAATAGAAAGAATTTATACAGAAAAAGTAAAAAAAGATATTGCCTGTTTGCTAAAAATGAAAGACGAAAAACAAAGTATACAGGTACTAGAAAACAAAAAGCAGGAATTTTTACAAGAAAATTATGAGTTATTATCCAAAATATTAGGAGAACCAATATTTTCATTTGACTATGAATATAAAGATAAAGAGAGAAAATATAGAAGTTATAAAAATCTTACTCCTATTGAATTTGCGAATCAATTCTTAACGTTAAATTTAGATGATTTTGTTTCTCTTGGAAATATGCCAATGTATAATAAATCTTATGATAAAAAATATGTAAAAAAGTATTTTGGGAATGTTCATGAAAAAAGCCAAGTTTATTATTTAAATTTGCCAATTAATGTATTAAAAGAAGCGGTTATTCAACAATTAAAAGATGGGATTCCTGTTTGGATGGGCGTTTATATTCGAAAATTTGAAAATGAAGAGACAGGGATTTTAGATACGAGATTGTATAATTATAAAGAGACCCTAAAATTGAAATGTTTAACCAAAGAAGAAGCACTAAACTTACGAGACATAGAAATTCATCATGCTATGACCTTTTGTGGCGTTCATTTAGTAGAGGATAAAGCAGTAAGGTGGAAAGTAGAAGATAGTTATGGTGAAAAAGAAAAAGTGAATGGATATTACATTATGAATGATAACTTTTTTGATGAATTTGTTTTAAATGTAATGGTTCATAAAAGATATTTAACCAAGGAAACATTAGAATTATTAAAACAAGCACCAATCCAATTTGAATTAGACGAACCATTTTAATAAAAAAATACTTATTTTTGGCGGGATTTAAAACAAAATAAAAAAAATATGAAAAAATTTTAAAAAATGTATTGACAACTATCTAAAAAGTTAGTATAATAAATCTCGTCGAAAGACATGGTCGCTTAGCTCAGCTGGGAGAGCATCTGCCTTACAAGCAGGGGGTCATAGGTTCGAGCCCTATAGCGACCACCATTCTTTTTATGGCCCGGTAGTTCAGTTGGTTAGAACGCTAGCCTGTCACGCTAGAGGTCGACGGTTCGAGCCCGTTCCGGGTCGCCATTTTTTTTATGTAAGCAAAAAAATTATCATTCAATTATGACTCAATTAGTAGAGAAGGAAACTAAAAATCAATAATCCGCTTACATGCCTTTATAGCTCAGTTGGTAGAGCAAAGGACTGAAAATCCTTGTGTCCCTGGTTCGATTCCAGGTGAAGGCACCAAACAAAAAAGCGAAGAGAAAATTATCAAGTTTTCTGTAACATCGAAAAGAATATCTAAAAAATTTGAAATTGGAGTAGTTTTTAAGCGACTACTTCTTTTTTATTTTTCATGGAAAGTATATTAGATATTGCAATACCACTTTGTTCCATACTACTACCATCTAAATGTGCATAGATATTTGCAGTAGTGTTATAATATGAATATAATTAAGAAAGGAACGAGAATATGGATAATATAAATTTAATGGAATATTGGCAAAATAGTAGTGATGAAGATTATAATGTAATGAACGTATTATAT
>JAAWAM010000014.1 GCA_022792135.1 Clostridia bacterium
ACTTTTCTATCATCTGCAACAGAACCTGGAATACAAAATGCTTGTAATCCTTCTCCAATTGCTTTTGCTGCATCAGCTGCTTTTTCACATCCTTTTTTTACAGCTATTGCTGCTCCTAATGTATACGCCCATGCTGCATTTTCAAAACAAATTGGTTGTACTCCTTTTACAATTTCATATGGATTAAATCCTTTATCTGTACATATTTTTAATGCATCTTCAAAATCTTTGATTCCATATTTCTCCATGACTGGTTTAATCTGTTCAATTCTTCTTTCATAACTTTCAAATGTTACTGCCATTTTTATTCCTCCTTAATTCTTCTTTTTTTTACTTTCTTTATTATCTTTCACTTCCAGGATTATGATTATAGATTCCATAGGTTGTATCTATTGTTCTAGTAAAAATAACACTGTGTAATGTCTTTTCCAAGAGAATACTGCTTCCCATTTCTATACATCTTAAAATTATTTCTTCTACTTGTTTCTCTTCCATACATTCAATACATATTTTATATTTCTCACCTATCTTTTTTAAACTTTTTTGTAAGGCTTTATCTTCTACATTATTTATTACTTGTACTATTCTTTGATATTTTTCTGCATTTTCTTGGTATCTACTAATCATACTTAAACTCCTATTTCACTTACTTTATTTTATAGCAATGTGCCCTCATCTTGTAACTTGACATTTATGCTTCTCTTGGGTCAATTTTTTTAACTGCTTCGTCAAATCTTCCATAAGTTCCTGAAGCTTTTTCAATTGCTTCGGTTGCTTCTATTCCTTTTTTGATGTTTTCCATCATTTTTCCTAAGTGAACATATTTGTAACCAATAATTTGGTCATTTTTATCTAATCCTAATTCTACTATGTATCCTTCTGTTAGGTTTAAGTATCTTGGTCCCTTTAATGAACTTGAATAAATGGTTCCTACTTGGCTTGTATGTCCTTTTCCTAAGTCTTCCAATCCTGCTCCTACTGGAAGTCCTCCTTCTGAAAATGCGGTTTGTGTTCTTCCATATACAATTTGTAAAAATAATTCTCTCATAGCTGTATTAATGGCATCACATACTAAGTCTGTATTTAAAGCTTCTAATATTGTTTTTCCTGTTAATATTTCTCCTGCCATTGCTGCTGAATGCGTCATTCCTGAACATCCTATTGTTTCAATTAATGCTTCTTGGATGATTCCATCTTTTACGTTTAATGTTAATTTACATGCTCCTTGTTGTGGTGCACACCATCCTATCCCATGTGTTAATCCTGAAATATCTTTTATTTCTTTTGCTTTCACCCATTTTCCTTCTTCTGGAATTGGTGCTGGTCCATGATCCACTCCTTTTGCTACCACACACATTTCTTCTAATTCTTTTGAATAAATCATTTTAATTGCTCCTTTCAATTACTAAAGTTTGTTTTGCGTTTATTTATTTGTTTTAGGTTTTATCCTAAATTTAATAACCTAAGTTTAGGGCACAAAATGTTAGCTTCCGCCCTGTGTTTTCATTTTTTCCATTTCTTCTTTTGAAAATAATATCTGATTTTTCTTAACTTTTTGATTTGTTATTTCTCTTTCTCCTCTTTCCTCTTTTGTTTCATATTGAGTCATATCGTTATAAGCCACTACATTTTCAATATCTTTTATATAAATCCCCATTTCATATTCCTCTTGTCTAGCTAAGGTTTTGGCTCCTAATAAATAACGATTTAGAATTTCCTTATCTTTCCTACTTACTTGTTCTGGACCAATACCCAAATGTTGATAACGCCATATGATATGTCTTTCATAACTATTAAAATCACTATTTTCTAAATCTTCATAGTTATATTCCACTTTGAATTTTAGATTTTGAATGGTAATTGTTATATTGGACCACATATTTCCTGTTTCTGATTTTCTGAATTCTTCTCTTAGTTGTTTTATTTTTTCATATAAATCTTTTACTAATTTTAGATATTCGTTTTCCTCTAAATTAAATTTATTGGGAATTTCATAAACATTAACTGGTTTTTTCTTTAAAATCCCTTTTGGAATATAGTAAAAATATAATTCACCTGTTTTTGGGGTATCTGACTTATCCATGACAGAACTGTATAGATATAATTTATCCCATTTTTCAGGAATCATATAAAATAACATTTTTTGTATGACTTCATATATTCCTTTTATTTTCTTCGTATGATTTAACATATCCCTTTTATTCCTTATCTAATAAACTTTCTCCTGTCATTTCTTCTGGTTTTTCAAGATTCATTAAATCAAGCATGGTTGGTGCTAAATCTGCTAGTTTTCCACCTGATTTTAATTTTAATTTTTTATCACTTGTTACTAATATAAGTGGTACTGGATTGGTTGTATGTGCTGTATGGGGTTCTCCTGTTTTATAATCTATCATTTGTTCTGCATTTCCATGGTCTGCTGTTATTAATAGATTTCCTTGCTTTTGTTCTACTAATTCTACCACTTTTCCTACACATTCATCAACTGCTTCTACGGCTTTGATAGCTGCTGTTAAACTTCCTGTATGTCCTACCATATCGGTATTGGCATAATTTAGTATAATTGCGTCATATTTGTCAGATTGAAGAGCTTCTAATATTTTGTCTGTTACTTCATAGGCACTCATCTCTGGTTTTAAATCATAGGTTTCTACTTTTGGAGATGGTACTAATATTCTGTCTTCTCCTTTGTATTGTTTTTCTTCTCCTCCATTGAAAAAGAAGGTAACATGGGCATATTTTTCGGTTTCTGCAATTCTTAGTTGGGTATATCCTTGTTTGCTGATATATTCTCCAAAGGTATTTTTTAACGGTTCCTTTTTAAAGGCAATATGCACATTTGGCATGGTTTCATCATAACTTGTGAAACATACATAATATAATTCTAAATCTTTTTTGGTTTCAAATCCATCAAATTCTGGATCGACTAATGCTCTTGTTATTTCTCTTGCTCTGTCTGGTCTGAAGTTAAAGAAGATAACAGAGTCATTCTTTCCAATGGTTGCAATTGGCTCTTTTCCATTGCAGATTAAAGTTGGTTCTACAAATTCATCAAACACTTCTTTTTGATAAGAATCTTCGATTGCTTTTATACTACTTCCTGCTTTGTTTCCTTCTCCTTTTACAAGGGCATCATAACATTTTTTAACTCTTTCCCATCTTTTATCTCTGTCCATAGCATAGAATCTTCCGGATATACTTGCTATTTTTCCAATTTCTTTTTCTGTCATTTTTTCTTGTAATTTCATAATATAACTTTCTGCAGATGCTGGTGGTGTGTCTCTTCCATCTAAAAAGCAATGTACATATACATCTTCAAAGTCTCTTCTTTTGGCCATTTCTAATAATCCATATAAATGTCTATTATGACTATGAACGCCTCCATCTGATACTAATCCTAGTATGTGTAATTTAGAATGGTTCTTTTTACAATTTTCAATGGCAGCAATAAATTCTGGATTAGTAAAAAAGTCTCCTTCTTCAATCGATTTTGTAATTCTTGTTAACTCTTGGTATACAATTCTTCCTGCTCCTATATTGGTATGTCCTACTTCTGAGTTTCCCATTTGTCCTTCTGGTAATCCTACCGCTAAACCACTTGTGTTGATTTCTACATGGTTATATTTTTTCATTAGTTTATCCATATTAGGTGTTTTTGCTAGTTTGATTGCATTTCCATCTTGATTTGAATTATCTCCAAAACCATCTAATATCATTAGCATTGTTAGTTTGTCTTTCATACTATACCATCCTTCTCTTTTTGAAAATGATTTTGGGGACGGAGGAAAAAATCATTTTCAATATTTCTATCTTTATTATCTATTGTTTTTTCAAAGATGATTTTTTCCTCCGTCCCCAAAATCATCCTTCAAAATTAACGATTTTACTAAATTCATCTGCCTCAAGACTGGCTCCTCCTACTAGTCCACCATCAATATCAGACATTTCAAATAGTTCTTTTGCATTTGAGCTTTTTACGCTTCCACCGTATTGTATTATAACGCTAGAAGCTACCTCTTGTCCATAGATTTTTGCAATTTTGTTTCTAATTTCTTTAATCGAGTTGTTCGCATCTTCATTGGTTGCTGTTTTTCCCGTTCCAATTGCCCAGATTGGTTCATAGGCAATGATGGTATTTTTGACTTGCTCCTTGTCTAACCCTTCTAATGCTAGTTCTGTTTGTTTGGTTATAATTTCAACTGTTTTTCCAGCTTCTCTTTCTTCTAAGGTTTCTCCTACACATACGATTGGTTTTAAGCCATAGGTAAATGCTGCCTTTATTTTTTTGTTTACGGTTTCATCTGTTTCATTAAAATATTGTCTTCTTTCAGAGTGTCCAATGATGACATATTCTACCTTAATTGCTTTTAACATCTCTCCTGAGATTTCTCCTGTATAGGCTCCCTTTTCTTCAAAATGCATATTTTGTGCTCCTATTTTGATATTGGTTCCTTGTGCTGTTAATAGTGCATAGAATAAATCTGTATAGGGAACACATAGGATAACTTCATTTTCTGTATCTTTTACAAGTGGTGCTAAGTCCTCTATTAATTTAATTGCTTCATTGGGAAGCAGATTCATTTTCCAGTTTCCTGCAATTACTTTTTTTCTCATATTTTTTCTCTCCTTTTCTTCAGCCATTTTACAATTTCATCAAATCTTTCTGTATCCCATTTTGTAAAATTATAGCTTTCATCCTTATTTCTTCTTGCTTCTTCCATTTCCTCAATGGTTATATATTTTAAGTCACTTACTTCTTCTTTTTGCATTGTATATTCTGTTAAGGAATAGTCTACTAATACAAAATAGAGGTAACTATAATTACGAGTTATGATATTCGTATTTGGAATCAGTCTTTCTAGTTTTTCTATTTTGATTAATTCAAACTTCTCGTTTGGAATGATAACTCCAATCTCCTCAGCAGTTTCCCTTTGGATACCTTCTATTACATCTTCACCTGCATCTGTGTGGCCTCCTGTAATCGTCCATTTATTTGGATTCACCTTTTTACTTTTGGCTCTTTTTTGAAGTAGAATTTCTCCTTTAGAATTCATAATCCAAACACCAACATGTCTATGCCATAATCCTTTTTCATGTACGATTCTTCTATCGGCTACTTTTCCTGTTGGATTTCCCTCTTCATCTAAAATATCTAATAACTCCATTCATAATATCCCTTCTATTATTGATTCATTAAGCATTCAATTCCTGGTAATTTTTTACCTTCTAAAAATTCTAAGGAAGCTCCTCCACCTGTTGAAATATGTGTCATTTTATCTTCTAATCCTGCTTTTTTCACTGCTGCTGCTGAGTCTCCTCCTCCAATGATTGTAGTTGCCTCTATTTGCGCTAGTGTTTTTGCAATTGCATTGGTTCCAACTGCAAATTGGTCAAATTCAAATAGTCCTAAAGGTCCATTCCATATAACTGTTTTTGCTGTTTTTAGTTCATCACAGAACATTTCAATTGTTTTTTCTCCAATATCAAATCCTTCCCATCCATCTGGAATTTCTGTCCAAGCTACTGTTTTGCTTTCTGTGTCTGGCTTAAATTCTTTTCCTATTTTTGTATCTACTGGTAGCATTAATTTAACCCCTTTTTCTTTTGCTTTTTTCATAGCTTCTTTGGCTAAGTCTAATTTGTCTAATTCACAAATAGAATCTCCTACATTATAGCCTTGTGCTTTAAAAAATGTATATGCCATTCCTCCACCAATTATTAATGTATCTACTTTTTCTAGTAAGCTATCAATGACTCCAATTTTATCTGAAACTTTAGCTCCTCCCAAGATTGCTACAAATGGTCTTTCTGGATTGTTTAATGCATTTCCTAAGAATTGCAACTCTTTTTCAATTAAAAATCCTGATACAGCTGGTAAATATTGCGTTACTCCTGCTGTTGAAGCATGAGCTCTATGGGCTGCTCCAAAAGCATCGTTTACATATACTTCTGCCATATTGGCTAATTTTTTAGAAAACTCTGGGTCATTATCTGTTTCTTCTCTATGATATCTTACGTTTTCTAGTAACATAACTTGCCCTAGTTGTAAGTTTTTGGCTTTGCTAGTTGCATCTTCTCCTACTACATCTTTTGCCATGATAACTTCTTTTCCTAATTGTTTTGATAATTCCTTTGCTACTGGTTGTAATGAAAATTCTGGTTTAAATTCTCCTTTTGGTCTTCCTAAATGAGAACATAAAATAACAGCACAATTATTTTCTAGTAAATATTGGATGGTTGGTAATGCTGCTATTATTCTTGTAGAATCTGTTATGTTTTTTTCCTCATCCATTGGTACATTAAAGTCACATCTAACTAATACCTTCTTTCCTTTTACTTCCATATCTTTTACTGTTTTTTTATTCATTTTTTAAATTCCTCCCTCGATTTTTAATTTTTTCTTAGTATTTCCTTAATTTTCTTTTTTATTAAGGCATTCTTATTTTACCTTAAAAAAGAGCACTTTTCAAGTGTTCTTTAAAATTTCTCTTTTTCATGATTCTTCTTCTGGATTTTGCCATCCTATAATCTCTGTCAATTCAATTGTATAATTTCCTTGTTTTGTGGTAAAACTCTCGCCATGAATGGTTCCATAGCTTTTATTTATGATTTCAATTAGTTTTTCCTTGCTAGGAATTTTTCCTATTTTTACTTTTTCATTGTATAAATCTGCTTCTATCTTTTCTATAATACTTTCTCTTTCTGCTTGTGTTTTGTTTTCTTGTGCTTGTTTTAAAACTCCATCATCCTTACGAATGCTTCCTAATGTAATTCCTGCTAGTATGAGTAAGATAATAATGGTAATTGCTAAAGTGATTAATGTTATCCCTTTTTCATTTTTCTTCATAAGTTCCTCCTTCATTTTCCTTTTTTATTATCTTTATTATATAGAAAAAAGAATACTTGTGCAAGTATTCTCTTTATTTATCTAAAAAATTCGTCCTCCGCTTCTTCTACTTTCTTCTGAATCATTGGTTTTTTACCACTTTTCTCTCTATATCCTTTCAATTTTTCCTCTAGTTCTTCTTTTGGAATTTTTAAATAACTTCGTTCTTCTTTTTTATAAACATAATAGATTACTTCTTTTGCTAATTTGATTTCTATACAAGAAATTATGTCTATTTCATTTTCATCCTCTTTTACAAATTCAAAAATCTCTATTTTTTTCTTTTCAAATTTATCTAGTGCAGCCGCCCTAAATAATCTGGAATAAAGCTTTTTTATTTCATCTGGTTCTAGTAATTTATCTGTGAATTTTATTAATGTTATTATATATTGCATCTTAAGCTCTAATATATCGTCTCTTGTTAATTGCTTTGTATGAATTCCTTGGGATTGTAAAAACTTTTTGAAATGATTGGTATTTTTTACTTCTTCTGTTAATAAAGTATACAACCTATCATAATAATCATATTGAATACAATTCGTTTTTAAGTCCATTTTTCTTAATTCGTCTTTTGAAATTTCTTTTACATCTTGTGCTTCCTCGTATAAGTTTTTTCTTATGCCAAAGTAGCTAGTTTGTAAACCATATTTACAATTTTGAATGTCAGCTGATATATTTGTAAAATATTTATCTTCATTTTCATCCCAAAATATTAGAGCTACATCTAGTAAATCGCTTCTTTTTTCGTCCTTTGGTTTTTTATAAATTAATTTGCATTTTATACCTGCTTTTGTTAATAATTTAGCATAAGCTTTATTGATTGAGTTACATACAATTTGTGGTACTTCTTCTTTTTCGATATCTATTTCTCTATGATAAATGTTCTCTAATAACTCTTTATCTTGACTATAATTAAATCTCTCGTCATATGTAATTTCTTTGCCAAGCATTCGATATAAATATCTAGCTTTTTCTTTTATGGTCCATTCTTTTTGTATATTATCTAATAATTCGATTAATTTCATTGATTTCCTCTTCCATCCATTTTATAGAAATCAATTATAACATACTGTTCTTAATGTGTAAATGACTTAGGGATTGGTAAAATTTCCCTAAGTCATTTTATTTATATTTTTTATTATCCTCTGGATGCAATGTAACAAGCTAAGTCTACTAATTTATTTGAATATCCCCATTCGTTATCATACCAAGATACTAATTTTACGAATGTATCGGTTAATTGAATTCCTGCTGTTGCATCAAAAATTGATGTATGAGCATCATTAATAAAGTCTGATGATACCACTGCTTCATCTGTATATTCAATGATTCCTTTCATTTCATTTTCAGATGCTTTTTTCATAACCGCACAAATTTCTTCCATTGTTGCTGGTTTTTCTAAATTACAAGTTAAGTCAACAACTGAAACATCAACAGTTGGTACTCTAAATGCCATACCTGTTAATTTTCCATTTAATGCTGGAATAACTTTTCCAACTGCTTTAGCAGCTCCTGTTGATGATGGAATAATATTGGCTGCTGCCGCTCTACCACCTCTCCAATCTTTTCTAGAAGCTCCATCTACTGTTTTTTGTGTTGCAGTTGTTGCGTGAACAGTTGTCATTAACCCATCTTTTATTCCAAAGTTATCATGGATTACTTTTGCTAGTGGTGCTAAACAGTTTGTTGTACAAGATGCATTTGATACAATGTTCATACTTGGGTCATATTCTGTATTGTTAACTCCCATTACAAACATTGGTGCATCTTGTGATGGTGCACTGATGATTACTTTTTTAGCTCCTGCTTCAATATGTGCTTGTGCTTTTTCTAGTGTTGTAAATACACCTGAACATTCTAATACATATTCTGCTCCAACTTCTCCCCATGGGATATTGTGTGGATCCATTTCATTATATACTTTTATTTCTTTTCCATTTACTACTAAAACTCCATCTTTTGCTTCTACTGTTCCGTTGAATTTTCCATGTACAGAATCATATTTTGTCATATATGCCATATATTCTGCATCGATAAATGGGTCATTAATTGCTACTACTTCTACCCCTTCCTTTGCAAGCGCTGCTTGAAATGATAAGTTTCCGATTCTTCCGAATCCGTTAATTCCTACTTTTACTGACATAAAAATTTCCTCCTTATTTTTTTGTTTTTTACCTTGTCCTTAAGGCATTTATTATTGTATACCAAAAGTTTCCACTTTTCAAGTCTTTTTTTTCATTTTTTTGGCAATGGCTAATTGGGGACGGTTCTTCTTTAGCCATTTTTATAAATGGTTACTCGGTACCTGTCCCTCCTTTACCATTTATTTTGCTCTTTGAATGATTCTAAGATTAATACCTAATATTCTAGCGATTTGATTCTGACTACATCCTTTCATCTCTTTTATTTTTCTTATGATTTTATCTCTCTTTTTCTTTTCATAACTTTGTATTTCTTGAACATTCTCAATTTTTAATTGTTCCTTTATTAAATATATTAATTCTTCATCTGTTAAACTCTTTTTAATTCCATATTCTAAAATATCTTCTGCCTTTGAAAAATTTAATAATTGATGATTTAAGTTTATGAATTTGTTTAAAGCTTCTTTTGGATTATTAGCTAATAATCTTAAAGTGGCTACTTTCTCTTCCTTACTGATTAAACCTTGTTCTTCCTTTAAATATTCTTGATAACTACTCCATTGGTATGTATCAACTTTTGCCATATTAGCTTTTACTGGATTTTGATGAATATATCTTAGCAAATTAAGAAAATAATTTACATTTTCTATCTTTTTACTTTGAAATCTATCTTGAAATAAATGACCAATTCTTTGATATTTTTTATTAAAATAATTAACATATCTAATTTGAATGCTTTGCATGATTTGGGATAAATTATCCTCTTCTTCTCTAATTTCTAAGTGAATATGGTTTGACATTAAAACATAAGAATATAATTTGTAAGAATAAATTTTTTTTGTGAATTCCATTTCTTTTTTGAATTTTAAAAAATCTTGTTTATCTAAAAAAATATCTTGCTTATTAATTTCCCTCAATATGCAATGATAAATTCTCGTGTTACTTTTTTGTCTTGATTGCCTTGGCAATTTATCACGCTCCTTTTATTGATTTTCCTTGTAACATGAAAAACATGGTAATACATTTTCCCTATATTACCATGCTTCTTATGTTTTTTCAAGTATTTTTGTTAAGCAAGACTCCTAAGTAGTGGCTAAAAAAGAACCGTCCCTAATTAACCATGGCTAAAGAAGAACCGTCCCCACTTAGCCATTAGCCATATAATTTTTCTAATACGATGATAAACATAGCGTGTGACCATCCTAGTCCGATGACCCAGTTTGGTTTTAGTGTGCTATTATCCACTTGCTCTCCTAAGAAATAATGCTTTCCTACTGTTTTTACAACAAAGTCGAAAGTTTCCTTTGCCTTTTTCTTTTCTCCTGTTTCTAAGTAATATAATGTCATCCAAAGGTTAGCGATTGGCCAAGGATTTCCATTCATATAATGGTCTTGGTCAAATCTTTGATAACCTCCTGTATAGGTTCTTAGATGTAAATTGATTCTTTCTACTGTATTTTTTATTTTTGTTTCTTTTGGTTTAAATATATGAAATGGTGTGACTGCTCCTAAAATACTAATATCCATTTTTTTATCTTCTGTATTTCTTACATAGGATTTCTTTTCTTCATCATATAAATTCTCGTTGATATATTTTTTAATTTCTACCTGTATTTTTTCGATTTCTCTTTCGTTTTTTTGTACCTTTTCTTCTTTTAGTCGATTGTTTTCAAAGTCTGATACATTTTTTCCTAAGATTCGATAAATTTTTAAAATACAATCAAATGCTGCATAGATACTTGCTAAAGAATACAAATGAATGCCTTCGCACATTTCCCATAAATCATAACTAACATGGTATTTATGCTTTCTTCCTGTTCTTTGTGTAGTTTCTTCTTCGATTTCTTCTTTTACAACATCTTTATCTCTTGGGTCAATTCCTTCAATTGCTAGCCAATCTTTTACATATTTTTTTAAGAAATCAATTGCTTTTTCACACATTTTTAAGTTGTTTTTTAAGAATTTTTCAGATTTTGTATATTGATAATGTTCATAAACTCCATAAACCACACTTGCTGTTTCATCAACTTGATATCCCCAGCATGGTGCTAAACTTCCATCTGTATAAAATCTTTGCTCCCACATTCCATTTTTACTTTGTGTGTTTTTACAAAAATTTTGATAGAATTTTTCTGTTTCTTTTTCCATTTTTACAATATCCATTGCTTTGGTTATAAACACAGCATCTCTTGGCCAACAGTAAGCATATCTTCCACATTTGGTAAAATCTTCATCAATTTCTGGTGCTGCAATGATTCCTCCAGTTTCTTGATTGTTTAGTAATGGAAATAACAAAATGCTTCTTTTATAGATTTCGAAAACTCTTTCTTCATAACTATTTTTTGGTTCTTTTAGATTTAGTCCATTATGTGTTTTTACATATTTTCTCCAATAAGCTTTGGTAGCTGTATATTCCTTATTTAAATCAATTTTAGTAATGCGGTCCACTTCATCTTCCATCGCTGACATATTTCTATTTTCATCGACTAAAATACAAATTTCTAATGTCTTCTTTTCTTGTGGTTTTATTATCCCTAAATCATAACAGATGCTTGTGTCTTTTGCCATTCCAATATAATCTTTATCTTGAATTTCGCCTCTTTTTATCGTATCTTTACTTCCATGAATTTGATGGGTACATGGCTTGTAACTCTTAGCAAAAGTAGATACCGCAAAATCATGGGCATATTGTAGCATTCCTTCTTCTAATATTTTACAGCTGACTAAATTGTTTCGATCTGATAATAATTCAGAATGGATATAAAATTTAGTATTTAAATCTATTTTTCCTTCATTCAAAAAAATATATCTTTTTACTAAAACATTTTCTTTTATCATCATATAATCTGTTTGTAGCATTTTCAAATTAAAATAAGTATTGGTAATTTCAGTATTTAAAACATTGGTATCTGTATCATAATATTGTTTATAAACATTATTGATATCATCATGTAGATAAATCAAATCCGAACTATTGATTTTTACTCCTGTATGCCAAAAATTAATATATTGTCTATTATCTTTACTTGGAAAATACAATCTCTGTAATTCTCCCTTTGCTGTAAAGGTCGCTAACATATTCTTATTTCCGATAATTGCTTCATTTAAATATTTATTTTCCATATCTTCTCCCTTGGATGATTTTGGGGACGGAGGAAAAAATCATCCTCTCTCTATTTGCTAATTTTATTTCCTATTTTACACATTTGGATGATTTTTTCCTCCGTCCCCAAAATCATCCAAGTTGCTATCCTTCAATTACGTTTAATATTTGCTTTTCTAAGTCTTTTATTTTTTCGTTGATTCGATAAATGTCTACATCTGTTAAACTTTCATTGTTTATATCTTCTCTTACATAGTCTTCCATATCTTTGATTTCTTTTTTTAGTTTTTCTAATCTTTCTACAATTTCTGTTTTGATGGTTTTAGAAACTTTTCGTTCTATTTTATGTGTCATTTGAATTTCATCCTTTAATTCATAAGTTTCTCCAAATTCTGGAACAGTAACTGCTATTTTTGCTTCTTGTTCTATTTTTTCTTTGAAGATATCTTGTGCTTGTTCTTCTCCATGTACTAAAAAGATATGTTTTGGTTTTTGAATAAAGGAATAGATAAAATTCATTAATCCTTCTTGGTCAGCATGCCCAGAATATCCTTCGATATATTCTATTCTTGCATTTACAGCTATTTCTTCTCCAAATATTTTTACCTTTTTACTTCCATTTACAATGCTATATCCTAAAGTTCCTGGTGCTTGGTAACCAACAAATAAAATGGTTGAATTCGGATTCCATAGGTTGTGTTTTAAGTGATGTTTAATTCTTCCCACTTCACACATTCCGCTTGCTGATATGATAATACTTGGCCTTTTGTCTTCATTTAAAGCTTTTGATTCATCTGCTGTTCTGGTAAACTGTAATCCTGGAAATTCTAATGGATTATCTCCTTTCATAATTTCTTCCTTCACTTCTGGTTCAAATAAGTTCGTATTTTCTCGAAAAACTTCTGTGGCTGAGATGGCAAGTGGACTATCCACATAAACAGCAGCTTTCATTAATGTTTTATATTTTCTTTTAAATTCTTCATCTTGGATAATGTCTTTTAATTTGTTAATTTCATACAAAATCTCTTGTGTTCTTCCTACTGCAAATGATGGAATGACAACAGTTCCTCCTTTGTCTAATGTTTCAGAAACAATATTTAAAAATAATTCTGCTTTTTCGTTATTTCTTAAATGCAACCTACTTCCATAAGTAGATTCCATCACTAGGTAATCGGCATTTTCTATCATAGTTGGAGAGTCTAATAGGGGAATATCATTGTTTCCTAAGTCTCCTGTAAATACGGTTTTGGTTTCTTTTTCCCCTTCTTTTACCCATAATTCAATAATACTAGAACCTAACATATGACCAGCATCATTAAATCTTACATGAATTTCTGGTGTAATTTCTATGATGTCATCGTATTGAACTGGTTCAAATATTTCTAGACATCTTGCCGCTTCTTCTGCTGTATAAAGTGGTGGAACTTCTTTTTGTCCTTTTCTCTTTCTTTTTTTATTTTTCCACTCATTTTCCATTTCTTGAATGTGTCCACTGTCTGGTAACATTAAAGCACATAAATCACAAGTTGCTTTATGGGCATAAATTTTGTTTTGGAATCCTTCCTTATATAATTTCGGAATTCTTCCTGAATGGTCAATATGGGCATGGGTTAATAGCATAAAGTCAATTTCAGTTGGATTGAACTCAAATTCTTCTTGATTTTGTGTCTCTAATTCTGCTTTTCCTTGCCACATTCCACAGTCCACTAAAAATTTCTTTCCTGCTGCTTCTACTAAAAAGTTAGAACCAGTTACGGTTCTGGTTGCTCCTAAAAATGTTATTTTCATATTTCCCTCCTACTAATAAAAAGCTTTTACCTTTTTATTGAACCTAATTTCTAAATCTTTTTTATTAAATTTTTGTTTTACTTCTATTTTTTCTTCTAGGCTATCTCCATCCCCTATATAAAGAAAGAAGTTTTCCTTTTCTTTTGTCAGTTTGATATAGATTTCTTCTAAATTGATATTTCTTCTATAAAAGATATTTTTTAATAATTCATAATCCATTTCTTCTTGTTTTGAAAATTTTTGGATTACTTTCATTTTATGTGCTTGCTGTAATAATTTTTTTCCGACATGTTCTATTAGTTTTGCTAATTCCTTTGTTTCATAAATACTAAATTTATCGTCATATGGTAACATGATATAATATCGAAATTCATAAATTAATTTTGTTACTTCTTGTTTGGTTCCGTGCTTTTTCTATTTTTGTTTCCAAACATCGTAAAAAGTTTTTTTGTAACTTTTGTTTCAATTTGTTACCATCTTTCTGGATGTCTTCTGTATCTAAAAATTTCAAATATTTTTCTTTTTCTTCTAATTCTTTTTTATATTTTACAAAGCTTTGAGGATTTAATAATTGATTCATTTTTTCCAATTCTTCTACTTTTTGTTCTCTTTCTTGTGTCATCATTTTTGATAAAATTCTCATACTAAATATTTTTTGTTCCAGTGGTAATTTTTTATTTCTTTTCTCATATTCTTTTTGTAATCGTGCTTTGTCATTAATTGTCTCATCAATTTCTTTAATTTCTTCTACTTGTTTTCTTTTCTGTTTTGTTATTTTTTCTACAAAGTTTTGCTTGTTTTGTATCTCTTCTAATTTATTTTCAATTTCCTTTTTTATGTTCAAAATCTTTTTTTGGTTCTTAGGGTTAAATTTTAAATCCATTAAAATGGAAATCTTTTTTAAATCTTCTATCCATTCTTTTGCTCTTTCTTCTCCATATTTTTCTTCCATTCGATTTCTAAACAGTTGCATATAATCCATCATAAATTCTTGATTCTGTATCCATTTATTTAAAAATTTATTTCCTACTAGTATGACTAAGTTTTGATAGATTAAATTATGTTCGATACTTTCCATTTCTTTTGGAATGGTTGTCCAAGAATAACCGTTAAAATCTCTTAATGGCTCTACCGTATTAATGTTGTTTCCTACATTAATTAAATTCGATAGTGTCTCATTGATTAGAAAATAATCATCTTTTATTATTTTTTCCTTTTTGTTGATTTTAGCTAGGCAATATAATAGCTTTTTTTCCATGTTGTAACAAATAATTCTTTTTTTCTCTTTTTCTACTAAAAAAGTTCGATTCCCTATGATTTTGCTTTCTTCTGAATAGGGTTTTACTAATTTTATTTCATCACAATTCTTTTCAATATTTTCTATGATACTTTCGACAAATTCTTCTTTTGTTTCTACGTTTTGTTTTACTTTTTTGTAATCTTTATAAGAGGTTTCTATTTTATATAATATTGTAAGGAGAACATTTTTTACGTTTTCGTCAAAGTATTTTTTTTCTAATACTTTTTCTAATTCATTATTATAATCTTTTTTTACTATTTTTTCTAAAAAATTGTCATTCTTCTTTTGCAAATCTCTTCTCCTTTCTTATCTGCTTTCATCTTATCCATTATTTTATGGAAAAGATTTTTAATATCTTATTCCTTATTTTTTGATGCCATTTTTCTTCTGAAATGTTTATCAAGGTTGCTTCTTTTTCTGTGGCTAAGTTCTTTCTATTTCTTTTCTGCTTTCTTTTTTTAGCTATTTCATAAAAATTTATATTGCATTGTTCTTGTTGCTTTTTTTCCATTTCTTTTTGTTCTTGCAAAATTAGTGTTTCTCTTTCTTCTTTTGAACATAGATAGTCACGGTAAATTAATGCTAAAATTTCTTTTGTTTCTTTTTTTATATTTTGTTCCACTAAACTTTTATTCCTATCTATTTTTACTTCATATGTCTCATCCATATTTTCTTTTACAAATTTGGTAAAATTCTTTGGAATTTTATTTCTGACCTGTTCCTCTGTATTTTCTAATATCCCATTTACTTCTGCTAAAGCTTCTCTATCATCTTTCTTCATTTTCTCTCCTTGCATTTTACTGGTATCCTTATGAATTATCTCTCTTCAGCCCCAAAACTTATTTTCTTTTTTATGTCTCGTAATTTATCTATAATCCCTTTTTCCTCTCTTACCTCTTCATATATTTTTTTGAAATCTACTGTACCAAATTTTAGTACTTTTATGATAGAAAATTCTTCTGCTTTTTTACGGTTTCCTTGATACCTTTTTTCATAGGTTTCCCTTTCTTCCTTTTCAAATAGCAATTTCATTAAAGCTTCCATTTTTGTGTCCATATCTTCATCTGATTTGAGTATCTCTTTTGCCTGTAACTTTTCTTTTTCTTCCTCCGTGATTTTGTTTCCTCTTTGCATTTTTATGTTTATATTTGTAATTTCTTGTGCCCTTTGGATTATCCTACCATATAATCTTATATTTTCAATCCATACATCTGGTTCTAATGTTCCATTTGATAATCTAAATTCTATTGTATCTTTCTCTTCATTAATGTTTATAAAATTAATAGCAGTATCTCTATCTTCTTGTACTTCTTTTACCTTTTCTATAAATTTATTCTTATCGTCTTCTTTGCTACTTTCTAAATCACTTCCGTTCTATTTTAGAAGAAATTGGTCTGGCAACTGATAATATGCCACATCTTGATACCTCTCCTGGTTGATTAGAAATTAAATATAAAATTTTCTCCGCATTTCCAAATATCTCTAAAAACTCTTTTATTGCTTCAACAGATTTTAGATAATCTACTCCTATATGAATATGACCACCACATTGTATACCAGCTATAAATCCTGATTTTTTCAATGTTTCAGTCACTTTATAAATGGAGATTACATTTTCTGGTTTATCTTGCAAAATAGGAGAAACCACTTCTAACCCATTCCATAAACCAACTTCTATTTTACATTTCCAACCAGAAATGCTACGTTTATCATTTATGAAACTTATATTCATTTCTCCTTCTGCTTCTATTTCCACACCAATTGTCATATTTTCTGGTAAGCCAAAAGAATGATATTTCATTTGGTTTTCTTTTGAGAAATAGATCGATTCATCACTTCCCATTGTTTCCTAATCTTTCCTTCCTATAAATCTTACAAAATTATGAACTTTCTTGATATTATCCCCAAAAGAGCTCTTATGCTTCTAGCTTTTCATTGGTTCCCATTTTCAATTCGTTTAGTCGGTCTAGTGTCATTAAAACTTCTCTTGGCTTACTTCCTTGATAACCAGAAATAACGCCTCTTTCTTCCATTTGGTCAATAATTCTTCCTGCTCTTGCATAACCTACTTTAAATCTTCTTTGAATAAAAGAGGTAGAAGCTTGCCCTGTTTCCACTACTGTTTGGATAGCATCCATTAAAAATGGGTCTGTTTCGTCATCTTCTGTTTCTTTGGCAATTTCTTTGTCTGTTTTGTTTCCATTTTCAATGCTTTCTAAAATATCTTCACTGTAAGTTGCAGTTCCATTGGATTTGATAAAATCTACAATTTTTTCTACTTCATCATCTGATACAAAAGCGCCTTGTACCCTAGATGGTTTTGGTGCTCCAGATGGGAAGAATAGCATATCTCCCTTTCCTAGTAGCTTTTCTGCTCCTATACTATCTAAAATCGTTCTAGAGTCTACTTGAGATGATACGGCAAAAGCAATTCTAGATGGTACATTTGCTTTGATTAGTCCTGTGATAACATCAACCGATGGTCTTTGGGTTGCTATAACTAAATGCATTCCTGCTGCTCTTGCTTTTTGTGCTAAACGACAAATGGCATCTTCTACGTCATTTTTAGCTACCATCATCAAATCTGCTAACTCGTCAATAATGATGACAATTTGTGGTAATTTTCCTGCTTCGTTTTCTTTTTCAATGGCTTTATTATAACCTTTTAAATCACGTACTCCTTTGCTTGCAAATTTGTTATATCGATCATCCATTTCTTGAACTGCCCATGCCAATGCTCCTGCTGCTTTTCTTGGGTCTGTTACCACTGGAATTAATAGATGAGGAATTCCATTATAAACCGATAATTCTACTACTTTTGGGTCTACCATAACAAATTTGACTTCACTTGGTTTGGCATTATAAATAATACTAGTAATAATGGTATTGACACATACACTCTTTCCAGAACCAGTTGATCCTGCAATTAGCACGTGTGGCATTTTAGCAATGTCTGCTAATTGTACATTTCCCGCTACATCTTTTCCTAGTCCTATGGTTAATTTAGAATCGTTGTTTCGAAAAACATCACTATCTAATACTTCTCTAAAATGTACCAATTCTTTTTCTTGATTTGGCACTTCAATTCCAACTGCTTGTTTTCCTGGGATAGGGGCTTCAATTCTAATGGTTTGAGCTGCTAAGTTTAACGCAATATCATCTGCCAAGTTGGCTATTTTACTTACTCTTACTCCTTCTGCTGGTTTTAATTCATAACGAGTAATGGCTGGTCCAACTGAAACATTTTCTACTTTTGCTGATACGCCAAAACTATATAATGTTCTTTGTAGTTTGGTTGCTGTATCTGTTAGTGCTTTTGCCCCACCTTTTAATGCCTTTTTACTTGGTTTGCTTAAAATTTCAACTGGTGGATATTCATAATGTTCATCTTCTACAATTTGTGCATGCTCCAATTGTAACACTGCTTTTTTCTTTTCTTCTTTTTGTTCCTCTACCTCTTTAAACAAATTCGCATCTATGACATCTGGCTCTATTTGCTGTTTTTTCATTTTACTTTCTTTGGTAAGTGGTTCTAAATCATCTTCTGCGTGATTATATTTCTTTAATCCTGTTTTTTCTTCTGTGTTATCCACAATTCTTCCACCAAAGTTGATTTTGATTTGGTTTTCCATTGGTTGCTTTTCTTCTTTTTCTAATTTAGCCATCTCTAGCTTGATTCGTCTTTCTTCTCGTTGTCTTTTCCTTTTTTGAGCTGTTGTCTCTTTTTGTTCCTTGGAACGCTCTTTGGCTAATTCCTCTTTTCTTTGTATTCTTTCTTCTCGCTTTTCTTGTATTTTATCCAAGATTAATTGAATTATTTCCGATAAATTAATTCCAAACGTGAAAACCAATAATATAACTGCCACTCCAATGCAAAGAATAACCGCTCCTGCATCGCCTAATAATTTAGCAAGTGGTACAGCTGCTACTGCTCCAATTGCTCCTCCTCCTTTACTTTGAGAACCTAAATAATACGCATCTTTTACTAATTCTGATAATTCTTTGGAAGATTGTAATTCTCCTGCTGAAATCTGAAATACGCTAAATACAATGGAAAGGCTAATAATTGCTATTCCATATTGGATTAATTTGGCTGATAGCTCTTCTCCCCCATCACAAGCAAGTTTAATAGCAATTGCAAAACTTCCAATGGGAAGTACATATTGCATTATTCCCATAATTCCTCCGTAATATTTCGTTTAATTTTAGTCCGACTACTCCTGATTTTGTATAGATTAAAACAGCCAAAAGGATGCTAAGTACAATCAATGTTATAATTGTTATATCCAATTTAGATGCTGTTTTTTTCTTCTTTTTATATCTTCTTTTTTTAGCCATTTATTTTTACCATCCCTTCTGTTTTTACCAAAACTTTAAGTTACATTTTGGTAATGTTTTAAAAAGTCAGATTTCAAAAGTCGTAGCTACCCTGACTTTCTGACATCTGACTTTTGCTTTTCTTATTTTAATTCTTTTCTACTATTTTGGATTGTTTTTATGGTATCTTCTAAAGATAATTGCATTAAGTTTAATGCCTCTGATAGGTTGGTTCCTAATTTGTTTAAAGTTTCATTTAATACTCCTTCTGTATTGGCAAGTAAACTGTCTGCATATTCTTTGGTTCCTCTTGAAATTTCTCTTGACATTTCATTGGCTGTTTCGATGATTTCTGTTTTTTGGTCATACGCTTTTCTGGTTATTTCGTGTTCATCTATCATCGCTATAATTCTGTTTTCTGCTTCTTTTACGATTCCATCTGCTTCTTTTTGGGCTTCTACCAAGATACGTTGTCTTTCTTCTTTTACCCATTTTGCTTGTTTTAATTCGTCTGGAAGTTTTATTCTAATTTCTTTGATTAAGTCTAGCATTTCTTCTTTGTCTACAATACCTTTATCTGAAAATGGTAGATTTCTACTATTTTCTAATAGGTCTTCTAATGTTTCTAATAATGTAAATATTTCCATGGTTTTACCCCTTTCTAATTTTCCCTATTTTCTTTTAAAAAAATAAGATGTGCTCGACCATATTTCCTTTGGTCTATGATATTTACTTTCAATTCTTTTATTTGTTTTTGGATTCTTTCTTCTTCATCGGTTTCTATGATAATAATTGCTTCTTCCTTTGTTAATTGGTTCTCGATTATGAGTTTGGTTGCTTGATAGGCATAATCTGTTTGATAAGGTGGGTCAATGTATATGATATCTAATTTCTCTTTTATTTTCTCTTTTAATAATTTTTCAAATGGTAATTGATATAATTCAATTTGTTCTTCTAAGTGTGTTTTTTCTATATTCTTCTTGATAATTTGGATGGCCGATTTTTCTTTATCACATAGAATGGCTTTTTTGGCTCCACGACTCACTGCTTCTAATCCAATGGCTCCACTTCCAGAAAATAAGTCTAAAAATATACTTTCTGGTATTTGAGGTTGTAGGATGTTAAAGAGTGATTCTTTCACTCTATCTAGTGTTGGTCTTGTGTTTTGACCTTCTAGTGTGTATAGTTTTGTGCCTCTTGCTTTTCCACTTATTATCCTCATCTTTTTCCATTCCTTTCTTAGGCACAAATTTGGTTGAAAAAAATAAAATCTTCAACCTTATTCTTTTTTTGATATTAACATTGTATTCTTTTTTTTTTCAATGGTCAAGTATATTCATGGAAATGTAACATAGTTTTAACAGTTCTGTAATATTATAGACCTTTTGTCATATTTTTCTTGGCTATTTTAGCATATTCTACATAATTTCAGAAAAATCGAGTAGAGTAGAAAATTTTATAAAATAAAATTTTCGTCCCCTCTCACACCACCACATCGTGCCGTTCGGCAATGGGCGGTTCAATTTATAAGTTTAATTTCAAGCTAAATAATAATCTAGGGCAAAGACTAATCCTC
>JAAWAM010000015.1 GCA_022792135.1 Clostridia bacterium
CAATAAAAATCTGTTTTATAGTAAATTTAGACATTAATATCACCGATAAAAATATATCATAAATTAGTGAAAAAGCAAAACTAAAGAGCCTAAACTTAATCAGACTCTTTAAGGGCGGAATTTATTCCGCTTTTTTATTTTAAGGAGTATTAAAAAATAAACTTAATGCCTCCAATGATAATGAGTAAGATTCCAGAAATAATAGACCAAATATTGTCAGGTAAATGGCTTAGATGATAAAGTCGTTTACCTAGAAAATTGCCTAAACTCAAAAATAGTAATTGGAAAATAGCAATAAAAAAAGGAAAACAGTTATGGCTAATTCCTACAATTGTTCCACCAATTCCAATACAAAAACTATCTAAAGAAAGAGCAAGCCCTAAAAATAAAGCTTCTTTTGAATCAATTAATTTGGAATGGTCAAAGTCTGAGGAAATAGGGTTTTTAATAATCTGAATGGTAATTCCTAGAAATTTAATAAAAAATTGATAAACTTTTTCTGTATCATGGTTCACTTTTTTAGTTTCATTTTTAGAATCTTTTTTCAATGCTTGAAAACAAATAAAGATTCCCATTACAATTAAAAGGAAACTACCTAAAAATTTCATAAAAGATTCTGGGAAAATATCTTTAATGAAATTACCAAACCATAAAGCAAGGATCGTCATTAAAAATGAAATCATAAATAGAATTATTTTTCCTACATAGGAGATGGTCGTATCTTTCATACCATATGTAATACCAATGCCAAGAGAATCAATACTACTAGATATTGCCAAAATAATTGAATTGATCAACATAATTTTGTACCTCCTATCACATAATATGACAAAAAGCAACAATGAGTGATAAGAAAAAACAAGGCATGAGGAGGAAGGAAATTATTTCAATAAAACTTAGCATAAACAAAGGACAACCCACATAGAATTAACTAAGGAAATAAGGCAAGCAAAAAAAGGTACTTTTTGCTTTGACTCTAAAACTTTCAAAATACGAAGGAGGAACAAAATATGTGGGAAACCCTAAGAAAAGAAGAGGTCATAAAAACACTCACAACAGACCGAAAAACAGGTTTAACAAAAGAAGAAGTGGTCATACGAAAGCAGAAGTATGGAGAAAACAAATTAGAAGACAAGCCCAAAGAAACTATGCTGATAAAATTTATCAAGCAATTTAATGATTTTATGATTATCATTTTAATCATAGCGTCTATTGTATCAGCAGGTGTTTCTTATATACAAGGAGAAAATGACTATGTAGATTCTATTATTATTATAGCAATTGTTATTTTAAACGCAATTATGGGAGTTGTACAAGAAGCAAAAGCTGAAAAGTCTATTGAGGCATTAAAACAAATGACACCACCAAAAGCAAAGGCTTTAAGAGAAAATATAATAAAAGAAATTAATGCCCAAGAATTAGTACCAGGAGATATTATCCTATTAGAAGCTGGAAACTATGTACCAGCAGACTGTAGACTCTTAGAAAGTCATAACTTAAAAATAGAGGAATCAAGCCTAACAGGAGAAACCGAACCAGTTTTAAAAGATGCTGATATCATATGTAAGAAAAATATACCATTAGGAGACCAATTAAATATAGCATTTATGGCAAGTATTGTAGTAAATGGACATGCTAAAGCAGTTGTTACAGAAACGGGGATGAATACAAAAGTTGGAAAAATTGCTAGCATGATGATCCAAGATGAAGCACCAGAAACACCCATTCAAAAAAAATTAAGCCAAGTTGGAAAAACACTTGGAATTATATGTTTAGCAATATGTTTAGTTATATTTGCAATAGGAATTATTAAAAATATCGAACCTATGGAAATGTTTATGACTTCAGTAGGATTAGCAGTAGCAGCTATCCCAGAAGGGTTACCAGCTATTGTTACAATTATGTTATCCATTGGAGTAACTAAAATGGCAAAAAACAATAGTATTATTCGAAGATTACCAGCTGTAGAAACATTAGGAAGTAGTAAAGTAATTTGTTCGGATAAAACAGGGACTTTAACACAAAATAAAATGACAGTAGTAGAAATCAATTCAATTCACCCAGAATTAGCAGCAGAATTATCTACCATGTGTACAGATTGTAATGTCCTATATGAAAAAGGAAAAGTTGAAGTAAAAGGAGAGCCAACAGAAGTAGCATTAGTACAATATGGATTAAAAAATGGAAAAAATAAAACAGAATTGTATCAGCAAATGCCAAGAGTGAGTGAGATACCATTTGATTCCAATCGAAAAATGATGACAACCATCCACAAAGTAGGAAATAGATATAGAGTGATTACCAAAGGAGCACCAGATATTTTATTAGATAAATGTCAAATACCAATAGGAGAAAAGCAAAGAATTCAAAGGCAAAATCTACAAATGGCAGAAAAAGCTTTAAGGGTAATTGCTGTAGCTTACAAAGATTTAGAAAGAATGCCATCTAAAATAGAGACACAAAATATAGAAAATAATTTAAATTTTGTACGGATTAATCGGAATGATAGATCCACCAAGAGAAGGGGTAAAAGAAGCAGTAAAAACCTGTAAACGTGCAGGAATTAAAACCGTTATGATAACAGGTGACCATATTGCAACAGCCAAAGCAATTGCGAAAGATTTAAATATATTAGAACCAGATGATAAAGCAATGACAGGACAAGAGCTAGACAAAATATCACAAGAAAAATTAGAAAGAGAAATAACAAAATATTCAGTATTTGCTAGAGTAACACCTGAACACAAAGTAAGAATTGTTAAAGCATGGCAAAGGACAGGAGCAGTTGTTGCTATGACAGGAGATGGCGTTAATGACAGCCCAGCTTTAAAAAATGCAGATATTGGAATTGCAATGGGACAAAATGGAACCGATGTAGCCAAAAATGCATCTGATATGATTTTAACAGATGATAATTTTGTAACGATTGTAAAAGCTGTTAAACAAGGAAGAAATATTTATGATAATATTAAAAAAGCAATTCATTTCCTAATTGCTACCAATATAGGGGAGATTGTAACAATTTTTATGGGATTAGTACTAGGCTTTAAATCACCACTTTTAGCCATTCAACTACTATGGGTAAACCTAGTAACTGACTCTTTACCAGCCATTGCAATTGGATTAGAGCCACCTGAAAAAGACATTATGAAACGAAAGCCATTAGACAGTAGAAAAGGAATTTTTGCAGATGGATTATGGAACAAAATAATCGTAGAAGGGATTATGCTAGGAATGTTAACATTGGTAGCCTTTAGCATTGGAAATAAATATTATGGAATAGAAGTAGGAAGAACTATGGCATTTATAGCAATTGGATTACTAGAACTTGTCCACAGCTTTAATATAAAAAGTGAACAATCTATTTTTAAAATTGGAATTTTTGAGAATAAATTTCTGATTGGAAGCTTTATCTTAGGCGTATTGGTACAAACAATTGTAGTGGTAATACCAACTTTAGCAAATATATTTAAACTAGTTCCCCTAAATCAGACCCAATGGCTTATTACATTAGCAATTTCCATTCTTCCCATTCCAATTGTGGAATTACAGAAAAAAGTAAATGAGACTAAATTTGGAAAAATTATTTATACGCAAAAGCAAAAAGCATAATGAAAACGTAAAAACTACTTGCCAAAAGTTAGAAAATATGGTAAAATAACTGTGTTTTGAAAAAAGCACAGTTATTTTTGTGCAAAAATCAAATCTCTACTTACCAAAAAGGTAGGTTATAAACCAAAGGGAGGTGAAAATAATGAATCAATACGAAAGTATTATCATTGTTAACCCAAATGTTGATGAAACAGGATTAAAAGCTTTAGAAGAAAAATTCACAGGGTTAATTAATGAAAATGGAAAAGTAGAATCAGTAGAAAACATGGGTAAGAAAAAATTAGCTTATGAAATCAAAAAATTCAACGAAGCTACATATCTATTATTCAACTTTGAAGCAAATCCAGCTTCTATTACAGAACTTGAAAGAGTTTACAGAATTACAGATGATATTATCAAATATATCGTTGTAAGAAAAAATGACTAATTAAAATTAGTAAAGAACAAATTAAATAAAGATAGGGGCCTTTATTTAGAGTAAGAAAGGTGATTAGAAATGAACAAAGTAATATTAATGGGAAGACTAACAAGAGACCCAGAAGTAAGATACACACAAACTAATAATACACTAGTAGCATCCTTTAGCCTTGCAGTCAATAGAAGATTTGTAAGACAAGGGGAAGAAAGACAAGCAGACTTTATCAACATTGTTGCATGGAGTAAGCTTGGCGAATTTTGTAGCAAATACTTTAAGAAAGGTCAACAAGTAGGCATTATCGGGAGAATACAAACTAGGACTTGGGATGATGACCAAGGAGCCAAACATTATGTAACAGAAGTTGTAGCAGAAGAAGCATATTTCGCAGATAGCAGAAGAGAAGGAGAAACTAGTAACTCTTTTGAAAATACATTTGGAAATACTGCACCAGGAAATATGGGAGCAGACTTCGAAGTATCTTCAAGCGATGACCTACCATTCTAACTAAAGGAGGGGGAAAAAGAAAATGGCAGACAAAAAACAAAATAGAAGAAATAAAAACTATGATGAGGATTACAATCCAAGATTCAGAAAACAAAGAAAAAAAGTATGTGTATTATGTAGTGATAAAAACTTCGAATTAGATTATAAAAATCCAGAACAATTAAGAAAATTCATCAATGACAAAGGAAAAATCTTACCAAGAAGAACAACAGGAGCATGTAGCAAGCATCAAAGAGATATCACAACAGCAGTAAAAAGAGCAAGACACATTGCAATTTTACCATATTCACAAAACTAATAAAAAATAAGGAAACATTGTCTTAATGTTTCCTTATTTTTGAATAGAAAATGTTTACAATTGGGAATGCTTATGATATAATTTCTAAGAAACAAAACAAAAGAGGTGGAAACTTTGAACCAAATATTAAGCGTTGAAAATCCAAAAAAAGAAAAGAAACAAAAAGTAAGAAATCATGGGACAATTGAAATTAACAAAATACTAAAATTCTTTTCAATCGCCATATTTATTTTTGGAATCTTCATAATAGGAAGTGGTTCCTATTCTATGTATCAAGAAGCAGCAGCTACCAAAGTAGCAACGAAACCAACCATTTATGTAGAGGAAACGTCAGAAACCGAAATAATCTTACAAATCAGTCACGACAAAGCAATTGAAAAAGTAATCTATCAATGGAACGAAGAAGAACCAACTCAAATAGAAGGAAAGGGAAAGAAAAAAGTAGAACAAAAAATAGAGATACCAACAGGAGAAAATACGCTAAATGTATATGCAATAGATGTAAATGGGCAAGAGATAACTTATCAAAAGAAATATACTCTATTAGGAGATATTAATATTAATTTAGAGGCCAATGGAAACAACATAAAAATTATAGCAGAAGGTAAAGAAGAGCTCTCTTATATGACATATCGATGGGATGAGGAAGATGAGCAAACAATTGAAATAAACAATATACAGACTGAGCAAACAATTGAAATTCCAAAAGGATTACACACATTAACAGTAATAGTAGTAGATCGTAATCATAAAACGCAAACAAAGAAACAAGAAATAAAAGGTGTTACCAAACCAAAACTAGAAGTAAGCACAGATGGTGCTGATAACTTTATCATAAAGGCATCCGATGAAGAAGGGATCAAGAGAGTAGAATTCATCATCAATGAAACAGAAAGAAACAGTTTAGACTTAGATAAAGTATTACCACTAGAACAAAGAAAGGAATTTGAATATGCGTATCCATTACATGATGGGGAAAATAGACTAGAAATAAGAGTTTATAACGAAAGTGATGTAAGCGAAGTATCTAAAGTATTAGTAAGAAAATAAAGGATAACCTCTTACCATATTCTGTAAGAGGTTATTTTATTTAAAAAGGGGAAGGTATGGAAGAAAAATTATTTGAAATTGTAACCTATTTTATTATATATTCGTTTTTAGGATGGGTTATGGAATCCATTGTAAGAACAATAGCGGAAAAAAAGATTATTAATACAGGGTTCTTAAAAGGACCATTTTGTCCAATCTATGGAATTGGTGCTATCATCATTTTGTTGTTTTTAAATCAGTTTGAAAGCCAACCAATTTTATTATTTTTCATTGCCATAATGGTATTAACAATATGGGAATATTTAGTAGGTGTATTGTTAGAAAAGATATTTCATACAAAATATTGGGACTACACAGACCAAAAGTTTAACTTTCAAGGAAGAGTTTGCTTAGTTAATTCAATTTGTTGGGGGATATTGGGAGTTATATTTGTAAAATATATTCACCCATTCATACAAAATATAATTTCATTCATAGATGTAAAATTATTGCACTATGTGATGTCAATTATTATGTTAGTCTTAATAATTGACTTTATTACAACCGTTATTAAAGTAAAAAACATAAAAATGACATTAGAAAAAGTAGAAGAATTAAACAAAGAAATAAAGGAAAGATTAAAAGAAATTAAAAAACTATCAAAAGAAATGGAAAAAAACAAAGAGAAACTTACAACTGCTGAAAGTGTTCGAAAACTAGTTGAGAAATTAAAAAAGAAAAGAAACAGAACGATATTACATTTATACAAAAATGTATATCGACTAAAAAAAGCTTTTCCAGCAATTAATACGAAGGAAATTACAGAAGTATTAAGTAAAAAAATAGAGATTAGAAAAAATAAGAAAAACACTTGAAAAAGAAACTAGTATTTGTATATAATAAATTTGAAATAAAAACAAAGGAGCAAACATATGGTACAAGAGATATATATCATAGATGATGATGATTCTTCCATTATGATATTTAGAGAATTATTTAAAAATGATCCAGAATATAAATTTATCAGTGTCAAAACCGAACAAATCGATATTGCCTTAAAAAATATTCCTTCACTTATTGTAATCAATGAGGATGCAATCGATAGGAACGTAATTGACTTATGTAGAAAAATTAGAAAAGACGAAGACAATACCATAACACCAGTTATTATTGTATCTTCTAAAAGTGATAGGGAACACAGAGTTAAAATTTTACAAGAATCTGTAGAGTATTTTATCAAAAAGCCAGTAGATGAGAAATATTTATATTATACGGTTAAAAATCTAAATAGATTATTGGCCAGTAACAGAAGAGTGAGTCCATTAACAGGGCTACCAGGAAATGTTCAGATACATGCAGAATTAAAGAAAAGAATTTTACACCAAGAACCATTTTCAGTATTGTACTTAGATTTAGACAATTTTAAAGCATATAATGATGTATATGGTTTTTTAAAAGGAGACCAAATTATAGAATTTACAGCAGAAACAATTATCAATTCCATTCATACAGATGAATTGGACAACACATTTATAGGTCATATTGGTGGGGATGACTTTGTTGCAATTATACCAGGCACAAATTGTGAAAAATTATGTCAGAATATACTATCATATTTTGATGCAAAAGTAGCCAGATATTTTACAGAACAAGATTTAGAAAAAGGATACATAGAAGTGGCTAATCGAAAAGGAATTATTGAACAATTTCCATTAACTTCTTTATCAATCGGAGTTGTAGTCGCAGATGTTGGAAGATTTCATAACATATTAGAAATAGGAGAAATTGGAGCACAAGTAAAGCACGCTGCTAAATCGGTCATGGGAAGTAGTTATGCAGTAGATAGAAGAAAATAATAAGAAGAAAAGAAACTTTAGTTAAAAAGACTAAAGTTTTTTTGAAATAATTTTACAATTTACAAATTTCGACACATAAACAGGAAAAATTATGATAAAATATAACAAATTTAGATTACTGCAGTAATTCAAATGTTAGAATCAAATTATTTTATTTCGTTTTAATCCATATTAAAATTTAGAATATGAAAAATTTAGTCAAAAATAGTAAGAAAATAAATGAAAATATTACATTACTAATCAGTAAAATTTTATTCATGAAATACACCAAAATAATTGAAAAATAGAAACTAAAATGATATAATAAGGAGGAAATTATATGGCAAGCAAATTACCATTAACATCAGACTATGTTTTTAAAAGAATATTTGGACAAGAGGAAAATAAAGAAGCATTAAAAGACTTTTTAGAAAGTGTCCTTAAAACAACAATAAAAAATATAACAATTAATAATCCAGAAATACCAAAGAATTTTTATGATAGTAAGTATGGCGTATTGGATTTAAAAGTAACACTAGATAACAAAATGATTGTAAATGTAGAAATGCAATTACAAAATCAATATAATATCGAACAAAGAACAACCTATTATATGGCAAGCACTTATCAACAACAATTAGGAGAAGGCGATCCATATACAAATTGTAAAAAAGTAATTGTAATTGATATCTTAAACTTTAATTATTATAAAAGAAATAGCTATCATTCAGTAGCAAGAATGATATTTGAAGAAACAGAAGAAAATGCCAAAATCGATATGGGCTATGAAAAGGAAGACAAATATGCAACTAAATATGTAGAAATACACGTAATAGAATTACCAAAGTTTAAAAAGAGAAATCCAGACATACATACAAAACTAGAACAATGGTTATGGTTATTTATTGGGGGTGAGGAAAAAGTGAAAAAAGCAAGTAAGGTAAATAAAGAAATTGAAAAAATCAATAAAAAATTAGCATCTATGAGTCTAAGTAGAGAAGAGAGGAACAACTATGAATTTAGAAAGAAAGCAATTTTAGATGAGATATCAGCTATTGACTATGCAACTAAAAAAGGATTACAGCGTGGCTTAGAGCAAGGATTGGAACAAGGCTTAGAGCAGGGAATTAAGAAAGGAATAGAGAAGGGAATAGAGCAAGGGAGAAAAGAAGAAAAAATAAAACTAGTAAAGGAAATGTTAAAAAATAAAATCAGTATAGAGCAGATTGCTAGAATTACAAAATTGACACAAGAAGAAATTAATAAAATAAAGGAATAAAAATAAAAACTCTTAATATAAATAGTAGTAATCATATTTATATAGGAGTTTTTTTATGTTAGTGATGAATCAAAAAAGAATAAAAATAATGTTAACTTGTATATTAATCGCGTTATTTGCGTTTTCTCTACAGATAACAAATGAAAATCCTTCCATAAACAATAGAAAGGAAACAGTACAAACGACTGCTACACCTGTTTCAGGAAAAACAGTGGTATTAGATGCAGGGCATGGAATACCAGAGAAAGGGAGTTGCTTATTAACCCCAATAAAATAATAACTGATCTTATACAGTTCAAAGGAAGTGTTTAGGCACTTTCTTTTTTGAATTATGAGTATATAAAATGGGTTCGCCTTTTAGAAATTAAAGTTATATAATTATGTTATAAATTAATTTATTATAATTAAAGTTAACTTTAAAATAATTTTTGATTGGAGTTGGTATATATGAGAACACTTGGTAAATATGGAATAAAGGTTAAAAGGAATATGGAAGAAAATTATCAATCTAGATTTCAAGAATTGGTAAATAGAGGAATAATAATGGACAAATTGTTAAAAAGAGAAAATGAAATAATTGATAAAAAACATAAGATAGAAAAACAATTAAAAGAAAGATATACGAAACCAGTAACAAACGAATTTATTGTTTTTGCAAGATATAATCAAATGATAGAAGAAATGACAGAAGAATTACTGAAAGAGGAAATAGAAGAAAAAATATAATAAAAGCTATAAGTCTTACAGAATAAGAAAACACAAGGAATTCCCTAATTAGGGAAAAATAAAGAACAATGAATAAAAAATTTTGGATACATAAGCATAATACTGTTTAGCAAGATTCCCCTTTGTAGACACAAATAGTTCTTGCAGATTTATGGGAAAAATCCCAAACCCTTTATAATTTATTTATAAAAAATTGGAGAAAATAAAATATTGAAATAATAATTTATTTTTTTGACTTTCTATGATAGAATTATATAAAAATAAAAAATAGAAATAAATCAGTTGAGAGGAAAAGAAAGTATGAAATTTATCGGAGAAAAATTAGAAGGAAAAGAATATGAAGAAAGGAGAACATCGTATGGTTTAATATTTAATGAAAAAGGAGAAATCGCAGTTGCCTATATAAAAAAGTATAATATGTATAATTTAATTGGTGGAAGAATTGAAGGACAAGAAACCTCTAAACAAGCATTAATTAGAGAGACACAAGAGGAAATAGGATATTCTTTAAAAGATATTGAATATATTGATAATTTAGGATGTTATTATTATTTTGATATTATGGATAAATATGAATTAGGAATTATGGATTTTTATAAAGCTAAATTAGATGAAAGGATTTGTAATCCCATAGAAGAAGATCACCAATTAACATGGGTAAAACCAGAAGAAATTGTTGATAAAATGTATTTTGAATATCATAGATACATTATAAATAAATATATAGAACAATTAAAAGAATTAGAGCAATATAGAAATAATAATTTAAAAATATATTATAAATTGCAAGATAAAAAAATAATAGCAGATATAGAAAAAGCAACGATAGAAGGATATAATAAGGCAATAGAATATTTTGATATACATAATTGTACTAAAGAGATAATCATATATGTATATAATAGTATAGAAGAACTACATTTAGATGTATTTGGTGTAAAAAAGGAAGAGTGGGAAGTATCTTGTGGAGAGGATAATCTTGTAAAAGTAGTAACACCAGCTAATTCGGGAAAAGTACATGATTACAATACTATATTGGAGATAATAAGTAAATCTGTAGCAGATATAATATTACATGATAATTTTAAAAATATACCAAAGTGGCTTGATATAACAACATATATAACAGGTTTAAGTACAGAAACTAATACATACAGTAAACCAAGTATAATGAGATTGAAATGTAATAATTATTTTAATTATAGTGACTGCTATTTTATAACTAGATATATTGTAGAAACATTTGGAAAAGATACAGTATTAGAAATTTTGAAAAATCCAAGTAAATATAATGAAATATTAAAATTATCAGATGAGCAAATTGATAAAAAGTTAGAAGAATATTATGGTTAATTTTATATAAAAAAGAAGTTAAGGTTAAAAATTATATGAACCTTGACTTATTTTTATAAGAAAATGAACATATAAAATTTATTCTAAGCTATAAAAAGAATTTCTAAAAAATCAAAAATCCTATTGACTTTCTAGAACATTTGTTTTATTATATATACATAATTTGATTGGAGATGATAAAAATGAAATATAGTTATAATAAATTAGTAAGAGATAAAATACCTGAAAATATTAATTCAATAAAAGGAAAAAAATGTAATTATAAAATATTAAATGACAAAGAATATTTACAAGAATTAGATAAAAAAATATTTGAGGAAGCTCATGAATTTATAGAAGAACATTCTACCCAAGAATTAGCAGATCTAATGGAAGTTATTTTTGCTATAAAAATATATCAATGGAAGATGTAGAAAATGCTAGAAAGATTAAAAATAGCAAAAAAGGATCTTTTAATGATAAAGTTTATTTAATTGATGTTGAACAAGAAAATATTGACGAAAGAGAAGAAATTGAAATGAAAAAAGAGTGGAGGAAAAGTACCTAAAAGATGTTGAATTATGTTATAGAAAAAGTTAATAACTATATAAATAGAAAAGATTTCAGAAGATTTTTTGATTGGTTTATTTATAAATTTGATTTAAACGATAAATCTGAAAAATTAGAGAAAAATAGAAAAAATAATTTACACCCAATAAGACCAAGAAAGGGCGAAATATATTTAATAGAATTTGGTCAAAATGTAGGAAAAGAATTATGTAATACACATATGGGGATTATTATGCAAGATTCTTATAAAAATAGTATTTCAAGTACAGTAGTTGTAATTCCCATTTCAAGTTCTCCTAAATTATATGATACTCATGAGAAAATTTTAGAAACAGATTTAGAAGAAGGAAAATTAAATAAATTACCATCAAAAGCAAAAGTAGAGCAAATCACTTGCATAGATAAATCACGATTGATACATAAAATAGGAAAAATGAATCCTAAATTCATAGAAAGGCTAGAAAAAAGGATTTTAAAAAATCTTGACATTACTTGAATTTATGGTATAATTAAATTAATAAATATTTTCCACACAAGGTGGAACTTACTTATATAGAAATATATAAGGTTGATTTAAGAGTAAAGATTCAAAACTTTACTCTTTTTGCATATATTTTTTAAAACTACATATTTTATATAATATAGATTAATCTAATTTGAGATTTTAGATCTCACATATGTATGAGTATCTCATATAGTTTTAAAAGGGAAGTATCTTTTGATTTTTTAAGATACTTCCCTTTTATATTGTCCAAATAAAAAATATAAAAAATTTTAATTTTTTTGGGAAATTTGACAATTTCATTTCGCCCATTCTAATAGAGACAAAAAATCTCTAAGAAATTAGAACTGAATAACAACAATTACAAGACTTTATCTAATATAGGTAAATTAGTAATATTTTTTTAAACACATTAATATTTTTAATTGGGAGTGAATGAAATGGAACAAGTAAAAGAAATCTATACCATAGAAGGTAAAGATTATACAGTCATAACTCGGAGTAAAAGAAAAAGCTAATAGCGAAGAAATATACAATATTTTAGTTAGATATGCACTAGAAAAAATTGATGAATATTTAGAGCAAAAATAACAACTATATATGTGGGTTCGCCTTTTATATAACTTTTTTGTATAATCAATATAACTGTTTAAGATTAGTTGTTATTCAGGAAGGAGGACAACTAATATGCAATATGCTAAATACCACGTTGCAGGATATTTAAGATTATCAAGAGAGGATGGCGATAAAGAAGAAAGCGATAGTATAGGAAGTCAAAGAAGTATTATCATTCGTAAATTAGAAGAATTAGGAGAAGAGTACAAGTTAATAGATTTTTATATTGATGATGGATATACAGGATTAAATACGAATAGACCCGCATTTCAAAAAATGATTGAAGATGTTGAAAAAGGCTATATTAATTCAATTATTACAAAAGATTTATCACGATTATCAAGGAATAGCTTTGAAGCAAATTACTACATAGAAAAATACTTTTTAGAAAATAATATTAGATACATATCAATACTAGACAATGTAGATACTTATGTTAAAAATTCTAATAATGATATGATACAATTTAAAACTTTAATAAATGATTGGTATAGTAAGGATATATCAAAAAAGGTTAGAAGTGGAGTGTGGGCAAGAAAAGAAAAAGGATTGTTTTTAGGTTCTCTTGCTCCCTATGGTTATATAAAAAATCCAAAAGATAAAAATCATCTTATCGTTGAACCTGAAAGAGCGAGTATCATAAAAAGAATTTTTACAATGTATGATAATGGAATAATCTTAAGTCAGATTGCCCAAAAATTAAAAGAAGAAAAAGTTTTTTGTCCTGGATATTATGATTATGGAGGTTCACGAAGTGGAGATGATTATAAATGGAGACCAGAGGCTATCAAAAGAATTTTACAAAATAAATTTTATATAGGACATACTGAATATGGTAAAAAACTAAATTTAAGTTATAAATCTAAAAAAGTAAAATTGATACCTAGACAGGAATGGAAACTAGCTGAAAACACTCATGAACCAATTATTGATAAAGAACTTTTTGATAGGGTACAAAACAAACTAAATTTGAATAAAAAAACAAAACATAAAAAGTTTAATTGGATGTTAAATGGACTGGTATTTTGCAAAGAATGTGGCAGTAAAATGGTATTGAAAGTTAAAAGAAATAAACATGGAGAAATAACCAGTAAAATTATAGTATGTGTAAATTCGATGAAAAGTAAAAAAGATATAGAATGTGAAAGGAAAAGTAAATCTATAAAAGAAGAAGTATTAAAAGATGTGGTAGTCCAAAGTATTAATAAAAAGATAAAAAGCATTATCAATCATGATAAACTTGAAGAAATAACAATGTTAGAATATAAAAATATGACAACAAGAGTATTAGATAAAGAAATTGAAACAATTGAACAAAAAATAGCTAAAATAGAAAGAGCCATAAATTCTTTATATGAAGATTATACAAATAGTTTAATTGAGGAAGAAGATTACAGAAGATTTTATAAAAGTAATGTTGAAAGAAGAAATATATTAAAATCAGAAAAAAATAGTTTGTGTAAACAAAGAGAAGAAAAGCCTAGTATTACAAAAAATGAATTATTATTAATCATTTCAAAATTATCAAATATTGAAGAATGGACATCAGAAAAATTATCTGAACTTATATATAACATAGAAATAGACAAGGAAAATAACATATATATAAATTACAGATATGATGTAATAGGTAAATTATAATGAAAGATTATAAAGCTGGAATTTATTTAAGGTTATCAAAAGAAGATAATAACCCTAATAATAGTATAGATGCACAAAGAGAGATAACATTAAATTATGCAAGAAAAAATAATTTTGATGTTATAAAAGAATACGCCGATAATGGATGGTCAGGAATACTAGAATCAAGACCTGCATTAAACGAAATGATTATTGATATTTTACACAAAAAAATAAATATGTTAATAGTGAAAGATTTATCAAGACTAACTAGAGATAAAAATAAAACAGGATATTATACAGAGATATTTTTTCCTGATAATGATATAAGGTTTATTTCAGTAAATGATTACATAGATAGTGGAGAAAGATATGAAATTGATGATACTATCATGTTAAGAGGAATTGTCAATCAATCCTATTTAGCAGATGTTTCTAAAAAGATAAAGTCTGTAATTGATAATATGAAAAAGCAAGGAATGTATGTTCAATGTAAAGTCCCTTATGGCTATAAAAAAAGTAAAACAGAAAAACACAAATTAGTGATAGATGAAAATGTTTCAGATAATGTAAAATTAATATTTAAAATGTATGGGGAAGGAATGTCGCAAGGGAAAATTGCAAAAGAATTAACTAAGAGAGGAATTGATACACCTAAAAAATATAAAGGTCAAAAAGTACCTATCAATGAATGGAGAAACGATAGTATTGGTAGAATTCTCAAAGATCCAATCTATACAGGAGCATTGATCATAAATAAGTATAGAACCGATTATTTGACAAAGAAAACAATAAAAACAAATCATGATGAATGGAAAATAATTGAGAATACGCATGAACCTATTATTGATAAAGAACTTTTTGATAAAGTACAAGAATTATTAAAGGGGAATTTTCATAAACCGAAAAGAAAATATGAATATTTATTAAAAGATCTTGTATATTGTGGACATTGTGGATCTAAAATGCAATATAAAAGTCGTAGAAGAACAAAAAATCATAAAAAGATAATAATAGATGGAGAAGAAACTTGGTATTATAAATGCAGAATGTTATATAGATTTCCTAGCATTTGTGATAAAGGGCATACGATAAAAGAAAAAGCCTTGAATGATATAGTGATTCATTCATTAAATAAAAAATTAGAAGTAGTACAATTAGAAAAAGAAGCGAATAAAATCAAAGAAGAATATAAAAAAGGAAATTCAAAATATAATTCATTGTTAAAAGTTAAAAGTTTAAAACAAAAAATAGAAAATGATATTAAGGTATTGTATAATAAAAAATTAGATGAAAATATTTCAGTAGAGCAATTTAAGGAAGAATATGCAATTTTAAAATTAAAAGAAAGTGAGACAGTAGAGCAAATAAAACAACTTGAAAAAGAAAACAAAAATATAATATCAGATGAAAATATACTTAAAATAATAGAAGAATTTAAAACAGCAGAAAATTTTGATAATGAAGTGATGAAAAAGCTAATAAACAGAATTGAAGTTTTTGAAGATAAAACAGTCAATATTATCTTCAATTTTTAAAAATAGTTTTGAGGTTAATAAAAAAATACTACCAGATGAACGGAGCAGAAAGTAGCAATGGAACAACAGAAGCAGAAACCAATTTAAAAGTAACGTTAAAAGTACAAAATCTATTAGAACAAAGTGGATGTAATGTAATTTTAACACGTTCTGATGAGAATGCCATTTATGACCTAAATGCAACAACCTTGAAGCAAAAAAAGATATCAGATATCCACAATCGTGTAAAAATAGGAAATGAAAGTTCAGCAGATATATTTGTATCCATTCATTTAAATAAAATACCACAATCGCAATACTATGGTTGGCAATGTTTTTATAAACCAACAGATGAAAATAGTATAAAATTAGCAAAACAATTACAAGAAAATCTAAACAAATCGATTCAAAAGGAAAATAAAAGAGTGGCTATGAAATTAGATACCGTTTATATTATGAAACACGTAGAAATACCAATATCAATTGTAGAATGTGGTTTTTTATCCAATCCAGAAGAAGAGAAACAATTGTTAGAAGATAGCTATCAAAATCGATTAGCTTGGGGAATTTACAATGGAATTATGGAATATTTTTATGAATAAAATATAAGAAAAAAGCAAAAATAAGTGAAAACACAGAAATTTTGCTTTTTTTTTCGAATCGTGCTATAATAAAAAGTAGGGAATCCATGCAAAGGAGGAAGAGATATGAGTAAAAAAGGAGAAGATTTTAGAAAAGGACTTAATCAAAGTACCAAGAAAAAGCAGGAAATAGATGATGTAAATGTATTTCCTGGTATAGAAGATAGAAAATGGAAAAAAACAATAATGGAACAAAATGGAGAGGAAGAAACAATAGTTGATATACCTCATTTTATGAAAAAACCAAAAACAGGAAACAGGGAAACAGTAGCTACTAATAATAACAATAAAGGAAAAAACTCGAAATCAAAAAAACTATCTATTATAGGAGCTGTAGGACTTGGAGCATTTATTCTAATAGGACCAACCGACAAATTGAGATCTTATTCAGATATTGTACCACTAGATGGAAAACCAATGGGGTTAGAAGAGTTGGAAAATAATCCAAAAATATTAAAAGAGATTGAAACCACCGAAGAAAATATTAAACAATTAAAAGATTATAGGAAGATTTTAAAAGATGAGAAAATACCAAATACAAAATTAATAGAACTATCAGATGATATATATAATTTCGGACTAGATGTATTAAAAGATAAAATAAGTGTAGCAACTAATATACCCAAAGAAGAAATAACAGTCATTACACATGAGGCTAAAATGGATAATGGTACCATACAAAGAGGAGGTACTTCAGTGTATGAGTATGATAGATCAGATTTATCTACAGTAATACTAGAAGGTTGGGCATCCTATTTTGGTATGGATTCAAGACAAGCCATGTCAGATGATTTAGTAAATTATATTATGAGTATGGGAAAAATGGAAACCATAAAAAATCATATAGATACGAGTGATCTATCAAGAAGTAAAATTAAAAGTGAATATAGTAACGCATTAGAAACAATAGAAGATATGTTATCAAAAGAATTTATATTAGATGATAATGTATTAAAAACAAAAGCAATAGAAAAAGAACAATTACATAGCACAAAATCCGAAACTGTAAAAGGCGAAAATCAAAATTACAGTTATACAATTTCAGAAGATGAGGAAGAAAGATAATATAAATGCATAAAATTACCACTCTTTGCAAACAATATGGATAAAACATATTGGCAAGGAGTGGAATTTTTTTGAAAATCAATAAAATATTAAAAATCAATGGAACTGTACTAGACAAAAAGCAATTAGAAAATCATTTGCAAAAAATAGCATCTAGTCACAATTTAAGTCATAAATCACAAAAAGACACCTATCCAGTACCGCATATGATAGAAAGTTTTAGAGTCATCCAAGAAGTATATAACCTATTAAACGAACATCTAAAATTAGGAGTTAGTATCCATCCAGCAGGAGAATGGTTATTAGATAATTTATATATAATCGAAGAAACTGTAAAACAAATAGAAAAAGAATTAACCCTAAAAAAATATACCAATTTTTTAGGAATTGCAAATGGGGCCTATAAAGGATTTGCCCGTATTTATGTAATAGCTTCTGAAATAGTAGCCTATACTGATAATAAAATCGAAAGAAAAGACTTAGAATCTTATTTAGCTAGTTACCAAACCAAAAAAACATTAAGTATGGAAGAAATCTGGAACATAGGGGTATTTCTTGAGATTGCCATAATTGAGAATATAAGAGAAGTATGTGAAAAAATATATACAGCTCAAATACAAAAATACAAAGCAGAAAATATGGTAGAAAGATTACTAGAAAATAAACAAAAATCAGAATTAGCATTTAAAAATAGTACGACGAAAAAAAGAGAAAAAAGGGTACTAAAAGATATGCAATATTCTTTTATTGAATATATGTCATATATCTTAAAACGTTATGGAAAAAAGGGATATAGTTATTTAAAAGTTTTAGAAGAAACAGTCGAATTAACTGGAAGTAATGTATCAGAAGTCATTAAAAAGGAACACTTTGAGATAGCTGTATGTAAAGTTTCTATTGGAAATAGTATAACAAGTATCAAAAAGATACAAAGAATTAACTTCCTAGAAATTTTTGAAAAAGTAAATGGTGTAGAAGAACTACTAAAACAAGACCCAAGTGGTGTTTATGAAAAAATGGACAACCAAACAAAAGAATATTATAGAAATAAAATCAAAGAGATATCCAAAAAAACAAAGATATCAGAGATTTATATTACAAAAAAAATGTTAGAAATAGCAAGTAAAAAGCCATTAGGAAGTAAACAAGCACATATAGGCTATTATTTAATTGACAAAGGAAGAAATGAGTTATATCGTCAATTAAACAATAAAACAACTAGACAGATGACCCCAGAAGGAAAAACAAAAGTCTATATTTTAGGAATTACACTTTTAAGTGTTGTACTATCTTTAGGAATTAGTCTATTCTTCCAACCATCCATTCAAAATAAGGGAATATTCGTACTTAGTTTTTTAATCTTTTTAATACCGTCTTCTGAACTAGTTATTCAAATTATACAATACATCTTAAGTAAAACGGTTAGCCCTAAATTAATACCCAAATTAGACTTTTCCCATGGAATTGATGAGAAAAATCGTACTATGGTTGTGATTCCAACTATTATCAAGTCAAAAGAAAAAGTACAAGAATTAATGAGAAAATTAGAAGTTTATTACCTGGCTAACCAATCAGAAAATATATATTTTACATTATTAGGAGATTGCAGCCAAAGTGACAAGCCAGAAGAAGAATTTGATAAAGAAGTAATCGAAGAAGGAAAAAAGCAAGCAGAAAGATTAAATCAAAAGTATGATAAACAAGAAGAAGCGACATTACCTATTTTCCATTTTATTTATCGAAAAAGACAACGAAACGAAAGTGAAAATGCTTATTTGGGATGGGAAAGAAAAAGAGGGATGTTAAATCAATTTAATGAATATCTTTTAGGAAATATTAGAAATCCATTTCGAGAAAATACTTTTGAAAGGCAAACAGAAAAGCAAGAAGTGATAAAAGAAGAATTAAAAAAGATAAAATATGTGATAACACTAGATGCAGATACCGATTTAATTTTAAATTCAGCCTTTGAATTAGTAGGTGCCATGGCACATATTTTAAATGAACCAGTCATAGAGGAAAAAAAGAATATCGTAATAGATGGTTATGGAATCATGCAACCAAGAGTGGGTGTAAACTTAGATATTAGTTACAAAACTCTATTTACCAAAATATTTGCAGGAGCAGGAGGAATTGACTCATATACCAATGCCATATCTGATATTTACCAAGACAATTTTAAAGAAGGAATTTTTACAGGGAAAGGGATTTACAATGTAAAAGTGTTTTCTAAAATATTAAAAAATCGAATACCTGAAAATACGGTATTGAGTCATGATTTATTAGAAGGATGTTATTTACGTTGTGGATTAGTATCAGATATTATGCTAATGGATGGCTATCCAACCAAATACAATAGTTTTATGAATCGACTATCTAGGTGGATTCGAGGAGACTGGCAAATTATAAAATGGATGGGAGCAAGTAGTAATTTAAATTTACTTTCTAGGTACAAAATATGGGACAATTTAAGAAGGAGCTTATTAGATATAAGTCTTATAGCTGCTATGATTTACACTAGTATCATAGGAATTTGGAAGCAACAATCAATCTATGGAATTTTTTTTATATGGTTAATAACGGCTATTTTCCCTTTCCTATTAGAGCTTGTCAATCAATTCATAGTTAAAAAAGAAGGAGAGCAAAAACAAAAGACATTTACACCCAAAATATCAGGTTTGAAAGGAATCTTTTTAAGAGGAATTTTAACACTGGGGTGTTTACCATATAAAGCTTATATTTCTTTAAAAGCCATAATGGTTACTTTGTACCGTGTATTATTTAGCCATAAACACTTGTTAGAATGGACTACCTCAGAAGAGGCAGAAAAACAGGCAAAATCTAATTTAGTATCTTATTATAATCAAATGGCAGTTAATGTTTTAGCAGGAGTTATCAGTATTGGATTAGGACTATTAAGACAAAACTTATTTGCCATTTTGTTAGGATTTTTCTGGGCTTTTATACCAGTTGCTATGTGGTATATTAGTAAAGAGAAAAAGAAAGAAGCAGCAATTGAAAAATTAGACAAGCAAGAAAAAGAATATATCAAGGAAATTGGAAAAAGGACATGGAAATTTTTTGAAACGTATCTAACCAAAGAAAATAATTATTTAATACCAGATAATTATCAAGAAGATAGAAAAGACAAAATTGTGCTAAGAACCTCTTCTACCAATATAGGATTGTCTTTATTAGCGGTTATTTCAGCATATGATTTAAACTATATTGAAAAAGAAAAAGCAATAGAATTATTAAAAAATATCATACTTTCGATTGAAAGCCTACCAAAATGGAATGGACATTTATATAATTGGTATCAAATACAAACGAAAGAACCATTAAATCCTAGATATGTTTCAACAGTTGATAGTGGGAATTTTGTAGGTTATCTTTATGTTACAAAAGTTTTTCTAGAAGAAATGGGAGAAACAGAGCTAAAGGATTGGATTGTAATTTTAAATAATATAATAAAAGCAACCGATTTTTCAGTTTTATATAATTGGGAACAACAACTTTTTTCAATTGGATTTAATATAGAGGAAAATAGAATGACAGACTCGTATTATGACCTACTAGCCTCAGAAGCAAGACAAGCAAGTTTAGTAGCCATTGCCAAAAAAGATATACCAGCCAAGCATTGGAATTATCTAAGTAGAACACTAACGACACTAGGAAAATATAAAGGATTGATTTCATGGTCTGGAACTGCCTTTGAATATTTAATGCCAAATATCAATATTCCAAAATATGAAGGAAGTTTATTAGATGAGTCTTGCAAATTTATGATTATGAGTCAAAAAGAGTATGCGAAAAAATTAAATATCCCTTGGGGAATATCAGAATCCGCTTTTAATGTAAAAGATTTAAAATCAAACTATCAATACAAAGCATTTGGGATTCCATGGCTGGGATTAAAACGAGGATTAGCAGATGAATTAGTGGTAGCAAGCTATGGAAGCATTTTGGCGATTTGTGATTCACCAAAAGAAGAAATCAGAAATTTAAAGAGATTAGAAAAAGAAGGAATGTATGACAAATTTGGATTTTATGAATCGATTGATTTTACACCAGAAAGAGTAGAGAAAGGAAAAACTTCTAGTGTAGTAAAAACTTATATGGCACATCATCAAGGACTTATTTTATTATCGATTAATAATTTATTCCAAGAACAAATCTTACAAAAAAGATTTATGAAAAACCCAGAGATGGAAGCTGTCAGTATTCTTCTACAAGAAACAATGCCAGACAAATCCATTTTAACAAAGGAGAAAAAAGAGAAGGTGGAAAAACTGAAATATAAAGATTACGAAAATTATATACAAACTACTTACAACAAAATAGACGAAAGACTAATAAGAGGAAATGTTATTTCAAATGAAAATTACGTGATAGCAATGAATCAAAAAGGACAAGGAGTTAGTAAATACAAAGATATTTATATCAACAGATTTAAACCAACAGATGATTATTCTCAAGGAATCTTTTTTACCATAAAAAATATCAAGTCAAAGAAAATATGGAGTTCCAACTACTCTCTTAATGAGCAGAAAGGAAAGTATGATCAAATTAGTTTTATGCCAGATAAAAATGAGCAAGAAATGATGGAAGGAAATATCAAAACGAAAATAAAAACAACCGTTAGTTCCAATGAGCCAGTAGAATTAAGAAGGGTTATTTTAGAGAATCAAGGGAATGAAGAAGAAATATTAGAAATTACTTCTTATTTTGAACCAGTTTTATCGCCAAAAGAACAAGATTATGCCCATCCTGTTTTTAACAATTTATTTTTGATAACAAGTTTTGATGAACAGACCAATAGTTTATTCGTAAAAAGAAAGAAAAGAGAGGCTAGAGCCAAGGAATTTTATTTAGCAGCTAATTTATCCACAAATAGTGAAACAATTGGGGAATTAGAATATGAAATTGATGCAGATAAGTTTATTGGCAGAGGAAATTTAGGAATACCAATTATGGTGCAAAATTCGATTCCATTATCCAAGAAAATAGGATTAGTAACAGAACCAATTGTAGCACTAAAACGAACCGTAAAAGTAAAGCCAAAAGAGGAAATTATGGTAGACTTAGTCATAGCAGTAGGGGAAGAAGAGGAAAAAGTAAAAGAAAATATAAAAAAATATCAAGCTTTTGAAAATGTAAAAGCAGAATTTGAACTTTCAAAAGCCAGAGTAGAAGCAGAAAGTAGATACCTAAGAGTAAAAGGAAAAGAAATAGCAATGTATCAGAAAATCTTATCTTATCTCATTTTTGATAATCCAGTAAAAAGCAGAAGTATGAAAAAAATAAATCAAAACAAGTTTTTCCAAAAGGAGCTATGGAAATATGGGATTTCTGGCGATTTTCCAATTATTTTAGTAAAAATAAAAGATGCCAATGATGCTTATGTTATTGGAGAAGTTTTAAAAGCATATGAGTATTTTCTCACCAAAAATATACAAACGGAAATTGTTATTTTAGATGAAGAAAAACACAGTTATGAAAACTATGTAAAAGAGGAAATCGAAGGTTCTATTTTAAGTCGTCAAATTGCCTATAGAAAAAACACAAGAGGAGGAATTTTTGTTCTATCAAAAGGCGAAGTAGATAAAAAAGATATTGAATTATTAAAACTAGTTGCTGCACTTACAATTGATAGTAATAAAGGTGGATTAGAAAATGCCATTTATGACTTAGAAGAAGAATATCTAGAAAATGAAAAGACAATGGAAGAAGAAGAAAATGTTCCTATCTTACAAGAAGAATCAAATGATGATATGAATATCTTGGAAAATACAGAAGTATTAAAGTATTATAATGAATATGGTGGATTCTCAGAAGATGGAAAAGAATACCGAATAAAAATAGACAAACAAAATCGATTGCCAACCGTATGGAGTCATATCCTGGCAAATGAAAGGTTTGGAACGGTTGTGACAGAAAATATGGGCGGTTATAGTTGGTATAAAAATAGTAGAGTGAATCGAATTTCTAGTTGGGAAAATAATCCAACTTATGACATTCCAAGTGAAGTGATTTATCTAAAAGATAAAGAAAATCAAAAAGCTTGGTCATTAGGATTAAATCCTATGCCAGATGATAGAAATTATAATGTGGTTTATGGGTTAGGTTATTGTAAGTACCTTCATAAAAGTGATGGAATTGAACAAGAACTAGAGGTGTTTGTACCAAAAGAAGAAGCGTGCAAGATAAGTATTTTAAGTTTAAAAAATAGGACACCAAATCGAAAGAAAATAAAATTATATTATTATATCAAGCCTGTAATAGGCGAGGATGAAATCAAAACCAATTCCTATATTACCGTTAATTGGGATAAAAATAGCAATATGGTATGGGCAAAGAAATTGTATCATACAGATGAACAAGAAAATATCGTATATGTATCTTGTAGTGAAAAGATAAATTCCTATACTGGTGATAAGAATTTCTTTTTAGGAAAAGGTGGACTTTCCCATCCACAAGCTTTAAGAAAGGTGAATTTAAATTCAGATAATGGATTAGGAAAGAAAACTTGCCTTGCCTTTGAAATAGAAATTGAATTAGAAAGTTATGCAAATAAAGAAATTTCACTTATTTTAGGAGCAGAAGATACCTTGCTAGATGGTAAAAATATAGCATATAAATATAATAAAATAGCAAATTGTAGGCAGGAATTAGCCAAAACCAAAAATCATTGGAAAGAATTGCTTCGGAAGACTACAAGTATATACACCATTAGAATCTACCAACATCATGTTAAATGGATGGGTTGCTTATCAAACAATTGTGAGTCGTTTATATGGAAGAAGTGGATATTACCAGTCTGGTGGAGCTTATGGTTTTCGAGACCAATTACAAGATACGTTAGGACTAAAATATTTAGACCCTGAATTTATGAAACAACAAATCATCAAGCATAGTAAACATCAATTTTTAGAAGGAGATGTAGAGCATTGGTGGCACGAAGAAACCAAAAGAGGAATTCGAACGAAATTTTCAGATGACTTATTATGGCTTTGCTTTGTTACCATAGAATATATGAATTTTACAGGTGATAAAAGTATATTAGAGATAGAAACTCCTTATTTACAAGGAAAAATATTAGAAGAGAATGAAGATGAAAGATATGATGCTCATCTCGTAACCAAAGAAAAAGAAAGTATTTATCAGCATTGTATTCGAGCCATTGAAAAGAGTTTAAACTTTGGAGAAAATGGATTACCTAAAATAGGTTCAGGAGACTGGAACGATGGATTTAGTACAGTGGGAAATCAAGGAAAAGGAGAAAGTGTTTGGTTAGGATTTTTCTTATACTATATTTTAGATAATTTCATACCAATTTGTCAAGAAAGACAAGACGAAAAATTGGCAGATCAATATGAACAAATCAAGCTAAATTTAAAACGAGCTTTAAATACCAATGGATGGGATGGTAGATGGTATAAGCGAGCCTTTATGGATGATGGTAGTATTTTAGGTAGTATGGAGAATGATGAATGTAGAATTGATAGTATTGCCCAAAGCTGGAGCATCCTATCAAAAGCAGGAGATAATGATAAGAAATATATTTCCATGGAGAGTTTAGAAAACCATTTAGTGGATAGGGAAAATGGCATTATTAAACTATTAGATCCACCATTTGAAAAAGGGAAATTAGAACCAGGATATATTAAAGCTTATCTACCAGGTGTGAGAGAAAATGGAGGACAATACACCCATGCTAGTTGTTGGGTCATTATTGCTGAAAGCTTACTTGGATTTGGAGATAAAGCATTAGAATTATATCGAATGATTAATCCAATTGAACATGCAAGAACCAAAGAAGCCAGTAAAAAATATAAAGTAGAACCTTATGTCATAGCAGCTGATATCTATGGCGCTAGTAATTTAGCTGGAAGAGGCGGATGGACTTGGTATACAGGTTCTAGTAGCTGGTACTACAAAGCAGGAATTGAATCGATTTTAGGATTAAAAATTGAAAAGGGATCTATGAAAATAGAACCTTGTATTCCAAAAGATTGGAAGGAATATCAAATACAGTACAAATGGAAGGAAAGTATTTATAATATTTATGTAAAAAATCCAAATAGTAAAAATACAGGTGTTACAAAAGTTATGTTAGATGGAAAGGAAATAGAAAATAAGATTAAACTAGATGGTAGCAGAAGAGTGTATCATTTAGAAGTAACAATGTAAAAACAAAAAAATGGGATTACGAAAATGAATTACTCCCAATTATTAAACAAAAAATAGTTTAAAAATAATGAGAGTATCGTAAAAGTTGTGTAAATCGGATTTCCTTCCGATTGATAACTTGAAAAAAATTAATATTTTAAAACTAATTTTATTTTAACTATATTTTTCTAAAAAATCAACCTTTTAGAAAAATTTGTGTAATTTTAATAGAGCTTAAGAAAAATGTACTGAACCCAAAAAATGTCCAATTTTTTGGGTTCAGTACATTTACTCTTAAGATTTATAATATTTTTTATTTGTACTATTCTTCTAATAACCAATCTATTACATTTTTATGAATTATACCATTTTGTGAAAAATCAAATTTATCCATTGTTAAAACATATTTAGGGTAGTTATCTTCTATACTTTTAAATGCTCCAAATTCTCTTTCAATAACAGAATCATCTACTAAAATATAAGCTACTTGAATATATATCTTTTCTTTAAATCTTGTTGCTATAAAGTCTATTTCTCCATTTTCTAAATTTCCAACCTTTACATCATATCCTCTAGATAGTAATTCATTATACACAATATTTTCTAAATATGCTCCTAATTGTGGTCTTTTCCCAATATTCATTATTTGACCAAAGCCTAAATCTGTTAAATAATATTTATATTTTCCATTTAATATTCTTTTACCTCTAACATCATATCTATCAGCCTTATTTATCATCATAGCCTTTGTCATATATTCTAAATAGTTGTATAGAGTTATTTTTGAAACTTCTCTATCATCTTTATTGGCGAAATAATTTGATAAACTCTCTGCTGAAAAATTCTGTGATGGTGTTGTAACTATATATTCTACTATTCTATTAAATAGATCTAAATCTTTTATATTAAATCTTGCTATAATATCTTTTACTAATATAGAATTATAGATGTCTGATAAATATGTTCTTGTCTGAATTTCATCTGTCATCATAAATCTTTGTGGCATTCCTCCCCAAGTCATATAGTCATCAAATACTTCTTCTATATCTTTTCTATCTGTTATATTTTTAAGCTCACATACTTCTTTAAATGTGAATGGATAAGTTTTAAAACTTACATATCTTCCTGCTATATGTGTAGCAAGTTCTCCAGATAGTAAATCACTATTAGAACCTGTAATAAATATTGATACATTTTTAGATGCCTTAAATGAATTTATTGCTTTTTCCCAGTGTTCAACATTTTGAATTTCATCAAAGAATAAGTAGTATTTATCTTCGTTTACTATTTTTTCTTTAATATAATTGTGTAAATCCATATCATTTTTTATAAAAGCATAATCTTCATATTCAAAATTTATATATATTATTTGAGATTCTGGTATTCCTCTTGCTTTTAACTCATCTATTATTTGTAATAATATAACTGATTTACCACATCTTCTAACACCCATTATGACTTTTATCAAATCTTGGTCATAAAACGGTCTAATTTTAGATAAATATTTTTCACGAATAATCATAAATTTCTCCTCTTTGTTCACTTTATTTTATTCTATTATATCGTAATTATTTTCTTTTGTCAATAATTTCGTTTACTATGCTAAACAAAATTTATAATTTCATGTATTTTGTTTAATGTATAATTTATGCATTAAAGAGTATCAATATTAAGTTAGTCGTTCGAGCATAGTGAGTTACGAATAACTTATGCAACCGAACATCGTGAGGTTGTATACCTATATAAAACTGTCCATAAGTACAATACTCATGGGTGTATTGTACTTATCGCCACTTTTTTATTTTACACTATAATTTTGAAAAGAATTGATATTTGGCTAAGCATACAAGATTGAAATGTATGAGGCATACTCTTGTACGTTGATTACATTTCAAGCGAAGTACAACAACGCCAGATGCAATTATCTTCAAAATTAACCTACCTTTTTCTCATAATTCTTTCTAGCACATATTACTCTCTTAATATTGGAAGTAATTTTTTTAAAATAGGATTCACTTTTTCTTTCTGGCATATACTTTTTAAAGAAATAATTCGTTTTAGATTATCTTTCTTCACCTTCTCGAGAATTTGGACTATAGTTTAAATTTTGTTCCTTATTATATAGAAATTCCCAAGAGTCATAGTTAGGGGTAAAATCATCTAATTCCTCAATTCTTTCTTGTAATGTCTTTTTTTTCATAGCAATATGATTTGTATCTAAATAATCTTTGATTTTTTGTACTTGTTCTAATACTTTTTCTTTGTTTCTTTGTAGTTGTTTTAATATTTTTTCGCCATCACTTATATTGGTTAAATTATCACCCAATATCGTTAGTTCCCTTGTTTTTTTATCAGCTTGTTCTAGAATTTTTTGGGCACCTTTTTGTGTTAATGCGATTATTGTTTCAGGTACCGTATCTTTCTTATCTGAATCCATTCCAGGGGAGCAAACATAGGTTGCATACTCTTTGGATATTTTAAAACTAAAATCGTTAGGATATACGAGTACACTAAAAAGTCCTTCACAGTCACTATCTGTTTCTGCTTTCTCAAATATGTTATCTAATAACTCATTTCCATCGTAATGAGCATCTATACAAATTGAATTTGAGTCTTGAGCAATGTTTTTAAATTCCTCAAGCATAATTTTTTTTATTTTTGTTATATCTTCATAAGTTAGAGTGCTTTGATATCGAGGATATTTTCTTTTTAAGTCATACAAAATGGAGGTCATAAATTCTGCAGATTGTTCTAAAATTCTTTCATTTATCTTTAAATTTTCGTTCAATTTAATTCAATCCTTTTTTATTAATTTGTTATATTTTATCATAATTATATAAAAAGAACCAGTATTTTATATAATTTAATATCTTTTTATGTTTCCATTTTAGAGCAAATTTTTTTATTTATATTCTGACTTCATTTTGTCTTGTTGTACAATAAAAATCTTTTACCTAGTTTAATCTTGTAATAAATCATAAAAATTTTGAAAAGAATATCCTTCCTTTTTCAAATATTGAATCGAATCTTTTAACGCCAAAGAACTATTACTAACATCAGTCGTATCATGCATTAAAATAACTAAAGTTCCGTTTATTTTTAGAAGATTTTTTTAAATTATCTAAAAGTTGTTGAGAGGAATATTTTTTAATCGAATCATGATTTAAACAATTCCAATCCACATAAGTATAATTCATATCTTCAAGAAGTTTTGCACATTTTTTCTTTTGAGATTTGTTATTAGGTGACATATAACCATTGGGAAAGCGGAAAATATGAGAACAATAATCGTTAACACCAATGGCTTTACTAATTTCTTCATCTGTACTTTTAACTTCGTGGATAAAACTTTCTTTGCTTGCATACAATTTTTGATTATTATGGTCATAACCGTGATTTGCAATAAAATGACCTTCTTCATAAGCCCTTTTTACGAGTGCTGGGTGATGTGCAACATATTTACCAATTACAAAAAAGGTTGCTTTTACCTCTTCTTCTTTTAAAACATCTAAAATTTTGGGCGTTGCTTTTTGCGTAGGTCCATCATCAAATGTTAAATAAGCAACTTTTTCCTTCTCTTTATTTAAAGCATCTATTTTTTCTTTTAAACCATCATTAATGGCAGAATGAGACGATAATTCAATAGCCATAGAAAAGGGATGATAAAAAGATAGATAAATACTAAAAACTAAGAAAAAGGTAAAAACGATCATAAATAAAACTTTTTTCTTCCAAATAATAATTTTCATACAATCTCCTCATTTTAAATATATGAGGAAATAAGAAAAAAAGTCACATTTAGGATGAATTTTATGGAATCGTATTTGCTTCTTCTTGTGTAATATAACCATATTCTACCATTTTATTTAGGACATGAGATTGTCTTTTTTTAGCTAAATCAGGATTAACAGTGGGAGAATAAACAGAAGGGGCATTAGGAACACCAGCAAGCATAGAGGCTTCTCCTAAATTTAAGTCTTTTGGTTCCTTATTAAAGTAACCCATGCTAGCATCATAAATACAGTAATAGCCATCTCCAAAGTAAGAAGAATTTACATACAAAGCAAAAATTTCTTGTTTGGTATAATTTTTTTCTAAATCATAAGCACCAAAAACTTCTCCTAGTTTTCGGATTAGAGTTTTGTCTTGATGAAAGATGATATTTTTAGCAACTTGTTGAGTAATCGTACTTCCACCCTCATCGAATTTACCATCACGAATATTGGTATAAAATGCTCGAGCAATTCCAATTAAATCAATTGGACCATGGTTATAATAGCGATGGTCTTCTACAGCAATAACAGCATGAATATAGTTTTCAGGTAATTCATGAAAAGGCACATAATGTTCTTTACTTGTTACAGCTTCTACACGTTTAGTTAAAGATTTGTCATGTAAAGTATTTGAATAATAGCCATAACCAATTAAAAAAAGAAAAATGCCTGCAAGTAGTAATAAAATAAAGAATACAAATAATAATTTTCCAATTACTTTTTTCATAGTTGGTCTCCTATTGTTTTTTTTTGATTATATAACAGATAGTGTGATTTGAAAAGATAATTAAAGAAAAATTAAGAATAAAAAATGGAAAGATAGATAAGCAAAAATTTGTTTTGAGTAACTATTGACTTTTTTGTATAAAATAGATATAATGACCAAGTAAAAAAAAGAAAAAGGTGAGAAAATGAAGGAACAATTTTTAGAACTATTAAAACAAGTAAAAAGAGAAGGAATCGAAGATTTAATCCAGTTTTTAGAAAAATCAGACTTTTTTATTGCACCAGCAAGTACTAGATTTCATGGGAACCATGAAGGAGGATTGGTTGAGCATAGTATAAAAGTATATGAAATATTAAAACATAAAGTAGAAAATTGTATTATGGATATAGAAATCTCAGAGGAATCTATCATTCTAATTGGGTTATTACACGACATTTGTAAAACAAACTTTTACAAAGTAGACTTTAGAAATGCCAAAAACGCATTAGGAGTATGGGAAAAAGTACCTTATTATACAGTAGAAGACACCATACCATATGGACATGGAGAGAAATCAGTTATGATGATTACAGAATATATCAAACTAACACCAGAAGAAAAATATTCTATTCGTTGGCATATGGGATATACAGAACCAAAAGAAAACTATAATGCAATCGGAGCAACTTATACAAAATATCCAATTGCCCTTTTAACACATGAGGCAGACTTAGAAGCAACATATTTTTATGATACTTAAAAATAAAAAAGGATTATTTTTTTAAGGCTATTGACTTACAGGGTAAATATTTATATAATAGTCAAAGAAAGTAAGAATAAGCAGAATGTGGTTGCCATCCCCTAATATAAAAAACACATTCTTGCTTGACGGTAGAATGTGTTTTTAAACTTTACATCGGCAACCACATTTTGTGGTTTCTTATTTTCTATTTAAATTATAGGATATTTAAGTACAAATGTCAATAATTAGATAAAATTTAATTAGGAAGGAAATAAAAATGTTAGCATATATAAAAGGAACCTTAGAAATGAAAATGACAGGATACATTGGTATCGATGTAGGAGGATTAGGCTATAAAATATTCATGTCAGAAACAGGAATCGAAAGATTAGGAAACATAGGAGAAACCATAAAAGTCCATACACATTATAGAGTAAGAGAAGACGACATTAGTATCTATGGATTTAATACATTAGAGGAATTAAAAATGTTTGAATTATTACTTGGGGTAAGTGGAGTAGGAGCCAAAACAGCATTAACTATGCTTTCTATATGTGAACCATCAGAATTTGCCTTAGCTGTTATATCAGAAGATGTAAAAACACTAACTACGATACCAGGAATTGGCCCAAAATCTGCCCAAAGAATCATACTAGAATTAAAAGATAAAATAAAAACAGAACAACAAGTAGAAGCCATTAAAAATCAAATAGACGGAACCACACCAATAAGCATTAAAATGCAAAAAGCAATGATTCATAATGAAAAACAAGAAGAAGCCATAGCAGCCCTTCAAGTATTAGGTTATAACAAAAAGGAAATTAACAAAGTATTTGAAAAAATAGAAATCAAAGAAATGACAGTAGAAGAATTAATCAAAAAAGGATTAAATCTTTTAGGAAATGGCTAATGAGGGACAGGTACACATTAGCCATTCATAAAGAAGGAGGAGAAGATGAATTCCAATGAGCCATTAGCCTTTCGTATGAGGCCAAAAACATTAGAAGAATATGTAGGGCAAGAACATATCCTTTCCAAAGATAAAATACTATATAGAACGATCAAAGCAGATAGACTATCGAGTATTATTCTATTTGGACCTCCAGGTTGTGGAAAAACGTCACTTGCAAGAGTCATTAGTGAAACAACAAAATACAAATTTTATAAAATCAATGCGGTAACAGCAGGGGTTGCAGATATTAAAAAGGTAGTGGAAGAAACTAAAAACTTTATGCTTAATCCAGGAGGAAAGAGTATTTTATTTATTGATGAAATTCATAGATTTAATAAATTACAACAAGATGCCTTACTTCCATTTGTAGAAAATGGAACCATAATTTTAATTGGAGCAACAACAGAAAATCCATATTTTGAAGTCAATAAAGCGTTAATATCAAGATCCATGGTCATTAAATTAAATCCATTAACAGAAGAGAATATTTATCAAATTTTAAAAAATGCATTAGAAAGAAAAGATGGACTTCGGAGAATATAACATAAAAATAGAAGATATGACATTAAGAAAATTAGCCAGAATAGCTAATGGAGATGTAAGAACAGCACTAAATGGATTAGAAATAGCAACACTAACAACTGCTATGAGCGAAGATGGATTTATTCATTTAACCGATGAAGTAATTAAAAATAGTGTGCAAAGTAGGAAAGCAATTTTTGATAAAAATGGAGAAGAACACTACGACAACATCAGTGCTTTTATCAAATCTATGAGAGGTTCTGACCCAGACGCAACTGTATTTTATTTAGCAAGGGCATTAAATCGGAGGAGAAGACCCCATGTTCTTAGCAAGAAGAATTGTAATTTGTGCTTCAGAAGATGTTGGTATGGCAAACCCAAATGCTTTAGTAGTAGCCAATAGTGCAATGCAAGCAGTACATATGGTAGGAATGCCAGAAGCAAGAATTATTTTATCACAAGCAGCCATCTATGTAGCAACTTCAAAAAAATCAAATGCTTCCTATTTAGCAATTAATCAAGCATTAGAAGATGTACAAAATAAAGAGACAGGAGAAGTTCCCATGCACATTCGAAATGCACCAATTGAAAAAATGAGAGAACTAGGTTATAACCAAGGCTATTTATATCCACATGATTTTCCAGGACACTATGTAGAGCAACAATATCTTCCCGATAAAATGTTAGGAACTCAATATTATAAGGAAGAATAAATGCTAAATGAACTACCATTTCTAATTTTAAGAAATTTACTCAAAAAATTCATAAAATTCATAAAAAATGGAGAACCTACTAAAAAGTAGGTTTTTATTTATGGAAAAAGAAAATAATTTGATAAATACAATTAAAAAAATCATAATAGGAATGTTAGCTGGTATCGTAAGTGGACTATTTTCAACAGGTGGAGGAATGATATTAGTACCAGCTTTTATACATCTATTAGAATTAGAAGATACAAAAGCACGAGGTACATCCGTATTTTGCATTTTACCAATGGTAGTCACAAGTAGTTTTTTCTATTATAAAGGAAATTATATCAATTGGAAACTTGCCCTTCTATGTGCCATAGGAGGAGCCATTGGTGGTTATATGGGCGCAAAATTACTAAAAAAGTTACCAGAAAAGATATTGAAAATGGCATTTACAATATTTTTAATTTATGTATCTTTTAAAATGATAACAACTTAGTAGAAGAATATATTCCAAGTAGAACAAAGAGATAGAAAGGGAGAAAATATGATAGAAGTTTTCATTGGAGTGGTATCAGGAATTGTAAGTGGAACAGGAATGGGAGGAGGAACGATTCTAATCTTTTTACTTACCTTTATGATGGGAATTGAGCAACACGTAGCACAAGCAACCAATTTAATTTTTTTTATTCCAACTTCAATTGTGGCTATTATTGTAAATTTAAAAAATAAAAACATAGATTTAAAATTAGCTATTATGCTATCAATATTTGGAATATTAGGAGCCATTATTGGAGCCAATCTATCCATTCATATTGATGTCTCTATTTTAAAGAAATGTTTTGGAATCTTCTTAGCAATTGTGGCTGTAAATGAAATATATTCCTTAACAAAACAGTATAAAAAATCAAAAAAGACAGAATACTAAATAAAAAAGAGAGGTGAGTATTATGAAATTTATAAAAGGTGTTATGATAGGAAGCTTAATCACAACAGGATTTGTTATGATGTATAATGAAACAGGAATGATGAATAAAAAAACGATGATGAAAAAGGGAAAGCAAATGGCAAAAAAGATAGGAATTATATAATAAGAATCGGTATTTAAATTGAGAAATTCAATCTAAATACCGATTTTTTGACTACTTTTATCTAAATAAGAAAACCAAAAAATATAAACTAGAAGTTTACTTCTTTAAAATCTTCTTCTTTTAGACATTCTACTTTTTTATGACAATGTTTTTCTTCTTCACATTTATGATAATGTTCTTTTCTATCATCGATAAAACAATCACATTTATCACATTTGTCACCTTTTAAACATTTTGCTTCATGATGACATTTAGCGCATATTTTAATTTTTTTTGTATCATTTACCCATATTTGTAAAGCATATTCTTTTCCAGGGCATAAAGGTCCAAATACAAATTCTCCTTCTTTATCTGTAAAAGTATGACCAATTGGTCTTCTTTCTTCTTTTCCATGTTCACAAACAACCTCAACTAATTTAACAACTGCGTTATCTACTGGTTCTTTAAAACAGTTTTTAACAACACCATAAATTACGTCACGATTATCTTCTGGTAAAGTAATATCCAAGTCAAATTGTTTACCTCCTGAAATTACACCATCTACATCTAAGATTGGACAGTGTGGTTTTCTAGCGTCCATTTCCATATATCTCATTCCTTTCTTTGTTTACAACATAAATGTTGTTTAATATATCATATGAATAAAATGACAAAAGTTGAAACTTTTTGTCTCATATTTTAGAAAAAAATAAAATATCGTGTAAATTAAGAAAGAAAATAAAAAGGAATATTTATATTTTCAGAAGCATAGAATGAAAGTAGCTTGAACTAGGAGGTTTTTTTATGTTTTTGGTATTTAACAAACAAAAAATATATACATATGCGGTATCATTAGTAACGGTAGTTGTACTATTTTGTGTAGCTAGTAGTTTCAATCATACCAATCAAAATACAGTTCAGACTTCAGTAACCAATCAAAAAAGATTACCAATTTATCATGTGCAGACAGAAGAAAATAAAGTAGCCTTTACTATGAATTGTGCTTGGAATGCAGATGATATTGACAGTATTTTAGAAACATTAAAAAAGAATGATACAAAAATAACCTTTTTTATGGTAGGAGACTGGATTGACAAATTCCCAGAAGCGGTCAAAAAGATACAGGAAGCAGGACATGAAATTGGTAGTCATAGTAATACCCATCCTCATGTTAACAATTTAAGTTATGAAGAAAATATAAACGAAATTGAAAAAAGCAATGACAAAATTGAAAAGATAACAGGAAACAGAACCAAAATATATCGAGCACCTTATGGGGAATATAATGATACGGTAATCAAAGCAGCACAGGATAAAGGGTATCAAACCATCCAATGGAACTTAGATACCTTAGATTATACTGGGTTAACAGGAAACGAAATGTGGAATCGACTGAAAGATAAAATAAAACCAGGAGACATTATACTAAGTCATAATGGAACCAAACATACAGCAGATGCACTGGATATGTTACTTAAAAACATAAAAGCAAAAGGAGTAGAGGTAGTAAGAGTATCAGACTTAATATATCAAGAAAGTTATACCATTAACAACAATGGAACACAAATAAAAAATAAGTAATGTATAAAGATGAAAATACTGGAAACAATAAAAACATAAAATGAGATAAGGGGATAAAAGATGACTTTTATTGGAGTAATTTCAGAACATAAAAGTTTCGAAAGGATAAAAGAGAAACTAGAAAATAAAGAAATGAAATTCATTCATATTCATAAAAACAGTATAGAAAATATAAAAAATATAAAATTTGAAATGATTATCATAAATACAAATTTAGAAAGTTTTCAACAAAAAGAGAATATTCTTGAGCAAATATGTTTTCGTACAAAATATTTAGGAATTAATACAGATATCAATTTGAAATTCGACTTATCAAATCAAAGTAAAACCAATATCATCACTTATGGATTAAATCAAAAAGCAACGGTAACTGTTTCGAGTATAACAGATAACAATATTTTGGTTTATTTACAAAGAAATATAAAAAATAGAGAAGGAAACATAATTGAAGTAGGCGAAAAACGAATTAGAATAAACGAACCATGTAAACTAAAAACGTATGAGATTTTAATAATTTATATCATAAATTTAATCAATCAGAATTCCATAATGGAGGAAATATAGGAAAAATCTAACTTTTTTTAGAAAAATTAACTCTTTATGTAGACAAAACCAAAAAAAAGGTGTATAATAAGAAATGTAAGTCAATTGTACGTAAAGAAAAACAAAATGATAAAAAGTTTTGTAAACCGAGGATAAAATAAAAAAATAGGGAGGAAAAAAATTGGATACAAATTATTTAGAAAACAACTATTTAACATTAGTTGGTAAAGTTACAGGAGAAAAAAAATTCAGTCATGAAATTTATGGAGAGAGTTTTTATATTTTTAACTTAAGTATACCACGTTTAAGTGGAAACAATGACATCATACCAATCACAATTTCAGAAAGACTAATCAAAGAAGATACCTTACAAGAAGGAAAGAAATTATTAGTAAAAGGACAATTCAGATCTTACAATAGTTATGAAAATGCAAAAAATAGATTAATCCTAACCGTTTTTGCAAAAGACATAGTAGAACTTAAAGAAGACGAACAAGAAGAAGAAAACGAAATCATAAGAAAAGAAACCATAACCAATGAAGTCGTATTAATCGGATTTATCTGTAAAAAACCAATTTATAGACAAACACCATTTGGAAGAGAAATATCAGATATTTTATTAGCAGTCAATAGAGCCTATAACAAATCAGATTACATTCCATGTATTGCATGGGGAAGAAATGCAAGATTTTGCCAAAACTTAGAAGTAGGTAGCCAAGTAAAAGTAATAGGAAGAGTACAATCAAGAACCTATGAGAAAAAGCACGAAGATGGAGCTGTAGAAACAAGAGTTGCTTATGAAGTTTCAATTGGAAGTTTAGAAGTCATAGAAGAAAAAAATGACGAAAAAGAAATAGAAACACAAAAGCAAGAAGCGGTATAAAAGGGAAAATAAATTTTATAAAAAGTTTCAAAAGTATAGTCTTTTGAAACTTTTTTTGGTATAATTTGAAAAGTAAAAAAATAAAAACAAAGGAGAAGTCTCATGAAAAAAGAAAAGAAAAAAAGACTAAGTGCAAATGTAAAATTTACGATATTAGCCATCTTACTAATTGCTATTTTTTGCCTTGCATTAACACCAGTAACCCTGCAAAATGACACTTATTATACCATAAAAATTGGAGAACATATCATGAAAGAAGGAGTTGATAGACAAGACCCTTTTTCTTGGCATGAAAATTTAGCATATACCTATCCCCATTGGGCATATGATGTGGCAACCTATTTGATTTATGATGCATTTGGAATGACAGGAATTTATATAACAACTTGTATGTTAGCAGTCATTCTAGGAATATCCGTTTATTTCGTCAATACCAAACTGGTCAAAAATCAAATTTTCTCTTTTCTAATAACCATAGGTGTCATGTATTTATTACGAAGTTATATCGCAGCAAGAGCACAATTAGTAACCTTCATCCTATTTATTTGGACTATTTTCTTAATCGAAAAATTTTTAGAATCCAGAAAGAAAAGGTATGCAATAGGGCTAATTATCATACCATTTATCATTGCTAATGTTCATTTAGCAGTATTCCCATTTTACTTTATACTTTACTTGCCATATATTGCAGAATATATCATTGCCAGTTTTGCAGAAATAATTATATATAGAAAAAACAGCATCAAAGAATTAAAAAGAAAGATAGCTAAGTTAGCAAAAAGTGGTGGAAACCAAGAAAAGAAAGAAGCATTAGAAAAAGAATTAAAAAAACTAGAAGAAAAAGTAGATAAAATAAAAGTAAAAAGAAGCAAAGAATTAAAAGAACCATATAAAATAAGATTAACCAAAAATGATAATGTCAAATGGTTGATTTTGGTCATGATAATTTGTTTGTTAACAGGATTATTAACACCATTAGGAACTACACCTTATACTTATTTAGTAAAAACAATGCAAGGAAATACAACCCAAAACATTAATGAACATTTACCAATGACACTTGCCAATAACACAGAAATGATATGTACTTTAATTCTATTTTTAGCAATTTTAATCTTCACTAAAGTAAAAATTAGATTAAGTGACTTATTTATGTTAGGAGGACTATGTTACTTAATGTTAACCTCTAAAAGGCAACTAACTATGTTTGTATTAATTTGTTCTGTTATCTTAAATCGATTTATGGTAGAATTACTACAACGATATACCAAAGTAAGGGTAGAAGAAATAACGAAAAAAATGACAAATGTGATAACAATCATTACCATTACATTAGTTATGTTAGGATTCAGCTATTATATGGCAGAAGACAAATTTAACGATACTTATGTAGATGAAACATCCTATCCTGTACAAGCCTGTGACTATATTTTAGAAAATATCGATTTAGGAAAAGCAAGATTTTACAATGAATACAACTATGGAAGTTATCTATTATATAGAGGAATACCAGTATTTATCGACTCAAGAGCAGATTTATATGCACCGGAATTTAGCGGAAAAAAAGATGATATTTTTATGGATTTTATAGAAACTTCTAATATTAGTACATTTTATGAAGATACCTTTGAGAAATATAATATTACTCATGTTATCACATACAAGAACTCAAAAATGAATATGATTATCACAAAAACAAAAGACGAAAAATACAAAGAATTATATAGTGACAGAAGCTTTGTAGTATATGAGAGAGTATCCAATTAGGAATGGATAGAAAAGGAAGTAAAATGATAAAAATAATCGTAAAAAAGGAAGAATGTAATCAAAGAATTGACTCATATCTATCCCAAAAAAATAAGGATATTTCAAGAGTTGCTGTGCAACGTCTTGTGAAAGAAGAAAAAGTGCGAGTCAATGGGAAAAAAATAAAGGCATCCTATAAAGTGCAAGAAAATGACCAAATCACATTAGAAGAGGAAAAACCAAAAGAAATTGCCTTAAAAGCACAAGATATACCAATTAAAGTAATCTACGAAGATCAAGATATTATTGTGGTAAATAAACCAAAAGGATTAGTGGTACACCCTGCTAATGGCAATCCAGATGGAACATTAGTTAATGCTATCATGGCAATCTGTAAAGATTCTTTATCCGGAATTGGAGGAGAAATTAGACCAGGAATCGTACACCGACTAGACAAAGATACCTCAGGAATTTTAATCATTGCCAAAAATGATAAAGCACATATTAATATGAGTGAGCAAATCAAAGAACACAAAGTGGAAAAAACTTATATTGCACTTGTAAAAGGTGTAGTAAAAGAAAACGAAGCTACCATTCATATGCCAATTGGAAGAAGTCCAAAAGACAGAAAGAAAATGGCAGTAGTAAAAACAGGAAAAGACGCCATTACCCATTTTAAAGTCTTAAAAAGATATGACAATTACACGTTACTAGAAGTCAAAATAGAAACGGGAAGAACACATCAAATAAGAGTTCACTTATCTCAAATAGGGTATCCTATCGTAGGAGATATGACCTATTCCAATGGAAAGAATAAGTGGAAAATAGAAGGACAATGTTTGCATGCAAAAAGTTTAAAATTCAGACATCCCATTACCAATCAAGAGATGTTTTTAGAAGCAGAATTACCAAAATATTTGGAAGCGATATTAAAAGAGTTGAAACAAAGAGAACTATAATTCAAGTGTTTCAACAGGAGGAAGAATGGAACAAGAAAAAATAAGATTACAAAAATACCTAGCAAATGCGGGGATAGCATCTAGAAGAAAGGCAGAAGAACTAATTTTACAAGGAAAAGTTAGTGTAAATGGAAGAATTGTGACAGAATTAGGAACCAAAATTGTACCACAGGAAGATAAAGTTATCTATAAGGAAAAAGAAGTCGTAGTTAAACAAGAAAAGATTTATATTCTTTTAAATAAACCAATTGGTTATGTAACAACTGCCAAAGAGCAATTTAACAGAGATTCTGTGTTAGATTTAGTCAAGGTAAAAAACAGATTGGTTCCAGTGCGGTAGATTAGACATGTATACTTCAGGTGCTTTAATTCTTACCAATGATGGTGAGTTTGTCTATCAAGTAACCCATCCAAAACATGAAATTGAAAAAACTTATACCGTAACCATAAAAGGCATCGTAAAGCAAGAAGAAGTAGAACAATTAAGAAAGGGAGTTAAGATAGAAGATTATAAAACCAAACCAGCAAAAGTAAAGATTTTAAAAACAGAGGAAGAAAAAAATCAGTCTAGATTAGAAATTACCATTCATGAAGGAAAAAACAGACAAGTCAGGAAAATGTGTGAGGCAATAGGGCATCATGTTTTAGCTTTGCATAGGAGTAAAATTGCAGGTATTGGAGTAAAAGATATTCCACTTCGGAAAATGGAGATATTTAGACAGTAAGGAAATAACAAAAATTTTAAATCAAAATATTGAAAAAAGATATTAGAAAATATATAATAAAACAAACATAAGATAAAAGGAGAAAAACAAATGAATGCATTAAAATTTGTACCAGAGGGATGGAATAATGAGATTACCCAAATCAATCAAACAAATTTAAATCAATACCTAGAAAATAATCAGATATTACAAGGATTAGTAAAAGAATGTGACAGTAACTATAATTTGTATGTTAATTTTGAAAATGGGTTAAATGGAGTGATACCAAGAGAAGAAATAGAAGGAATTAACTTACAAGAAGATGGCTTACCAAAAGTCAACTTATGTACAGGAAAAGTGCACAAATTTGTACAATTTAAAGTAAAAGAAATAGACAGTCAAAATCGAGTCATTTTGTCTAGAAAGCAAGTACAAGAAGAAGCATTAAGTTGGGTAAAAAATGATTTAAAAGTGGGTGACAAAGTAACAGGCATTGTTAAAAGTATTAAACCATATGGAGCATTTATCGAAATTGGTGGTGGCGTAGTCGGTCTTGCACACATAGAAGATTTATCAGTTGCTAGAATCAAAACACCATATGAAAGGGTAAAAATTGGACAAAAAGTCGAAGTTATGGTAAAATCTATTAATAGAGAACAAGGAAAGATAATTTTATCCTATAAAGAAACATTAGGATCTTGGGAAGAAAATGCCCAAAAATTTACATCTGGTATCAAAGTAAAAGGAAAAGTAAGAGAAACAGAAAAGAACAAAAATGGAATTTTTATTGAACTGACTCCGAATTTAGTTGGTATGGCAGAATATGAAGAAGGGCTTAAATATGGACAAGAGGTAGAAGTTTATATAAAAAAAATTGATACCAATCGAAAAAAGGTAAAATTAGTAATTGTCTAAGTAAAAATTAAGTATAGATAGTTCTATACTAAGAGGAGGAATTAGTATGGTTGAAGATAACCAAATAAAAGCACAAGTATCACCTTTTGCCATTCGAGAAGGAGAAATTAAAACATTCGATGGAAAAGATGGATATGTATCTATGAATCAAATTGTACATAAGATTAATATTGGGCATATCAATGAAATTCATTTTGCTATTTTAGATTTAGTAAATGAATTTGAATTTATAACTTCAAGACAGTTATACCAAATGCTTGAAATAAAAGGAATTGACCCAAAATCACAAGACAAATTAAATAATAAATTAGATCAATTAGTAAAATCTAAAATCTTAACAAGATATTACTTTACTTCAGATGAAGGAAAAGGAATTTATAGAATTTATTGTTTAGAAAAAATGGGAAAATACTTATTAAATTCAAAAGAAGTAGAATGTAAATGGCAACCATCTGACAATACAAAAACAGTTCCTATGATTAAGAAAAGATTAGCTGGAAATCAAACTTTAATTGCTTATTTAAGAAAAGTAAAAGCATTTGATTGTTATGTTGTAAAACCAGCAATTACCGCAAAAGTATCTGGAAAAAAATTTAAAGCGACTGGTGGAGCTGTAAAATTAACTAAGAATAAAAAATCAATACAATTCGTATTTGAAGTCGTTAGAAGAGAAATGGACTGGCAAAACAAAATCATTGAAAAAATGAGATTATATAAAGACTTTTATGAGAACTTTATAGTAGGAGACTCAGGATTCTCAAACTTACCACAATTAATCTTAATATGTGAGGATGAAAAACATATGGCAGAAACATTTAAAGAAATCATAACAAATGAAGTTGAGATTCCGCAAATAAAGTTATATTTCACAACAGACTTAAGACAAAATGAAGAAACATTACAAAATACATTAGTTGAATTTAAGTTAATAGATGGAAAATATAAGATGGAGAATGTAGAATTGAAATTGTTAGGAATGTAAAGAAAAAAGAATGTACATAAAGTGTGCATTCTTTTTTTAGCTCTCTAAGTCATATTATTAGATTTTGGATAGGGTTTCATCTCATCTGTTAAACCTAAAATGTAATCTGTTGATGTATTATAAAATGAGGCTAGTCTAATTAAATGATCTACTTGAATGGTATTGATTCCATTTTCTATTTGTGAATAACTATTTTGTTGTATTCCTAATAGTTCAGCAATTTCAATTTGTTTTTTATCTTTATCTTCTCTTAATTCTCTAATTCTCAACAATTTAATTCACTCCCAAAATAATTTTATAATATCTTTTTAGGAGATATTGACTTATATCTTTAATAATGATATAAATATATACAATATTTGACAAAAATAGTGGAGGGGAAAATTTTATGGAATATTTAAAAAGAAAAAGTGGTATCACACTAATTAGCATGGTCATTCTAATCATCATTTTGTTAATAATAGCACAAGTAAGTATAGTAACATTAACAGGAGAAAATGGAATCATAACAAAAGCAAGTGAATCCAAAATAATGACAGCATTAGGAAACATAAAAGAAAAAATAGAACTAGATAAAACAAACAATTTAATGGAAAATAAAAATACAACAGTAGAACAATTGTTAGCAGATGGAAAGATAAAAAGAATTGTACAGGAAGAAGGAGAAAACTATCGATTACATTATGTTATTAAACCAGGAGCTTACCAAGGGATGCAAGGATTAGGAAAAGGAACAGCAGTAACTTTAAAAGATGTATTTTTAATTGATTATGAATTTCATGTTAAATATATAGACAAAAGTGGAAAAGAATATGGAGATAATATAGAAGAGAAAATTTTAGAAGACGATACAGAAATAAGATTTGCTAGTAAAGCATTTAGTGAATATGTATCTAAAATATCAGGAGTAACTGAAACAGAATTGAAATTCAAATGGATGAAGAACCAAACAACTCTAAAAATTGCCGATCGTAATATTGATAGTCTAGAAGATTTAGTGTTCTTTCCTAATTTAACTAATTTAACATTAGGAAATTGGGATAAAAATTGCCCTCAAGTTACTACATTAGATGGGGTAGAATACTGTAAAAAACTTACTAATATTAGCATATTATATGGAGTAGATAAAGATTATACAGCATTAACCTATTTACCCAATTTAAAAAGTTTTGCTAAATATGGTGGAAATGATTGGAATAATATTATAGATGCTTTAAAATTTTGTAGTGGAATAAAAAATGTTAGTATACTAGAGCAGCAAATAAAAAATATGAGTAGAATTGCAGAATTAGGTAATTTGGAAAGTTTAGATTTAAGTGATAATCAGATAACAAAAATAGAAGGGCTAAAAGATAAAACAACCATTATAAATCTTAATTTAACAAATAACCAAATAACGAAAATAGAGGGGCTAGAAAATTTAGTAAATTTAAAAAACTTATCTTTAAAAGGAAATCAAATAAGCGATATAACACCTCTAAGTAAAAATAGTTCACTGATACAATTAAACTTACAGGAAAATTTGCAAATAGATGGAGATAGGAGTCATTATATAGGAGAAAAATTAGAGGCTCTAAATAAAATAGGAGAGATATTAGATAGAAATGGGCAAATTAATCTAGATATAGATAAATTAGGTTTATTTACAAATTATAAAAAATTGAATTTAGAAAGACAAGGATTAACAACATTAGAGCCATTAGAGGGATTAACAGAGCTAACAGAACTGATTTTAGATAATAATCAATTAACATTAGCGGATAAAAAATCACAAGATATATTAAAAAGTATGAAGAATCTACGAACATTAAGTTTAGTTAGTAACAATATTACAAATATATCAGTAATTAATGGTTTAGAAAATTTAAAAACATTATCTTTAGTCAATAATAATGTGAATTTAGTAGAAATAGAAGATATTATTTCAAATTTAAATACTTTAACAGTTTCAAACAACAGTTTAAAGACAATCGTAAATTGTGATGTTAATAAGATAACAAGATTGAGGATTCCTTATGTTGGAAATTTAAAAGAAATTCCTGACTTATCTAAATTTACATTATTGACTGAACTTTATATTGTAAGTAATCCTAGTATAAGCAATTTTGATATAATATCCAAAATAACAAGCTTACAATCACTTGATTTGACAGACAATAATTTGCAGGGAAGAATGATTGATTTTTCAAAACTAACCAATTTAACAAATCTTAATTTAGGTAGTAATACATTATGGACAGAAGACTTAGAAAAGCTAAAAGCGTTAAGGAATAATACTAATTTAACAATAAATTTAGATCATAATTCTATTATAAATGCCAATGCATTGTTAGTACTAGATACAACTTGTAAAATTAATTTAAAAAATAATGTAAATCTAACACAAGAATCTAAGAACACATTAAAAGAAAGATTTGGAAGTAATGTTATCTTTTAATGATTATAATAAATAAAAGAAATAGAAATAAAAGAGTGAAAAAACATAGCAAAATCAATAAAAGATTGCTATGTTTTTTTGGGATAAATAAACATTTAGAACAGCTTTAAACGGTATCAAGTTTTAATATTTTTTTAGCTCTTTGTACATCCTTATTGGTTGCTTGTCTAACATCTTTAAAATCATATGAAAAACCAAGCTTTTTCCATTTGAATTCGCCAACATTATGATAAGGAAGTATTTCTACCTTTTCTACTGTTTTAAGGGTAGAGATAAAATCTTTTAGTTTGAATAAATCTTCTTCCTCATCTGTATAACCAGGAATTAAAACCTGTCGAATCCAGATAGGAATAGAATGTTCACTCAAATAGTTAGCAAATGTCAACTCTAATTTGTTAGATTTTCCAACTAAAGTTTTGCATTTTTCATCATCAATATGTTTAATATCTAATAAAACTAAATCGGTCACACTTAAAACCTTTTTAACATCTTCTGTTAAAGCTACCATACCAGAAGTATCAATACAAGTATGAATGCCTTCTTTTTTTAATCTTCTAAATAATTCATAAATGAATTTAGCTTGTAAAAGAGGTTCACCACCAGTAATAGTAACACCACCACGAGGATAAATATAGTTTTTATATTTCATAATTTTATCGAATATTTCATCTAAAGATTGATAGCTACCTCTATTTATGTCCCAAGTATCTCGATTATGACAGTATTTACATTGTAAATGACAGCCTTGTAAAAACAGCACAAATCGAATGCCAGGACCATCAACAGTACCAAAAGATTCAACAGAATGAACCTTGGCATAATATTGTAAGTCTTTTTCTCTCATTTTATTTGCTCCTATTTTAATAAATGGTCAATTAGGGACAGGTCCTCTTTTACCATTTTTGTGAATGGTCAATCAGTACCTGTCCCCATTTAGCCATATTAAATTCTTTCATGTATGGTTCGATTGATTACATCTAATTGTTGTTCTCTTGTTAATTTGGTAAAGTTAACAGCGTAACCAGAAACGCGGATGGTTAATTGAGGGTATTTTTCTGGATGTTCCATAGCATCTTCTAGTAAGCTTCTATCAAATACATTTACATTGATATGATGACCAGTTTGTGCAAAATAGCCATCTAACATATTGACCAAATTGTCAACTCTTTCTTCTTCTGATTTACCAAGTGTGCCAGGTGTAATAGAGAAGGTATAAGAGATTCCGTCTTGTGCTGAGTCAAATGGTAATTTAGCAATGGAGTTCATAACAGATAAAGCACCATTGGTATCCCTTCCATGAAGTGGATTAGCACCAGGACCAAATGGCGTACCTGCTGTTCTTCCATCTGGTGTATTTCCAGTTGCTTTACCATAAACAACATTGGAAGTAATCGTTAAGATAGATAAGGTATGTGTTGAATTTCGATAGGTTTGATGTTTTCTTAATTTGTTCATGAAAGTTTTTACAATATCAACAGCAATTTGGTCAACTTTATCATCGTCATTACCGTATTTAGGAAAATCACCTTCTACTTCATAGTCAACAGCTAAACCAGTTTCATCTCGAATCACTTTTACTTTCGCATATTGAATCGCAGATAGGGAATCAGCAACTACAGATAAACCAGCAATTCCACAGGCCATTGTTCGATAGATTTCTCGATCATGTAATGCCATTTCAAGTGCTTCGTAGGAATATTTATCATGCATATAATGGATAGCATTTAAAGCTTTAATATAAATTTTAGCTACATAATCCATCATTTGGTCAAATTTTTCCATGACTTCATCATAATTTAAATATTCAGAAGTAATGGGTTCATATTTTGGCGTTATTTGTTTTCCTGATTTTTCATCTCTACCACCATTAATAGCATATAGTAATGTTTTGGCTAAGTTAGCTCTTGCTCCAAAAAATTGCATTTGTTTACCAATTTTCATAGGAGAGACACAACAAGCGATTCCATAGTCATCTCCTAAAGTAATTCTCATTAAATCATCGTTTTCATATTGAATCGATGAAGTTTTGATGGATAAATCAGTGGTGAATTTTTTAAATCCTTCTGGTAATTTAGTTGACCAAAGAACCGTTAAGTTTGGTTCTGGTGCAGGTCCTAAATTTTCTAATGTGTGTAAAACTCTAAAGGAATTTTTGGTTACTAAAGTTCTTCCATCAATTCCCATACCACCAATACTTTCGGTTACCCATACAGGGTCACCACTAAATAGTTCATTATATTCAGGTGTTCTTAAAAATCTGACTAATCTTAATTTCATAACAAAGTGGTCCATAATTTCTTGTGCTTCTTCTTCTGTTATGACACCATTTTTTAAATCTCTTTCAAAATAGATGTCTAAGAAAGTAGAAGTTCTACCAATACTCATAGCAGCACCGTTTTGGTCTTTGATGGCTCCTAAATATCCAAAATATAGCCATTGTACAGCTTCTTTTGCATTGGATGCTGGTTTTGAAATATCAAATCCGTATTTAGCTGCCATAACTTTTAGTTCATTTAGGGCATGGATTTGCTCACTAATTTCTTCTCTTTCACGAATCGTTTTTTCTGTTAGCTCATCTACATTTAGTACTTCTAATTCTTGTTTCTTTTCTTCCATTAAAAGGTCTACACCATAAAGGGCTACTCTTCTATAATCCCCAATGATTCTTCCACGACCATATCCATCAGGAAGACCAGTGATTAAGTGTGAGCTTCTAGCAGCTCTAATGTCTGGCGTATAAACACTAAATACACCATCATTATGAGTTTTTCGATAGTGATGGAAAATTTCAGATACTTCTTCATCTACTTTTTTTCCATATGCTTCACATGATTTTTCTACAATTCGGATACCACCAAATGGCATAATAGCTCTTTTTAGGGGAGCATCTGTTTGAAGTCCAACAATATCTTCTAAATCTTGGTTGATATAACCAGCTTCATGAGCAGATATTGTTGAGATGGTTTTGGTATCTATATCTAGTACATTCCCTTCAGAGTCATGTTCTTTTTGGTAAAGTGCTAGGACTTCATCCCAAAGTTTTTTTGTCTTATCAGTGGTCCCTGCTAAAAAAGAACGATCCCCTTCATAAGGTGTGTAATTTTTTTGAATAAAATCTCTTACATTGATTTCTGATTCCCAATCTCCTTTTTGGAAATCTTTCCATTGTTCAAATTTCATGTTTTACCTCCCATTTAATATTATAATTATTATTCACATTTTTCCCATATATAATCATAACACAAGAAGAAAATATTAGCAATCATATTTGGGAAATTTTCGAATCCATCATACAAATAATTCAAAGATAAAACTGTTGCAAAAGCAACAAAAAACCAATATTTTTCATATTGGTTTTTAAAACGAAATTAAGACTCTTCTAAATCTGCTTTTTCTGATTCAGCAATTACTTGTGCTACTTTATAAATTAATCTTTGGGTTTCAGGTGAGCAATTTTTTAATAATTCTGACAATTCCTTATCTAAATAATTTGTGGAATCGCTAGAAGCACCATTTAAAATATATCCTTCTGAAACATCTAATAATCGACACAATTGATTTAGTCTTTTTAAATTAATATGTGAATTTCCTCTTTCTACTCTACTTAAGAAAGCAACGGAAATATCAATTTTTTCTGCTAAATCTTCTTGTGTTAGGTTTTTTGCAAGTCTAGCGTGCTTTATTCTTTGACCGATTACGTTATAATCTAAAGCCATTTTTATCACCTTCCTATTCTTTAGCCAAATAATAGCATTTTGCAGTTTAAATTTACAGAAACTCAAATATATAAATGTAACATATAAGTTAAGCATATAAAAATGATAGAAAAATAGAAAAAAATGAAAATAAATACTACGAAAAAACAAATAAAATAGAGAAAAAAAGAGATTTTGGAAGAAAAATATACCAAAATTAGAAAAAAACAGAAAAGTTTACAATTAAAATTGACAAATTGTCCTAAATTATGTATACATAATTTGATTTTTGGTAGAATATATAGTATAATAAAGAATGGTTGCGTTTAGAAAAGTAGTCAAAAAGGAGAGTGAATCTATATTTTAAACAAAAAATTAAAATACTATACAAAAGAAATTTTAAAGTATTTTAACATTACGATAATAGGAATTGGTTTTATCATCGCAATTATTTTAATAAAATACAAACCAATCTATGAAGTAAAAATAGCTGGAAAAGAAATTGGATATACGCAAAACAAAAAGGAATTTGAAAAAAACATCCAAGAAACCTTAAAAGCAAATTCCAATAAAAACATTGATACGATTGATCTAAAAGAAAATCCAGAATATGAGTTAAAATTTGTAAATAGAACACTTCAGACAAACGAGAACCAAATCATAAACAATATAGAAGAAAATTTAATAATCACTTATAAATATTATGAAATAGCATTAAACAAGGAAACCATTGATTCTTTCAATACCATAGAGGAAGCAGAAGAATTAATAAAAGAAATAAAAAAAGACAAGGAAGAACTTGACTTAACCATTATAGAAAAATACACACAAAATCAAGAAGAAGTAAAAACGACAGAAATAGAAATAGCCAAAAATGAAGTACAAGAAAAAATAACACAAAATATCGAAAAACAAAAAGAGCAAGAAAGAATAGAAAAGATGCCAGAAATAAATGGAATCAAACTAGCAACACTACCCATAACAGGAACCATCACATCAAGATATGGGGTAAGTAGTAATATTAGAAAATCAACCCATACAGGTTTAGATATTGCAGCAGCAAAAGGAACCCCTATTAAAGTTGTAGCAGATGGTACAATTATAGCAGCAAGTTATAATGGTTCTTATGGTAATTTAGTAAAAGTAGAGCATGGAAAGGGGATAGAAACTTGGTATGCCCATACCAGTAAAATGTATGTAACAGTAGGGCAACCAGTAACAGCAGGAGAAGTAATTGCAGCTGTTGGTTCAACAGGAAATTCAACAGGAAATCACTTACATTTAGAAATAAGAATAAATGGAAAACACGTGAATCCACAGAAATACTTATATCATTAAAATAGGGCAGTAGCTCTATTTTTTTTCGATTAAAATATTAAGATACAATCGACAAATTATTCTTGACAAAGAAAATAAGTTATAGATATAATGTAAGTGGTCAAATAGGGACGGTTCTTCTTTGACCATTGGCGAAAGAAGAACCGTCCCCAATTAGCCATTAGCTAAAACAAAGGAGGAATTTTTAAATGACTGAAAATATAAATCAAGAAGAGAAAAAGGTTGAGCAAATGATAGATGAATTAGTACAAAGAGCGAAAAAAGCATCAGAAGAATATTTGAAGCTTGATCAAGAAACAATAGACAATATCACAAAAGCAATGTCTATGGCAGGATTAGAACGTCATATGGAACTAGCCAAAATGGCAGTAGAGGAAACAGGAAGAGGAATTTATGAAGATAAAATAACTAAGAATATGTTTGCAACAGAGTATGTTTATCATAGTATAAAATATGAAAAGACAGTAGGGGTTATTCGTGAAAATGAAGAAGAAGGATATGTAGAAATTGCAGAACCAGTCGGAATTATTGCTGGAGTAACACCAGTTACTAATCCAACTTCAACTACTATGTTTAAATCTATTATTGCAGCGAAAACAAGAAATGTTATCATTTTTGGTTTCCATCCATCTGCGCAAAAATGTAGTGTAGAAGCAGCAAAAACAGTAAGAGATGCTGCTATTGCTGCTGGAGCGCCTAAAGATTGTATTTTATGGATTGAAGAACCAAGCATTTTAGCTACTAGAGCTTTAATGAATCATCCTGGAGTTAATTTAATTTTAGCAACTGGGGGAACTGGAATGGTAAAAGCTGCTTATTCTTGTGGAAAGCCTGCATTAGGAGTAGGTCCAGGAAATGTACCATGTTATATTGATAAAACGGCAAAACTTCCGACATCGGTTAATGATTTAGTAATGTCAAAAGCTTTTGATAATGGGATGATATGTGCTTCAGAGCAAGCTGTTTTAGTAGACAGAGAGATTTACGAGGAATTTGAACGCTTAATGAGAGAAGCAGGATGTTATTTTACAAATGAAGAGGAAAAAGAAAAATTAAAAAATAGTATGTTTGAATACAGTCAAGAATATGGTTATAAATTGAAATCTCATGTACCAGGGCAATCTCCTTTTAAAATAGCTCAAGAGGCTGGATTTGAAATACCACAAGAGACAAAAGTATTAGTGGTTTATGAAGAAGGAATTGGACAAGACTATCCATTCTCAAAAGAAAAGTTGAGTCCAGTTTTAACCTATTATATTGTAGGAAATGAAGAAGAAGGAATTGAAAAAGCTGAAAGATTACTGGAATTTGGAGGACTTGGGCATTCTGCTGTTATCCATTCAGAAAAGGAAGAAAGCATATTAAAATTCTCAGAAACAATGAAAGCAGGAAGATTGATTGTAAATTCGCCATCTACTCATGGAGCCATTGGTGATATTTACAATACCAATATGCCATCACTAACACTTGGATGTGGTTCATTTGGTGGAAATTCAACAACAGCTAATGTTTCATCTGTAAACTTGATCAATATAAAAAGAGTTGCGAAAAGGAGAGTTAATATGCAATGGTTTAAAGTTCCAGAAAAAATATATTTTGAAGCAGGTTCAATTGCTTACCTAGAAAAAATGCCAGATATAGAAAGAGCATTTATTGTAACAGACGAGTCTATGATAAAATTAGGGTATGTTGACAAGATTTTATATCATTTAAGAAAAAGAAATCAATATGTACATTCAGAAATCTTTAGTGAAGTTGAGTCAGATCCATCTTTTGATACCATCAAAAAAGGTGTGCAAGCCATGGAAAGTTTCAAGCCAGATGTCATTATTGCATTAGGAGGAGGAAGTCCAATTGATGCTGCAAAAGGTATGTGGTTATTCTATGAACATCCAGATGCAGATGTAGAGGGGCTAAAATTAAAATTTATGGATATCAGAAAACGTACTTATAAGTTCCCAAAATTAGGAACAAAATCTAAGATGGTAGCCATTCCGACCACTTCTGGAACTGGTTCAGAAGTAACTTCATTTGCGGTTATTACAGATAAAGAGAAAAACAAAAAATATCCATTAGCAGATTATGAATTAACACCAGATGTAGCAATTGTTGACCCAGACTTAGTTATGAGTTTACCAAAATCGATTACAGCAGATACAGGAATGGATGTTTTAACACATGCCATTGAGGCTTATGTATCGAATATGGCATCAGATTATACCGATGGTTTAGCAGAAAAAGCAGTAGAATTAATCTTAAAATATTTAGAAACTGCCTATGATGATGGAAGCAACAGAGAAGCAAGAGAAAGAGTTCATAATGCAAGTACAATTGCTGGTATGGCATTTACCAATGCTTTTTTAGGAATTAATCATTCTTTAGCACACAAAATGGGCGCAGAATTCCATATGCCACATGGAAGAATTAATGCAATTTTATTACCTTATGTCATTAAATATAATAGCAATAAACCTACAAAATTTGTGTCTTTTCCTAAATATGAATATTTTATTGCAGATCAGAAATATCAAGAATTAGCTAAGAAAGTAGGGTTAAAAGCAGATACAATAGAAGAAGGAGTCAATAGCTTAATTAAGAAAATTAAAGAGATGAATGCTCATATGAATATTCCACAATCTTTCCAAGAAGCTGGAATTGAAGAAGAAGAATTTTTAGCAAAAGTAGATATCTTAGCAGATAGAGCTTTTGAAGATCAATGTACAACAGCTAACCCAAGGGTTCCATTAGTAACAGAATTAAAACAAATTTTATTAGATAGCTATTATGGAAAATAGAATATAAAAATAGAGTACACCCCAAATGTTATACTTTTTATCTAACATTTAGGGTGTATTTTTTTTACTGATATTTTTTTAAAATTCGCAATTTTTTGGTGTTCTTGGGAAAGGAATGACATCACGGATATTTTGCATACCAGTTAAATACATAATAGCTCTTTCAAAACCAAGACCAAAACCAGAATGGATACAACTTCCATATTTTCTTAAATCTAAATACCAATCATAACAATCAAGTGGCATATCAAGTTCTTTCATTCGGGTAAGTAATTTATCATAATCCTCTTCTCTTTGACTACCGCCAATTATTTCCCCAATTCCTGGAACTAATAAATCAGTAGCAGCAACAGTTTTTCCATCTGGATTTAATTTCATATAGAAAGCTTTAATATCTTTTGGATAGTCTGTTAAGAAAACAGGTTTCTGATAAATTTTTTCACAGATGTATCTTTCGTGTTCTGTTTGTAAATCCATTCCCCAAGATACTTTCACTTCAAATTCATCATTATGTTTTTCTAGTTCTTTGACAGCATCTGTATAACTAACTCGAACGAAATCAGAGGTGATAACATGATGTAATCGATCTAATAGTCCTGTATCAATAAATTTATTGAAAAATTCCATTTCTTCAGGACAATGATCTAAAACATATTGAAAAATATATTTAATCATATCTTCTGCTAAATCCATATCGTCTTGTAAATCGGCAAAACAAATTTCAGGTTCTATCATCCAAAATTCTGCAGCGTGTTTTACAGTGTTTGAGTTTTCAGCTCGAAAAGTTGGACCAAAAGTGTAAACATTGCAAAAGCTTTGGGCAAATGTTTCGGCATTTAATTGACCACTAACCGTTAAGTGAGCAGATTTTCCAAAAAAGTCTTGTGAAAAATCTACTTGCCCATCTTCTGTTTTAGGAATATTGCCTAAATCAAACGAGTTGACACGAAACATTTCTCCAGCACCTTCAGCATCACTTCCAGTAATGATAGGGGTATTAACATAAACAAATCCCCTTTCTTGGAAAAACTTGTGGATAGCATAAGCTAAAACACTTCTCACTCTAAATACGGCATTGAATGTATTACTTCTAGGACGAAGATGAGAAATGGTTCTTAAATATTCAAAAGAATGCTTTTTCTTTTGAAGTGGATAGCTACTATCTGCTAAGCTTTCGACTTCAATATTGGTTGCTTGTATTTCAAAAGGTTGTTTTGCATTTTCAGTTAGTACAAATTTCCCAGTTACTTTGATAGAAGAACTAATTGTTAATTTTTTAATGGCATCAAAATTTTCTAATTTATCGGTAAAAACAACTTGAACATTTTTAAAAAAGGTACCATCATTTAATTCAATAAAACCAAAAGTTTTAGAATCTCTTACGGTTTTTACCCAAGCTTCTATGGTAATATCTTTATCTACATAGGTATCGGTTTCTCTGTATAAATTTTTTATGGTTATGTTTTTCATAAGAATTCCTCCATTTTTTTAGTATGTCCTTATTATATGCTAAATAATGATGAATTTCAAGAGAATGTTAAAATTCTTTCCATCACTTTTTTCGTAAAGGAAACATAATATATAACAAAATAAAGTGAAAGGTGGGAAAACTATGTCAGAGTACATAATAAAAGGAGGAAAGAAACTAGAAGGAGAAGTAAGCATATCTGGTTCTAAAAATGCAGCATTACCAATTATAGCAGCAACTATATTAAATGGAGGAAAAACAACATTATACAATGTACCCAATATACATGATACACAAATGATGTTCGAAATACTAAAACAAATAGGGGCAACTGTAATGAAAAAGAAAAACAAAGTTATCATAGATACCAGCAAAATAAACAAATATGAAATTCCAGAAGAACTAATGAGGCAAATGCGTTCTTCTGTTATTTTTGTAGGAAGTTTGATTGGAAAATATAAAAAAGCAGTTTTTTCCTATCCAGGGGATTGCGATATTTAGTGGATACATCGGACGAGTTTAAGATAAATGAGTGGATTATGGAATTTACCATATGATTTTGACATTTTAAATTCATTAGAAGATGAACATTTAATAGGTGGAAGTACTCATAAAGCAAAATCTACCTACTTAACAGAAGAAGGATTAGAAAAAGTCAAATTTTCAAAAAGAAATAAGAATTGTTGATTACTATTTTAAGAGGGGAGATAATCAAAACAGACAGCAAAAGGCAGAAAATTTACGAATTGTATTTTGAAGGAGAAAGAAGATTATAAACTAGAGTATTTAAGACATTTACAGTGGCAACATGCAATTGAAATATCAAAAAAATACCTAGTCTAACTATATTCAAAATATTGTTCCAAAAAATCAACTAAAAGTAAGAATTTACCAAAAGTGTAAGTGACTTGCTTATTTATTTGCCTTAAAAAAGATCATATTTATTTATGATGAGAATATTTTTAAGAGAGGTGGTGTACTTGAATGAAGAAATAAACAAATCGAAAATACATAAAAATAAAAAGGATAAATTACCATTTGCAGTGTTTATAAGTCCTATAAATAAAAAACAAGGAAGTAGTCAAGATTATAAAGAAATATTTACTGATATAATTTCAGATAGAATAAAACAAAAATACAAATGAAAGAACAAAAATTTGCAAAAGCATTGAAAAAATGTTCGGTATATGATATAAATAGAATAAATAAAATAGATTTCGAGTTGTTTAGAAATTTATAACAACTTGAAGAAAAGAGGTAAAAATGGATGAAAATAAAATGCAATTAATAAACAAATTATTTAAGAATGAAACCATAAGAACAATATGGGATAAAGAGGAAGAAAAATATTATATCAGTATAATAGATATTGTTGGTACAATATCAAAAAGTAATAGACCGAGAAAATATTGGAGTGACTTGAAAAATAATTTAATAAAAGATGGATTTGAAGTGTCCGAAAAAATCGGACAGTTGAAATTGAAATCACAAGATGGGAAATATCGTATGACAGATGTTACTGACATAGAAGGAATGTTTCGAATAATAGAATCAATTCCTTCAAAAAATGCTGAATCAATTAAACAATGGTTAGCACATTTAGGAAAAGAAAAAATTGATGAGACTTTTGATCCATCAATAGCATTACACAGAGCAATTGATTTATATAGAGCAAAAGGTTATGATGAAGAATGGATTGCAAAAAGAATCAAATCAATTCAAGAAAGAAAAAAATTAACAGATGTATGGAAAGAAAATGGAATAAAAGATAATATCGAATATGCAATATTAACAAATGAAATATACAAAGAATGGGCAGGAATGACAGCAAAAGAATATAAGCAATATAAAGGATTACGAAAAGAAAATTTAAGAGATAATATGGATAATATAGAACTTATATTAACAGATTTATCTGAGGAAGCTACTAAAAGGCTTGCTGCAAAACAAAAACCTAATGGATTAAAAGAAAATATTAAAGTAGCTAAAATGGGTGGACATGCTGCAAAAGTTGCAAGAGATGATATTGAGAAAAATCTTGGGGAGTCAGTAGTAACAAAGGCTAATAAATTGAATTATAAATATATAGAAGAAAAAGATGTTAAAAAAATTTCTGAAAACAAGAAGAATGATAGTAAAGAGTAGTATTTTTATGAACTAAATAAAAAGTTCTAAAATTCAAGCAAAAGCCTACAAAAAATGAGACTATCGTAAAATTTGTGTAATTTTAATACAGCTTAAGAAGATTCCTTCTTAAGCCTATTATTTTAGGCTTAAGTCTAAATTCTGCCTTCATACATAATCCTAAATTGGCATAAACACAAATCCCATTTACGAATCATTCTTGCCCATTTTTTCTCTAAGAAACAATAGAAAAAGCAGAAAAAGAATTTAAAATATATAGAGATAGAGAAATGAAACAATTAGAAAGTGATTTTGATAGAATGGTAAAAATGTTAAAAGATAATAAGAAAAATAATTAACTAACACGTTACAATTTATAACGCGTTGAAAGTCAAAGTAATTATTTTATAATAAATTTACCATCTTTATAAACTAAAGTATCTCCATTTTGGGCATTCTTTGGAATGTCATCTATGGGGATATTTTCTGGCTTGTTAGTAGTTAGATTCTTGCAAACAGCGAAATCCATACCAATATCAGAAATTTGATAATATTCTGGTAAAACACTTATTTCTGAAAAAAGAGTAGCATAACTGCATTCATTTAAAAGTTTATCAATATGGTTTGTATTTGCAGGAATTCCTGTGGAATCTACACGAAAATCTTTTGAAGAAACTTTTTTTATAGCTTCTCCAACTTCTGGATTTGCCTCTTTTAAGTAGGATTTAGGAATATTATATATAGTTTTAGAAGAATAATCAAAACAAACAGCGAAATTTCCCTCAAATTTTGCAAAATGTAGATTTGTATTATCAGGTAAATTTTCTAGTATTTTATCATTTAATTGTAATTCTAAATAGTTTTGTAATTCATGAATAAAGTCATCTACAAAAGTTCTTTTAAGATTATTATGAATTTGTTTATCTAATAAATTTAAGCTATTTAATGAAAAATTTAAAAAATCGTTCAAAATAATTCCTCCTTATAGTATAATATATTTGGTGATAATGATGAAAAAAATAAGAAATGTAATAATAATTATAGTAATGCTAATAGGTGTAAGTAATGTAAGTTTTGCACATGGTGGTAATATTACAGGTTGGAAAGATAAAGATTCAAAAAATATAACTGAATATAATGGAAAATATTATGGCTACCACAAAGAAGATGGAGTAGTCCATTATCATCAAGTAAAATGGGATGAAGAAAATCAAAAATGGGTAATTGTTATGCCTGCTGTATATTATGATGAAAATTTTAATAAAATAGAAAATGATTATGATGAAGATGCAAATAAAGTTGAAGTAGAATTAGTAGAAACGGTAGATGGAGACACTGCAAAATTTAAAATGAATGGAAAGCAAATTACTGTTAGATTTTTAGGAATAAATACAAAAGAAACGGTACATCCAGAGATTGGCGAAGAAGAATGGGGAAAAGAGGCAAGTGATTTTACAAAAGAAAAACTTGAAAATGCTACTAAAATTGAATTAGAGTTTGATGAAGTGGCTGATGAAAAAGATAAATATGATAGATATTTGGCATGGATATGGGTAGATGATGAGTTGTTACAGAATTTATTAGTGCAAAATGGATTGGCAGAGACATATATGTTGCAGAATAACTATAAATATGCTGGGATTTTACAAGAAAGTGAAGAAGTTACAAAAGAAAACAAACTTGGAATTTGGAGTGAAGAAACAAGTAGTACACAAGATAATGAAAACCAAACAATACAAGATAATGATACAGAGATAAATACACAAACAGATGACAACAATTTACTATATATAATTATTGGAATAATAATATTGATGATTATAAGCATATTTAATATAGCACATAATAAGAAAAAAGAAAAGCAGTTATAAATAAAAAGTTCTAAAATTTCAGTAGAAATATTGAAAATTTAGAACTTTTGACGTATAATAGCAACAATAAAACATAAAAATTATAAAAATGTTATTGGTACATTATAAAAATGGAGGTATATCATGCAAAAACAAAATAGTGAAAAAAGAGTAGTAATCTATTGTAGAGAAAGTAGAGATGATTATGGAGAAAACTATGAAAGAATCGAAACACAAAGAGATTTATTAATTAAATATTGTAAAAGTCACGGATATACCAATATTGTTGATATTATAATGGATGATGATAAAAGCGGAACCGATTTCAGCAGGTTTGATGATATTAGAAACAGAGCGAAAAATAAACAAATAGATGTAATAGTTTTCAAAAACTCTGCAAGACTTGGAAGAAATCAAAGAGAATCATTAGAATTTGTAGAATACTTAGAAGAACAAGGTGTAGAAATCATATTTGAAGATGAGCAATATAACGAGGAAATGTTTGGTCTATATGCTTGGTTTAATGAAAGAAGAGCAAGAGATGATAGTAAGAATATAAGAAGAAATTTAAGACATAAAATTGAAGAAGGAGACTTACTTGTTAAAGCAATTTATGGGTATAACAAAGAGAAAAAACAATTAGTTATAAATGGAGAAACAGCACCAGTAGTGCAAGAAATATTTGAGTTATATTCTAAAAGTTGGGGGTATCAAAAAATAGCAACTTATCTTAACAAAAAAGGAATACCAACACCTTCACAAAGCAGAGGATTTGCAAATACAAAACAAACAGCAAACTGGAAAGCACAACATATCGTTAGAATTTTAGATGATAGAAGATACATTGGAGATTATGTAGGTGGACTTACAGAAAAATTAAGTTTTAAATCGAAAAAAACAAGAGTAAAACCAAAGCAGGAATGGACTATCATAGAAAATCATCATGAACCAATTATTGAAAAAGAATTATTTGAGAAAGTACAAAAAATCAGAAAGAAAAGAAAAAAAGAAAGTGCTCAATATAATAATGGATTTAAATTTGTAGATGTAGAAAATAACTTATATTCAGGACTTTTATATTGTGGAAGATGTGGAACAGCCATGTATAAAAGGAAAGGAAGTACAGGAGCAAGAAAAAGACCAGATAGTTACTTGTGTAAAAAATATAGCAATGAAGGAACAATAAAGGACATAAGACCAGATTATGGTTGCAGACCACATAGAATTAGAATTGAATATTTAGACAAAATCGTAAACGCATACATAGACAATTTAGTGAGCAACCCAGAATTTAAAAGCTTTGTAATGGATAATGTAAAAGCAATTAGCACAAATAAAGTAACACTAGAAAAAGAACTAAATAAATCAAAACAAACTATAGAAAAGTTGGAAAAACAATTTAAACAAGTGTATGAAGATAAACTAAATGATTTAATACCTGAATTTATATACAAAGATAAAAAGAGAGAATTAGAAAATAAAATTAAAAATGAAAGGGAAAAATTAGAAGAGATAGAAGCAAAGTTTAATACATTAAATAAGCTAGAAGATAAAGAAGATTTAATATTTAAAGCAATCAATGATATCAAGAAAAAAGGATTAACCAAAGAAGAATTAGCAAGACTATTTGATAAAATCGTAGTATTTGACAAATACGAAATAACCCAAGACATCAAACAAGAATACAACTTAAGCAGTGAAATGTATCAAGAACTCTATAAAAATGGAGGATTAGCATTCCACTTGAAATTCATGTACCCACAAACTATCACAAACAGGAGGATGTGATATTGGAACTAGACCAATCGAATTACATTTAAAAGCCTTTGAAAAATTAGGAATAAATATTCATAAAAACTATGGAAATATTGAATGTATTTGTGATAGAATAGTAGGGGAAAAAATAGATTTAGAATTTCCAAGTGTAGGAGCAACTGAAAACGCTATTTTAGCAAGCTGTCTAGCAGAACGGAAAAACAACAATTACCAATGCAGCGAGAGAACCAGAAATTATTGATTTGCAAAACTTTTTGAATAAAATGGGAGCCAAAATAAAAGGAGCAGGTTCTAGCAAAATAGAAATTAATGGAGTAAAACATTTAAAAGATGCAAGTTACAATATAATGCCAGATAGAATTGAAGCAGGAACCTTTTTATGTATGGCAGCTATGAATAGTGGTAATATATTGGTAAAAAACGTAAATGATGCACATATTACACCAATTCTTGATAAACTAGAAGAATCTGGATGTAAATTAAATATAAAAAATACACAAATCGAAATACAAGCACCAAAAAAAATAAAAGCAGTTGATATAAAAACTATGCCATATCCAGGATTTCCAACAGATCTGCAATCAATATTTGCAACTTTACTGACAACAGCAAAAGGAACATCACTCGTAGTAGAAAACATATTTGAAAATCGATACAAATATACACAAGAATTAATTCGAATGGGAGCTAAGATTTCGGTGGAAGGAAAAACAGCGGTCATAAAAGGTGTCAGAAAATTATATGGAGCAAATGTAAAAGCAACAGACCTAAGAGGAGGGGCAGCACTTGTTATGGCAGCAACTGTTGCAAAAGGTATTACTAAAATAGAAGAAGTAGAATACATTTTACGAGGATATGAAAGATTTGATCAAAAACTAAAAGAATTAGGGGTTGACATTCAGATAAAAAATGGATAAAGGTATTTAACCTTTATCCAATACAACCATTCCAAAGGAGGAATAAAATTGGCAAGAAAAGGAAAAGAGACCAACATGAATTTATATTATATGAATCATGGACAAGCTAAACAAGAAATTATGGACGATAAAATAAAAAGGAAAAAGGCAAAAGAAAGAGAAAAAAGAATCAAAGAAAGTCAGCAACAAAAAATACAAAATAAGTTTGATTTAGATACGGAAACAGTTATACAGATGACCAACCGAAATAATATCGAAAAAGAAGAAACAAGAAGAAAAGAACTAACCAAACAAGAAAAAAAGAGGAGAAAAAGAAACAAGAGAATTAAGTTCTTCTTAAAATTAATAGTAATTGTTGGTCTAATTTCTGGAGGAATAGCCTTTGCTTTAACATCACCAATTTTTAACATAAAAGACATAAAAGTATTGTATAATAGTCAAGTGCCAACAGATACCATTATTAGTTTATCAGAACTAAAGACCCAAGAAAATATTTTCAAATTTTATAGTAGAAAAGTAGTTGATAAAATAAAAGAAAATCCATATATAGAAAACATAAAAATCCATAGGAAAATACCAAGTACAGTCGAAATAGAAGTGGAAGAAAGAAAGGCTCAATTTAGTGTAGACTATATGGAAAAATATGTTTATATTAACAATCAAGGATATCTATTAGAAATTTCAGAAGACAGTCAAGGCTTACCAATTGTACAAGGAATCACAACCAAGGAAGAAGAAGTAGAACCTGGTAAAAGACTAAACAACGAAGATTTAACAAGACTAGAAGATGTCATAAAAATTATAAATTTAGCCAACAAAAATGGTTTAGAAGGGAAAGTCACTAGTATTGACATAAGTCACAAAAATGAATATAGTATATACATAAAGGAAGAAAAGAAAAAAATACACTTAGGAGAAACTACCAACTTAAACAATAAAATGTTATATATTATAGCTATTATGGAACAAGAAAAGGGAAAAGAAGGAGACATCTATGTAAATGGAGATTTAAATAATAAATTCCAACCATATTTTAGAGAAAAGGTATAAAAGGCAATTGGTCAAAAAAGAGGTGAAAATATGTTAAATAAAAAAATAATCAGTAGTGTTTTAGGATTGATGTGTTTTGCATTAACATTAGGAATTTGTGTACAAATAAAAACCGTAAAAGGAACGAATTCTACCGTTAGTAATAACTATGAAGAAAATAGCCTAAGGGCAGAAGTTCTCAAATATAAAGAAAAATATGAAAATAAATACAAAGAACTAGAAAGGGCAGAGAAAACATTAGAAAAAGAAAGACAAAATGCAACTCAAAATAATAGTGAGTTAGAAAAAAAAGAAGAAGAAATCACACAAGGCAATAAAATTCTAGGTTTAGCAGAAGTAACAGGCCCTGGTGTTACGGTTACACTAACAGATAGCAAAAAAGATATCAATAGTGCATTAGATCCAAGTTCATTAGTGGTTCATGATTTAGATGTATTGAGTGTTATTAATGAATTAAAAAATGCAGGAGCAGAGGCAATATCAATTAATGATCAAAGAATCATTCCAACTAGTGGCATTATTTGTGGAGGAAATATTATTGATGTAAATAATGAAAAAGTAGGAGCACCTTTTGTAATAAAAGCAATTGGACTTCCAGAACAATTGGCAGCATTAAGTAGGCCGGGAGGATATTTAGAAAGATTAAAAGATGATAGCATAGGAGTAGAACTGAAGAAATCTAACCATATTACCATACCAAAATACACAGGAACACTTACTTATCATTATGCTAAAACCATTGAATAAGTAAAGGGGGAATATCATGAAAAAGAACATAAAAAAAGGAAAAATCACCATGACAATTACCATTGGAATGGCCTGCTTTTGCTTAATACTAGTTATGTTTATGCAATTCAAAATAGTCAATCAAACAGATATTACATCCATTGAAAATATGAGAGAAGCGGAGCTTCGAACAGAACTTGCCAATTGGAAATCAAAATATGAGGAAACCAATCAAGCTTATGAAGAGACAATAGCCAAAATAGAAGAATACAAACAAACCAATCAATCCAATGAAGAAACCGAAAAATTAGTCAATTCAGAATTACAACAAATGGAGCTTTCCTTAGGAAGAACTGATGTAGAAGGACAGGGGATTGAAATTATAGTAAGAGAAACCAACAAGGAAGACATAGAAAGGATAACAGCAGACGACTTAATTATTATTGTAAATGCATTAAAATTAGCAGGAGCAGAAGCAATATCTATCAATGACGAACGAATTGTGAATATGAGTGACATAGTTGATATTAATGGAAGCTTTATCAAAGTAAATGGGCAAAGAATCTTAGAGCCATATGTCATAAAGGCAATTGGAGATCCGGCCTATTTAGAAAGTGGATTAATAGGAAATGGTGGACCAATTGATAATATGAAAAAATTAGGACAAAATGTTTTGATTGACAAACCAAACAAAGTAAAGATTTTAAAATATAAGGATGAAATAAAGAGGAAGTATATACAATAATATCAATTTTAAGGAGGAAATAAAATGATTTTTGTAGCAATATTAATCGGGTGTATCCTAGGTGCCTTAATTGGAATCAATGCTCCCATGATTCCATATACCTATTCAAGTTATCTTGCCATTGCCATTGTAGCAGCATTGGATTCTGTATTTGGAGGAATTACTTCTGTTATTAAAAAGAACTTTGATTTAAAAATATTTGTAACAGGATTTTTCGGAAATGCCATACTTGCGATTCTCCTAACAATATTAGGACAAAAATTAAATGTAGATATCTATTTAGCAGCAATTGTTGTATTTGTAGGAAGGATGTTTGTAAACTTAGCAATCATAAGAAGATACTATGTTGACAAATGGTTAGCAAAATTTGAAGAAAAAAAGCAAAAAAACAAAGAGGAAAAAACACAACAAAATTAGACAAAAAACAGGAAAAATCGGAACAAAATGTAGGCAGGAATGAATCCTGCCTCAATATTTCTATGGCGAAATCAAAGAAATAAGTTATTCTAAAAAATATTACAGAAGTGTTACAAAAATATTACAAAAATATAACAAATTCTATTGACATTTTTCTCAAAATGTAATATATATACACTTAGAAAAATTATACAAAAAAATGGAGGAATTAACTTGGCAATAGGAGATATCATAGTGGGTGTTGATATAGGAACCAGTAAAGTTTGCACGGTTGTAGGAGAAGTTAACAATTTTGGGCAAATTGAAATTATATGCAACACCTCATATAAATGTAGTGGACTAAAGAAAGGAAAAATAATAAACGAAGAAGAAGTAATAATAAGCCTAGCAAAGACAATAAAAGATGCCGAAGACGAAACTAATTTAAAAATCAATTCAGCATATGTAACTATTCCAGGTAAATATGTAACGATTGTACAAAACAGCATTACAAAAGACGTAAAAGATAAGTATTCAGGCATATCAGTAAGAGACGTACAAAGTGCAGTTATGCAAGTAAAAGACATAGAAATTCCAGACACAGAAACATTAATTGACATTGTACCAGACAAAATAACTTTAGAAAATGGAACCGTTGTAACAGACCCAGTAGGAAATTTAAGTTCCAATTTTACGATAAGCGCACAAGTCATCTTAGCAGCCAAAAACTATGTAAGGCAATTAAACAACATATTTAAAAAAGCAGGATTAGAAATTGATGGAATTGTACCAATCACATTAGCAGAAAGAAACCTAATCTTAGATACAAATGAGTTGCATGATAATATTATGCTTTTAGATATAGGAGCAGGAAATACAGATATAGGAGTATTTGAAGGATCTACCTTTTTATATACCAACTCAATTCCATTAGGAGGAGACAACATAACCAATGATATCGCATTAGTTTTAAACATAGCAGAAGAGGAAGCAGATAAATTAAAAAGACAATATGGATTAGCCTTGAAATCTTTTATTGACAATGACAATGAAATTATTTTAAATACTTGCAAAGATACCAATAAAAGCAAAGTTATTAAAAGTTCAGAACTAATCGAAATTATAGAAGCCAGAATTGAAGAGATATTTTCAATCATTAATAAAGACATAACCAATCAAGGATTCAAACAAAAAATAAACAATGTTGTTTTAACAGGACAAGGAATTGTAAATATTAATAAAAGTGATGTAGCTGGAAAAATAAATCTAAATATACCTGTAAAAATTTCAACAGGGAGAGCAATTAGTACAGTAAAACCAGCTTACCGAACCAGTTATGCATTGGTTCGCTATATTGCAGCAAGACCATTTGCCAAAACTGTATCAAGTAGTATTGATACACAAAACAATGAAAGTTTTATCAAAACAGTATTGGAAAGAATAAAAGAATTTTTTTATTCATAAAAAAGTTATTAATTTTAAGTTAGCTGTGCAAAGCATAACTAATAAATAAAGATATAGATAAAATAAGGGAGGAAGAACTAAATGATGGATTACAATGACGATAATAATATAGCAATGATGGATGGAACAGCTACAATCAAAGTAATAGGAGTAGGGGGAGCAGGAAATAACGCAGTCAACAGAATGATTGATGCTGGAATCAAAGGAGTAGATTTCATTGCAGTCAATACAGATAGACAAGCATTACAAACATCAAGAGCAAGTACAAAAATTCAAATTGGGGAAAAAATTACAAGAGGGCTAGGAGCAGGAGCAAACCCTGATATTGGAGCACAATCAGCAGAAGAAAGTAAAGCGGAAGTATCAGAAGTATTAAGAGGAGCAGATATGGTATTTGTCACTGCCGGAATGGGTGGAGGAACAGGAACAGGAGCTGCACCAGTTGTTGCACAAGCAGCAAAAGAAATGGGGATACTAACAATTGGTGTTGTTACAAAACCATTTACATTTGAAGGGAAAAAAAGACTATCACAAGCAGAACGTGGAATTGAAAGCTTAAAAGGAAAAGTAGATACCTTAGTAGTCATTCCAAACGACAAATTATTACAAATTATTGATAGAAAAACATCAATCATCGAAGCCTTCAAAATGGCAGATGATATCTTAAGACAAGGTGTACAAGGAATATCAGACTTAATTGCAATACCAGGACTTGTAAACTTAGATTTTGCAGATGTAAAAACAATCATGTTAAACCAAGGAATGGCACATATGGGGGTTGGAAAAGCAGCTGGAGAAAACAGAGCAGAAGATGCCGCAAAAGAAGCAATTCAAAGTCCACTATTAGAAACTTCAATTGAAGGAGCAAAAGGAGTTATTATTAATATTACAGGTGGAGAAGACTTAGGATTACATGAGGTAAATACAGCAGCTGAATTAGTACAACGCAGTGTAGATCCAGAAGCCAATATCATATTTGGTACAGTAACAGATGCTAATATGTCAGATGAAATTCAAATCACAGTTATTGCAACAGGATTTGAAAAAAATGATCCAATCTCAAGTATTGGAGTTGATAATATTGTATCAAAAACATGGGAAAAGAAAATCAATTCAATACCAGTAAGTCCAGAATCTAATTCATCACAAAATGATTTAGATATACCTTCTTTCTTAAGAAAGAATAAAAATAAGAATATGTAATGTCTAAACTAGAGACAAATATTAAAAGAAATAATCGAAAAGACTCGATTATTTCTTTTTTTCGCCAATAAGAAAAGACAACATTTTCGCTTTACAAGTAGTACAATAGTTGGGCAGGTGATAAAATGACAATTTATATTGATGTTGTATTAATGGAAAATCTGATTATGAATTATATCATTTTACTGACGACAGGACTAATTTTAAAACAAAAGATAAAACATATCAAACTTATTTTTGCCAGTTTATTAGGAGCTATTTATTCTATTGTAGCCTATACAGGAGTGTTAGAGGTATATTCTAGTGTAGTATTAAAAATTATATTATCCATCATTATTGTTTATATAGCTTTTAATCCACAAAATGTAAAAAAGTTGTGGAAAGACTTATTACTATTTTATCTAACATCTTTTGTATTTGGAGGAGCTGCATTTGCTCTTATTTATATAGTAAAGCCACAAGATATTTTAATGAAAAATGGGCTGTTTTTAGGAACATATCCTCTAAAAACAGTTATGTTAGGGGCAATCATAGCATTTGCAATCATGATTCCAGCTTTTACTATGGTAAAAAGTAAGATTTCCAAAAAGGATATGTTTTGTGAAATAGAAATTAAGTTAAATCATAAAACGATTCAAACAAAAGCAATGATGGATACAGGAAATATGTTAAAAGAACCAATTACAAATACACCTGTTGTTGTAGTGGAACACACATTATTATATGAATGTATGCCAAAAGAAATCTTAAATCATTTAGAAAATATTATAGGAGGTGATTTTGAAAACATACCAGAAAAGATGAGAGAAGATTACATTTCAAAATTAAAGCTCATTCCATTTTCTTCTTTAGGAAAACAAAATGGAATGCTACTAGGAATTAAGCCTGAATATTTAAAAGTAATAACAGAAGAACAAGAAGAAATAAAGAAAAATATAATCATAGGAATTTATAATAAATCATTCACCAAAAAAGGAGAGTACCGAGCTTTAATGGGAATAGAATTGATGTAAAGACAAAAGAAAGGAAAGTGATGAAAATGAAATTTGTAGACTTAATGAAAAATAGTATTCATACAATTTGTGCCAAATACTTAAATGAAAATGATGAAATAGAATATTTGCCCATTTTTTATATAGCAGGAAGTCAAACCTTGCCACCTCCTTTACCGCCAGAAGAAGAGGCAGAATTAATTCAACGTTTATCAGAAGTAGAGAACCTAGAAGCAAGACAAATATTAGTAGAAAGAAATTTAAGATTAGTGGTGTATATTGCTAAAAAGTTTGAAAATACGGGAATTGGAATTGAAGATTTAATTTCAATAGGAACAATAGGTCTAATGAAAGGGGTCAATACTTTTAATTCAGAAAAGAAAATTAAATTAGCAACTTATGCTTCAAGATGTATTGAAAATGAAATATTGATGTTTTTAAGAAAAAGCAACAAGATAAAAGGAGAAGTTTCTATTGACGAGCCATTGAATAAAGATAGAGATGGAAACGAATTACTTCTTTCTGATATATTAGGAACAGAACCAGATATTACTTCTAGAAATCTAGAAGATGAAGTAGACAAATCTTTACTTCGAGCTTCTATTGCTAAGTTAAAAGATAGAGAAAAGGATATCATGGAAATGCGTTTTGGATTTAAAACGGGAAAAGAAAAAACACAAAAAGAAGTGGCAGATGAGCTTCGGAATATCGCAAAGTTATATTTCAAGGTTAGAAAAAAAGATTATTCATAAAATGAAAAAAGAAATTGCTAGTAAAATTGGATGAGGCGTTAAAAAAGTGATAAAGTGTCTCTAAGTGATAAAGGAATGAATAAGAAAGTTAAAAAATGGTATAGAAAACTCTAATTTGGAAATACTTAAATTAAGTAATTTCAAAGGAGGTTTTTCTTTTGTTAAACAATAAAGTAGAAATATGTGGAGTTAACACATCAAAATTACCTTTATTAAGCAAAGAAGAAAAAGAAGAACTATTTATCAAAATAAAAGCAGGAGATGAAGAAGCAAGAACAACATTTATTAATGGGAATTTAAGATTAGTATTAAGTGTCATACAAAGATTTTATGGAAGAGGAGAAGCAGCAGACGATTTGTTTCAAGTAGGATGTGTAGGATTGATTAAGGCAATTGACAATTTTGATTTAAATCAAAATGTACAGTTTAGTACGTACGCAGTTCCTATGATAATTGGAGAAGTAAAAAGGTATTTAAGAGATAACAATAGTATAAGAGTAAGTAGGTCAGTCAGGGATTTGGCGTACAAAGCAATTCAATTTAAAGAAAAATATACAAAAGAACATGGAAAAGAGCCACACATTGATGAAATAGCAAAAGAATTAGGAGTAGAAAGAGAAGATATCACTTTTAGTTTTGATGCCATACAAGATCCTGTATCTTTACAAGAACCGATTTATAATGATGGAGCAGAAAACATATATATCATTGACCAGATTAAAGATAGTAAAAATACAGATGAACAATGGGCTGAAAATATGACAATAGCAGGAGCTTTAGAAAAATTAAATGAAAAAGAAAGAACCATTGTAACCAAAAGATTCTTTCATGGTAGAACACAAATGGAAGTGGCAGAAGAAATTGGAATATCACAAGCACAAGTATCAAGATTAGAAAAAAGCGCAATCGACCATATAAAAAGATTTTATAAATAACCAAAAGAGAAGTTTCTTTTGGTTATTTTTTAAAGAAGATATAATAGAAAGAAACTTTTTGGCATAAAATGAATAGAAATAAACAGGAGGAATTGAAAAATGGGAGATAAAGGATTAGATTTTAAACATAAAGAAGTAGTCAATATAACAAATGGGAAACGTATGGGATATGTACAAGATGTATGTGCTGATTTAGAAACAGGAACGATAACACATATTATTGTTCCTGGTAGTAACAAAATATTAAATTTATTTTCTCAAAATAATGATATTGTAATACCATGGCAAAATATTAAATGTATAGGAGATGATTTAATATTAGTAGAAATACAATAATTTTTATTGCTGTTTAGTCTAACACAAAATAATATAAGGTCTGTAATACTAATGATAGATTAGTGCTACAGATTTTTACTCTTTACTAATATAGAATAATCCATATTTCGATTAAATAAAAAAGTTTTTGAAAAAGTATTGACACAAAAAGAGAAAAATGCTATTATAAATAAGCATTAAGAATTGCCCTAAAAAAAGGAATAAAATTCTATAAAAATTTTCTAAAAAAAGTATTGACATTTTGAAATAGAAATGGTAATATAAATAAGTACCTTGCAACAGACAAAGAAAAATAAAAAAGTGAGAATTAGTAATAAAAAATAAACCGAATGAATAGAATAAAAGCAATAGTTACTAGTTTTTTATTTTGCCCTTTAACAAGGAAAAAACTTTTTTAAAAAAATGTCGAAAAAGTATTGACAAACAAAAAAAGGTATAGTATAATGCAAATCGTTCCGCAGAAAACGGAAAGAAAAGTACATTGAAAAGTAAACAATAAAATCCTTTAGAGAATAAACCGAAGCGGTATAACTTTTAAACCTAAAAGTTTGTACCGAACAAGTAAAATTTTTAAAAGTTTTTTAAATAA
>JAAWAM010000016.1 GCA_022792135.1 Clostridia bacterium
AAAGAAACAATTAGAAATAAAGTAAAAGTTCAAGGTAAATTTATTCGTCAATCTGGTGGTAAAGGACAATACGGTGACGTATGGTTTGAAATGGAACCATTAGAACCAGGAAAAGGAATCGAATTCGAAAGTAAAATTGTCGGAGGAGCTGTTCCAAAAGAATATATTAAACCAATTGAACAAGGAATGCGTGAAGCATCTGAAAGTGGTATCCTTGCAGGTTACCCAGTTACAGACTTCAAAGCAACTTTAGTAGATGGTTCTTACCATGAAGTTGACTCTTCAGAAATGGCCTTCAAAATTGCAGCATCTATGGCATTTAAAGAAGGTATGAGACAAGCAAAATCAGTTATCTTAGAGCCAATTATGAAAGTTGATATAACAGTTCCAGAAGAATACATGGGAGATGTTATAGGAGACGTCAACGCTAGACGTGGAAGAATGGAAGGAATGGATGGAGCTGATGGAATGCAAGACATTCATGCATTTATTCCACTTTCTGAAATGTTTGGTTATGCAACTGAACTACGTTCTAGAACACAAGGTAGAGGAACTTACTCTATGGAACCTTCTCATTATGAAGAAGTTCCAAAATCAGTTTTTGAAGCGATTGTTTCTTCAAGAGCTAAAAAAGATTAAAAACACTTGCTTTTTTAACAAAAATGTTATAAAATGCCTGTGTAAAGAATTTAAGTTATTAAATTTATTAAATAAAGAGAGAGAATCTCAAAATTAAAGGAGGAATTTAAAAATGGCAAAAGCAAAATTTGAAAGAACGAAACCACACGTTAACATCGGAACAATCGGTCACGTTGACCATGGTAAAACAACAACAACAGCAGCTATTACAAAATACTTATCATTATTAGGAAAAGCTCAATATGAAGCATATGATCAAATCGACGGAGCTCCAGAAGAAAAAGCAAGAGGAATCACAATCAACACAGCTCACGTAGAATATGAAACAGAAACAAGACACTATGCACACGTTGACTGTCCAGGACACGCTGACTATGTTAAAAACATGATTACAGGTGCTGCTCAAATGGACGGTGCTGTATTAGTAGTATCAGCAGCTGATGGTCCAATGCCTCAAACAAGAGAACACATCTTACTTGCTAGACAAGTAGGTGTTAAATACATCGTTGTTTATTTAAACAAATGTGATATGGTTGACGATCCAGAATTGTTAGAATTAGTTGAAATGGAAGTTAGAGACCTATTATCAGAATATGGTTTCCCAGGAGATGATATTCCAATCGTAAAAGGATCTTCATTACAAGTATTAGAAAGTACATCAAACAATCCAGAAGAAGATGTTTACAAACCAATGAAAGAATTAATGGATGCTATTGATAGTTACATCCCAACACCAGAAAGACCAATTGACCAACCATTCTTAATGCCAGTTGAAGACGTATTCACAATTACAGGACGTGGAACAGTTGCAACAGGTAGAGTAGAAAGAGGTCAAGTAAAACTACAAGACGAAATCGAAATCGTTGGTTTATCAGCAGAAAGAAGAAAAACTGTTGTTACAGGTGTTGAAATGTTCAGAAAATTGTTAGATCAAGCTGAAGCTGGAGATAACATTGGTGTTCTATTAAGAGGTATTGATAGAAAAGACATCGAAAGAGGTCAAGTATTATCTAAACCAGGAAGCATCAACCCACATACAAAATTCACATCAGAAGTATACGTTTTAACAAAAGAAGAAGGTGGAAGACATACACCATTCTTCAATGGATATAGACCACAATTCTATTTCAGAACAACAGACGTTACAGGTGTTATCGAATTACCTGCTGGAACAGAAATGGTTATGCCAGGAGATAACGTATCAATGACAATCGAATTAATCACACCTATCGCTATCGAAAAAGGATTAAGATTCGCTATTCGTGAAGGTGGTAGAACAGTTGGTTCAGGAGTTGTTGCTGACATCTTAGCATAAGAAAGAATAAATAAATCATAAAAAGGTACAATAGTTAATATTGTATCTTTTTTTATCTTAAGAATTTAAGATAGATTTAAGAAAATCTATTGCTTTTTTTAAGAAAGCATAATAAAATAAATATGTTAAAAATACAATTAAATAAGACCAACGAAAATGGGGGAACAAAAATGAAAATCATATTAGATGCGATGGGTGGAGACAACGCACCAGATGCTAACATAAAAGGAGCAGTAAACGCTATTAATCAAATAAAAGCAGAAGTTGTATTAGTGGGAAAAGAAGATATCATTAGAAGTAAAGTAAAAGAATTCTATGGAAAAGAAATAGAAGAAATATCAAACCGATTAAAAATTAAAAATGCAACTGAAACCATAGAAATGGAGGACACGCCAACAGTAGCTATAAAACGTAAAAAAGATTCCTCCATGGTAGTAGGGTTTAAAATGTTAAAAGAAGATGAAGGAGATGTATTCATTTCAGCAGGAAATTCAGGAGCATTATTAACAGGAGCAACCTTAATAGTAGGCAGAATAAAAGGAATTGATAGACCAGCCCTAGCAGGAATATTACCATCCTATAAAAGTCAATTATTATTGATTGACGCAGGCTCTAACACAAATTGTAAACCAATTAATTTGTTACAATTTGCACAAATGTCTAGTATTTATTTGAAAAACACTTATGGAATTGAAAAACCAGCAATTGGGCTATTAAATATTGGAACAGAAGAAACCAAAGGAAATGAGCTAGTACGTGAAAGTTACAAACTATTAAAAGAAAATGCAGAAGAATTAGAGATCAACTTTGTAGGAAATGTGGAGGGGAGAGATGCCTTTTCTGGAAAAATAGATGCCATTGTAACAGACGGATTTACAGGAAATGTATTTTTAAAAACAACAGAAGGACTAGGAAAGTTTGTAAAGAAAAGTTTAGTAGAAAGTTTTACACAAAATATTTTTTCAAAAATATCCTATCTAATAGCTAAAAGACCAATCAAAGCACTTTCAAAAGCAATGGATTATAAATCTTATGGTGGAGCTTTATTCTTAGGAGTTAAAAAACCAGTTGTAAAAGCCCATGGAAGTAGTGATGCATTACTATTTGAATATACCATCATCCAAGCAGAGAAATTTGTAAAAAATAAAGCAGTAGACAAAATGAAAGAAGAATTTGAGAAACAAAGAAAACAATAGTCATATGGTTGTTTTTTGACTTAGTAGTACAAAAAAGTAAAAAAACGGAAATTTTACTTGACAAATATAGAAACATATAATATAAATGAAATATAATAAAGAAAATATCAAATGAATATATCATTTGCAGACTTGAGAGGAGGTGAACTCGAAAGATGAGTTCAGAAGAAGTATTAGAAAAAGTAAAAGAAATCATTGTAGAACAATTAGGTGTGGCAGAAAATGCAGTTACAATGGAAGCATCATTTATTGATGATTTAGGAGCTGATTCATTAGATATCGTAGAATTAGTAATGGCATTAGAAGAAGAATTTGACATAGAAATTCCAGATGCTGATGCAGAAAAAGTTGTAACAGTGGGAGACGTAGTTGACTACATAAAAGAAAATGTAAAATAAGAAAAACAAAAAGAAAGAGACCAATGAACAATACTTCAAAAAGTAGAGTTCATTGGTTTTTCTTATGAAATAAAATCAATGGTTTCATTTAAAATATGAGAATAATTCATAAAAAATTGAACGAAATAATTAAAAAAGTATTTCCTTGGGACAGCATTATTAGTAACTATATCACAATGAGCAATTAAATTATTTTGAGAAGTAACCTCAATTCCTCCCAGTACAGTATTTTCGTATATAGGAGCTTCAATACTTGGCTTTATGTGAAGAGCTACCTTTATAGAAGAAATATCATTTTTAGGAATGGGAATCATAGGCGTTTCTAAATTAGTATATCTAATTTGTAAATCAGAGTGTAACCCCTTATCAATTTGAAAATAATTTGGATTTTCATTCTGCCAATCGGTAAATTTTTTGTGAATTAATTCAGCAATGTTAACATATTCAAAATTTTTAAAAGTATATTCAATTAGTTTAATACTATCACTGGTTCTAAATTTTTTTGTATCACAGCCAAGAACAACACAAATGATATCCATATTATTTCTTTTACAAGCTGTTACTAGGCAGCGATTAGCGCCATTTGTAAAACCTGTTTTAATACCATAAACACCATTTAACACACCTAATAATTCATTGGTATTGTTTAGGTTTTTAGGATAACCATTAATGGTTACTGTGCAATTTTTGGTTCCAACAATTTGTGTAAAAGTAGAGTTTTTTAAAGCATAATCAGAAAGTAAAGCCAATTCGTAAGCAGTGGTATAATGTTCATCCGAATCTAAACCATGAGGGGATTCGAAATGTGTATGGCTCAACCCTAATTCTTTTGCTTTTGCATTCATTAAATTACTAAAACCTTCTATGTTACCTCCAGCTGTTTGGGCTAAGGCAACTGCTGCATCGTTTCCAGAACGTAACATGAGACCATATAATAAGTCTCGAACGGTTATTTTATCGCCTGTTTTTAGTCCTAGCCTAGAACCTCCAGTTCCAGCAGCTTTTTTAGAAATTTCAACCGTTTGATTTAAATCACAGTTTTCTAGAATGACTATGGCAGTCATAATTTTTGTAGTAGAAGCCATTTTTACTTTATTGTATTCATTTTTTCCATATAAGACTTTCTTACTTAATCTGTCTAATACGATACAAGAACGAGCATTTAAGCTTAAGGTAGAAAAATCCTGGCTAGAAGTTTCAATGGATTCATTTGCTTTTATTTCATCTTCTACATTTACATTGTCATCATAATCGTAATCGTCTGCATAGCAATAGGAAACGTTAATTAGTAAAAGAAAAAGAAGAAATAGAGAAAATAATTTTTTAAAAATATAGTTTATCATCATTGTATCACCACTAAAAAATATATGAATCTTCTAAGATAAATATGCAATGAATCGATAACATGGGACGAGGATTACGGAAGAATAAAGAAAAACATTAGAGTAACATAAAATTATAGTTTTGTATTCAAAATGTAATATAAATGTAAAAAATGAGATTGACATTTTATGGAACTTTTAAAGTGGATATCCGTAAGGAATTTTAAGACAAAGAAAATAAGGGGGATATCTTAGCCAAAAGACCTATTGACACAAACATAAAAAAGAATAAAATAAGAGATAGAAAGAGAAATTTAGGAGGCAAAGATGTTAAAAAGAATAAATTGTTTAATGATATTACTAATTTTAATATTGAATTTATTATGTCCCATATTATCGATAGCATCTGATGAAATAGTAACGATAAAATTTGAAGATGAGAATTTATACAATGCTATTGTAAGGGAAATAGGTTCAGTAATTGAAAGTGAAGATAGCTTGACTTATACAATCCAAATAACTCAAAGGAATTTAGAAATGATTTTTAGTTTACGTCTTAGTCAGGAGGAAATAACAAATATATCAGGAATAGAAAAATTTAAAAATTTAACTTCGTTGAATTTAAATTGTAATAAAATTAGTGATATTACAGTCTTGTCAGGGTTATCGAATTTAACTTGGTTGGATTTAGGTTATAATAGAATTAGTGATATTACAACCTTGTCAGGGTTATCGAATTTAACTTCGTTGGATTTAGAGATAAATAAAGTTAGTGATATTACAGCCTTGTCAGGGTTATCGAATTTAACTTCGTTGGACTTAAGAAGTAATGGAATTAGTGATATTACAGCTTTGTCAGGGTTATCGAATTTAACTTCGTTGGACTTAAGAAGTAATGAAATTAGTGATATTACAGCTTTGTCAGGGTTATCGAATTTAACTTCGTTGGATTTAAAAACAAATGAAGTTAGTGATATTACAGTCTTGTCAGGGTTATCGAATTTAACTTCGTTGAATTTAGATTGTAATAAAATTAGTGATATTACAGTCTTGTCAGGGTTATCGAATTTAACTTCGTTGAATTTAAATAGTAATAAAATTAGTGATATTACAGCCTTGTCAGGGTTATCGAATTTAACTTCGTTGAATTTAGCTGGTAATGAAATTAGCGATATTACAGCCTTGTCAGAGTTATCGAATTTAACTTGGTTGGATTTAGGTTATAATAGAATTAGTGATATTACAACCTTGTCAGGGTTATCAAATTTGACTTCGTTGAATTTAGATACAAATAAAGTTAGTGATATTACAGCCTTGTCAGGGTTATCGAATTTAACTTCGTTGAATTTAGATACAAATAAAGTTAGTGATATTACAGCCTTGTCAGGGTTATCGAATTTAACTTGGTTGTATTTAACTCATAATGAAATTAGTGATATTACAGCCTTGTCAGGGTTATCGAATTTAACTTCGTTGGACTTAAGAAGTAATGAAATTAGTGATATTACAGCTTTGTCAGAGTTATCGAATTTAACTTCGTTGAATTTAGATACAAATAAAGTTAGTGATATTACAGCCTTGTCAGGGTTATCGAATTTAACTTGGTTGTATTTAACTCATAATGAAATTAGTGATATTACAGCCTTGTCAGAGTTATCGAATTTAACTGATTTAGATCTAGATCATAATATAATTGAAGATATGTTTATTTTAGAACAAATGGACATTGAGGATATGGAATGCTCATATCAGAGATTAAAGATAGAAACAGAAAAGGGACAAAAAATAGAATTACCTAAAATATTTTTACAAGCTAAGGATCCAAACAGTAAGTTGTATACACCTTATGAATGGGAGTTTACTAATTGTGAATTAAGCCAAGATGGTGAATATATTGTATTAGATGATAATATAACTAGTGCTAAAATTTTGATTGGGCATGATGGGAAAAAGTCTGATAAATCTCTAAAGGGATCTAGTGTGGAAATATTGATAAAAGATGATGCAACATCACCTATTTTGGATATTGAATATAGTACAACAGAAATGACAAAAGAGGCAGTGACAGTAACGATAACTGCAAATGAAAAAATCCAAGAAGTAGAAGGATGGACATTAAGCGAAGATGAAATGAAGTTATCCAGAGTATGTGATAAAAATATGGAAGAGACCATAAAAGTATATGATTTGGCAGGTAATGAAGCAGAAGCCAATATTCGTATTCATAATATTGATACCACATCGCCACAAGTAGAAGTAGAATATAGTACAACAGAAATGACAAAAGAGGCAGTAACGGTAACGATAATTGCAAATGAAAAAATCCAAGAAGTAGAAGGATGGACATTAAGCGAAGATGAAATGAAGTTATCCAAAGTATATGATAAAAATACAGAAGAGACCATAAAAGTATATGATTTAGTAGGAAATAGTACAGAGCAGAAAATTAAGATAGACAATATAAGAGTCGATAATGCAGAGGAAGATAATGTCGAGGAAGATAATAGGGTAATCGATAAAATAGAACCAGACAAAACCATAGCACCTAATATTCTCCCTAAAGCAGGAGAGAATGGGATAATGATAGTGTCTATCATAGCCTTAACAGGGATAGCAATCGTATCAATGATAAAGTTAAAAAAATACCATGATATAAGGTAGTAGAATTTAAAAATAGAGAATGCTTATTTTAGGCATTCTTTTTTTGCATAGAAAAAGGAACGTATTACGGAAAGAGAGAAGAAAGGATTTAATTCACATAAAATCTTGATTTTGCATTGAAAATGTAATATAATTGTAAAGAGAGGTTTTTACATTTTATAAGAAGTTCAAAGGAAGTATCCGTAAGAGATTGAAGTAAGGTGAAAAAAATGTTGAAATTTTCTCGAAAAAGCCTATTGACGAATCAATAAAAAAGAGTAAAATAATAAATAGGAGATATATAAGTAGTAAAGGAGAGAAATTTATGAACTTAAAAAAGAACTTATTGGCAAGCATTGTTATTATTTTGTTAATTCTATTTGTAGTACCAACTATTACCCTTGCCACTAATACAACAACGCCACTACATTTAGGAGTTACCGAAATAAGAACCAATGACACACCACATATGGGATACAGTATAGGAGACCCAAATACAAACCAACAAACAGGGATGGCAGCTAAAATTTGGAACATTGTAAGATATAGTAGTAGCACATCCAATGACCCAACAGAAGATGACATTTATTGTTTAAAAGCAGGAGTTGGTTTTTCAGATGTAAAAAAACGTGCTGCTTATAATGTTTTTTATGATATGAAAACAGAAAGAGAAGAAATAAAAGCACAAAACGATGTTTTAAAATCAATCGTAGAAGGAACGATTCCCTATCAAGCAAACCCAACATCTGAAACAGTTCAAGTAAGTAAATATGATGCTATATTGGCTTTAGGAGATATGTTATATTTGATAGATGGTTCCACAGATTCAGACAAAGAAGCTTTATTAACAGCAGCTGGAATTCATGAAGAAGAATGGGATACGCCACTTACTAGAGATGATATAGCAGCCATTCAACAAGCAGCTATTTGGTATTTTACGAATTACTATAAAAAAGACGAAACCAATACCAATACCTATCAAGAAACAGAAGAGCATGACTTAAAATATGACAAAACAGCTAATACAGGGTGGCTTAACTATACCTTAGATGGTACCACTTATCAGAGTTTATCTGGCTATAATCCAACCAGTGTAGAACCAGGAAAAAGTCTTGGATTACAAAGACAGCAACAAGCAGAGATTTTGTATCAATATTTGATCCAAACAGCAAAAGCAAATGCCAATCGTTATTCTAATACAACGACATCAGGAGTACCAGCAGTTGTTAACACAAAAACGCTAAATTACGAACAAAAGGGAGTAAATTATTTAGTAGGACCAATTAACATAACAGAAACAGAAGGAAATAATATACCATATACCATAGACTTCATTGTAAAAAATGGAGGAACAGAAACAACAAATTATAAACTATTGGATAGTAGTAAAACAGAAGTAGCAGAAGGAACTACTGTAAAAGATTTAGTAGGACAAGATTTTTATCTTTCTGTACCAGTTGAGTCTACCTCTACTATTTCTGTAGCAATTACCATCCATTATAGTACAACAAAGCTAACACTATGGGCTTCTACAACCAATAACCAAGAACAACCAGTTTTTATACCAGAAAAGAAAAATGAGTCAGTACCAGTGGAATTAACAGTTACGCCAAATGAAGCACCATTTGATTTAGCATTAAGAAAATACATAACAAAAGTAAATGGAGTAGAATTAAACAGAACAAATTCAAGAGTACCTGTTATAGAAGAAGAAACTTTAGAATCTGGAACAACAGCTACCTACAAACACAAAAAAGATCCAGTTGCTATAAAAACAGGAGATAAAGTTACCTATCAAATAACCATTTATAATGAAGGGGAAAAAGCAGGACGTGCTACTAAAATAGTGGATCAATTGCCAACAGGACTAAAGTTTAAAAATATTATAAGTGGAAATTTTGAATTAGGAACCTATCAGGAAACAGACAATCGATTAAACTTAATAAGAAAAGCAGATAATACAAATGATTTAGCAGCTTATGAACCAGGAAAATTAAGTTCAGAAACGATAGAGATTGAATGTGAAGTAACAGCAACAGCAGATGCCCAAAATAACAAAATTTTAACAAATGTTGCTTGGATTGCAGAAGCAATTGATAGTGAAAGTAATATAACCATTACGAATCAAATCGGAGCAGATCGAGACTCTGAACCAGAAACAATACCAAATGTCAACAAAGACAATATGGAAAACTACACAGGAAATGATAATAAAGCTGACTTAAGTGATTCAAATTGGTATTATAAAGGACAACAAGACGATGATGATTTTGAAAAGTTAATTTTAGTACCACAATCATTTGACTTAAAGTTAATTAAAAGAATTACAGAAGTAAATAACCAAAAAGTACCAGAAAGAATAGAAAAAGTAGACGTAAGTAAATTAAACACACTAGATGAAAATGGAAACTTAATTACAACAGGAGATTATACTTTAAGTAAAGAGCCAGTAGGAGTAAAAAAAGGAGATATTGTTACTTATACTTTTAGAATTTATAATGAAGGAACCATAGATGGATTTGCTTCAGAAATAACAGAAGATATTCCAGAAGGATTAGCCTATTTATGGGATGATGGAATTGAGCTAAAGGAAGACAAAACCATAAATTGGGATAATGTAACAACTGAATTTACCAAAGAGGAAAAAGAAGCAATAGAATTCAACTTAAATCACTATTGGACCTATGCAGATAGCACACTAAAAACAATAAAAACAGACTATTTATCATTAGAAAATGGAAAAGTTCAAAATGGAGAGAATAGTAACTTAATCAAAGCATTTGGAAATAATGATGGAACCAAAACAGAAGCAGACCTTTCTTATCAAGAAGTATCTGTAAAATTAAAAGTAGTTTCTGAAGATTTAACAGGTACTATTATTCGAAATGAAGCTTGTATTTCAGAAGACACAGATAAAGACGGAAACGAAATTGACGATCGAGATTCTGATACAGAAGAATGGGTAAAATATGAAGATGATGAAGATTATGATAACATTGTGTTACAAACATTTGACTTAGCGTTAAGAAAATTCATTATCGCAGTTAGTAACGATACTAAAATTGACAGCGAAAAATACTTAAAAAATGCAGATGGTTCTTATGCAAGAGCACCAGTTGTAGATACTTCTAAATTAAATACGTTAGATGAAAACAACAGAATCATAACAACAGCTACTTACAATCATACAAAAGAGCCAGTTCTTGTAAAACAAAGCGACATTGTAGTTTATATGTTAAGAGTTTATAATGAAGGTGACATAGATGGTTATGCTAGCGAAATCAAAGATCATTTACCACCATACTTAGAATTTGTAGAAGGACAATTTAATGAAGAATATGGATGGCAAGTATCAGAAGATGGAAGAACGGTAACTACTAGGTATTTAGAGGATAGTAAAATTAATAAAGCTATTAAAAATGAAGATGGAAAATATGTATTATCTTACCAAGAAGTACCAATTATGTGTAAAGTAAAAGAAAATGCAAAAACAAGTGAAAATATCACAAACATTGCAGATATTACAGAATATTTAGATGAGAACAAAGAGCCAATAACAGACAGAGACTCACAAAAAGATAATGTAAATCTTCCAGAAGACAAAGACTTACCAAATTATAAAGAAAATGAAAAGGCAAGTTATGTACCAGGGCAACAAGATGATGATGACTTTGAAAAAGTAATGGTAAAAATATTTGACTTAGCACTAAGAAAATGGGTAACACAAGCCATTGTAATTGAAGATGGGCAACAAACAATTACCAATACAGGTCATCAACCATATGATGATCCAGAACAAGTAGTAAAAGTTGAATTACACAGAAAGAAAATCAATCAAGTAACCGTTAAATTTAGATATTCTATTCGAGTTATAAATGAAGGAGAAATTGCAGGATATGCTAAAGAAATAACAGACTATGTACCAGAAGGATTACGATTTATAGCAGAAGATAATCCAGGTTGGACAGATGAAGGAAATAATGTGATTTCAACTCGTTTATTAGAAAATACACTATTACAACCAGGAGAATATGCAGATGTAGAAGTTGTACTTACTTGGATTAATAACCAAGATAATATGGGAGTAAAAGTAAATACAGCAGAAATCTCAGAAGACTATAACGAATATGGAGTACCAGACAAAGACTCAACACCAGATAACAAAAAACCAGGAGAAGACGATATCGACGATGCACCAGTTATGTTATCAATCAGTACAGGACAAATTAGAATTTACTTTACATTAGGATTTGTTGTATTAATTACCATAGCAGGAGGATTAGTTTTAATTAAGAAATTTGTACTATAAAATGGCTAATTGGGGACAGGTACAAAGTGACCATGGCTAATGAGGGACAGGTACAAAGTAGCCAAAAATAGAAAAACACACAAATTTACAAAATAGGTAGTTTGTGTGTTTTTTCTTGAAAAATGGAAACTTTTATAGTAAAATAAGAGAAAACAAAAGGAAAGAAGGATTTGTATGGACTTAGAATTATTAAACAAGATAAAAGAAGCAGAAAAAGAGTTAGAGCCAGTTTTTGAAGAATTGGATAGAATATGTGAAGAAAATAGTCAAAAAGTATTAGAAGCTTTCCAAGAATGTGATTTACAAGAAAGTCATTTAATATCTTCTACTGGATATGGAATTGATGAACCAGGGAGAAACAAAATTGAAGAGATTTATAGCAAGATATTTAAAGCAGAAGATGCCTTAGTAAGAACCCAATTAATTTCAGGAACACATGCATTATCTGTTACATTATTTGGGTTGTTAAGACCAAACGATACCATGATAAGCATTACAGGAGCTCCTTATGACACGTTACAAACCGTTATTGGAATAGGAGAGGAAGTAAGTGAAAGTTCTTTAAAATCATTTGGAGTTCATTATGAACAAATTGAATTAATTAACAATGATTTTGATATCCAAACCATTCAGAAAAGATTAGCGAAAAAAGATGTAAAATTAGTAGAAATTCAAAAATCAAGAGGATATTCTACAAGAGAAAGTTTAACAATCGAAAAAATAGAAAGAGTAGTCAAAGCAATTCGAGAAGTCAATCAAGAAGTTATCATCATGGTAGATAACTGTTATGGAGAATTTGTAGAAGATAGAGAACCAATTGAAGTAGGAGCTGATATAGCAGTAGGTTCTTTAATGAAAAACTTAGGGGCAGGAATTGCCACATCAGGAGCTTATATTGTTGGAAAAAAACATTGGATTAAACTATGTGCAGAAAGGCTAACTTCACCTGGAATCGGAAAAGAAATAGGACCATCTCTTAATCAAAATCCATTGTTACTAAAAGGATTATTCTTTGCACCTAGTGTTGTTAGAAGTAGTGTAAAAACAGCGGTTTTTGCTAGTTATATGTTAGAAAAGTTAGGATATGACGTAGAGCCAAAATATCATGCTAAAAGAGGAGACATTGTACAAACTTTAAGTTTAGGTTCAGAGGAAAATTTAGTAAAATTCTGTCAGGGAATTCAAAAAGGTTCACCAGTTGATTCGAATGTACTTCCTTATCCAGGAGATATGGGAGGATATGAAGATAAGGTTATTATGGCAGCGGGAACATTTACCCAAGGTTCAACGATAGAACTTAGTTGTGATGGACCAATTAGACCACCTTATATTGCTTATATGCAAGGAGGGCTTACCTATGAATATGGGAAATTGGGAATTCTAAAAGCAATAGAATATATGCAAAAATAAGAAAGAAAAATAAAACCAAAAGAAAGGTTAATAATGAAAGTAATTGTAATTGGCGGAGGGCCTGCAGGAATGATGGCAGCAATCACTTCTGCACAAAATGGGAATTCAGTAATTTTAATGGAAAAAATGCAGTCATTAGGAAGAAAATTATTAATAACTGGAAAAGGAAGATGTAATATTACATCTTCTTTAGAAATGGAAGAATTTATTAAAAATACACCAGGAAATGGAATGTTTTTATATAGTTGCTATCAGCAATTTTCAAATCAAGATATCATCCAGTTTTTGAAAGAAGAAGGATTAGAAGTAAAAGAAGAGCGAGGAAATCGAGTTTTTCCAATAACGGATAAATCTTTAGATGTTTTAAAATGTTTTACAAAGAAAATAAAGAAATTAAAGATAAAAGTAGAATATGATACAAAAGTAGAAGAAATTGTAGTAGAAGAAAATAGAGTAGTTGGTGTAAAAGTTCATAATCATATGATAAAAGCAGATAAAGTCATATTGGCAACAGGAGGGAAGAGTTATCCTTTAACAGGTTCAACAGGAGATGGATATGAATTAGCCAAAAAAGTAGGACATACCATAACCAAAATAAGACCATCACTAGTACCATTAGAAATATGGCAAAAAGAAGTATGTAAAAATTTGCAAGGGCTAAGTTTAAGAAATGTAAAAATACGACTAAATGACACCCAAACCAATAAGAAGATTTATGAAGATTTTGGAGAAATGATATTTACACATTTTGGAGTATCAGGTCCTACGATATTAAGTTCTTCTGCTCATTTAGTGAGATATAAGAAGATAGAAGAAAAACTAAGAAATAGGAAAATTGTATTATCGATTGATTTGAAACCAGCATTAGCAGAAGAAAAATTAGACGATAGAATAATGCGAGATTTTAAAGAGAAAAAGAATAAGCAATTTAAAAATAGCTTAGATGCCTTATTACCTAAAAAACTAATTCCTATTATGATCCAAAAGAGTAAAATCAATCCCAATAAACCTGTGAATGAAATTAAAAAGGAAGAGAGAAAGAAATTAGTAAGTTTGCTAAAAGATTTTTGCATAGAGGTAAAAGATTTTAGACCAATAGAAGAGGCAATTATAACCAGTGGGGGAATCCATATAAAAGAAATTAACCCTAAAACAATGGAATCTAAATTGATAAGAGGTTTGTATTTTGCAGGAGAAATGATAGATGTCGATAGTTATACAGGTGGATTTAATTTGCAGATTGCCTATTCAACGGGATATGTTGCGGGGTTATCATAAAGGAGAAAAATGAAAGAATTTATAACAATCAAAGAAAATGTCCAAACTGAAATTGTAGATAGAAAATCGAAATTTATAGCGAATCTATTTTATATAGAGAATAGCCAAGAAGCGGAAAACATCATAAAAAATACCAAGAAAAAGTATTTTGATGCAAGACATAATTGTATTGCTTATCGAACGATAGAAAAAGGACAACTAATTGAAAAGTCAAGTGATGATGGAGAACCATCTGGTACAGCAGGAGCACCGATGTTATATATTTTACAAAAAAATGGTTTGGTTAATGTGTTAATTATAGTAACGAGATATTTTGGCGGTATTTTATTAGGAACAGGAGGCTTGGTAAGAGCTTATTCCAATAGTTTATTACAAGCAATAGAAAAAAGTAGCAAAGTAGAGAAATGTTTTGGACAAGAATTAGAAGTAGAACTGGAATATAGTGAATTTGAAAATTTTAAGTATTATTGTAAAAATAACAGTATAAACCTTATCCATACGCGTTATACAGAGAATATTGTTTGTATCATAGAATTAGAAGAACAAATAAAACAGAAATTGATGCGAGATTTTGAAAGAAAAAATATAAATTTAAATGATATCAAAGAATTATCTAAAAAATATATAACGAAAAGTATATAAAAATGGAACTTTTACAAATAAATGGAAAAAAATGACAAAAAAATATTGCAAATCCTAAAATAAAGTATTATAATCATAATTGTAAAAAATTTACAGTAAAAATATTTTAGGAGGGAACAAATGAAAGAGAAAATTTCTGTGTTAATAGCAGACGATAATCAAGAATTTAGCCACACATTATCAACTTATATAAACAGTCAGGAAGATATGGAGGTAATAGGGATGGCAAAAGATGGAAATGAAGCGATAGAAATGATAACAAACACAAATCCAGATGTTGTTTTGTTAGATGTAATTATGCCACACCTTGATGGATTAGGAGTATTAGAAAAAATAAAAGGAATCAAGAACACAAAGAAACCAACTTGCATTATGTTATCAGCAGTAGGACAAGATAAGATAACGCAAAATGCAATTTTATTAGGAGCAGAATACTATGTTGTAAAACCATTTGATATAGAATTGTTAATTAAAAGAATTCGAGAAATTAAGTTTTTTAGGCCAAGTCAAACGATTCATAATTTTATCACAAGAGAAACCAAACAACAATACATCGATCTATCTAAGGGAGAAAGTAAAAAGGAAGAAAACTTAGAAGCTTTGGTAACTAATATTATACATGAAGTAGGGGTTCCAGCACATATTAAGGGATATCAATATCTAAGAGAAGCGATTATGATGGTAGTAAATGATATTGATGTGATTAATCAAATTACCAAAAGTTTGTATCCAAAAATTGCTTTGAAATATAATACAACACCAAGTAGAGTAGAACGTGCGATTCGTCATGCCATAGAAGTAGCATGGGGAAGAGGACAACAAGAAGCGGTAGAGAGTATTTTTGGATATACGATTTCAGCAGCAAAAGGGAAACCAACGAATTCAGAATTTATTGCAATGATAGCTGATAAATTAAGACTAGAGTTAAAAAGTGCATAAAGAACGATATAAACAGCTAACAGTAAGTAATAGAGCAATTACATAATCTGCAACTACTACCAACTAATAGTTGCAGTCTACTCTGTTTTTTTACATAAAAAAAGTATGTGTAGTTGCAGTACACATACAGAACGAATGACATCCGCAGAACTGGACTCATCCTAATGTAACTATATAATAGCACATATTCCATTATATGTCAAATATAAAACTTTAATTCTTTTCATCTATCTGATTTTTCAAAGGGGCGATAATTGCTGATAAGTTACGCCTTTAAATTTACAAATGCATAAAATGAGTGAAGATATGACAAAAATAAACAAATAAAACCAGCTTTTTTGAACTGGTTTTATTTGTTTAAGAGTTTCCGAATGATCGGTTTTCTTTTTATTTAATTTCCATTTGTATTTGGTGTAGAGCGACGATGAGCTCTAACAAATGTACCATTCGCTTTTGTATAAGAATGAACAGTTACAATTTTTTTTGCTTGTTTTCCGCGAATGCTAGTTTTTGTTTTTGCCATAACCATACCTTTCCTTTCTTAGTTGCGATTTTTCCTTGATAATATTTGGTATGTATGTTATAATAATGTTGGGATTATACCAAGGTGGGAATCAACTAAATTCCCATCTATATAAAGCTGGTAACATGGATGAGATGTTATCAGTTTTTTACTTCATAAAAGTTATAATTTTAATAACTCATTAAACATATCTCTTCGTTTTCCATTAGGTTTATTGTTAAAATCTACTTCTTGATACCATTGAACTAATTTTTCATTTTGTTCACTGGATAATGTATTGGTTTTAGCAAATACGAAATAGCCAGTTAGATAGGTAATATAATCGATTCGATTCGGTTGTTTTAAATCATTTGATTGAATAAAGTTAATGGCTGAATCGAGAGCTTCTAGCGTCATAGAAAAGCATTTTCTAAGTTGATCCCCTGTTAAATTACAAAGTTGATTTTCTTTTACATCAGATGGAATAGGGGTAAAGTTTAAAGAATGTTCTTTTTGTGTAATCAATTCAAGAGCACAATTTAAGTTTGCAATAGGAATGGATACTTCAGTATTTTTTACATCAAATATGTTAAGGTTAGCTTCTTCTAATTTTTGTTTATAAATTTTAGTATATTGTGCATAAATATCGATTCCTTCGAGTCTTAATTTAGAGAATTTCATTTGTACTCTTGTTACTCTGCTTCCTGCATTATTTAATACTTCAAACCATTCTACTTGTTCTTCTTCACTTAAGTCTTCTGCTAGATTGATGGTATAGTTATAATCTCTTAATTTACTTCTGATTTGTAGTAAAATGTTGGTGATTTCTGCCTTTTTTAAAGTAGTGGATTTGTTAATATAGTCAAAAAATACTTCATTGTCTTTATTTAATAAAATACCAACAGGAATTTGATGTGTTTTGATCTTCTTAGCATCATCAATTATGATAAAAGCCCCTTTCTTTAAATCCAAAACAATATTTTGAAAATCAGGATGATTTATGTAACATTTATAATTTGTTGTTAAGCGTTGTTGTCCGATCTGTGACAGAAAGTTGTCCTACTTTCATGGAGTCGATGATGACACGGTTGACAAGTGTTATTTGTGCAACACTATGTGATGGGTTTGATATTTTATTGACTGAGATAGGAGATACTGGGGCTTTCCCATTTAATTGGTAGTTTAATAAGTCTACTGCTTTTTTGTCAGACCAACTAATATCTCTTTGGTATAAAGGTAAGGTAATATCATTTGTCTCAATTTTTTGGCATAAATTTAAAGCTGACATTTGGAAAGTTTGCTTAGTTGGATTATAGGCAATCATTTGCTTTAGAGAACTATTTATTTTCATCTTTTTTCTCCTCCTATGAGGATATTATAAATATTTTGGTGAAAAAAGTCAATAGTTTTAGTTAAAAATAATCTGTAGCAGCTACAATAAAAAATAAAAAACGATTAAAAGTGCGTAGCAGCGCTTATAAAAATGACAAAAATATAAGGATTACAATAAAGATAAAGAAAAAGTTTATAGATTTATTACGAAAAAGAAGTATAAAATTGGAAATGTTGGAAAAAATAATACAAATACATAATTTTAAGGAGGTACTTATGAACCAAAGTAATTTAAAAAATATGGTGGTTCTAAAAAATTTACCATCAAATATTGTAGAAGAAGCAATTGTAATTTTAAAAGCGAATAAAAAAGTGAAGAGAGCCAAGAAAATTGAAAAAAATAAAAGAACAGAAAATTTAGTAGCTGAGAAAAGAGAAAATGATTATATTTTAAAAGAAGCAGAAATGTTAGTATCAAATTATATTTCTGGTCTAGAAGAGAAGAAAGACATAAGAAAAACAAATCATAAAAAAATGAATCAAAAATACAAAAGAATGAAGAATTATGCTTATTTGTCAAGTTTGATTATTTTAATAGAAAGCGTATTGCTAATGATAAAATAAGGAATAAAACACTTTTTCTTAACATATAGTTTACAAAGAAACGAAGGAAGAGGTGTTTTTTTTATGGAAAGAACCATATCAGTTGAGGAAAAAATAAGACGAGCTGAGGAAATCTATGCAAGAAGAAAACAAGGAAGCAGTAAACCGATTGCAACTGTAAAGGTAAATGAAGAAAAAAGAGATATGAAGTTATTAAAAAAGATGGTACTCCAAGTTTTGGTATGTCTATCAATCTATTTTATTATTTATACGATTCAAAATAGTGAATATGTATTTTCAAAGGATTTTACCAGCAAAGTAAATGAGATATTATCTTATGATACGAATTTTTTAGAGATATATAATGGTTTCAAAAGTCAATTACAAAATGGGTTACTAAATGAGACACAAGAGCCACAAGAGCAAAAACAAGAAGCAGAAGCAAAACAAGAAGAAAATATCAATCAAGAAGGAATTGGAGGAGCAGTAGAGGAAAGTGAAGAAAAGGAAAAAGAAGAGCAAGTAGGAGAAACAAAACAATTATCACAAATAGAACAAGATTTGATTCAAATAAAAAATACGACTACGTTTAAAAAACCAATAGAAGGAGTCATCAGTTCTAAATATGGACGAAGAGATAGTGCAACAGGTAGTGTTCCTAAAAATCATACAGGAACAGATATAGCGGCTAACTTAGGAACCAAAATAAGAGCAGCAACAGATGGAGAGGTAGTATTAGCATCAGAAGAAGGGGATTATGGAAAACATTTAAAAATTCAAATTGGAGAGGTTAGTATTATTTATGCTCATTGCAATGACTTGTATGTGAAACAAGGAGATAAAGTAACACAAGGACAGGAAATCGCAGAAGTGGGGTCAACTGGAAATTCAACACGGTCCACATTTACATTTTGAAGTTAGAATTTCAGAACGAACCATTGACCCTCAAAGTATTTTAGAATTGTAAAGGAGAAAAGAAGATGCGATTTAGAATTGATTTAAAGATATTTTTGTTTCTTATCTTGTTTTATTTTACCAAACAAATAGAAACTTATGTCGTGATTATTATTTTTGCGATACTTCATGAATTAGGTCATTTATTAGCTGGTTTATGTATGGGGATGAAACCAGATAAAATAGAATTAAAACCTTATGGTGTTAGTATTTCTTTTTCACTAACCCCAAAAGATTATAATAAAAAAATAGGGAAAGGAAATTTATTAGAAATTAAAAAGGTAATAGTGGCATTAGCAGGTCCTCTTACGAATGTAATTTTGATTGCTATTGCTAGAAAAATATCATTTGGCCTATTTTCCAATTTAATGATTTTATATGCTAATTTTTTACTGATTCTATTTAATTTGTTACCAATATATCCTTTAGATGGTGGAAGAGTTTTAAAAGGAATTTTACATATTTTGTTAGGAAAGGAAAAGGCAGAGAGATATACAAATCATTTTTCTTTTGTGGTATTAATCTTGATGACCTTTGTAGCAAGTATAGGAATTTATTATATAAAAAACATCTCTATTTTTCTAATTACTATTTTTCTTTGGGGGCTTTATTTGCAAGAAGATTTTGTATTTAGAAAGAAGAGAAAAATTTATGATTTAATCCAAAAAACTATTGAAATTGATACCAATTCATAGTAAACTAATACTAAAGATAAAAAGGAGAAGGCAAAAGATGAAAAAATATTTAAAAGGTCAAAAAGGAATTAACTTAATTACCTTATCGATAACCGTAATTATAATGTTAATCCTAGTGAATATCATACTTTATCATGTACAAAGTAATTTAAAGATAGAGAAACTAAAAGATATGCAAGCAGATATTGGAACCTTAAGGGACAAAATTTCTGACTATTTTATACAATATGGGAAAATACCAGCTAGTATTCCCTTTACCAACATAGAACACATAAGAAATGCTGGGGTCATAAGTGAAGCTGTTGATACAGGTGATTTTTATGTAATTGATTTGTCTGCTATTGACAATTTAACACTATATTATGGACAAGATTATGAAAAGATAAAAAATGAGGAGGTTTCTGGGGCAGAAGAAATAAATTCTTTAATGGATTTATATATCATCAATGAAACCAGTCATAATATTTTCTATATACAGGGTATTACTTTAGATGAAGAAATTTTTTATACAGATTATACAAAAGACGATATTGATACCATAGCAGTTGATTTAATAGAGGTAGATAGAACCAAACAAAGTTGGACGCCAACTTATGATAAAACTGCTATTTATAGAGATACAAATGGAGATACAGCAGTCATACCAAAGAATTTTCAAGTGAGTCGAAAACCTGGTGAAGATGTAATCCATACTGGATTGGTGGTACGAGGACCAGATGGAAGTGAATTTGTATGGGTACCAGTAGAAGATATTAATACCATGTCACAATGTGAAACAGCAGGAGGAGATTGTAAGTTAATATTAAAGGAAGAAAAGCATTTAGAATGTGCAACTCATTCAGAAACAGCGGATAAAATAGTAGGAAAATTATATGCAACTGATTTGGGTGAAAATTTTGGAACAGTAAATATGACTTACGATGCAAATCATGGATTAAGAGAGCCAGCAATTTTAACGGGAAATGATAGTGGAACAGGGATAGAGTATGACAAGAATAATACAATTGGTTTAACACAAGAAGAATTAAAAAAAGAATATAAAGAGATGGCAGAAAGTGTAGCAAAATATGGAGGATTTTATATCGGAAGATATGAAACAAGTTTAACATCTGCAACAGATACAGAAGCAGGAACAGGCGGAACTGTACAATCCAAAGCAGGGGTTATTCCAACATCAGCTAATAATGAGGCAAATAGGATGTGGTATGGATTATATGACAAATCAAAACATTATAGTGGCAATGAAGTTTCTGTACAAAGTAGTATGATATGGGGAAGCCAATATGATGCTATGCTAAATTGGATTAAAAATGGTAATGGACCAGATAAGGATAAAATAACAACGATGGATTGGGGAAGAAATGAGAGTGTAACAATAACAGGAAATAGTAGTTATGAGGATGATCGTATCAATCAAATTCGAGATTTGGGCGGGAATTTGTTGGAATGGTCATTAGAAGCAAGTAACAATTCAGAGCGAATCTATCGAGGCGGTTCTTATTATGGGGACAAAAGTTCACCTAGTTACCGTGGTGGAGCTACTCCAAATGACACCTCAGCTATGTATGGTAGTCGTCTTACTTTGTACATTAAGTAGAGACAAAAGACTACAAGAAATCGAAAAAAATGTAAAGAAATTGTAATGAGATAGAAACAATTTTGTCATTTTCCTGTAAAATTTATTGACTTTTTGGTGGTTTCGTTATATCATATAGCTATTAAAAATGTGTTTTTAACATCCTAAGGAGGAAAAATATGGGAGAAGTAATCGTTATCACATCAGGAAAAGGTGGAGTAGGAAAAACAACAACAACAGCAAACTTGGGATCAAGTTTGGCATTAGAAGGAAAAAAAGTAGTACTAATCGATACCGATATAGGATTACGTAACTTAGACGTAGTTATGGGATTAGAAAATAGAATTGTATATGATATTGTAGATGTTGTAGAAGAAAAATGTAAATTAAGACAAGCACTTATCAAAGACAAAAGATTCAAAGAATTATACCTACTACCAGCAGCCCAAACAAGAGACAAAAGTGCAGTAAATGAAGAACAAATGAGAGATTTAGTTGCTAAACTAAAAGAAGAATTTGACTATATATTAGTCGACTGTCCAGCTGGAATTGAACAAGGATTTAAAAATGCAATTGCGGGAGCAGACCGCGCTATTGTTGTAACAACAGCAGAAATATCTGCCATCAGAGATGCAGATAGAATCATAGGACTTTTAGAATCATCAGAAATAAAGAATCCAGAATTAGTTATTAATAGAATTAGAGCCAATATGGTAAGAAAGGGAGAAATGATGGATGTAGATGACATTGTAGACCTTTTATCCATTGACCTAATTGGTGCTGTTCCAGACGATGAATATATTATTACACAAACCAATAAAGGAGAACCAGTGATTCAAAATAAAAAAGCACCATCTGGAAAAGCATATATAGAAATAGCAAAGAGAGTATTAGGAGAAAAAATAGAAGTAACAATTCCTGGCAGAGAAAGAGGATTTTTTGCGAGATTAAAAAGACTATTCAAGAAACAATAAACAATTTGGGGGTAAATGGGAATAATGTTTGAAAACATAATGAACTTTTTTAAGAAGTGGAACAAAAAAGAAAACAAAGCAGTTAATCATTCAAAAGAAGCAGCAAAAGAAAGATTACATTTAGTATTAATGCAAGATAGAGCTAATGTCTCAGCAGACTTCTTAGAGCTTATGAAACAGGAAATTATAGAAGTAATCAAGAAATATATTGATGTAGATGAAAGTGCAATAGATGTAAGACTTACGAATAAAGAAAATGGAGATGGTACGAATGGAGCACCAGCTTTATATGCCAATATCCCCATTTTAAACATTAAAAATGAAGCAAGAAAAGTAGAAGGAAAACGCGAAGAAACAAAAAAAGAAGAACAAGCAAGACAAAATGAAAAAGAAGATACCCAAAAAAAAGAGACAAAAGAAGAAAAACAAGATCAAGAGGTAAAAAGAGATAAAAAAAAGGAAGTAGAGAATAAAACACAAGAAATAGCAGACGAAGTTGTCCAAAAAGAAGCGAAAACTGTAGAAAAAGAAGACGACAAAGCAAAAGAAAAAATTAAATCAGAAAATTAATTAAGTAAGAAAAAGAGTGGTTTAATGAGAAAAAGAGAATTAAAAAATATAGAATGGAGTTTATTAATAGTCGCAATGATTCTATGTGTAATAGGATTAGTTGCGTTATTTTCTGCAACACAAGAAACAGAATATGATGATTTTAATAAACAATGTATATGGTTGAGTGTAAGTTTAGTAATTATGGTAGTTGTCATGCTAGTGGATTATGAATTTTTAACAAAAATATCACCGATATGCTATGGCTTATTTATTTTATTACTAATTGCGGTATTATTTACTTCGCCAGTAAATGGAGCAACTAGCTGGTTTGCCATCGGTTTTTTTTCATTTCAACCAGGAGAATTTGCTAAAGTATTTGTTATTCTATTTTTAGCATTTGCAATCAACAAAATACAAGGAAGAAATAAAAAAGAGATTAATAAACCAACTAAATTATTTATCCTATTAGCAATTTTAGGGCTACCAGTTTTATTAATTGTAAAACAGCCAGATTATGGGACAGCAGCAGCATTTATGGTAGCAACAGCATTGATGTTAATAACTGCTGGGATTGATAAAAGATATATTCTTGTAATTTCCATATTGGTTGTTATATCAGTTCCCATTTTGTATCATTTTATATTACCAGAGCATGCTAAAAAAAGAATTGACATATTTTTAAATCCAGAATCTGACCCAAGGGGTTCTGGTTATAACATCATTCAATCTAAACTAGCAATTGGTGCTGGTGGTCTAACTGGTATGGGATTGTTAAAAGGAAATCAAACACAATTAGGTTTTCTATATCCGAAGACAACAGACTTTATTTTTGCTGTTATCGGAGAAGAGATGGGATTTATTATAGCAGGAACGGTTATTATATTATATGTACTTCTGGTAACAAAATGTCTCTATGTGGCAAAGACAGCAAAAGACCAAACAGGAGCATTGATTGCTTCTGGAATAACAGGAATTTTTCTATTCCATATGGTAGAAAATATCGGAATGGTAATGGGGTTGTTACCAATTACAGGAGTACCACTTCCTTTTATCAGTTATGGAGGAAGTTCATTAATTACTAATTTTATTTGTATTGGCTTATTATTAAATATTAGTAGTAAAAGGCAAAAAACAATTTTTGTAAAATAGTGTTCCATTTGGAGTACATCTTGAAGAGGAGAAAAAAATGTATTTACATAAATTAAAAATAGGAAAGATAGAATTAGAAAACAATTTAATATTAGCTCCTATGGCAGGTGTAACAAACCTGCCTTTTCGTGTAATATGTAAAAAGTTTGAGCCAGGTATGGTATGCACAGAAATGGCAAGTTCCAAAGCGATGTTTCATAATGACCAGAAAACAAAGCGATTATTCCATACAGACGGAGAAAAAAGACCAATCAGTTTTCAGATTTTTGGTAGTGATGAAGAAACGATGGGATATGGAGCAAAATATATGAGTCAATTTGCAGATATCATAGATATTAATATGGGATGTCCTGCACCAAAAGTAGTAAAAAATGGAGATGGAAGTAAACTTTTATTGGATTTAAAAAAGGCAAAAAGTATTATGCAAGCAGTTGTGAAAAATGCTACAGTACCAGTTACCTTAAAAATACGAAAAGGTTGGGATAAAGAACATATTGTGGCTACAGACATTGCCAAAATAGCCGAGGAAGTTGGGATTTGTGCAATAACCATTCACGGAAGAACAAGAAGTGAATTTTATTCTGGAAAAGCAGATTGGGATATGATTCGAAAAGTAAAAGAAAGTGTTAACATTCCCGTTATAGGAAATGGGGATGTAGTAGATGAAGAATCAGCTTATCAAATGTTTGAACAAACTGGCGTAGATGGAATTATGATTGGAAGAGGAAGTTTTGGAAATCCTTGGATTTTTAGAAATATAAAATATTTTTTAGAAACAGGAGAAAAGTTACCAGAACCATCTAAGGAAGAAAAGTTAGTCATTATGAAAGAGCACATTCATTTAGCTGTTGAGGAAAAGGGCGAAATAGCAGTTAAAGAACTTAGAAAACATATTGCTTGGTATACTAAGAATTTGAAGAATTCAAGTGAATTTAGAAATGAAATCAATCAAATCGAGACAAAACAAGAATTATTAGCAAAATTAGATGAATATTTTAAAACTTTATAGAATAAAAATGTAGTGGATGATAAGGTAATTCACTATTTTTTTTATAGGGGGGATATTTTGAAAAATAAAAAAGTATTTATCACAGTAATGGTGTGTATTATTTTAGTTGTTTCTATATTTTTTATTTTTTTTAGAAAGAATACGGCTAAAAATTTGAAAATTGGAAATAATACTACTAGTCAAGAAATTGTAGATTATATTTTAAATATTAGTTCTTATGAAACGAAAGTAGAAGTAGAGATAAAAAGTAACAAAAGTGAAAATAAATATATTTTAAAACAAATATACAATGGTCCAGAAGATAATTGGCAGGAAGTGATAGAACCAAGTAATATAGCAGGGATTAAAATAATGAAAAAGGGAAAAAATCTGACATTGGAAAATAGTCATTTAAATTTGACTTCTATGTATGAAAATTATGAATATGTATCAGATAATAGTTTAGACTTAAGTAGTTTTATCCAAGATTATAAAGAAAATAAAAATGCAAAATTTAAAGAAAAAGAGAATGAAATTATCATGCAAACTTCTAGTGGGGAAAAGAAAAAAATAGAAAGGTCTTTGTACATAAGCAAACAAACAGGAATGCCAATTAAAATGGAGATACAAGATACTAACAAAAAGATAGCTGTTTACATATTATATAAAGAGGTAATAGTAAATAGCTAAACAACTATTTCTTTACTTCGAACGATATTAGAAAATAATACAAAATACACTTGACAATCTAGTAATATTAGGAGTGAAGAAGATGCAAATCAAAAGAGGCGATATGTTTTATGCAGATTTAAGTCCAGTGGTTGGTTCAGAACAAGGAGGAATTAGACCAGTATTAATTATCCAAAACGACTTAGGCAATAAATATAGTCCAACAGTAATTGCAGCAGCAATAACGTCTCGAACTAGTAAAACAAAATTACCAACTCATATTGAAATAGAGTCCTCTTCTTGTGGTTTAAAAAATAATTCAGTGGTTCTAGCAGAACAAATTAGAACCATTGATAAGAGTAGATTAAAAGAACGAATTGGTCATATTGATGATGAAAAAATTATTGACCAAGTAAATAATGCATTAGGTGTTAGTTTTGGATTAGGAGAATAATTTGTATAACCAAAAAAAGAGGTTTGCTTCAAATGGCAACCTCTTTTGGTATTAAACTTTTAATTTTTTAATAATTTTGATTTCATGGTATAGATTTTCGATCATGGCTTTTCTAGTTTCATAAGCTTTTTGATATTCTTTACAGATGGAAGTATAATTTTCTAATGTTTCATTGGGTTTTAATAGCATTTTCATGCCTTCTAAATAATAATTTTTATCCTTTTCTTTTTTTGCTTTTTCCATAGCTTCTTTGTATTGATGAATTTGTTTGAATCTTTTTAATTCTTCTGCTAGTTCATCAACATAACTTTGCGTTAGATAAATTTCATATTCAATGTCTTCCATTACAACTTTAAATAATTTTCGTACAATCAATGGGTTGTTTTTTCCATTTTTGGCATTTTCAATTAATATTTTTAAAGTATCAGAAATACCAATATGTGATTTGTATTGTCTTTTACTAACAATAGCATCGTATTCATCAGCGACACGAATAATTTGCCCTTCATATGGAATGTCTTTTTTGGTTAAACCTTGTGGATAGCCACTTCCATTTAATGCTTCATGATGATATAAAGCTCCTGCTGCATAAGGGCGTAGTTTTAAGTCTTCCATACACATTTTATAGCCTAAAGAGGTATGGGTTTTCATTACTTCATATTCTTCATTTGTTAATTTGCCAGGTTTTTGTAGGACAGCAGGTGGAATAAATAACTTTCCTAGGTCATGTAAATAAGCACAAATGGTACAATATTCGGTAAATCCCTTTTGACAATGCAATTTTTTACATAATCTACAAGTTAGACTAGCAACGTTTTCGCAATGCTTTCTGGTAAAAGCATCTAGCTGATCTAGCATATTTAATTGATATCTCATATTCTTGTCTAAATTGTAAGACTTTAAAGTGGTTTTATCATAAAAATCGAAATCTTCACTATTCATTTTTTAACTCCTGTTTTTGATTTTATGATAGCATGAAAGAGATTAAAATACAAGTGTTTCGTAATTTCATTCTAATATTTTACGATTTGTTAATTTCTAAGTATACCACTACTTCTTGAGCCAAACATTAAACTGATTATGAAAGATATGGCGATTAGTCCAATTCCTAATACTAACCCAATGATAAAGGTTCGTAATAGAAAGGATGATTCCATAGATACAATTAACAATCAATGCATTTTTAAAACCATAGTTTTCAAAAATATAGTATATAGCATATAACATGATAATACTTATAATTAAAGATAGTACCCACACAATTATCACCTCCTTTTTTAGAATTACATTACTTATGTATTAAACATAGTATAACCTTAGTAATAACTATTAGTAACTCTTTCTATCAATTTAAATTTTTAAAGGATTGCCATAAAATAATTGAAAAGAAGGGAAAAATGTGCTATGATAAAATAGCACATTAATTGTATCAAGAAGAATTGAAAATATAAGAAAACAAGAGGGAGAAAAAAAGATGTATCGAACAAAAAACTGTGGAGAACTAACCATAAAGAATGTAAAGGAAACAGTAGAATTATCTGGCTGGATTCAAAAAATAAGAAACTTAGGTGGTATGCTATTTATTGATTTAAGAGATGAATTTGGAGTAACACAAATTGTAATCCATGATCAAAAAATGCAAGAAGAAGCCAAAGAACTAAATACAGAAAGTTGTATCCACATAGTACGGAAAAGTTGTGGAAAGAAGTAGCAAAAATAGTAAAATTCCAACAGGTGAGATTGAAATAGAAGCTAATACATTAGAAGTCCTTGGAAAATGTAAAAACATACTTCCCTTTGAAATTAATACCAATCAAGAAGTAAGAGAAGATTTAAGACTAGAATATCGATTTTTAGATTTAAGAAATGAAAAATTACATAACAATATTTTGCTTCGTTCTAAAATTCTAAAAACCTTAAGAGATAAAATGGACGAATTAGATTTTACCGAAATTCAAACACCAATCTTAGCCAATTCCTCACCAGAAGGAGCAAGAGACTATTTAGTACCAAGTAGAATTAATCCAGGAGAATTTTATGCTCTTCCACAAGCACCACAGCAATTTAAGCAATTATTAATGGTAGCAGGATTTAACAAATACTATCAAATTGCACCATGTTTTAGAGATGAGGATCCAAGAGCAGATAGAGCACCAGGAGAATTTTATCAATTAGACTTTGAAATGAGTTTTGCAACACAAGAAGACGTATTCAAAGTTATAGAAGAAATTGTGCCATACACATTTAAAAAATTTACCAATTGGAAAGTGGATGAAGGACCATTTTTACGAATTCCATATAAAGAAGCCATGGAGAAATATGGGATTGATAAACCAGACTTAAGAAATCCATTAATCATTCAAGATGTTACAGAAATATTTAAAGAGTCTGAATTCAAAGCTTTCCAAGGAAAAACAATAAAAGCAATTGTCGTACCAAAGGGAGCAGAACAAGGAAGAAAATTCTTTGACAAAATGGGAGAATTTGCCGTGACAGAAGAAGTAGGAGCAAAAGGATTGGCTTGGACAAAATGGGAAGCAGATGGAACCATAGCAGGAGGAATTGCGAAATTCATCACAGAAGAAATGAAAGAAAAATTAGAAAGTGAATTTGGTGTAGAAAAAAATAGTGCTATTTTCTTTATTGCAGATGAATTTGAAAAGGCACAAAAAATAGCAGGATTAGTTCGTATCGAATTAGGAAAACGTTTAGATTTAATCGAGAAAAATGTTTACAAATTCTGTTTTATTGTAGATTTTCCAATGTATGAATTATCAGAGGAAGGAACCATTGATTTTAGTCATAATCCATTTTCTATGCCACAAGGTGGATTAGAAGCATTACAAAATAAAGATCCGCTAGACATTTTAGCTTATCAATATGACTTAGTATGTAATGGCTATGAAATGGCATCAGGGGCAGTAAGAAATCATAATCCAGAAACCATGATAAAAGCATTTGAAATAGCAGGATACACAGAAGAAGACGTAAAAAATAGATTTGGAGCCTTATACAATGCGTTCCAATATGGAACACCACCACATGCAGGAGCAGCACCAGGAGTAGATAGAATGGTCATGTTAATTGCAGATTCTCAAAATATCAGAGAAATCATAGCATTTCCTAAAAATAAAAAAGCGAGAGATTTGTTAATGAGAGCACCATCTGTTGTATCAGAACAACAATTAAAAGATGTTCACATCAAATTAAGATAATGGCTTGGCTAATTGGGGACGGTTCTTCTTTAGCCATTAATGGTTAAAGAAGAACCGTCCCCAATTGACCATGACCGAAATAAATTTTGAAAAAAACTTGTATTAAAATAGCAAGTATGATATAAATATACTATGAAAATAAAGCTAAACTAGAAAGGCGGAATTTTTTGTGAAGGAAGAAATGGAAAAAGAAGCAAAGACAATTTTAATTGTTGATGATGAGCCATCCATTAGGGATATTATCATTTACAATTTAAAGAAGGAAGGATATAAAATTATAGAGGCAGGAGATGGAATAACAGCAGTAGAAATGGCATTAGAACAAAGACCAGATTTAATTTTATTAGATATTATGCTTCCAAGGCTAGATGGATTATCTGTTTGTAAGAGAATTAAAAATTATTATAATGTACCAATTCTTATGCTAACGGCAAAAGATGCAGAGATTGATAAAATATTAGGCTTAGAATTAGGGGCAGATGATTATATTACCAAACCATTTAGCGTAAGAGAATTAGTAGCAAGAGTAAAAGCTAATTTAAGAAAAGTAGAAGTGGTATCCAATCATCAGGTAAGAGAAACAGCCAAAGAAGATAGAAAAAAAGAAAACAAAATTGTGGTTGGAAATTTAGAGTTAGATTTAGATAAATTTGAAACAAAAGTAAGAGGAGAAATTATTGATTTAACATTAAGAGAATTTGAAGTATTAAAATTTTTAGCTTCTCAACCAGAGCAAGTAGTAACAAGAGAAACTTTGCTAGAAAAAGTATGGGGATATGAATATTATGGAGATATCAGAACAGTTGATGTTACGGTTAGAAGAATTCGTGAAAAAATCGAAAAAGATACTTCAATGCCAAAAATATTAATTACCAAAAGAGGAGTAGGCTATTATATAGCAGCTAAATAAGAAAGTAAAAAGTAAGAACTTATTATGAACGATTTTATCATAAAAGTTCTTTTTTCTTGAAAAAAACTAGGAAATATGATTAAATAGAAAAAAAGATAGTGGGGAGGAATGGAAAAGATGAAACGAACCAAAACACGAAAAATTATGGTAGGAAATGTTCCAATAGGGGGACAAAACAAAGTTGTAATCCAATCCATGTGTAATACGAAAACAAAAGAGATAAAACAAACGGTAAAACAAATTTTAGAATTAGAAAGAGCAGGTTGCGAAATCATAAGAGTAGCTTGTTTAGATATAGAAGATGCCCAAGCGATTCAAAAGATTAAAGAGCAAATACACATACCAATTGTGGCAGACATTCATTTTGACTATCGAATTGCATTAGAAGCAATCAAAGCTGGAGTAGATAAAGTAAGAATCAACCCAGGGAACATAGGCTCAGAAGAAAGGGTAAAATTAGTAGTTGACAAATGTAAAGAAAAAAATATTCCAATTCGAATAGGTGTAAATGCAGGTTCTTTGGAAAAAGATTTATTGGAGAAATATGGAAAGCCAACAGTAGAAGCAATGATAGAAAGTGCAAGAAGACATATTGATATATTAGAGAAATTAGATTTTTATAATTATGCTTTATCTCTTAAAGCATCTAATTTAGATTTATGTGTAGAAGCTTATGAAGAGGCAGCAAAACAATTTGATTGTCCACTTCACTTAGGAATTACAGAAAGTGGAACAGAATTTAGTGGAACCATTAAATCTAGTATTGGATTAGGATGTATGTTAAGGCAAGGAATTGGTGATACGATGCGAGTATCTTTATCAGATGATCCCATTAAAGAAATCAAAGTAGCCAAAGAAATCCTAAAAGATTGTAACCTATATTCTAAATCACCAACATTAGTTGCCTGCCCTACATGTGGAAGAACACAAATTGATTTGATTCCAATAGCAAAAGAAGTAGAGGCATTTTTACAGACACTAGAAGCAGATATCACAGTTGCTGTTATGGGGTGTGCGGTGAATGGACCAGGAGAAGCAAGAGAAGCAGATATTGGAATAGCTGGAGGAATCAAAGAAGGGTTATTGTTTAAAAAAGGTAAAATTATTAGAAAAATACCACAAGATAAAATTGTAGAGGAATTAAAAAAAGAAATTTTAAATGGCTTAAATGGCTAAATGGGGACAGGTACACTTTAGCCAATGAAGAAAGAAGAAGGGTTCGAGTTTTACGAAAAAGGAGAAGAAAATGGAAATAATAGTAGGAAAAACAGCAGGTTTTTGCTATGGGGTAAAAAGAGCTGTTGAGGGAGCAAAAGAAGAACTAGAACATACAAAAGAAAAAGTATATTGTTTAGGAGAGATCGTACATAATAAGCAAGTAGTCAATGAGTTGGAAAAAAAGGGGTTAGTGGTAATTGAAGATATTGAGGAAGCAAAAGGAAAGACATTGATAAGAGCTCATGGTGTAAAGAAAGAAATATACGATATTGCTAATAGAAGAAAAATAGAATTAAAAGATTATACCTGTCCAAATGTTTTAAAAATTCATAAAATGGTAGAGAAGTATGCAAAAGAAGGATATTATATTTTTTTATGTGGTAGTAAAAAACATCCAGAGAATCTTGGGACATTGAGTTATTGTAATGAAAATTTTTATGTAATAGAAAAAGAAGAAGATACCATAAAAGCACTAGAATCCTTAAAAAAATCAAGTATTCCTAAACTTTTGGTTATTTCTCAAACAACCTATAGTTTAGAGAAATTTTATATCATAGAAGAAATAATAAAAAATGAGTTACCAAAAAATATTGAGTTAATTGTTAAAAACACAATTTGTAAAGCCACGGAAATTAGACAAAAAGAAACAGAGGAACTTTCTAAAAAGGTGGAATATATGATTATTATTGGAGGAGTTAATAGTTCCAATACTAAAAAATTATATGAAATAGCCAAAGTAAATTGTCAAAATTGTGTATGTGTTGAAACAGTGAAGCAATTAGATTTACAAGAAGTTAAAAAATGTCATAAAATTGGTATTATGGCAGGAGCATCCACTCCGCAAGAGAGTATAGAAGAAGTAGTAAGAACCATATGTGGAAACGAAGGGGCTGAAAGAGTTTTTCGTAGATGAATATAAAAACAAGGCTTGAGAAGTAATCGGAAAGATTGACACAAGCCTTGTTTATTTTTATTAGTTAATGGGCATCTGTTAAGTTTTGTTTTAGAATGACTTTTACAATTGTTCCTTCTGCTACTTGTTCATCTTTGGCATAATCTTGTGAGATAACAGTACCACTTCCTTCGATGCTAATATTTAAATTTTTAGCTTTTAATAGGTTTGTGGCTTGGGAAGCGTTCATTCCTTTTAGGTCTGGAACAGATACAGAAGTACCAACATCACTACCTTCACCATAAAGAACAATGATAGCGTTTTTAGGTAAAGAAGCTCCTGGCTTAGGTGTTTGGTCTACGACAAGTAGGCTATTAGCATCTCCATTAACATAGGTTTTAGTAGTGAAACCAGCATTTTTTAGGGTTTTTTCTGCTTCTGCTACAGTTTTATTTCTAATATCAGGTACAACAATTAAGTTACTAGAATTATTGGTATTAGAAGAGGTTTTATCAGATGGAATTCCTAAATAAGGTAAGATTTCTGATAGCATTTGGGAGACAACAGGTCCAGCTAATTGACCACCTTGGTGGTTATTTTTTGGAGGATCGTATAATGTTAGTAATAATACAACTTGAGTGTCTTCAACGGGAGAAATTGCTACATAAGAAGCAACATATCCTTCTTCTGTTCTAGTGTATATAGGTTCAGAAGTACCTGTTTTTCCACCAATTGAATAGCCAGCAACAGCTGCGTGTCTACCAGTTCCGCTTGTTACAACAGATTCCATCATAGATTTCACTTTTTGAGAAGTTTGTTTTGAGATGACTTGTCTAACTTGTGTGACAGGAACTTCTGTTATCGAATTAGTATCAATATTGGTAACTTGTTTTACAATTCTCGGTTTCATTAGTATACCATCATTTGAGACACAAGAAATTGCAGTTGCCATTTGGAGTGGTGTGACATTTAGTCTTTGGCCAAAAGACATAGTAGCAAGTTCAACAGGTCCTACTTTTTCTAGATTTTGGAAGATACTACTTTGTTCTCCATATAAACCAGAATTTGTAGAATGAAATAATCCAAATGCTTCGTAATATTTGTATAAAGTAGAGGTTCCAATTCTTTTTCCTAGTTGCATAAAGGCAGGGTTGCAAGAATTCATAAGTGATTGTCTTAGACTTTGTACACCATGAGGTTGTGCTCTCCAACATGAAATTTTAAGTGGACTTGAGCTAGAGGCATCGGCAAATTCCTCATATCCTTTACAATAAAAATCATCTGCTTTATCTGTACTTGTAATATTTTCTTCGATAGCAACAGAAGCGGTAATAATTTTAAAAACAGATCCAGGTTCATAGGTCTCGGCTACTGATTTGTTAGCCCACATTTTGTAAAGGGATTCGCTTTTTTCTTCATTGGATAGAGAATCATAGGTTTGTGCTAAAGCCGAATTTGGGGTATAAGGTGAGTTTAAATCATAGTCAGGATAACAAGCCATACCTAAAATGTCACCATTTTTAGGATTCATAACAATCACATTTCCACCTTTTTTACAATCGTTATCTTCAACTGCTTGTTTTAAGTATTTTTCTATAATGGTTTGAATATTTAAGTCTATTGTGAGTGTCAAATTGCTACCATTTTCAGCAGAAATATAGGTTTCTTCAGCGTTTGGAATTTCTTGTTGGTTACTGCCTTTTGAACTAACAATTTTGCCAGGAGTACCCGTTAAAACCGAATCCCATTTAGATTCGATACCACTTAAGCCTTGATTATCATTTCCACAAAATCCAAGTACATTAGAAGCCACAGTACTATAAGGATAATATCTTTTACTATCTTCATCGATGTTGATTCCAATTGTTATTTCGTTTTCTTTCATCCATTCTTTTAATTTGTCTACTTTTTCTTGTTCTACTTTTTTGACAATGGTTTCTACTTGGGATGTACTGGTTACTTTTTCTAGTGTTTCATTGTAATCTAATGCAAAGATTTCAGAAAGACCTTTTGCTACCTTTTCTTTTAATTTTTTGGTATCTTCTTCGTTCCCTTTTGTAATTTTTGTAGGATTAATGGTAATGGTATCAACTTGTGCACTAATGGCTAAAGCTTTTCCAGTGGAGTCATAAATATTACCACGTTTTGGACTGATAATTTGATTGATGGTTTGTTGGTTATAGGCAAGTTCTTTTAAACTATTTCCTTGTACAAATTGTAAAAATCCAATTCGAATCATGAGTAATAAAAAGATTAAGATAGTTACTAATAAGGTAAGTTTCATTTTTTTAGAATGGATTAGGTTTTTGGAGTCAAAAGATGTTTGCATTTTGACAATTTTTGAGCCTTTTGAACGGCTTTTTTTAGTTTTATTTTTAGGATTATTTTCTTTTTTCATAAACACGCCTCTTTGGTTAAAATTTGCAATTCTATTGTATCGAAAAAAAGTACAAAAATCAATAAAAACTTGAAAAATTAACAGATTTATAATAAAATATAATTCAAGGTTAATCGAGATTAAGAAAAAGAGGAAGTTTATGAAAAATATATTAGAAGAAACTAGATTTATTATGAAAAAATATAATATTAAAGCAAATAAATCATTTGGTCAAAATTTTTTAATTCGTGAAAATGTGGTAGAAAAAATAATAGAAAGTAGTGAAGTTGAAAAAGAAGATTTAGTAATAGAAATAGGACCAGGTTTAGGAACACTAACAAAGTATCTATTGGAAAGAGCTGGTAAAGTAATTTGTATTGAACTAGATTCAAAAATGATAAGAATTTTGGAAGATAGATTTCAACAATATGATAATTTTGAATTATTGAATCAAGATGTTTTAAAAGTAGATTTAAAAACCCTGATTCAAAGAGAAAAAGGAAATTCAGGTATCAAAAAAGTAAAGATAGTAGCCAATTTACCCTATTATATAACCACACCAATTATTATGAAACTATTGGAAGAAGAATTGGATTTAGAAAGTATAACAGTTATGATACAAAAGGAAGTGGCAGATAGACTAATTGCTATTCCAGGAGAAAAACAAACAGGAGCCATTACGTATTCTGTTTATTATTATTCCATGGCAAAAGGAATTTTAGAAGTTCCAAACCATTCTTTTATTCCAGAACCAGAAGTGACTTCAAAAGTAATTCAATTAAAAATAAGAAATCAACCACCAATCGAAGTTAAGAAGAAAGAGGTTATGTTTAACATTATAAAAAGTGCTTTTATGCAAAGAAGAAAAACATTATTAAATGCTTTAACAAATGCAAAGATATTTGAAAATAAAGAAGAAGGAATTAAAACTTTAAGAGAACTTGGATTAGAGGAAAAGATTAGACCAGAAAAACTAACATTACAGGATTTTGCAAATATTACCAATCAGATTTTATAAAAAATCTTTCCAAATGATGAAGCATATGCTATAATAAAATAGAAATATAAAGTACGGAGAGTAAAATGAATCAGATTTTAGTTACAAAAAAATTGTATATTACACCTGAACTAAAAAGAAAAAAGAAAATCTATAAATTTAATTTCTTTTTCTCTATTTTTTTGTTGTGTGTTTTAGTTTCTCTATGTATTTATGCAGAGTATGATAGAAACAAAAGTGAAGAGGTATCACAAGAACTTATGGAGGAATTTAAGGCAGAAGAGCAAGAAGATACCACAGTTGCAAAGAACAATGTTCTAATTGTAGTATTAGATCATGAGGGGAAAGAAGAAACGAGCCATACAATTACTCCACAAGAACAACAACAAACTACGATTAATAAGAAAAATATTCAAACAACAAATGATGGGTATCGCTATCGAACGATAGCAGCTATTCACATACCAAAAATAAATATAAACTATACGATATTAGATGGTGAAACAGATTCAGAACAAGAAACAGAAGCACTTCTTAAAATTTCACCAACAAAATTTTGGGGAGCTGATCCAAATGAGATTGGAAATTTTTGTATCGTAGGACATAATTATAGAAATACAAGATTTTTTAGTAAAGTACCAACTTTGGAAAATGGTGATATTATTGAAATAACAGATGAATCTAAAAAAACACTTAGATATTCTGTTTATACTAAATATGAAGTAGTTCCAGAGGATTTAAGTTGTACTTCACAGTTAACGAATGGAAAAAGAGAAATAACCTTAATTACTTGTACAAATGATAGTAAAATGAGGGTGATTGTAAAAGCAAGGGCAGTTTAATTCAAAATAATTAACACAAAAATTATAATCCAACATAAAATAATATAAAAGAGTATAAGGGGGATTATAATTGTGGCGAAAATTTTAGTGTTTAATAATGATACGGATCGAATGGAAACGTATTACAGAGGAGAAAATGAGCCAATGCCTTATAATACGAATGGGACATTAAAGGTAAGAGAATTTAGAGGTTCTAGTAAAAGTAATATTTTGTGGACAACCAAAAGAACCATGCAAAGTTGGAATAGCCAAAGGTATTTATTTGGTGGTCCAATACCAGTAGGATTTGCCTTTAAGAGACCTTATGAAGGAGGACATGGGAATCAAAGTCAACATTATGCAGGGACGGCTTTTGATGTTGGGCAAACGTTAACTCCTTCTAGAAGAACAGCTTTGTGGAATTCGGCTAATAATTCAGGAGTTTGGGCTTATGTAGAACCAATTTCTTTAACACCTACATGGGTACATTTTGATAAGAGATTTGGAAAACCAGCGTGTAGTACAGGTGGTTTTCCTCAACTAAAAAGAGGTAGTTTAAGTAATTATGTTTTAATTGCACAAGATGATTTAAATACATTAGGATATCGAACCAATGGATTAGACGGAATATTTGGAGCAGCAACGCAAAATGCAGTGATTCGTTATCAAAGAACAAGAGGATTAGCAGCAGATGGTATTGTAGGGTGTAATACTTGGCGTTCTTTGCAAGAGGATGTAGTTGGCACAGGAGCAACAAATACGACAATCAATTAAAAGAAGGCAGATTATGCCTTCTTTTTCAAGTTTTTTGCTTCTTCTTTTTGTAGTTTTACTAATTCTTTCGCGATTGTATTAATTACTATTTTATTGTAATAGTCTAATTTTAAATAATCATCTAGAAAATTTTGCCCAACTAAATCAGTAATAATCGGCGTGTCATTTTGAATTAAGTCATGGAATAAAAAATCAGAAGTAATATTAAGAGCTTTACAAATATTGGTGATAGTGGTTGCACTTCCAAAAGCTATTCCACGTTCAAGTTGACTAATATATCTTGTAGATAAAGATAACTTTTCAGCTAACTGCTCTTGTGTATATTCTGCTTGCATTCTGGCTAATTTGATTTTTTTCCCGATGTGTTTTCTTAAATTTCTTTCTACATCTTTCATATAGATTTAACTCCTTCTTGGATAGTATTATAAAAAGTATAGCAAGTAGTTAGTTAAAATAGAACGAACTATTGATAAGAAAAAAACGAATAAATACTATTAAAAGTTCTAGGTATGAAAAAAATATAAAAAAATTTCTAAAAAAGCTTGCAAAATATAAAAACTTATATTAAAATTTAAATGAAGTGGAGAAAAGTGGCACAAAGTGGTAGAAAAGTGGAGAGAGGTGAAAAACCATTGCTAATTGGTGAATATGAGCATTCTCTAGATGCAAAAGGAAGACTAATCATGCCAGCTAAGTTAAGACAAGATATGGGAGAAAAGTTCATCGTAACAAAAGGATTAGATGGATGTTTATTTGCCTTTTCACAAAATGAGTGGTTAAATTTCGAAACGAAATTAAAATCATTACCTCTATCTGACAAAAATGCCAGAAACTTTGTAAGATTTTTCTTATCAGGAGCAACAGAATGTGAAGTAGACAAACAAGGGAGATTTTTAATTCCTAGTAATCTAAGAAAAGCAGCAAATCTAGAAAAAGAAGCAGTAGTAATTGGAGTAGGAACAAGATTAGAAATATGGAATCAAGCAACATGGCAAAAATGTGATGAAACTATATCAGCAGATGAAATAGCAGAAAATATGACAATGTTAGGTATATAACTTGTAAAAGTTTATATAGATTACCAAAGAAAAAAGTACAAAAGATAAAGATACAGAAGACAAAAATACAAAAGAAAAAATTTAAGAATACAAAAGAAAAAGTATACAAAAGATAAAAGGCACAAAAGAAGCATAAAAACCAAAAGAAAAAACGAAAAGAATAGGATTACAGCTGGTAGTTTAGTAAAATTGCCAGCTGTCATGCGTTAAATCAAATTTTGGTAAGGGTGATAAAATTGGAATTCAAACATAAGCCAGTCATGTTAGATGAATGTATACAAGGATTAAAGATAAAACCAGATGGAATTTATATAGATGGAACTTTAGGAGGAGCAGGGCATAGCAAAGAAATAGCAAAAAGATTATCTAAGCAAGGTATGCTAATTGGGATTGATAGAGATGAAGAAGCATTACAAGCAGCCAAAGAGAATCTAAAAGAATTTCAAAATGTAAAATACATTCATAATAATCATGATCATATCAAAGAAATTTTAGAAAATTTAAAACTTGAAAAAGTAGATGGAATTCTACTTGATTTAGGCGTTTCGTCCTATCAGCTAGATGAAAGAAATAGAGGATTTAGTTATTTAGGGGAAAATGAGTTAGATATGAGAATGGACAAAACCCAAGAGCTAACAGCAAAAGAAATTATAAATACCTATGAAGAAGAAAGACTAGCCAATATCATTTATGAATATGGGGAAGAGAGATTTTCAAGAAGAATTGCTAAAAATATTTGTTTAGCAAGAAAAGAAAAAACAATTACTACGACAAAACAATTAGTACAAATCATAGAAAAATCAATTCCAAGAGCAAAACAAAAAGAGGGACATCCAGCCAAAAGAACCTTTCAAGCCATTCGAATTGAAGTTAATAATGAGATAAAACCATTATATGCAACCGTAAAGAATTGTATTGAATGTTTAAAACCAATGGGAAGATTATGTATCATAACATTTCATTCATTGGAGGATAGAGCAGTAAAAAATGCCTATAGGGAAGCAAAAGGGAAATGTACTTGTCCGAAAGATTTGCCTTATTGTGTATGTGGTGCAAAATCTTTTGGCAAAATAGTAACCCAAAAGCCAATCATAGCAAGTCAAGAAGAACAATTAGAAAATAGTAGAAGCAGGAGTGCTAAACTAAGAATATTTGAGAAAAAATAAAGGGAGGTGAAGTAACTTATGGCAAGAAATAGATATGAATATGGAACTAGTCCAAGGAAATTACAACCAAATGTAAGACCACAAAAACAGACAAAAAGAAGAAATTTAAAAGTAGTAAAAGATTTACCAAGACAAGAGATAAAGATATCAAAAGAACAAAAAAAGAAGCAAATTCGATTAACAATTAGTGTTGCTATCCTATTTATTTTGTTATTAACCATAAGTTATAGAAACTCACAAATCAATGAAAAATTTAATGAAGTACAAAGGCAAAAAAAGGAATTGTCACTTCTTCAAAAGGAGAATGAACAATTAAAAGTAAATATTGAAAACGGATTAAATTTAAATAATATTGAAAAATTAGCAAAAGAAAAATTAGGAATGCAAAAATTAACCAATAAACAAACTTTATATGTTACTTTACCAAAAAAGGATTATATAGAATCTGCTTCCAAAGAAGTGGTAATGGAAAAAAGTGAGAGTTGGTTCGAAGAATTTATCCATAAAATATTTCATAAATAGAAATCTTTCTAATAAAATAAATTAGGAGGATTTTTTTATGGTTAAAACAAGGTTATCCAGTAAAAAGAAAATGAGGAATACACTTTTTATTTGTTTTCTAATTATGTTATGTTTAATCGGAAGATTAGGAATGATACAATTTGTGCAAGGAAGTGAATTATCTACTTTAGCCTATCAACAGCAAACCTTAGATAGAAAGATAAACCCAAAAAGGGGAACTATTTATGATGCAACTAGAAAGAAAGTTTTAGCGGTTAGTAGTACAGTTGAAACGGTAACGGTTAATCCAGGAAATATTGCCAAAGAGGATAAAGAGAAAGTTGCTAAAAAATTGTCAGATTTGTTTGAATTAGATTATGAGAAAACATTAAAAAAAGTAACAAAGAGAAGTTCAATTGAAACAATTGCTAAAAAGGTAGAAAAAGAGAAAACAGATGATTTGAGAGTTTGGATGGAACAAAACAAGATTACAACAGGAATTAATATGGATGAAGATACGAAAAGATATTATCCTTATAGTACGTTTGCAGCACAAATTATTGGATTTTGTGGAGCAGATAATCAAGGACTAGATGGAATCGAAGCAAAATATGACAATGAACTAAAAGGGAAACAAGGAAGTATCCAAAGACATACAGATGCCAAAGGGGGAGAAATTGGTCATGAAGGAGAGAATTATGTTTCAGCAGTGGATGGAAATGATTTAGTTCTAACCATTGATTTTACCATTCAATCTATGGTAGAAAAATATTTAGAAGAGGCTTGCATTGATAATGTATGTACAGATGGAGGAAACATTGTAGTTATGAATCCACAAAATGGAGATATTTTAGCAATGGCAACATATCCATCGTATAATTTGAATCAACCATATGAACCATATACAGAAGAACTAAAACAAAGTTGGGAAGGAATGGAACAAGCAGATAAAACGAAAAATTTGCAAGCCGTATGGAGAAATAAAGCAATTGCTGATACTTATGAACCAGGTTCGGTGTTTAAACTAATTACTTCTTCAGCAGCCCTAGAAGAAGGAATTACCGATACGGATCATGAAGGAGAGTTTAGTTGCAATGGTGGAATTGAAGTAGCAGGAGTAAGAATTAAATGTTGGAGATATTATAGACCGCATGGTTCAGAGAGTTTAAGGCAGGCACTTATGAATTCTTGTAATCCCGTTTTTATTGGATTGGGTCAGAAGATGGGGGTTACCCAATATTATAGTTATTTAAGAAAGTTTAAGTTATTAGAAAAGACTGGAATTGATTTGCCAGGGGAAGCAAATAGTATTTTTTTGGCAGAAAATAAAGCTGGACCAGTAGAACTTGCCACCATTAGTTTTGGGCAAAGATTTGAAATAACACCAATTCAATTGGTAACAGCAATATCGGCAATAGCCAATGGAGGAAGTAGTGTAAAACCTCGTGTGGTAAAGCAAGTAATTCATAGTCAAACCAAAGAAGTGACAGAGATACCAGTACAAAAAGATGAGACTGTGATATCAAAGGAAACATCGGAAAAAGTATTAAGTATGATGGAATCGGTGGTATCAGAAGGAACTGGTAAAAATGCAAAAGTAGCAGGATATCGAATTGGTGGAAAAACGGGAACGTCAGAAGATGGGGTTAATACCAATAAGTATGTAACATCTTTTTGTGGAGTAGCACCGATTGATCATCCACAAGTGGTGGTATTAGTTACTTTATATAATCCGACTGGAGAGGGGGGACACCAAGGAGGTGGTGTGGCAGCACCAGTAGGAGGGCAAGTATTTAGTGAAATTTTACCTTATTTAGAAGTGTTACAAGGCAATCAGGAAGAAGTAGAAAACATAGAACAAGTAGAAGCACCAGATATTTTAGGAAAAAGTATACAAGAAGCAGAAAAAATCGTAAAAGAAAGTGGATTGGAAATGGTAATTGAAATGGAAACAGAAGAGATAGATAAAGAAAATACAATTCTGAAAGAGCAGATACCAAAAGCTGGAATTATAGTCAATAAAGGAAGTAAAATATATGTAAAATAATACAAATTTTTCTTGCCAAAATCCCTAAAAACCCTATACAAAAATACAATTTAGTTATATAATGGGAAAAAATCGGCAGCAAAATTTTGAAGCGGATGGTTTATTAATAATCGAAGGGATTGATAAAAAATGAAATTAAAAGAAATGTTAATAGGTTTAGAAGGCCTAAAAGTAAAAGGAGACTTAGAAATTGAGGTAAAAGGACTAACGAGTCATTCCAAAGAAATAAAAGAAGGAGATTTATTTGTAGCAATAAAAGGATTTTCAGTAGATGGACATCAATATATTGAAGATGCTATAAAGCTAGGAGCAACCGCTGTTATAATAGAAGAAGGATGTGACTTAAAAGCTTTCAAAATACCAGAAAAGGTTACTGTTATTATGGCAAAAAATACCAGAGAAGCTTTAGCAATTACATCTTGTAACTTTTATGGAAATCCATCTAGAAAATTCAAATTAATAGGAGTAACAGGAACCAAAGGAAAAACAACAACTACTTTTATGATAAAAGAAATTCTAGAAAAAGCAGGAAAAAAAGTTGGATTAGTAGGAACAATTGCAACCTATATAAATGGTAGAAAAATGCAAGACAGTGATCGAACTACGCCAGAAAGTTTAGAATTACAACAATTATTTAGCAAGATGGTAAAAGAAGGGGTAGAAGTAGTTGTCATGGAAGTATCTTCACAAAGTTTAAAACTACATAGGGTAGCTGGATGCGAATTTGACGTGGTATTATTTACTAACTTTTCAGAAGACCATATTAGTCCAAATGAACATCCTAATATGCAAGATTACTTCCAATCAAAGCTAAAACTATTTGAAATGTGTAAAACAGGAATTGTAAATACAGATGATTTGCAAGGAGCCAAAATACCAAAACTATTTCCCAATAATAATATAACAACTTATGGAATTGATAATTATGCCAATGTTTTAGCCAAAGATATTACCATTACGAACTCTTATGTAGATTTTAAGGTAAAATTAACAGAGCGAAACGAAAGAGTAAAAACTTGTATACCAGGGAGATTTAGTGTATACAATTCACTGGCTGCTATTTGTGTAGCACAGAAATTTGGAATAGAAGCAGAAAAAATAAAAGAAGCCTTATTAGAAGTTAGAGTACCGGGAAGATCGGAACTAGTAGACAATCCATTAGAAATTCCAATTATGATAGATTATGCTCATTCTCCGGAAAGTTTAGAAAATATATTACAAGCCGTAAAAAGTTATACAAGAGGAAGAGTCATTAGTGTATTTGGTTGTGGAGGAGATAGAGATTCAGGAAAAAGACCAGTAATGGGAGAAATCTCAGGAAGAATTGCAGATTATACAATTATCACTTCTGATAATCCGAGAACAGAAGAACCAAAAAAGATTATTGACCAAATTCAAGAAGGAATTAGAAAAACAAAAGGGAAATACTCTGTTGTAGTAGATCGAGCAGAAGCCATTCGATATGCCATTAAAATGGCAAACAAAAGAGATATTATTGTGCTAGCAGGAAAAGGACATGAGCCATATCAAGAAATCAATGGTGAGAAATATCCATTTGATGAAAGAGTTATCGTAAGAAAAATCATAGAAACATTAAGAGGAAAGGTTGGATAAAATTGAGACTAGAAACATCAATATTAATAATATCATTTATAACAGCAGTTGTTTTAGGAATGATGATTATACCAATATTAAAAAAACTAAAAGTAGGGCAAATAGAAAGAGATGATGGACCACAATCTCATTTAAAAAAACAAGGAACACCAACGATGGGTGGTATGATTATGATAATAACCATGCTACTAATTGTGACAGGAACCTATGTCTTTCTAATCTTTAACAATCAATCTGAAATAGCTCATAAATTATTACCAATTTTATTATTAACAATAGGATTTGGTTTAATTGGATTTGTGGATGATTTTAAAAAACTAGTATTAAGAAATACAAAAGGTTTGAAGCCAAGTTATAAAATGTTAGGTTTATTAATCATATCAGTTGCTTATGTGGTATATTTAGTTTATGGATTAAAACTTGAAATAGAAACTTACGTTCCAATTTTAAAACAATTTATAGAAATACCGATTTATTTCTATATTCCATTTGCCATTCTTGTTATCTTAGGAACTACAAATGCCGTTAACCTAACAGATGGAATTGATGGTTTGTCTTCTAGTGTTTGTGCTATTATTGTTACTTGTTTAACCATCATTGGAATTATGCAAGGACAAATGGAAATTTCTCTATTTGGAAGTGTCGTGATAGGAGCAATTCTTGGATTTTTAATGTTTAATTTACACCCAGCTAAGGTATTTATGGGAGATACAGGCTCTTTATTACTTCGGAGGAGTGATTTCAGCGATGGCATTGTATTTAAAAATGCCATTGCTATTAATTGTAATTGCCTTAATTCCTGTATTAGAGACATTATCTGTTATGATTCAAGTGGCTTATTTCAAAAAAACAGGAAATAGAATTTTTAAAATGGCACCATTACATCATCACTTTGAATTATCTGGTTGGAAAGAAAATAAAGTGGTTATCATATTTAGCTTAATTACTTTAGCATTATGCATAATTGGGCTAAAGATTATATAGAATATAGTATTATGGTTTAAAGGAACAGATAAATAAAAACAAAAGTTAAGGAAGGAAGAAGAGAAATGGCAAAAAAGAAAAGAGAAAAGAGTTTTTCAAGTTTTGTAAATAATCCAATCGATTTTACTCTAGTCATTACGATTCTAGTGCTATTATCGATAGGATTAGTCATGGTATTATCAGCAAGTTCCCCTTCAGCACTTTCAGAGAGTGGAAATAGTTATGTCTATTTTTCAAAACAATTAGTTTTTGCAATTTTAGGAATTGCAGCCATGTTATTTATATCCAAAATTGATTATCGATTTTATCAAAAATTATATAAGCATGCATGGTGGATTGCTCTGGTTTTATTAGCCTTAGTATTAGTGGCAGGTAGAACCGTGAATGGTGCGAAAAGATGGATTTATGTAACAGAAACATTATCGATTCAGCCTTCTGAAGCAGTAAAAATGCTTATGATTCTATTTTATGCAGGAATTTTAGTGAAAAATAGAGATGAATTAGGCTTATATGGAAAAGGATTTATCAAGCATATGTGTTTTTTAGCACCTATTATTGGATTGCTTTTATTAGAACCGCATTTTAGTGCTTCTATTGTTATTATAGGAATTTGTTCTGTTATGATGATAATGGCTGGATGTAAATTTTGGCACTTTTTGGCAACAGGAGGAATTGCAGGAGTACCAGCCATGATATTGTTAATTATAAAAGAACCATATCGATTACAAAGGGTAGTAACTTTCTTAGATCCATGGAAAGATGCAACAGGAGATGGATGGCAAGTAATTCAAAGTTTATATGCCATTGGTTCACGGAGGACTATTTGGGGCAGGTCTTCGGAGAAAGTAAACAAAAGTTTTTATACATACCAGAGCCACATAATGATTTTATTTTTTCCATATTAGGAGAAGAATTAGGATTTATAGGTTGTGCACTTGTATTGATTCTATTTGCTATTTTCATATGGAGAGGTGTACTAATTGCAATGAGAGCACCTGATATGTTTGGTAGTTTGGTAGCAATTGGCATTACAGCACTTGTTGCAATACAAGTTATTATCAATGTAGCAGTTGTAACATCTTCCATGCCAGCAACTGGTATGCCATTACCATTTTTTAGCTATCGGAGGAACGGCATTGTTTATTTTGCTTTGTGAAATGGGAGTACTACTAAATATATCAAGAGCAAGTGCTAAAAACACTTAAGGGAGGAAGAAAAATGAGAGTAATCATAGCAGCAGCAGGAACGGCAGGACATATTAATCCTGGTTTAGCGATTGCAAATAAAATAAAAGAAGAGGAAAAAGATTCAAAAATATTGTTTATTGGAACAACCAGAGGATTAGAAAATGATTTAGTTCCAAGAGCTGGTTATGAGCTAAAAACGATAGAAGCTTATGGATTAAGCAAAAAAATATCTTTTGATAATATAAAAAAAATGTATCGAACCTTAAAAGGATATGGAGAAGCAAAAGCAATTATCAAAGAATTTAAACCAGACATTGTCATAGGAACTGGTGGCTATATTTGTGGAGCAAGTATCTTGGCGGCTCATCGTATGAAAGTTCCTACCTTATTACATGAAAGTAATGCATTTCCTGGAAAAGCAATTAAAATGTTAGCCAATAAAACCGATACAATTTTAGTTTCTTTCCAAGATGCTATTCCTAGAATTAAAAAAGGAAAAAAGGTAGTATTTACAGGAACACCTGTTAAAATTAAGAAAAGAAATTATGGAAAAGAAGAAAAAAACAACATAATTCGTGCTACTGGTTTAAGTGAAAATAAGCCAATTGTATTAGTTTTTGGTGGAAGCCAAGGAGCCAAAAGAATTAATGATACATTAATAGAAATCATTCAGAAAGAAGCAAATAAAAATTATCAAGTAATTTGGGCAACTGGACCAAAACAATATGATATCATTAAAGAAAAATTAGAAATGGCAAATTTGAATAGGAACCATATCAAAAACATGAAAATTATTCCTTACATCTATAATATGGAAGAATTAATGAATGTAGTAGATGTTATTGTAGCAAGAAGTGGAGCTATGACAATAACAGAAATTTCTAATTTAGGAAAACCATCCATCTTAGTTCCCTTACCAAATGTTAGTCATAATCATCAATTGTATAATGCAAAAGCATTAGAAAAAGTAGGGGCAGCTAAAATTATATTAGACCATGAGATTAATGGAGAAAAATTAAATAAAACCATAGAAGAAATCATATTAAATCAGGGAAATATAGAAAAAATGGGAGAAAATGCTTTCAAGATTTCAACAACAGATACAGAAAGTAAAATTTATAAAGAGATAAAAAAATTGGTTAAATAGAGGTAAAAACATGTTTAAAAACATACAATTTAAAATAATACTAATCTTTTTCTTGGTAGGAATGTTACTAATTGTTGGACTAGGTAGTTTTTATATTAATTCGCTCAATTATATCCATACACAAATACAAACCAATCAATCAACCATACAAATGGGACAAGTGATGACCCAATTAAAAGAAAATACAAAAATAGCATTAGGCATTTGTTCTGCTGTATTTATTATTATCGCAATATTAATTTCTGTATTTCTTTCTAAGTTTGTGATATACCCAATCAATCAATTAATTGAAAGTGCAGAAATGATTGCAGAAAAAGAAAATAAAGAGAAAACAAAAAAGAAAACAAAGAAAAAGAACGAGAGAGGAAACTTAGAAAATGTAGTTGGTATTATGACTACAGAATTAAAAGAAAAACTAAGTGAAGTTTCTACGCAAAAAAATCAAATAGAAACTATTTTATTGCATATGACAGATGGAATTATTGCGTTTAATCGAAAAGGAGAAATTATTTTAATTAATCCAGCGGCTAAGAAATTTTTGAGTATTAGACCAGAGGATAATACTTTTGATGATATTTTTAAAAAATTTAATTTAAACATCAATATGGAAAAAATTATTTACTTGGAAAATTGGGCATCCACAGAACAAAGAATTCAAGTAGAGGACCGATTTGTGAATACCTTTTTTGCACCATTTAAAAATGAATCTGAAAGACCAGATGGTGTGATTGCTGTTGTTCAAGATATTACAGAACACGTAAAATTAGATCATATGCAAAAAGAATTAGTAGCAGATGTCTCACATGAATTAAAGACACCAATTACTTCTATTATGGGATATGCAGATACCTTGTTAGAGGCAGAATATGATAAGGAAACACAGGACAAGTTCTTAAATGTAATAGCAACTGAAGCAAGAAGAATGGCAAAATTAGTAACTGACTTATTAACTCTTTCTCGTTATGATAACAATAAAAAAAGGACACAAAAAGAGGCTTTTGATTTAGGAGAGTTAGTAAAAAAATGCCAAGATAAATTAGCCATTGAAATTAGAAAGAAAAATCATAAAGTAAATTGTTTTGTCACAGCAGATGTGCCACCAGTATATGCTGATAAATATGATATAGAAAGAGTGATATTAAACATCTTGACAAATAGTATAAAATATACAAAAGATGGTGGAGAAATCAAAATTTATGTCGGTTTTGTTTATAATGATGCTTATATTAAAGTCTTTGACAATGGAATGGGAATTCCAGAAGAAGACTTAAGTAGGATTTTTGAAAGATTTTATCGTGTCGATAAAGCACGTACAAGAGAAATGGGAGGAACTGGGTTAGGACTTTCAATTGCCAAAGAAATCTTAGACAAAAATGGAGGAAGCATTGATATCAAAAGTGTGGTAGAACAAGGGACAGAAGTAGTGATTCGAATTCCAACCAAAGAAAGTTAACAAATCTCCTATCGAGGAGATTTTTTTTGAAATTTCATTGATAAGTTACAAAAATTAATGTATAATAGGAAAGTGTAAAAAGAATAAAACAAAGGAAGCGATAAATTTGAATTTAAGTTCAACGGCAAAAGAAATATTAGAATGGATCTATTGTATTATTATAGCATTAGTATTAGCGATGTTATTTCGATATTTTATCGGAACACCAACCATCGTAAAGCAGATATCCATGTATCCAACATTAGTACAAGATCAAAGATTATGGTTAAATCGATGGGGAAGAACTACGAAAACATTACCAAAAAGAGGGGAAATTATCACTTTTGAAGAGCCAGAAAAAGTTAATTATACCCAATCAGAAATTGATTCCAGTAATCCCGTTGCAAAATATGAGAAGAAAACAGGATTTAAATGGTTTGTTAATAACTTCTTAGAAATTGGAAAAAGAAGTTATATCAAAAGAGTAATAGCCCTTCCAGGAGAACATGTACAAATTAAAGAGGAAAAAGTATATATCAATGGAGAAGTGTTAGACGAACCATATTTGCAAGAAGGAATTGTAACAGATATTATGGGAGTAGGGTTTGAGGATTTTGTAGTTCCAGATAATTGTATTTTTGCAATGGGAGATAATAGAAATCATAGTACAGATTGTAGAGCATTTGGTTGTATCCCATTAGAGAAAATAGAAAGTACAGTAGCCATTCGAATTTGGCCATTGGATAAATGGGGAAAAGTGGATCCATAAAAGGAGAATTTTAGGATGTTTGAAAATATTCTTGGAAATAATCGAATCAAAAATTTATTAAAGCAAGCAATCGAACAGAATAAAGTATCACATAGTTATCTATTGGTAGGAACAATGGGGATTGGAAAAAAGATGATGGCAACTCAATATGCAAAAGCAATTTTATGTTCAGAGCAAAAAAAACCGTGTCATACTTGTAAATCCTGTATTGAATTTGAAGGTCAAAACAATCCAGATTTTTTATGGATCAAACCAGAAGGAAATAGTATAAAAATCGAACAAATAAGAGAATTACAAAAAAGAATACAAGAAAAGCCAATTATCTCAAATCGAAAAGTTTATATCATAGAAGATGCTGATTTCATGACAAAAGAAGCACAAAATTGCTTATTAAAGACATTAGAAGAGCCACCTCAATTTGCAACTATTATATTAATTGGTTCTAATGAAAATGCCTTTTTAACAACCATAAAATCAAGATGTATGATTTTACGTTTTAATCCCATAGAAAATTTAGAAATAAAGCAATATCTTGAAGAAAATTATCAAATGACTGGTATCTCACAAAATATGTTAGATATGTTTCAAGGGAGTATTGGGAAAGCAATTTATTTAAAAGACAAGCAAGAATCCTATAGTAAGATAGAAATGTTTGTAGAGAATTTACCAAAGAAAGATTTAATCGATACCATACAATCAGCTGAAATACTCTATAAATCAAAAGAAGAAATATTTGAAATGTTAGATTATATGAATATTGTTTTACTAAAGATGGCTAAAAGAGAGGAACGATACACAAATTGTATTAAAATTGTGGAAAATACGAAGAAAAGATTAAGGCAAAATGCGAATTATGATATGTGTATTGATAATATGTTATTTAACATATTAAAATGAGGTTTTTGCGGAAGGAAGGAAAATAAATTGAAAAATATAGTAGGAGTTAGATTTAAAAAATTAGGTAAAATATATTTTTTTAATCCCAAAAATTTAAAAGTAAGAAAAGGTGATAAAGTCATTGTCCAAACAGCACAAGGGGAAGAATATGGCGAAGTTATGATTCCAAATCGTTTTGTAGAAGATGAAAAGATTATAGCACCATTAAAAAAAGTCATAAGAATTGCTAATTATAGAGATCATAAACATTATGAAGAAGATAGAAAAAAAGAAAAAGAGGCTTTTAAAATATGCCAAAAGAAAATAAAAGAACATAAATTAGACATGACTTTAACAGATGTTGAATATAAATTTGATGATAGTAAGATATTGTTTTATTTTACAGCAGATGGAAGAATTGATTTTAGAGAATTAGTAAAAGATTTAGCAGCTATTTATAAAACAAGAATTGAATTACGACAAATCGGAGTACGAGATGAAGTAAAAAGAATAGGTGGTAATGGAGTTTGTGGAAGAGAACTATGTTGTTGTAGTTTCTTAAGTGATTTTGAAGCAGTATCCATCAAAATGGCAAAAGAACAAAACTTATCTTTAAACCCTTCTAAAATTTCAGGGAACTGTGGCAGACTTATGTGTTGTTTAAAATATGAAAATGAAGTATATGAAGATAAGCTAAAAAGACTACCTAATATTGGTGCTATTGTAAAAACGGAAGATGGAAAAGGAGAGGTAGAAAATATCGAAACTTTAAAAGAAATCGTTCGTGTAAAAATAAAAGATGGCGATGGATATATACATAAAAAATATCATGTGAAAGATATTAAGGTAATCAAAGATATGGTAGCAGATAGAGTAAATGAAGAAGAAATAGAGCATAAAAAGGAATTAGAAGAGCTAGAAAAATTGGAAAAAGAAGACCAAAAGAAGAGAAATTAAAAGACAGTATACTAAATTAGTTTTAGGAGGTGAGATAAATGGCATATAAAATAACAGATAAATGCATTTCTTGTGGAGCTTGTGCAGCGGAATGTCCAGTAGGATGTATTTCACAAGGTGATGATAAATTTGTAATAGACCAATCAGCTTGTATTTCATGCGGTACTTGTGCAGGAGTTTGTCCAGTAGAGGCGCCAGTGGAGGAATAAAAAGGAAATGGCTAATGAGGGACAGGTACAAGATGACCATTTATTAAAAATGGTAAAAAGTATCTGTTCTTTATTAATTATTAGGAGAGAATTATGCAAGAAAGTTTTGAAGATGAGAAGAATGAAATAGAAATAAGAAAAGAGCCAGAGGTAAAAACCACAAATAAAAAAATGACATTCTTAAATTTTGTACTTATTATCATAATTTTTGTAGGTCTATTTATTTATATGATTCAAGTCGATGGATTAGATAATATGTATCAAGTATTAACACAAGTAAATTACAAATGGGTATTAGCTGGAATAGGATGTTTGTTGATTCATTGGCTATGTGAGGCAGTGGTTTTACATATTCCTATCAAGAAAATGTACCCAGAGCAACGATTAACCAATTCAATTAAAGTATCTATGATAGGACAATTATTTAATAATATTACACCATTTGCTACTGGTGGTCAGCCGATGCAGGCTTATGAACTAAACAAGACAGGAAAAAGAGTGAGTGATTCGTTATCTGCTATGGCAATTAAATTTATTATTACGCAAAGTGCTTTAGTGATATCTACATTAGTTGTTGTATTTTTTGAGTTTCGTTTTTTTAGAAATTTAATGCAAGATTATCTATGGATTGCAGTAGTAGGATTTACAGTAAATATCTTAGCAATTTTAGTGGTGATTTTGGCAGGGATGAAAAAGAAATTGATAACTAGTATTACAACACCAATTATAAAATTATTAGGAAAAATTCACATTTTGAAACATCCAGATAATACCTTGGAAAAGTTGGATGAAAGTATTGATAACTTTGGGGGACAGTTTCAATTTATGAGGTCAGAAAAGAAAATGGTAGCTAAAATGTTTTTAGTTGCAGTAATCCAAAGTTTGGCATATTATTCTATTACTTATATGGTATATCGAGCATTTGGAAATTCTGGAGTTAGTTTTTTCCAAATTATACCGACACAAGCTTTTTTATTGTTAATTATGACATTTGTTCCAACTCCTGGGTCTGGACTTCGGAGCAGAAGGGGGATTTTATTTATTGTTTCATTCTATTTTTAAAGAAGGAACGATTCATATGTCGATTTTGTTTTGGAGGATGTATACTTTTTATTTACCAATTTTAGTAGGATTATTTTTCTTAATACCGATAGAAGTAAGGAATAAAAATAGAAAGAATAGAATATCCGAAACAATATAAAAGAATATGGAATATAACATAATAATTGTAAATTTATGTAAAAAGTTGACAAATGGATAGAATCCTATTATAATGAATATACTAAAAAGAGATTGAAAAAAATCTTGGTGTGCTGACACTAAAAATCCGAAATATGTGTAAGACTTGTGGGCTTACGGTTGGCGGACAACGGAAAAAACCGAAATATGTGTAAGATTTGTGGGCTTACGGTTGGCGGACAACGGAAAAATCAGTAAATGGGGGAAAGTAAAATTTGAATTTTACTTTCTCTTTTTTATTACAAGGAGGAAAAAACAGAGAAAAAATCACTTTTTAGTAAAAAAAAGTTGCAAATGATGTTAAATCAAATGCAACTTTCATTGTTTATTCAGCTCGATTTGTAATTTCTTCTAAATCTAATAACTCTTGCCATCTTGCATCCACCTCTTTTTGGAATGCTTCAATCATCCACTCATTGCCAGGTTTAAACATATGTTTAAATCTTTTTTGCGGTCTTAAGAATTCTTCAATTGGTAATTTTTTGGCAGGTTTATAATTGATTTTATATTTGCCATCTATTACTTCATATAGAGGCCAATAGCAAGTATCAACTGCTAATTTATTAATTTGCATTAACATATCAGTTGGATATCCCCAACCTCTAGGGCATGGTGCTAATACATTTAAGAAAGTTGGTCCTTCTGTGTAAATGGCTTTTTCAGATTTTTCATATAAATCTTTAAAATTCATATAACCAATGGTTTGTGCTACATAAGGTAAATGATGTCCAACCATGATTTTGGTTAAATCTTTTCTGGATTGCATTTTTCCAGGAATTTTTGTTCCTGCTGGTGAAGTGGTAGTGTCTGCAAATTTTGGTGTAGCAGAAGAACGTTGGATACCAGTATTCATGTAAGCACCATTATCATAACATACATATACCATATCATGACCACGTTCCATAGCTCCTGATAAACTTTGGATTCCAATGTCATAAGTTCCACCATCTCCACCAAATGCAATAAATTTAGTGGTATTGTCAATTTTTCCTTGTTTTTTCATTGATTGATAAGCAGCTTCTGCTCCTGATAAAGTGGCAGCTGCACATTCAAATGCGGTATGAATGAAAGAGTCTGTCCAAGCAGTATAAGGATAAATAAAGGTAGAAACTTCCATACATCCGAGTGGCACCTGCTACAACAGCATGATCTTCTGGCTTTAAAGCTCTCATAATCATTCTGGCTGCTGGAGGAGCTCCACAACCAGCACACATCCTATGACCAGATGTAAATCTTGAAGGTTTGTTAGCGACTACTTCTTTTAGATTATATGGCATTACTCTTGCGCCTCCTTTCTTAATCCAAAATATCGAAATGGATTTTCTATTTTTCCGGATTTTGCGATTTGGAATAATTCTTCGTAAACTTTCTTGATATCATCTGCTTTGGTATCTCTACCACCAATTCCATAAACATAGTTTACAGCTGGTACCTGCTTATTACATACATACAAGCTTGATGTGACATCTTCAAATAAAGCACCACCAGCAGCATTTAAAGAATCTGCTTTATCAAAGATAGCAATGGCTTTTAAATGACTTAAAGCGTTAGCTATTTCTTCTACTGGGAAAGGTCTAAATACACGAAGTTTCAAGAGACCAGCTTTGATTCCTTGTTTTCTTAATTCATCAACTACAAATTTGGTAGTTCCAGCGGTAGAGTTCATACATACAACAGCAACTTCTGCATCATCTAATTGATAGGCTTCGAAAAAGCCATAGCTTCTTCCTGTCATTTTTTCAAAGTCTTTGGCAACTTCTAAAATAACTTCTTTGGCATTTTTCATAGCTTCTGCTTGTTGAGCTTTATGCTCAAATAAGTAACTTTGCACATCTAAAGGTCCAACGGCAATTGGTTCTTTTTCATTTAATAAATAATGTTCTGGGTGATATTGTCCAACAAATTCTTTTACTTTATCATCTTCTACTAATTCGATATTTTCGATAGAGTGTGAAGTGATAAAACCATCTTGACAGATCATTAAGGGAAGTCTAACATTTTCGTGTTCTGCAATTCTGTGTGCCATTAGGGTATTGTCATATGCTTCTTGATTGTTTTCTGAAAATAGCATAATCCAACCAGCGTCTCTAACACCCATAGCATCGGAATGATCACAATGAATGTTTAAAGGACCAGATACAGCTCGATTTACTAAAGATAAAACAATTGGTAATCTTAAACTAGAAGCAATGTATATCATTTCCCACATAAGAGACAGACCATTTGCTGAAGTAGCTGTCATAGCTCTTGCTCCTGCAGCTTCTGCTCCAATACAGGCTGACATAGCACTATGCTCACTTTCGACAGCAACGAATTCTGTATCAACGGTTCCATTTGCCACAAAGTTTGAAAAATATTGTGGGATTTCTGTTGATGGGGTAATTGGGAAAGCTGCTACAACATCTGGATTGATTTGTTTCATAGCGGTTGCTGCAGCTTCGTTACCACTTAATCTTTCTCTGATACTCATAATTTATCCCTCCTCTTTCATTTCAATTGCTCCAAATGGACAGGTTTTAGCACATACGCCACATCCTTTGCAATAATCATAATTAAAATCTTCTCTTTTAAAATCTTTATTAACTGGAATGGCATCATCTGGGCAAACTGGGAAACATAGTCCACATTGTTTGCATTTCTCAGATAAGAAGATCGGTTTTATACTTCTCCAGTCACCAGTTTTAAATTCTTTTGCATTACCAGCTTGGTAGATATCACCACCAGGAGTCATTTTCTCCATTGGTGTATTAGCATTTATATTTGTCATATCTTTTTAACCTCCTTTAATGCCATTTCTAAAGCTTTCATATTTCCTTCAATTACTTCTGGTTTTTTGGCAAATTTATGTTTAAAGGAACTTTTCATATCTTCTAATAAAGCTTCTTCTGACATAATTTTGCTTACTTTTACAATAGCTGCTAACATGGGAGTATTAGGAAAATATTTTCCCAATGTTTCCATGGATATTTTTCTGGCATCAATGGTATAAATACCACCTTGATATCCTTTTAGTACATTTTTTAAATAATCAGCTGATTTGGTGGTGTTAATTACAATGGCACCAGTTTCTTTTAGACCATCTGTGACAGCAACAGATTCTAAAAGGGTATCATCTACTACTACTACATAGTCTGGTTCATAGATGTTACTATGAATGGAAATGGGTGAGCTACTAATTCTGTTATAAGCAGTAAGAGGGGCTCCCATTCTTTCTGGTCCATATTCAGGAAATCCTTGAATGTATTTTCCTGTATTAAATGCGGCATCAGCAAGTAAAAGGGATGCTGTTTTAGCGCCTTGACCGCCTCTACCATGCCATCTAATTTCTATCATGTTATCCATATTAATAATTGCCTCCTTTTTCCTATTTTACGTGTTTAGTATATGCCTAAAAGATGTCAATGTCAAGCTAAATTTGTCGGACTTGACCAAAGCGTTTGAAAGAATTTTTTCGATAAAAAAAATCCAGCTTTTACCGAAATCGTAAAAGTGGAGTTTGTGTTTTTTGTATTATTTCTTGTTTTCTGTTTTCTTTTTTAAAGATTTATTGTCTTTGTGAGATTCTTCTGGTATTACAATATTTTTAGGTTTTTTATCAGATGGTTTTGGAGTTCCTACATTTAGGTGTTCATAAACAGGTGATATATCTAAATTTGAGCCGTCACCAGAAACAACCTCTATACTTTTCTTTTCTTCCATAAAAACGACCCCCTAGAAATTATTTTTATCATCTTATCATAGAAACGGCAAAAGTGCAAGAAAATTAAAAAAATATTGACATATTAGCACTTTTCTGACATAATATAAACATTGAATAATGAGAAATAAGAGGGGAAATCAATGGAAATTAATTCAAAAAAAGGTGTGATCGAAGCAATCCTTTTTGCAGCAGGAAGACCAGTTACCAAAAATGAATTGGTACTAGCATTAGAAATATCACCAGAAGATATGGATACAATAATAAAAAATATGCAAGAAGAATATCGAAATGAAAATAGAGGAATCGAACTAATTACAGTGGATGACTCTTATCAATTATGTACCAAAAAAGAATTGCATGAATTTATTTATCCTGTTTTAGATAAAAGAAGTAAACCAAATTTATCCAATGCAGCATTAGAAACATTAGCCATTGTAGCGTATCATCCTAAAATTACAAGAGCAGAAATAGAAGCAATTCGTGGTGTTTCAGCAGATGCTTGTGTCTATAAATTGTTAGAATATGGATTAATTCAAGAGGCAGGAAAGATTGATTTACCAGGAAAACCAATGTCATACAAAACAACCAATGATTTTTTAAGAATGTTTGGTTATACTTCATTAGAAGAGCTACCAGAGTTACCTCGTTATAAATTAGACGAAAATAAGCAAATTGTAATAGATGATTTAATAGAAGAGGAAAAAGAAGTAGAAGAAGTGGTAGAAGAAAAAATGGAGGCTCCTACTCCCGAAAGGGAAGAAAGCAAAGAGGAGAAAATAGAAGAAAACAAAAATAATTAGAAAAGAGGAGAGTATATGAAATTATCACGGAACAGGAATGGGAACTGTAAAATTAAACAATATCGATGAAATGTACCCAGGACAAAGTATTTTATTACAAACAGGTCAACTCGTACAATATGGAGCAGGATTATTTGGGTATCATACAGTACCATTATTAGTAAGAAGAAAAGTAGAACAAATTATAGTAGAAACTTTAAATCAATATGGATGCATCGAAGTGTTGCTTCCAACTTTACAACCAGATACTATTTGGAAAAATTCAGGAAGATATGACCACTATGTAAATGACGGTACCATGCTAATTACAGAATCGAACAAAGGAACTTTTTGTTTAGCCCCAACAGGGGAAGAAGCTATGCTTGAATTTGCAAGAGAAAAGCTAAAATCTTATAAGAACTTACCAGTTACCTATTATCAAATAGGAGAAAAATTTAGAAATGAAATCAGAACAAGAGGATATTTATTAAGAGGAAAGGCATTTCCTATGCTAGATGCCTATAGTTTTGATATCAATGAAGAAGGAATGGGAAAATCTTATGAAAATGTAAGAAAAGCCTTTTTGGAAATTTTTGAAAGAATTGGAATGAAAGTAATCCCGATTGTTGCGGATAATGGAGCAATGGGAGGGAAAAAATCAGAAGAATTCATGTTAATTTCAGAACAAGGGGAAGATAAAATCCTTTACAATGAAGAAACAGGAATTGGTTTAAATACAGAAATATTAGAAAAAGAAAATTATCAAGAGTATTTAAAAGAAGAATATGGAATTGAGGATATTTCTAATTTTAAAGAAATAAGAACCATGGAATTAGGACATATCTTCCAATTAGGAACTAGATATTCTGAAATGATGAATGGAAAATATACAGACAAAGAAGGAAAAGATGCTTTCTATTATATGGGATGTTATGGAATTGGTATTAGTAGAACGGTTGCAGCTTTATATGAACAATGTTTAATCAATGACCCAAAATGGGGACCATGTGGATTTAGTCTACCAGAGAAAATTGCGCCATATAAAGTCCAAATTATTCCTAAACTAGACAACGAAGAAAAAGTAAAACAAGCTAATGAACTATATACTATTTTGAATCAAGAAGGAATAGGAGCTATTTTAGATGACAGAGAAAATCTAAATATAGGTGCCAAAATTAAAGATTGTAAAGTATTAGGTACTCCTTATTTAGTTGTGTTAGGAGATAAAGCACAAGGTGAGCATTTAGAACTTGAAAATGCAAAGACAGGTGAGAAAACAACTTTAACAGTAAAGGAATTAATAGAAAGAATGAAATAGAAAAAAAGAACGACAGTAAATTGTGGTATCGATTAGAACCCCGATTATTAGACCAAAATAAGTTTAATAATCGGGGTTTATTTTGTGCCGAAATATTTAAATGAATTGTTTATTTTTAATTCACAAAGAAAACACAAATAGAATATGAATTAGAAATAATTGGCAGATATAATGCAAATATACTAAGGAAATGTCATACATAAGAAGAAAAAAGGAGTGAATGTGTATGAAATTAAAAGAGCGAGAAAGTATGGATTTAATAGACTTAAAGAATTTTCTAGATTATAATAAAAAAATAAAAAAAGAAGATCAAACATTTCAAAAATTGATGTTTATCTATGAAATGGCAATCAAAGAGTTAAGTACCAAAATAGAAATCATAAAAGAGGAATATAAATTTTTGTATGATTATGATTTAATTGACCATGTTAGTAGTAGAATAAAAAAACCAGAAAGTATCCTTCAAAAAATGAAAGATAAAGAATGTAAGTTGACTTACAAAGAAATGATTGAAAATATTAATGATATAGCAGGAATAAGAATCATAATTCCTTTGAAAAAGGACATTTTTTCTGTTAGAAATTTGCTTCAAAAATTGTTAGGAATACAAACCATAAAAGAAAAAGATTATATTACCAATCCAAAAAAAAGTGGATATTCTGCTTACCATATTATATTAGGAGTTCCCATTGTATTAGCACAGCAGTTAATTTATGTGAAAGTAGAAGTACAAATTAGAACGATGGCAATGGATTTTTGGTCTAATTTAGAACATAAGATGAAATATAAACCAAAAGAAGAACCAGATAAGAAAACATCAAAAGAATGGGTTAACTATGCTAAGATGGTAAATAAATTAGAACATAAGATGATGTTATGAAAGGGATACGATAAGTGAGACAGGAAACTGTCTCATTTATTATCGTCAAAAAAATACAAATAAAAGGAGGATTTATGTAAAATACGTCGAATAATATAAATACGTATATTAATTTGAAAAAAATAAAAGAAAGTGAGGAAAAGATGCCAAGATATAGTGATGAAATCATAGAAGAAGTAAGGCAGAACAATGATATCGTAGATATCATATCACAATATGTGCATTTAAAAAGAAGTGGAAGAAATTTCTTTGGACTATGTCCATTTCATAATGAAAAATCACCCTCTTTTTCAGTCTCACCAGATAAACAAATCTTTCACTGTTTTGGTTGTGGAGTAGGAGGAAACGTATTTACCTTTTTAATAAAAATAGAAGGAATTAACTTTGTAGAAGCGGTACAAACATTAGCAGAAAGGTCAAATATACAATTACCAACCTTAGAAAACAATACAGATTCAAGCAAAGAAGAACTAAAAGCAAAAGTTTTCAAAGTAAACGAATTTACCGCACAATATTATCACGAAAACTTATACAAACCAGAATCCAAAATAGCACAAGAATATATCAAACAAAGAAAGCTAAGTAATGAAACTTTAAAATCTTTTCGATTAGGATTTTCAGGCAAGTTTGACGAATTATACCAGGCCTTAAAAAAAGAAGGATTTCAAGAACCTGAAATATTAGAGTCAGGTTTAGTTAATCGAAACGATAATGGCAGATATATTGACCGATATAGAAACAGACTGATGTTTCCAATTTGTGATGCCAGAGGAAGAGTGATAGCATTTGGTGGACGAGTATTAGACGATTCTAAACCAAAATATATTAATTCGCCAGAAAATATAGTATATAGTAAAGGAAGGAACCTATTTGGTTTAAATGTTGCTAAAAAAGGAGACATTCGAAAAAGAATTCTGATTGTAGAAGGATATATGGATGTTATTTCTTTACATCAAAGAGGAATTACCAATGTAGTAGCACCACTTCGGAACCGCCTTAACACAACAACAAGGGTGGTTACTTAGAAAAAATTCAGAGCAAATTATCTTAAGTTTTGACTCAGATGAAGCAGGACTCACTGCCAAAATAAGAGCATTAGATATCTTGCAGAATATGGGGTGTGACCTACGAATCTTACAAATGGAAGGTGCCAAAGATCCAGATGAATATATCATCAAATATGGAAATGCAAGATTTCAAAACTTAATCGATAAAGCACTTTCTGTCATTGAATTCAAAGTAAAAGTACTAAAAAAACAATTAGACTTAAACAGCACCAATGATAAAATCAAATTTTTAAATGAAATTGCAAAATTAATTTCCAAAGTAGATAATACAATGGAAAGAGAAGTATATATCGAGAAAATTTCCAAAGAATATGAGATTTCCAAAGAAGCTATTTATGCAGAGGTTAACAAACTAACCTATGAAGGGGCAAAAAGTGAAAAACTATTAGAAAAAGCAAAACCAGTAGTAAAACATCAAAAAATAGAAAAAGTAGAAGTATCTCAAGCCATAAAAAAAAGAGAAAATACGGTATTATCTATTTTATTAATGGGAGATTTAAATATTTTTCAAATTGTAAAGCAAAATATAGCAATTCAGGACTTTAAAGATGAATTAAATCAACAAATTGCCAAAAAGCTGTATGAAGAATTTGAAAAAGGAAATAGTAATATAAATGGGATATTGGACAATTTAGGAGAAGAAGAACAAAATCATATAACAGCGATTTTAGCAGAAGATTATGGAATAGAAGATATTGAAAAAGCAATGGATGATATTATGCAAGGATATGAAAAAGAAAAATTGACACAAAGAAAATTTGAAATTGTAGAATTGTTGGAAGCAGATATAGATGAAATTCAAAAAAAGGAATTAGGAAAAGAGCTAAACGATATTATGATTCGACTAGCCAAAATTAAGTAGGGGTGAAAAGGGAATGGCAAAGAAAAAAGAAGTAAAAATAGACAAGAAGATAGAAGAAGAAAAAGAAACAAAAAACAAAAAAGAAAATCAAGAAAAAATGGAAAAAGCAAGAAAAGAGACAAAGAAGAAAGCAGAAAAAAGAGTAGAAGAAAACAACAAGAAAGAAACAGATGAAAAGATAAAAAATGAAAAAGTAAATAGCATTTTGAAAAAAGCCAAAGAACAAGGGAAAATCACATATGGCGATTTAGCAAAAGAATTAGATGATGTCAATCCAGAACAAATTGACAAAGTTTTTGATGCTTTTGAAGAATTAGGAGTCAATTTATTAAATGATGATATAGATGATGAAGAACCAGATATTGAAGACTTAAAAGAAGTAGAAGATTTAAAATTAGATGAAATAACAGAAACAAGTTATGAAGGAATCAATGTAGATGACCCTGTTAGAATGTATTTGAGAGAAATTGGAAGAATTCCACTTCTAACATTTGAGCAAGAACTAGATTTAGCAAAAAGAATTTTAAAAGGAGAAGAAGAAGCGAAAAAGCAATTAGCAGAATCCAATCTAAGATTAGTCGTAAGTATTGCTAAAAAATATGTAGGAAGAGGAATGTTATTTTTAGATTTAATCCAAGAAGGAAATATGGGGTTAATCAAAGCAGTTGAGAAATTTGATTATACAAAAGGATTTAAATTTAGTACGTATGCAACTTGGTGGATTCGACAAGCAATTACAAGAGCAATTGCGGATCAAGCAAGAACGATAAGAATTCCTGTTCATATGGTTGAAACCATTAATAAACTAATTCGAACATCAAGGCACTTATTACAACAACTTGGTAGAGAGCCAACGCAAGAAGAAATAGCAGTAGAAATGGAAATACCAGTAGAAAAAGTAATGGAAATTCAAAAGATTGCACAAGATCCAGTTTCATTAGAAACACCAATTGGAGAAGAAGATGATAGTCATTTGGGAGATTTTATACAAGATGATGATTCACCAGCACCACATGATTCAGCGGCATATACTTTATTAAAAGAGCAGTTAGAAGAAGTTATGAATACTTTAACACCAAGAGAAGCAAAAGTACTAAAATTAAGATTTGGTTTAGAAGATGGAAAAGCAAGAACATTAGAAGAAGTTGGTCGTGAATTTGAAGTAACACGTGAAAGAATTCGACAAATTGAAGCAAAAGCATTAAGAAAATTAAGACATCCAAGTAGAAGTAAGAAGTTGAGAGATTACATGGGATAAGTAATGGAGGAAAAATGAACCAAATTATAGAAACAATAGCATATCTAAGAGAAGTAATAGCAGTTCAAATGATTGATATAATTTTTGCTATAAGCATGATTCTATTTTTCAGAATTTTTAGTTCAAGTATGGCATATATCATTATTAGAATGTTTAAATTAAAAGTGAAAAGTAGGAAGAAAATAAAAGAAAGTGCATTTTACAATCCACTTAGGGTATTTTTTAGCTTGCTAGGGATTTATAGTGCCGTTGTATTTTTAAAACAACCATTTGGTATTTCCAATGAAGTAATGGTACTTGCAACAAGGGCTTTTGAAATCATTAGTGTTATTGTTTTTGCGAAAGGATTAGCAGCTAGTTTTTTACCAAAGTCAACATTAGTCAAAAAGATGAAGGAAAAGACAAACAATGTAGAAGATTCTATGTTTGACTTTATGCTAAAAATAATAAGAGTTGTGATTTATATCATAGCTGGATTTTTGGTAATTACACTTTTAGGAGTTAACTTAAATGGATTAGTAGCTGGATTAGGAATTAGTGGTGTTATTGTAACATTAGCAGCACAAGATACGGCTAAAAACCTATTTGGAGGGTTAGTCATTTTTCTTGACAAGCCATTTATGGTAGGAGATTGGATTGAAATGCCACCTTATGAAGGAACGGTGGAAGATATCACTTTTCGAAGTACAAGAGTAAGAACTTTTGAAAATTCAGTTGTCAATATACCAAACTCTATCATAGCAAATGCTTCTATTATTAATTGGAGTAAAATGGAGAAAAGAAGGTATAAAATCAATTTGTGTATTCAAATCGATACCCCATTGGAAAAATTGGAGAAATTTCAAGCAAAAGTACGAGATATGTTACAAGCTAGAGAGGCAATTTATGATGAATCGATTATTGTGAAATTTGATGCGATTCAGGATAATGGGCTAAATGTTTTAATTTCTAGTTTTACGGAATCCGTAGATTATCTTAGTTATGTAGCAGAAAAGGAAAATATTAACCGTAAGATTATGAAGATTTTAAGAGAAGAAGAGATAGAACTTGCTTATGATACAAAAACTATTTATGTAAAAAAATAAAAGGCCAATTTGGTCTTTTTTATTTCGTAAATTTATATCTAAATTTTTAATTTCACAATATAGACATAATTACTCATTATAATATATAATAAAAGAAATCAGTAGGAGTGAAAAAAATGGGAAACAACTGTATTTTAATTGTAGACGATGAATTAAGAATGAGAAAATTAATTAAAGACTTTTTACAAGCCAAAGGATTTAGTACATTAGAAGCAGAAGATGGGGAAGAGGCATTATCTATTTTTGAAACAAACAAAAACAAGATCAACTTAATTTTACTAGATGTCATGATGCCAAAATTAGATGGTTGGTCTGTTTTAAGGCAAATTAGGCAAGAATCCAAAGTTCCCATTATGATGTTAACAGCACGAGGAGAAGAACAAGATGAATTATTTGGTTTTGAATTAGGAGTGGATGAATACATAGCCAAGCCATTTAGTCCCAAGATTTTGGTAGCAAGAGTAGAAGCAATCTTAAAAAGAACAAATCAAAATCAAAAGGAAATGAAAGAATATGGTGGTATTGCGATTGATAAAGAAGGAAGAACTGTAAAAGTGGATAACAAAGTCATTGAACTAAGTCTAAGAGAATATGAGTTATTGACTTACTTAGTTGATAATGAAAACATAGCATTATCTAGGGATAAAATATTAAATAATGTTTGGAACTACGATTATTATGGAGACTCCAGAACCATTGATAGTCATATCAAAAAGATAAGACACAAGCTAGGAAAAAGAGGAAAATATATCAAAACGATAAGAGGCGTTGGATATAAATTTGAAATAAAATAAAAGGAAGAAGATGAAAATGAGCCAGAAATGTAGTCCGTTAAAGTCAGTAAGAGTAAAATTATTTTTAACATTATCTTTAGTCATATTGTTAATTATTTCATTTTTGATAGTAGTCAATAATTTTGTTTTTGGACAATTTTATTTATATAGTAAAAGACAAACATTAAAATCAGTATATGAAACCGTAAATGATTATTATAATAAGGCACAAAGTGGGGATTTAGAATCAGAATTAGAAAAGATTGCGATACAAAATAATTTTGATATCCTAATTCGAAATAATCAAAATGTTAATGTATATACATCGAATAAAGATTTTTATTCAACTTTTGGGCAAATGAATGAAATGACAAGTAGATTTAATACAGGGGCAGGAGAAATGATAGAACAAAGTGACTCTTTTGTGATAAAAAAAATTAAGGATAATAAAAATGGAGTAACCTATGTGTTATTAGCCTCTACTTTAGATAATGGATATTTATTATACATTCGAATTCCAATCACTTCCATACAAGAAAGTGTAAAAATTTCAAATAATTTTTTATATCTAATGGCTGGCTTTGCCATCCTAATTGCAGCGGTTATTGTTTCTTATGTTTCTAGAAGATTTACAGACCCAATTTTAGAATTGAACGATATTGCTAGAAAAATGGCAAATTTAGACTTCAGTCATAAGTATCGAATAACCGATGCAGATGATGAAATTAATCATCTAGGAAAAAGTATTAATGTCATGTCAGATAAATTAGAAAAAACCATCAAACAATTAAGAAGTACGAATATAGAATTAGAAAAAGACATTGAGGAAAAGTCAAAAATAGATGAAATGAGAAAGAGTTTCATATCGGATGTATCCCATGAATTAAAAACGCCAATTGCTTTAATTCAAGGGTATAGTGAAGGGTTATTAGAAAATGTTAATTCCGATGAGGAAAGTAGAAAATTCTATGCAGAAGTAATCTTAGATGAAATCAATAAAATGGATAAATTGGTAAAACAATTATTAGAATTAATGAAATTAGAATATGGTAAAAGAGAATTTAAGGATAGAAAATTTAATTTAGTAGAGCTTGAAAAAGAAGTAATTCGAAAGTCACAAGTTATCTTAGAAGAAAAAAGGGTAGAAGTACAATTAGAAACCCCAGAAGAAATTAATGTATTAGCAGATGATTTTTACATTGAGCAAGTTATTAGTAATTACTTAACAAATGCCATTAAACATGTAAAGTCCATAGACAAGAAAAGCAAGATTCGCATTACAAATGAAGTAAATATAGAGAAAAATAAGGTACGAATTAAAGTATTTAATACAGGTGATACCATTGAGGAAGAACATATGAATCGTATTTGGAATCGATTTTATAAAATCGATTCATCGAGGACTAGAAGCAATGGTGGAACAGGAATTGGTTTATCTTTTGTAAAAGCAATTATGAATCACTATCAAAACCATTATGGAATGATAAATCAAGAAGATGGTGTAGAGTTTTACTTTGATTTGGATTTAATGATATAAAATATAATTAAAAGTCCCAGATTTGGGACTTTTATAGGTTACTAGCTAGAAGTGTTTTGTCGAATTTTGCGATGAAAAGTTCTTTACAAATGAAAAAAAATGTATTATTATGGATACAAGAGTTAACTCAAAATTTTTAAAGTCAAATTTTTAGATTCGTTTAAAGTCTATCCAATCCAGAAGAAAAACAAAATCCAATAAAAAGGAGGCAAAAATCAATTAAAACATTTCGTTATAGTACGATCTATATCAATACAGTTAGTTTATTTTTATCGATGATTATTTTTTTTAGTCTAAATAGATTTATTTCAAGTTTTAGTATCTTAACAAAGAAAAGTACTTTAAAAGCAGGTTTTCAAGTCGAAAGTCAAATGGAAAATAATCCAATTTATTTCAATAAAATGCAAGAAAAAGAAACAAAAAAGATTGCTACATGGTATTTAGAAATCCCAAGTATTAATTTAAAAGCAGAGATACAAGAAGGAACAACAAAAGAAGTTATGGATCAAGCAATTGGTCACTTTGAGGATACTTCCAGAGATATTGGAAATGTAGGATTAGCAGCTCATAATAGGGGGTATGCTAAAAATTATTTTGAGAATTTAAAAAATTTGAAGGAAGGAGATGTTATTTATTATCAACACCAAGATAGCAAAAGAGAATATATTATTACCAAGCATTGTATTATAAAAGATACGGATTGGACAAATTTGGAGGAAACAGAAGACAACACCATTACGCTTATTACCTGTGTTGAAAATCAGCCAGAGTATAGAAGGTGTGTACAAGGAAAAGAAAAATAAGACAAAGAGAGGAAGGATCAATTTGAACAAGAAAAAAACAAATCATGTTATTAAATTTAGGAGTAGAACAAAAATACAATTTAGCAATCGAATAAAAAAAATAGGAATCGCACTCATATTATTGGTTTTTAATATTTTAGGAATGATGAATGTAGTGCAGGCAGATACCATAAATTCTGCTAACCTGTATTCGATAGGAGATTGTGGAAAATTGTTAACTTATAAAGGAGTACCAATTAAAGTAAGTTATATAGAATATACTAACAATGGAATTCATTATCCAGCTTATTGTATGGATAAAACAAAACCAGGAGCAGAAACAAATTCTTATACAGTATCGATACAAGATATGGTGAAAGATGTTGGATTATGGAGAAGAATTGTAAATGGATATCCATATAAAACACCTGAGGAATTAGGAGTGGTAAATAAAGAAGAAGCTTTTACTGCAACCAAACAAGCTGTATATTGTTATATTCATGGGAATAATCCAGCCGATTATGGAGCTATTGGAGAAGCGGGAAGTCGAACGCTAAATGCTATGAACAAAATTATCAATGAGGCACAAAATTCAACTGAAACAAAAATATCAAGTACCATTACGATTAACAAGGATAGCAATGAATGGAAGCAAGATGTAATGGATAAAAATTATGTATCTAAAATATATTATGTCCAAGCAGGTAGTACAATTCAAAACTATAAGATAATATTAACCAAAGAGAATGGACAAGATTTAGGAGGAATAAAATTAACAGATGAAAACAATCAAGAAAAGTTAGAATTTCATCCAAGTGAAAAATTTAAAGTATTAATTCCCATTAAAAATATGATAGAAAAGGGAAGTTTCAATTTAAAAGTAGAAGCAAAAGTAAAAACCAAACCAATTTTATATGGAGTAGCACCAGATAGTAGTTATCAAGATTATGCTTTAACAAGTGCAACCTTTGAAGATGGAACAGGAAATATAAAAGATGAATACGATAAAAATGAAACAAAAATAGTTATCGTTAAAAAAGATCAAGATGATGGTAAGTTACTAGAAGGAGTAGAATTTGAATTATTAAATGAGAAGAAAGAAGTCGTATATACAGGTTTAAAAACAGATTCAGAAGGAAAAATTATGGTTTCTAATTTAGTGCCAGGTACGTATTATTTAAAAGAAACAAAAACAGTGGATGGCTATGAAATTTATGACCAATTAATAAAAGTGGATATAGAACTCAATCAAGAAGTAACAGTAACGGTTCATAATCGAAAGGAAGAGAAGCCAAAAATTGAAACAAAAACACAAAAAAGTAAAAGTGTAGCTACCAAAGAGGTAAAAAGATTGCCAATAACAGGAATGTAAAAATCTTAAATTTTGTTATAATTATTTCACCATTGCCTTTTAAAGAATGAACAAAAGTTAATTTAAAATCATATTGAAAAAAAAAGAAAAAACGGGTATAATAAGTACAATGATTTTATAGAAAAAAGGAGTAGATAGAAAAATGTTATCACAACTGTTCATCTTAGCCATTCTAATTTTTTTAAATGCTTTTTTTGCAGCAAGCGAAATTGCATTTATCTCGTTAAATGATGCTAAAATAGAAAAACAAGCAAAGGAAGGAAATAAGAAAGCAAAACAAATTGAAAAAATGCTAAAATCACCAAGTAAGTTTTTAGCAACGATACAAATAGGAATTACATTAGCAGGATTTTTATCAAGTGCATTTGCATCTGATGCCTTTGCAGAAAGATTAGCACCTGTATTATATCAGGTTATGCCATTTTTAAGTTTGGGAGTATGGAAAAGTATAGCCATTATCATAATTACTATTATTTTATCTTTCTTCACACTAGTATTTGGAGAATTAGTACCAAAAAGATTAGCTATGAAACACTATGAAAAAATATCTTTTGGAACCATTGGAATTATACGAACTATCTCAATTGTAACTTCACCATTTGTGAAACTATTAACCTTTGTTACCAATACGATATCTAAAATATTTGGAGTAGGAGAAAATGAGGAAGAATTTGTAACAGAAGAAGAAATTAAAATGATGGTTGACCAAGGAGAAGAAAAGGGAACCATCAAAGAGGAAGAGAAAGAATTAATTAACAATGTGTTTGAATTTAATGATATTACGGTATCTGAAATTATGAGACACAGAAAAGATATTTTTGCAGTGGACATGAATATAAGTAATGAGGAATTAATGGAAGAACTGTCAAAAGAAGAATATCGTTATAGTAGAATTCCCGTATATGATGAGACAATCGATGAAATTAGAGGAATTTTATATGTAAAAGATGTACTGAAAAATATCAATAAGAAAAGCTTTAAAGTAAAAAGTGTAGTAAAGGATGCTTACTTTGTATCACAAAATAGATTGATAAACGAAGTATTTAAAGAACTACAAAAAAATAAAAAGCAAATTGCTATTATCGTAGATGAATATGGTGGAACGGCAGGATTGATTACAATGGAAGACATATTGGAAGAATTAGTAGGAGATATTTATGACGAGTATGATAAAGAAGAAAAAGAATTCGAAAAAATTGATGAAAATACCTATTTGTTAGTGGGAAATATTCCAATTTATGATGTCAATAAAATATTAAATGCGGATATTCCAGAAGGAGATTATGACACACTATCAGGATATTTACAAGAAAAATTAGGTAGAATTTTAGAAGATGAAGAAATACCACCAATTATAGAAACACAAAACATGACCTATAAAATAGAAGAATACGAAGATAAGAGAATACTGAAAGTAAAAGCTTGTAGAAATAACATAGAAGAGAAAAAAGAAGTAGAAACAGAAGAATAAGAAAGAAGGAACAAGATATGAAAAGAAAATTTATCATTCGAAATATACTGATCATCCTATTAGTTATAGCAGTTATAGTAGGAATATCTTATTACTATATTCATCAGAATCATAAAAAATATGAAATTGCAAAAGTAGAACAATATAACTATTTTGTGTTAAAGCAAGAAAACCGAACCGGTGTAATTGATAGAAATGGTAATAAAGTCATTGAAGCAGAATATGAAGATATCAAAATTCCTAATCCAGAAAAGGCAATCTTTATTTGCTATAAAGAGGATGAGACAAAAGTATTTAATGCTAATAAAGAAGAAATACTAAAAGATTATGAAGCAGTAGAACCAATTCGATTAAAAAATATAGCCAGTGATTTAATGTATGAAAAGAGTGTATTAAAATATGGTAGAGATGGAAAATATGGTCTAATCAATTTGGAAGGAAAGCAAATAACAAAACCAATCTATGATGAGATAGATAGTTTACCCTATAAAGAAGGAGAGCTTTTAGTAAAACAAAATAACCAATATGGTGTCATTAATATAAAAGGCAAAAAATTAATTGAAATTAAATATGATCAAATTACAGTAGATGGCTATTATACAGATGAAAATGGATATGAATATGCAGGCTATATTATTTCAAATCGAACAGAAGAAGGATATCGTTATGGATATAGGAATGATAAAGGTAAATTAATTTTAAAACCTGAATATAATCAATTATCTAGAATTACAGAAATTCGAGATAATGATAATGCCTATCTTTTATGTGCTAAGAATGGGCAATTTGGTGTTATGAAAAATGAGAAACAACTAATGGATCATCAATACCAATCTATAACCTATGAAGGAACTAATCAACTATTTGTCGTTGAAAGAAGTAAAAGATATGGAATTGCAAATTTGTATGGAGAAGTAATTGTTCCAACGCAATACCATCAAATCGATATTACAGGAATTTATTTATATGCTAAAAATGAGCAGGGAACAACGGTATACAATAAGAATGGAACACAAGCTAATATTGATACCAACATAGCTATATTAAATACCAGCAATGACAAATATAGAATCAGAATTAATAGTGAAAGTGGAACCCAATATGGTGTGATAGGAAAAGATGGAAAACAAATGATAGAAGATAAATATAGTTATCTTGAATATTTGTATGAAAATTATTTTATTGTAAGTAATGAAAATTCTAAATTAGGAATCATAGATGACAAAGAGAAGGTAAAGATTGAAATTGAGAATGATTCTCTTCAAAGAGTCGAAAATACAGAAGTTGTTCAAGCGGTAATGGCAGGTGAAAATCTAACAAAATTGTATGCAAAAGATATGACGAAGATCTGTGAAATGAAAAATGCAAATGTAAAAGTACAAGGAGATTGGATTAGAATTTATAATGAGGAAGAAATAAGATACTTTAATCGAGAAGGAAAAGAACTAAAAAATTCTGAAGTATATACCAACAATGTACTATTTGCTAAAAAAGAAAATGATAAATGGGGATTTGCAGATCGAAATGGAAATATTATGGTTGCGTGTGAGTATGACAAAGTAACAGAATTTAATGAATACGGATTTGCAGCTATTAAAAAGGATGGTAAATGGGGCGTTGTTAATTGTTCAGGAAGAGTAGTGCTAGAACCAACTTATGAATTAAGAGGAGAGGCAGAACCATCTTTTATCGGAACTTATTATGAAGTCAAATACGGATTTGGTGAAGTTTATTATACAGATAACAAATAGAATAGGGAAGAGTTAATATATGATAAGTAAAAAATATGATATATTAACTTTTTTTGATTAAAAACATATAAAGTAGTAAATACTATAGAAAAGTATTTAAGGCAGGAGGGATTTGATTGAAATTAGGTTTGGCTTTGTCAGGTGGTGGCATAAGAGGAATTGCTCATGCAGGAGCGTTAAAGGCATTAGAAGATAATGGAATTAAAGTGGATGTCATTGGAGGTACGAGTGCTGGTTCATTAGTAGCTTCTTTATATGCTTTAGGATATTCTCCCTATTATATTTACATATTATTTAAGAGATATGCCAAAGAGATTGCTGGTATTAATTCTGGTCCCATTATTTCTGGAATTGGAAATTTTATGATGAGTAAAAAGGTGGCATTGACAGGATTAAAAACAGGGGAAAGTATAGAGGAAGCATATAATGGTTTGGCTTCAAGAAAAGGAGTAAAAACAATCAAAGATATTGAAAAAATGCCATTGGTAATTCCTGCAGTAGATGTAGGGGAAGCAAAAGAATATATTTTTACCAATCGAATTCCCAATGGAAGTACAGATAAAAGTCAATATATAACCGATATTCCAATTGGAAAAGCGGTACGAGCAAGTAGTAGTTTTCCAGCGGTTTTTTGTCCTTGTGAATTTGAGAATCACAAATTTTTAGATGGAGGCGTATTAGATAATATTCCTGTTTCAGAGGTAAAAAAACAAGGAGCAGAAAAAGTAATTGCCATTAATTTTAAAGCAGAGGATATTAATGAAGGAAGTAATATGATGGACTTAGCCATGCGAACTATTGATATTATGGGAAATAAAATATCGGAAGAAAATTTGGAAAAGAGTGATTTTATATTGACAATACAAACAGATAAAACTGGTCTTTTGGATGTAGAAAAATTAGATAGTTGTTATCAATATGGTTATCAGGCAGTGATTGAAAATCTCGATAAAATAAGAGGAATTTTGTAAAGATTAGATAAGAATTTGAATACAATATAGGTATAGTGAAAAAATAGAAGGAATGTGGTAATTATGGAGATACGATATTTTGATCATGCAGCTACAACAAAAGTAAAAGAAGAGGTATTAGAAGAAATGTTACCTTATTTAAGAGAAAAGTATGGAAATCCCTCTTCTATGTATACCATGGGAAGGGAAGCGAGAAAAGCAGTAGAAGAAGCTCGTAAAAGAGTCGCTAAATTGATAAATTGTAAACCAAGTGAAATTTATTTTACAAGTTGTGGCTCAGAAAGTGATAATATGGCGATTAAAGGGATTGCTTATGCCAATTTTCATAGAGGAAGACATATCATTACTTCTAAAATTGAACATCCTGCTGTACTTCATACTTGTCAAGAATTAGAAAGAAAAGGATTTAAAGTAACTTATTTAAATGTGGACAGAGATGGAATTGTGGATTTAAATGAGCTAAAAAACGCAATTCGAAATGATACTATTTTGATTAGTATTATGGCTGCTAACAACGAAATTGGTAGTATACAGCCAATTCATGAAATTGCTAAGATTGCTAGAATGTATAATATCACATTTCATACAGATGGTGTGCAGGCTTGTGGAAATATTTTGATTGATGTACAAAGAATGGGAATTGATATGCTATCTTTATCAGGACATAAAATATATGCACCAAAGGGAATAGGAGCTTTATATGTAAGAAATGGAATTCCGTTTGAAAGATTAATAGAGGGAGGGCATCAAGAAAATAATAGAAGGGCAGGAACAGAAAATGTAGCCCAAATAGTTGGATTAGGAAAAGCCTGTGATTTGGCAAGAATTCATTTTAATCAACATAAGGAACACTTACAAGAAATAAGAAATTATTATATTTCACAAGTAGAAGAAAAAATTCCAGATGTTAGTTTGAATGGGTCTAGGGAAAAAAGGTTACCAGGAAATGCTAATTTTTCATTCCAAAAGGTAGAAGGAGAAGCGTTATTGCTAAATTTAGATGCGAAAGGAATTTGCGCATCAGCAGGTTCTGCTTGTTCTACTGGTTCTTCTAAGCCATCTCATGTTTTATCAGCAATAGGATTATCAGATGAATTAGCATATGGAGCTTTAAGAACAACATTTGGAGAAGAAAATACGAAAAAAGATATTGATTATTTAGTAGAAAATTTGGTAGAAATAGTGGGACGATTAAGAAAAGCTTAATCGTCCGAGTTTTCTAATACACCAATAGCACACCTAATGCCATCGACGCTGGCTGACATAATTCCACCAGCGTAGCCAGCACCTTCACCACAAGGGTATAAACCAGAGATATTAGATACTAAATTTTCGTTTCTAAGAATTTTAACAGGAGAAGAACTACGAGTTTCTACACCAGTTAAAATGCTATCAGGATTAGCAAAACCATTTAACTTGGTATCAAAATATGGAATTCCTTCTTTTAAGGTAGAAGAAACAAAGTCTGGTAAAATATCATTTAAATTCGATAGGGTAACTCCAGGAGTATAACTAGGTTTTACAGAACCAATCCATTCTGATTTTCTATTTTGAAGAAAATCTTCGACTCTTTGAATTGGTGCAAAATAGTTAGATCCACCCAAAACAAAGGCTTTTTCTTCCAAATCTTTTTGAAAGTAAATGCCACTAAGTGGGGATTTACCTTTGAAATCTTCAGGTACAACATTTACTAAAATAGCAGAATTGGCATTTTTACCATTTCTTAAGAAGTTACTCATACCATTGGTTACAATGGTGTTTTTTTCACTAGAAGAGGCCATAACAACTCCACCAGGACACATACAAAAAGTATAGCAAGAACGTCCACTAGGAGAGTGATAAGCCAATTTATATTCAGCAGGTGGTAATTTTAGTTTAGGATTTTTTCCATATTGTGCTTGATTTATTTTTTCTTGTAAATGTTCTATCCTTACGCCAACAGAAAAATTCTTTTTTTCCATAGCGACTCCTCTTTCATAAAGCTTTTCAAAAGTATCTCTAGAACTGTGTCCAATTGCTAAAATAATGTGTGTAGCAGGAAGTTCTGTTATCTGATTTTCCTTTTGACAAATAACAGATTGAATCTTACCATTTTTTATATTAAAGTCTGTTACTTTTGTGTTAAAAAGGAAAGTTCCTCCTTTAGAAATAATGTATTTTCTCATATTCTTTATAATAGGAATTAAATGGTCGGTTCCAATATGGGGTTTGGATAAATATAAAATTTCTTCAGGAGCACCAAAATTTACAAATTCTTGTAATACTTTTTTACAAAAGGGGCTATTGATTCCTGTTGTTAATTTCCCATCTGAAAAAGTACCAGCACCACCTTCTCCAAATTGTACATTGGAAAGTGGATTTAATTTTCCTTCTTTTCGAAAGGTATCGACGGTTTCTTTTCTTTTTTCAACACAATCACCTTGTTCAATAACTATAGGAGTAATGCCATTTTGAACCAAAGTGAGAGCCGCAAAAAGTCCGCTAGGACCAGCTCCTATAATAATAGGTTTTTGTGTGCTAGTATAGTTGACTTTTATCGTAGGCATGGAAAATGTTTTTACAGAATTGAATTTTTTATATTTCTTTTCGTTTTTTACTTTTAAATCAATTAGATAGGTATAATGAATATCTTCCTTTTTTCTAGCATCAATGGATTTTTTAACAATATGCCATTCTAAAATATCATCTTTATCAATTTTATTTTTCTTGATAACGGTTTCTAATAATTCTTTTTTTGATATATTTTTTCTAATTTTTATAGGGTTAACTCTTATCATAATATCCTCCAAAATTTGCCTTAATTATAGCATATAATTTTAGATTATGCTATAATTATTTCACATAGTAAAAAAGTAGGGAGAGAATATGAAAGAGAAATGGAATGCTAGAACAGAGCTTTTAATTGGAAAAGAAGGAATTCAAAAATTAGAAAAAGTAAAAGTTATCATTTATGGAATAGGAGGAGTTGGCTCTTATGCAGCAGAGGCTTTAGCTAGAGCAGGGGTTCGGACATCTTGTATTGGTGGATTATGATACCATTTCAATTAGTAATTTAAACCGACAGATTCATAGTAATATTCATACCATTGGAAAAAGCAAAGTCGAGGTAATGAAACAAAGGATTTTAGAAATTAATCCAGAAGCAGTAGTTGCTACTTATATGCCAAAGCTAGGGGAGGAGGAAGAAACATTAATTGATGCAACCGTTACTTATGTCATTGATGCGGTAGATACGGTAACGACTAAAATTAAACTAGTAGAGAGAGCAGAGGAAATGAGAGTTCCAATCATTTCAGGGATGGGAGCAGGGAATAAATTAGATCCAACTAAATTTGAGGTAGCTGATATCTATAAAACTTCAGTATGTCCTTTGGCAAAGGTTATGAGAAAGGAATTAAAAAAACGAAACATTAAAAAATTAAAAGTAGTGTATTCCAAGGAAGAACCCAAAGTATTAAAAGAAGAAATAGGAGAAGAAAAAACAAGAAAGAGAACTCCTGGAAGTATTTCTTTTGTTCCATCTGTAGTAGGACTAATAATAGCGGGAGAAGTAATTAAAGGTATTCTAAAATAATAAAGATTTTCTTAAAATAAAAGGTAACCCTTTTCTTTTTTCTTGCATTAGTATATAATGAAAGAAATGAAAAGATATGGGGAAATAGATGGAAAAAGAAAATAGAATAGCAAAAATAGTTAATTTAATAATCAAAATATTTTGGATTTTTGTAATAGGAAGTGTATTTGGATTTTTTGCAGAAATGCTTTATGGAGCAGTGTATACCAGAACATTTGTAATTCGAAGAGGATTAATTTATGGTCCATTTATCCAAGTATATGGAATGGGAGCAATTGCATATTATTTATTAATCGCAAAAGTCAAGGAACCGAAAGAGGCATTTTTTTCAGGTATGATTATGGGAGGCATATTAGAATATATCTGTTCTTTTTTCCAAGAAATTTTATTTGGAACCATCTCATGGGATTATAGCAATCAATTTTTGAATTTCAATGGAAGGACTTGTTTGTTATATTGTTTTTATTGGGGAATTATTGCAGTCGTATTCTTAAAAACAATTTATCCTTGGTTTGAAAAGATGGAACTATTTACCAAGAAAAAAAGTGTTAGAATTTTAACCGTGTTTTTAATGCTATTTATGACATTTGATATTACGATATCTTGTATGGCAGGTAGTAGACAAAATCAAAGGCATCGTAATGTTCCAGCAAAGAACTCGGTAGATGTGTTTTTAGATAATAGGTATCCAGATGAATATTTAGATCGAATTTATGATAATAAAAAGGAAATAAAATAGAAAAGTTCTAAGGACTTCCTATGTCGAATACAATTAAACAAAAGTATTCACATAGGGGGTTTTTCTTTATGAAGCAACAAGTTACACATAGCTTACCTATAACAGGTAAGTTAACCATAGAAGAGCGAAGCGTTGAACTCGCACACTATATTATAGATTCAAAAGATACGGTAAGAGGAGCAGCAGCAAAATTTGGTATTAGTAAAAGTACAGTACACACAGATGTAACATTAAAGAACGGTAAAAGAAATGGACAAGTTATTCCAGAAAGTATTAAAATTAAAGGAGTTTTCTTAAGTACAAAGAATCCTGTTGTGAAGTTGGGATTGGTAATTAAATAAAAAGAATAAAGTATTTTAAGTAAATGAATTTAAAATACTTTATTTTTATACACAACAAAACAAAAGTTTTATAAAATAAGACAAATAGTATATAATGCGAAAAAGGAAGTGATAATTTAGAATTTTCTAATATTATGAAAAAGACTTACAATACACTTTTTTCTAAAATTAATAAAAATTTAAATAATTTGATAGAATTAGATATATTAGAAAAGGTAAAAAATGGAAAGTATGTAATATTAATATAACAAAATGATTTTATTATGTGGCAAAAATACTTTTAAAATAAATACAAAAAGTGGCAAATCTAACACGAAAATACATGCAAAAAGTGGCAAAAATGTTGACTATTTTTCAAAATTATGCTAATAATATATTTAATGGAGGAGATTGAAATGTTAAGATTGTTTGAAAAAAATTTATTTGATTGGAAAAAGTCGGGGATGAAAAAGCCATTAATGGTAATTCGGAGTAAGACAAATTGGAAAAACATATACAATTGACAAATTTGGAAAAGAAAATTTTGAACAATATTTATATTTTAATCTAGAAAAAAATGACGAAGTAAGGAATATATTTAAAACAACGATTGATGAAGAAAAAATATTACAGGAACTTGAATTATATATTGGTAAAAAGATAGATTTAGACAAAACATTATTATTTTTTGATGAAGTACAAGTAAGTGAGAATTTTATTGTATCACTAAAATATTTTAATGAATCCAAAAAACCATATAAAATTGTATGTGCAGGGAGTTTATTACGGAGTAAAGATAAATAGATTTAATAGTTCATTTCCAGTTGGAAAAATAAGAATGGAATATATGTACCCAATGAATTTTGAAGAATTTCTAATGGCAACAGGAAAAGAATTGTTACTAAACAAGATTAAGGAATGTTATTCAAAGATGGAAGCAATGCCAACGTTCGCCCATGAACAAGCACTTACATTATATAAACAGTATTTATGTGTAGGGGGGATGCCAGAATCAATCAATAATTTTATAGAGAATGATTTAGATATATTAAAATATGATTCAAATATAATATCAAATATTACTCAAATGTATATTGCTGATATGAAAAAATATGTGAAAGGTAATATTGAATCTGTAAAAATTGAAAAAGTATATAAGAATATACCAAGTCAATTAGCAAAAGATAAAAGAACATTTAGATATAATTTAATAGATGAAGACGGTAGAAAGAGAAAGTACGAAACACCAATTGAATGGTTAATTTCAGCAGGAATGGTTTTGGCAAGTTATAAAATAAAAAAGCCAGAAATACCACTGAAAGTTTATAGAAATGAAGATATGTTTAAGTTATATTTAAGTGATATAGGACTTTTAACTTCAATTTCAGAAATAAAATATCCTGATATTTTGTTAGAAAGATCTTTTGAATTTAAAGGAGCAATTACTGAAAATTATGTAGCTCAAGAGTTTGCTGCTAAAGATACATCATTATACTATTGGACTCATGGTAGAAATGCAGAAGTAGATTTTATAATTTATAATGATGATGGAATAATACCAGTTGAAGTAAAAAGTGGAAATAGTGTAAAGTCTACTAGTTTAAATTTATATATAAGAGAACATAAACCTAAATATGCAATTAGAATTTCAACTAAGAATTTTGGATTTGAAAATAATATAAAATCTGTACCACTTTATGCAGCATTTTTGATTTAAATTATTAATACTTAAGAAAATGTAATTTTAATTTGTTTGAGTTCCAAACAGTTGCAACAGTACACACAGATGTAACATTAAAGAATGGTAAAAGAAATGGACAAGTTGTTCCAGAAAGTATTGAAATTAAAGGAGTTTTCTTAAGTACAAAGAATCCTGTTGTGAAGTTAGGATTGGTAATAAAATAGAAATATAGGCAATTTACATATTTAAAGTGTGGATTGCTTTATTTTTATTATAATCTGTGATAAAATGAGTTAAAATGAAGGAGATGAGATTATGGCAAGTAAACCGATCTATCAGATATATACAGAATTACAAGATTACGAACCAAAAATATGGAGAAGATTTCAAGTCATGAATGATATAACAATGGCAAGATTAGCTTATATACTTATGACACTATTTGAAATGCAAGGAAGTCATTTGTATTTATTTGAAGTAGATGAATTAAATAATTTTATTATTAATAATTTGGAATGTTATAATAAGTATATAGAGGATTTTAAGGAGGATGATTTCTTTAAAATTGGACAATATGGATGTATATTTGAAGATGATAATATTATTCCACGATTAGATAAGAGATATAGAGAATTAAAAGATGCTAAAGATGTGAAATTGAAATGGGTATTAGATAAAGAAAATGAAAAAATGGAATTTCAATATGATTTTGGAGATAACTGGAGATTTAATGTAGTATTAGAAAGAATATTTCAAGATGAAAATATATCTGGAAGAGAACTACCAAAAGTAATTGAAGGTGAAGGCTTTGGAATAATAGAAAATTGCGGTGGAACGATGGGATTAGAAGATATTAAAAAAGCCTTTGAAATGAAAAAAGGTGAAGATTATGAAATGTATTCTAACTGGTTAGGAAGTGAGAATTTAGATTTAAATATATGTGATTTAGGGGATTTGAATTTTAGATTAAAGAAATTACCTAGAATATTTAAAGAGAGTTATGAATATGGATTAGAGCCGACAGAAAGGTCGAGAAAACTGTTAGAAAGAGAATATAAATAATTTATATATTTTGGTGGAAAGTGAGAAAATTTATGAAAAATGAAAGACCAGAAGATGTAATAAATATTAGAGCTGGAATTTTAAGTTCTGTTGATCCTGCATTTTCATTAATGTCACTTTTCGTTTATGCTATCAATTGAACATTCGGTTTAGCTAGTCAAAAATATATAGTAAAAAGATTAAATAAAATTTATAGAAAGCTTTGAGAGTAAAATCTTAAGGCTTTATTTTTTTGCCAGTAGTTCATACAACTGATAAAAAAAGAAATTTTAAAAAATATAAAATTACAGTTGCCTAATGTTCCAGATTTTTGATATAGAAAAAAGCTTTGAGTTGGAAATGTAAATAAAAGTATTGTATGAAGTAACAATCTATGATAATATTATCTTGAAAGGAGAGAATATTCATTATGAAAATAGCGATAATTGAAAGATTAGAAAATTATAAAGAAGATGAGCCTTTTAATAAAAGATATATAATTGATGAATCATATAAAGAAATATTTGACCAGCTAAATGCTTTAGTAATTCCTGTTATATCAGAGAATAATTTGGAAGAAATTGCCAATATATGTGATGCACTCATTTTACCTGGAAGTGCAGTAGGAGTTGATCCTAAATATTACAAGGATGTACCATTCCCAGGTAAAGAATATAACTATGATGAATATAAATTAGATAAGAAGGTAATTGATTTATTTGTTAAAAGGAACAAACCAATTTTGGGAATATGTGGGGGACTTCAAACATTAAATGTTTATTTTGGTGGAGATTTAAATCAGAACATACTTAATCACAAACTTATAGATGGAAGTATGCATAAAGTAAAGATTGCACCAAATTCATTTTTAAGTGAAGTATATAACCAAGAAGAAATAGAAGTTAACTCTTATCATAGACAAGCTATCAGAAAGTTAGCACCTAATTTTGATATAATAGCAGTAAGTGAAGATGGTATAATAGAAGCAATAGGAGATAAAAATATAATTGGAGTACAATGGCATCCAGAAATTTTAAGAGACATGAAATTTTTCACAAAGTTTGTTAATAAATTTTTAGGGTAAAAAATTTTAATGCAAGATAGGGAAAAAATATACGATGTGTGCGATGGGTTAGTAGTAATGAGTATCCTTTAGTGAAAAAAGATCAAAGTAAGCATAATGCAAAATTAAATAATGATTCATTTTTATACAAAGTATAGAAAGAAAATTTAATAGAAGTAAATTCTTAGGTATCCAGAAACACTATATGATGTAAAATTATTTAAGAGTTTTATAGAAAAATTCTTTTAAAAAGATTTAAGAAGGAGTTAACAAAAATGAGAATTGGAATAGATATAGATGGTGTGCTGACTGATTTAGAACAATATCAACTTGATTGTGGTAGTAAATTTATGGTTGAACATTACAATAAGGGAATAAAAGATGGAAATGGCTATGAAACTACTGAAATATTTGATATAGATGTAAATGTTGATGATAGCTTTTGGAATGAATATTTACTATTATATGCAACAGAAGAATCAGCAAGAAAGTATTCTGATGAGGTTACTAACAAACTTCACAAAGAAGGATATGAAATATATATTATAACTGCAAGATATTTAACTGATAGAGATGATGAACAAGGAAGAAAAATGCGAGAAACAGTAAAAAAATGGCTTAAGGATAATAATATATTTTATGATAAATTGATATTTAGTCCAGAAGATAAGTTGAATATATGTAAAGAAAATAATATAGATTTGATGATTGAAGACAAAGTCGATAATATAAATAAAATATCAAAGGTAATACCAGTTATTTGTTTTAATGCAGGATATAACCAAAAATGTGAGGGTTATAATATTATTAGATGTTATAGTTGGTATGATATATATGCGAAAATTAAAGGACTATTTATCGTCAAAAATGGAAAGTAAGATTTATGAGACTATCGTAAAAGTTGTGTTAATCGGATTTCCTTCCGATTGATAGCTTGAAAAAGGTAATAATAGAAATAAATTAATAAAAATCTACCTTTTCGGAGGTAGATTTTTTGTTAGAAATGAGGTAAAAATGAAAGTAGAAAACGGAAAATTTTATAAAAGATGAATTTTTTGATATATTTAAAGGTTATAAGTTAATGGAAAATAAAGAAAATGGCAATAAAAGACCTTGTTATTTTTGTTTTAATGATTCAGAAAATGAAGAAATAATATGGTTTGTACCAATATCAAGTAAACTATAAAAATATAAATCAATATATGAGAATAAGAAAAAGACTAGAAAGAAAGTTTATAACTTTGTTTTCGGAAAAGTATTAGGAAAAGAAAAAACTATGTTAAAAAGAGGAAGAAAATAATAAATAAAATTTGTATTAATTGGGAGGAAAAATAGTGAATATAGGAATTGATATAGATAATACAATCACAGAAGTTCAAGAAGAACTAAATAATGCAGCACATGAATATGCAATAAAATTAGGTAAGCATATTAAAGATGCAGAGAATCCTTTTGAAGATATAAAAAATAATGGAGATACATACAAAAAGAAATTTCAATTTTCTTATGAAGAACTAAAATATTTTTTAAAGAATATTCAAGAAGAAATAACAAATATGGCCAAACCTAGACTTAATGCAGTAGAAACAATTAATAGATTAAGAAGAGAAGGTCATAAAATAATTATAATAACAGCAAGAGATAGTGAATTTCATGATGATCCATATCTTTTAAGCAAGAAATGGTTGGATAAAAACAATATAGAATATGACAAGTTAATAGTAAATGCTAGAGAAAAAGGAACAGTATGCAAAAACGAAAATATTGATTTATTTATAGATGACCAATTAAATAATTGCTTAGATGTTTTGAAAGAAGGGATAAAAGTAATAAGGATTAGCAATGAAAATTGCACGAATAAAGATATAGTTGATTTAAACAATTGGACTAAAATATATGAATATATAGGAGAATTAAACGAAACAAAATGAAAAAAATAAAAGATGAAAATAAAATATTAATAATGTTAGCATTTTTTAGTATATCCATTGGGCTATGGGGTAATTTTAGGCAACTTTGGCTACAAGATAATAATTTCTCTGTAACACAAATAAGTAATATTATAAGTATAGGAACTTTTATAAGTGTTATAGCAATAGCCTTAATTGGAAAATATGTAACATTAAATAAATTAAAGAACACAGTAACCTTTATTTTGATTATAAAATTTGTTAATATGTTAGTATTATATTTTTTGAATGGAACAAGCCAAGCAGAATTAATAAATCTAAGTATAGTAATAGATATAATAATGGAATATATAATCATAACAAGTATATATCCACTAATAACTACCATAGTAAAGAGTGATACAATATACAGTAAAAGAAAATTAACAGAATATTTATTTAGAGATATAGGCATTTTATTTGGTGGAATATTTATAGGAAAAAGTATGGCAGGAATATTAGTAAACTATAATATTTGTTTAATCATATCAAATATATTTTTACTAATTTCAATAATTACCATGATGAATATAAAAATTAATCATATACAAGAAAGGCAAAAGAAAAAGGCTTCAATGTTTAAATACATTTTTAAAAGTAAAATATTGTCATTATATTTATTAGATATGTTCGTGGGAACAATAGCAATGTCAACAGCTTTAGGATTAAAAATGTTAATATTAACTAATTATTTTGCTTTTTCTGATAATGTTGCAACTAATTATTTATTAGTTGTAGGATTAATTGCAGATGGGATAGGAATATTAGCACTTAAATATTTAACACCTAAAAATGATTATTTAACAATAACAATAAAGTTTGGAATCAGATTTATGGGATATGTAATTGCTTTCATATCTAATAATATAATAATAACTTTAATAGCAATAACATGGTCACTTCTTATTTCAACTGCATATGAAAATATATGTGATGGAGTATATATAAATCGTGTAGAAAACGAGCATCAATTATCATTTGCAAATATAAGATATATAATAAGATTTTTAGGGGAAGCAATAGGTGTATTCTTTTGTGGAATAATGTATGAAATAGGGCTTAAATATATGCTTGGATTATCTGCAATATTTATGATTTTTCAAATAGGACTAGCATATTATTTAATTCATTTAAGAAGGGTGGAACAAACTCCAAAAGAAAATTTAGAAGCCTCCAAGAGTTAATAAAGAAACAAAAATTTTAATCAGATTTGATGTAAAAACAAGAAGTCAGTCGAAGCTAGCATGGCTGGCTTTTTCTGTTGTCTTTTTAGAAATTTAAAGCATTCAGGTTAAGGAAGATTTTTTATGTTGTATGAAATTAATTTTGATAATACGAAATACATCAAACCATATAATGTACTAAAAGTTTTAAATAAAACATAGTATGGAAAAGAAGGTTGGTGAGAATTTTGAAAAAGAGTTTGAATATTACATTTATTAATCCTAATACAGAAGAACAAATAGTACAAGCTATGGCTGGGGTTCTTGCTTATAACATGGCTGAGAATGATGAAAATATAAAATTTGATTACAAAAATTTAAGTGCGTATCAAAATTCTTACCAGAAAAAAGAAGATAAATTAGAATTGTAAAAATTTAGAAAAACACTATAAATTTTAAATAAGTTATGCTATAATTTGAGCAAATAGAAACTTATATAGGAGAGTAATTTTATGGCAAATACAAATTTTTTAGAAAATGAAGTTATAGAATTTAAGAAAACAACAGGAGAATTAAAAGAAGGCATAATTTCTATCGTTTCAATATTAAATAAACATCAAGGTGGAAAGCTATATTTTGGAATAAAAGATAATGGCGAAATAATTGGACAAGATGTATCAAGTAAAACAATAAGAGAAGTTTCAAAAGCAATATCTGAAAATATAGAGCCAAAGATATATCCAATTGTGAATAAAGTTAAATTAAATGACAAAGACTGTATATTAGTTGAATTTGAAGGCGATGATATTCCATATCTAGCTTTTGGACGAGCTTATATGAGAGTTGGAGATGAAGATAGACAACTTTCAATGAAAGAAATAAGAAAAATAATTTTAAGAGATGGAGACGAAATAGGTAAATGGGAAAGCAAAGTATCTGATTATACAATAGATGATATTGATGAGGAATTATTAAAAGAATTTATAGAAAAAGGTAGAAAAGCTAAAAGGATCAATTTCCCATATACAAACAAAGAAGAAATATTAAAAAAATTATCTTTAATAAATAAGAATAATGAATTATTAAATGCAGGTCATATTTTATTTGCAAAAGAAGCGAAACTTGAAATGCAAATGGCTATTTTTGCAACAGAAACGAAATTGACTTTTTTAGATATAGATCAAGTTTTTGGAAATATTTTTGAACTAATAGAAACAGGAGAAGGATATATTAGAAAAAATATAAAATGGCCTGTCAATTTCAAAAGTGGTGGAATGGAAAGAGTAGAAATACCAGAAATACCCTTAGAAGCAATAAGAGAAGCAATAATAAATTCACTTATACACAGAGATTTTAAAAATCCAAAAAGTAATGAAGTAGCAATCTATAAAGACAGAGTAGAAATATTTAATCCTGGAGAATTTCCAGAGGGATATAAACCAGAAGATTTTATTAAAGGAGAAGGCTCTATTCCAAGAAATCCGTTGCTAGCAAATACTTTATATTTATCAAAAGATATTGAAAAGTGGGGTTCTGGTTTTAGAAGGATTACAGAAGTATGTGCAAAAGCAGATGTAAAAGTAAAATTTGAAATTAGAAAAAATGGATTTATGGTTATTTTTTACAGAAAGACCGATGAAGAATTGCTTGACTTAACAGGAGAAGATAAAAATAACAGTGCCAATGACACTGAAAATGGCACTCAAATTGACACTGAAAAATTAATTTTAAATTTATTAGAACAAACACCAGACATCACTCAAAAAGAATTATCAGAAAAAACAAATATATCATTAAGAACTGTAAAAAGAATAATACAGCAATTAAAAGAAAAGAATAAAATTGAAAGAGTAGGCTCAGACAGAAAAGGCTATTGGAAGATAAATAATGGAGTAAAATAAAATGGAAATAATTATAGCAATTATAGGGACAGTGACTACTATAGTAACTGCAATATTAACAAATTATTTTACTAAAAAGAATCAATTAAAATTTAATGAAAGACAACTAAAAGAAAGATACTATTTAGAGTATATTGAAGCAATTAGTAGAAATATCAATAACATTACTCAAAATGATGATGAAACAATTAATGAAAACCATGCATTCAATAGGCTTGTGCTAATTGGAAGTGAAGATATGATTAATAAATTATATAAGTTTCAAGATTTAAGGATTAGACATTTAAAATATAATGATGTATCAGAATATAACAAAAAATATGATATTGCATTAAATGATTTGATAAAAGCAATGAGAAGGGATTTGTATGGTAAGGAAGACAAACAAATGCATAATATATATTTTTTAGGTGGAGTCTTAAAAGGAGATTATACAAAGGAAAAATATGAAAATCCAGAAGAATTAACAATAGAAGATTTTGAAAAATATATGAAAAATAAATAATTTTAAAAGACTATTCTCAAAAAGAGAGTAGTTTTTTCTTGCATTTTTGAAATTGATATGCTAAAATGTAACAGAACGAAAACAAGGATACGGAAAAAAGGAAAGTAGTGATGTTATGAAAATAGCAGCATATGCAAGAGTATCAACTGAAAAAGAATCACAGGTAGAATCATTTGAAAAACAAATAGAATTTTTCAATGAATTTACGAAAAAGAATAATTATGAATTGTATAAGCTATATGCAGATGAAGGAATATCGGGAAAACAAATAAAACACAGAAAACAATTCCAACAGATGATGCAAGATGCAAAAGCCCAAAAATTCGATAAAGTAGTTGTAAAAGATGTAAGTCGTTTTGCAAGAAATACAGTAGATTTACTTCAAAGCATAAGAGAATTAAAATCTTATGGAATAGAGGTAGATTTCTTAAACAATGGCGAAATCATGGAAGGTGGATCTGAATTTATATTAACTATTTTAGGAGCAATGGCACAACAAGAAAGTGCCAACATGTCTAAAAGGGTTAAATTTGGAAAAGACATGACTGCTAAAAAAGGACGAGTTCCTAATATTGTTTTTGGCTATGACAAAATTCCAGATGAAAGATATACTTTAAAAATAAATGAACAAGAAGCAAAAATTGTAAAAAATATATTTGAAAGCTATGTATATAAAGGAATTGGAACAACAAAAATTGCTTGGGACTTAAATGATAGAGGAATTAGAACTAAAAAAACAAAATCAAAATGGGTACAAACTTCTATTGTTAGAATGTTAAAAAATCCAATTTACACAGGAAGAGTAACCAATAAAAAGAGTGAAGTAACAGATTTTATAACAGGAACTAGAAAAGATTTACCAGAAGAAGAATGGATTGTAGTAGAAAAACCAGAAATGAGAATTATATCAGATGAATTGTTTAATCGAGCGCAAAATATTCTAGCCCAAAGGTCAAATGAATTTAAATTGAATAACAAAAGAGAAAAAACGGAATATGTATTTAGTACTCTTATCTATTGCAAACATTGTGGATACTCATTTAGAAGAATAAGAAGAAAATACACAAAAGATGGAAAAGAATATATAAGATGGGTATGTAGTGGAAGAAACTCAATGGGAGTAAATCATTGTCCAAATACAACAGTTATTGATGAACAAGAACTTTTAAATGCGATAAAAGAATATCTAAAAAGCATTATTTCAAACAAAAAGAATTTTATGAAAGCAGTAGAAAAAGAGTTTGAAAAGATTACCAAATTAAGAGAAAACAATGAAAGAAATGAAGAAAGCCTTTTGAAAGAAATCGAAAAGGTAACAGTCAAAAAGCAAAAATATATGGAAATGTTCCAAAATGAAATAATCAATATACAAGAATTAAAGAAATATACCAATCCATTAAATGAAGATATAGCAAGATTGGAGCGAGAGCTAAAACTAATTACATCAGAAATAAAAGAAAAGGATGTACTAGAAAAAGAATTGTCCAAAACAATAAGTACTGTAGACGATATTTTAAATAACAAAACAATTACAAATGCAATGTTAAAAACAATCATAGATGTAATTGAAGTAGATAGTGATTCTAATGTAGAAGTAAGATTAAAATTACTAAATGAAATAGGCAGTACACCAACAGTTATAACAAATTTTAATGATATCAATCCGACCGTTACGAAAAGTAACAACAGTACACAAAGATGTTTCCGAAAGGTTAAAAAAAGTTAATCCAAGTTTGGCAAAACAAGTAAGAATTATTTTAGACGAAAATAAGGCAGAAAGGCACATAAGAGGAGGTATGGCTACTAAAATGAAATATAGTCATTTACATGAATAAGAAAAAGAGAATTTGATAACCATCAAATTCTCTTTTATCATTTAATTATTGTTATATTTTTGTTGTTTTCTAGCTCTTCTACAATCAGGACATCTAACTGGTTCGTTAGTAAATCCTTTTTCTTGGTAAAATGCTTGTTCACCTTCAGTAAAGATAAATTCTGCACCACAGTCTTTACAGATAATTGTTTTGTCTGCCATTGTATAAAACCTCCTTTTCAAATTGATTTGAATTGTATTTCTCACTTATCAACCTAAAAAGAAAGGGAAATAGTCCAAAAATAAATTCATGTAATGTCTTTTTCAAGACAAACTTATCATATCATATAAAAAGAGAAAATGCAAATATTTTAGGAATAAAATGCACATTTTTCACCAATCGACATCTTTTGACATAGAATATAATAGCCCAAATGACGAGGTGAAGAAAATGAATCAAATAAAAAAAGGTGATATTGTAGGAAGAAAATCTTATGGAAAGGACATTTATTTTGCAGTTACGAATATCATTAACAAACCAGATGAGCCAATTGCTATTTTACGAGGTTTAGTCAAAAGAATTGAGGCAGATAGTAAAATTTCAGATTTAGAATTAATTGATAAAGAAGAAATAAATAAAAGGATTAAAAACTTAGAAAAGAGAGCAGAAAAGAGAATTGAAAAGGCAACAAGACAATTAGAAGATAGAGATTATAAAATAGGAATTGTAACCAATAATACAAGAACGAAACAAAAAATTGTAACAGGAAAAATATTGCATTTAGATGGAGACAAAAAATATAGTGAAAAATCGTATCGTTATTATCGAAAACTAGGACTAAATGCTGTGGTAAAAAATATACCAGAATATAGGCAACCAAAAGTGGTACGTCGATTGTTGGAAATCTATAGTCCAGATATTTTAGTAATTACAGGTCATGATGGTATGATAAAAAGAGGAACTAGATATAATGATATCTATAATTATAGAAATTCAAGACACTTTATTGCAACTGTTAAAGAAGCAAGAGAGTATGATAAAGAAAAAAGTAAAAATTTAGTTATATTTGCAGGAGCTTGCCAAAGTTACTTTGAAGCAATTATTTCAGCAGGAGCCAATTTTGCATCATCTCCAGCAAGAATCCTGATTGATTTTTTAGACCCTTTAATTGTTGCTGAAAAAGTAGCATTAACAGAAAAATATAAATATGTTACGATTGATGACATTGCTTATGAATTAAGAGATGGAAAGAGTGGAGTGAGTGGGATTGGAGCAAATGGCAAGATGATAATAACCTGATAGATAAAAGTAACCTAACTTAATGGAAATGTAATAAAAATGTAATATAATTGTAAAAAACATGACAAAAACCAAGAAAATAAGGAGATACGAAGATTTGCTAAGAACAAACATTTTTTGACATTTTAACCTAAGAGTGCTATAATTAAGCCATCTTAAGGGAGTAGGTGATGATATGATTTGTCGATCAGACATAGCAAATCTAAAAACTGACATCTTAGAGAAAGTGGGTCAAAAGATAATCGTAAAAGGATCTTTAGGAAGAAGTAGAGCCTTTGAAAAAGAAGCTACCATAGAAAAAGCATATCCCAATATTTTTATTGTGAAATATGAAGAAAATAATAGAAATGTAACCTATAGTTACACAGATGTTTTAACAAGGACTGTAGAAGTTCAGGTTTTTGATGGAGACTCTTATTCACCATTAATTCCACCAGCTCCACAACCAAAATTAAAAAAAGCATCACTATTATAAAAATAAAAAGCAGAAAGTTATTTCTGCTTTTTTTGCATTTACAGTCATAAAGACCTTTAGGACATAATATATATGTATAAAGAAAAATAAAGGAGGTCAAATAAATGGTTGTAGATACAATAAAAGAGAATTTATGTGTGAATAAATTAGTAGCAACAAAAAAAGAAGTAATATTAGTGGAAGGAGATATGATTGTACCAGATTCTAAACCAGATATTTTGAATACAATTTGTACAAGTGGGGTTGTATGCATTTACAAAAAAGAGGTTTTAGAAGATAAAATCAGATTAGATGGGAATATTAATACCTATATTATGTATATGGCAGATGATAGCCAAGATAAAGTAAGAGGACTTACAACAAGTTTAGATTTTTCAGAAAATATACAAGTTACTAGTTGTAGAGAAGGTATGAACTGTAAATTAGAAACCAAATTAAAGTCAATTGAAGCAAAAGTCATCAATGGAAGAAAAGTAGGAATAAAAGCAGCAATTGAAGTAGAAATTAAAGTTTATTCTAATGAAGAAGTACAAATTGTAAATAACATCCAAAATGCAGAAGGAATTCAAATGCTAAAAGAAGATTTAAAAGTAAACTCTTTAGTGGGAATGGGAGATACTAAAATTTATGCCAAAGATACGATCAATATTGACAGTAGTGACAATTTAGCAGAAATTTTAAAGGCAAATGTTTGTATTTGTGATAAGGATATCAAAATCAGTTATAATAAGATATTAACAAAATCAGAAGCAGAAATTAGAATTATGTATTTAACAGAAGATAATCGAATGGGAAGGGTAACAGCTAAAATACCAGTTGTAGGATTTGTAGATATTCCAAATGTTACAGAGGAAAATATGTGTGATGTTGATTATGAAATAAGAAACATCGTATTAAAACCAAATTCAATGGAAGAGCATTCTATTTATGTTGAAATAGAAATAGGGGTAATGGCTACTGTATTTGAAGAAAAACAGATCAATTTAATACAAGATTTATATAGCCCAACTGAGAATTTAGCATTTAATAAGAAAAAAATTGCGACAATTACCAATAAGAAAACCATAAGAGAAACCAAACAAATACGAGAAAAGGTAATGTTAGAAGGAATAGAAAATAGAAGTATTATAGATGTAGATGTTATGCCAGTGATTGAAAAAGAAAATAAGACTAGTCATCGAATTGTATATGAAGGACAATTAGAATTAAGATTTATTTTATCGAATAGTGATTTACAAGTTGATACCAGAATGGCAAAAATTCCATTTGATTTTGCCATGGAAAATCTAGAAGATGGTGAAAATATGGATACCAATATGGCAATTGAAGTAATGAATCGAGACTTTATTGTGCAAGATGGTGGAGTAGTAACTAGCAATATTGATTTGGCAATGAATTCGGATTCTTATCGTAGTAGCAATATGAATATCATAGATGAAATTCAAACCAATGGGGAAAGAGAAGCAGAAGATTATAGCATTTTAATGTATATTGTTAAAAAAGATGATACCTTGTGGAAGATAGCAAAACGTTTTGGTAGTACAGTAGAAGATATTGCAAGAACCAATGGAATAGAGGATGAAAATAAAATAAATGTTGGTCAAAAGTTATTTATTCCACATTATACAAGAGCTTCTATGAATCAATATGTATAAGATTTATTCTAGACCACGAATTCGTATTCCCAATACAGTAGTAAATGGTAGGAAAAAATTAAATAGTCCGAAGGCTAAAAAAATGATAACAATATTTCTAATATTGCTCATTGCTTTTAGTACAGTAAAAATGATTTTAGATGCTGTTTATCCTATATTTGATACTTTATGTGAGACAAGGGCAAAATCTATCGCAACTATAATATCCAATGAGCAGGCGACAAATGTCATGAGGAGATATTCTTATAATGATATGTTTATGGTAGAAAAGGATACAGACAATAATATTACTATGATAAAATCTAATGTTATAACCATTAATGAAATTATTTCTGATGTGGCAATTAAAATTCAAGAAGAATTGGATCATCGAGGAAAGGAAAATGTAGAGATAGCGATTCGGAAGTTTTACAGGATTTAAATTATTGGCAGGAAGAGGACCAGGTGTGAAGATTCAGATATCACCAATTGGAACCGTGGAAACAGACTTGAAAAGTGAGTTTATGGCACAGGGGATTAATCAGACGCTTCATCGTGTTTATTTAGATGTAAAAGCAAGAGTTAATATTTTGACACCATATCAAGATATTGAAAAAGAAATAACAAATCAAGTTTTATTAGCAGAAAATATTATAGTAGGACGTATTCCTCAAAATTATTATAATTTGGAAGGATTAAATGGAACAAGTGATGCATTAGAAATAATAGAGTAATAGAAAAAAAGTAGAGTTCTTTTTTAGTGAATAAAAGAACTCTACTTTTTAGTAGAATTAGAATTAGTTCAAATACTACGTTGTACAGAAATAGTAGCTAGGGTGTCACCTAATTGAGAAAAAACCGTAGATAATAAATTTAATTCATCATCACTCATATTACAAGCAATTGCATTAGCAGTTGTATTAATGAAGGTAGTTAATTCAAAAGGACTCATAAAAAACACCTCTAATATATTATATTAGGGGTTCGTTTAAAAGTGACTAAGTGCGACAGAACAATTATTGATTCAATAAGGTAGATTAGCTAAATAATAAAGGCAGGTTCTTAAGAATTTGAAAATGTTGACAACAAGCAATATAAAATATATAATTTATGATGAAAATAAGGAAAAATAGAATGTTAGAAGAAATACTTTTACATTTTTTAATTTGTATATCGAAAAAAAGCAGTAATCTAAATAGATTACCGCTTTGTATATAGTTTTTTGACCTTTTGCTCCAAAAGGCACTTTTTTATCTTTTTGAGAATTGTGGAGCTTTTCTAGCTTTTTTAAGACCGTATTTTTTTCTTTCTTTCATACGAGGATCTCTTGTTAAGAATCCGTTTGATTTAAGAGCTGGTCTATATTCACTATTAGCTTCATTTAATGCTCTAGCAATTCCATGTCTGATTGCTCCAGCTTGACCTGTGAATCCTCCACCTTTTACATTAGCTACCACATCGTATTTTGCTGTTGTGTTTGTAACTGTAAGTGGTTGTCTTACGATAACTTTTAAAGTTTCTAATCCAAAGAATTCATCAATATCTTTACCGTTAATTGTTATTTTTCCGTTTCCTTCTAATAATCTAACTCTTGCAATTGCATTTTTTCTTCTACCTGTACCATAGAAAACGATATTTTCTTTCTTAGCCATATTATTTTACCTCCCATACTTCTGGTTTTTGTGCTTGGTTTTCATGTTCACTACCTGCATATACTCTTAATTTTTTAGCCATTTGTCTACCTAAAGAATTATGAGGTAACATTCCTTTTATAGCTAGTGTCATAGCTTTTTCTGGATTTCTTTCAAGCATTACTTTGGCTGAAACTTCTTTCATTCCTCCAATGTAACCTGAGTGATGTCTATAAACTTTTTGATTTAATTTATTTCCTGTTAAGATTACATCTTTACAGTTTAATATAATAACATGGTCACCCATATCGATATTTGGTGTAAATGTTGGTTTGTGTTTTCCTCTTAATAATTTAGCAGCTTCTGTTGCAACTCTACCAAGTGGTTTGTTAGCTGCATCGATAATATACCATTTACTTTCAACTTCACCTTTTTTTGCACTATATGTTGTATTATTCATGGTAATAGATACCCTCCTATTTTATTTTAATTTTTTATTAATATGAAATTTAAATGTAAAACTACCGGGGAGAAGTTTTATATTTAAATACATATTTTCACATAATCGCTCCATAATTTTATTATAAAAAAGCGGATTTGTCAATACATGGAACGGATTTTTTTGATTTTTGAATTAGGTTTTTTTTAGTTACGTTGATTTTCTTCTAATTTTGTGTTGATTTTGAATTCATTTGAAAGTTCTTCTAATTTTACTTGTATGTTGTTTGAAAAGATATTTTCTGGTGTAATTTCATTTAAATCTATGTGTTTTAGGATTTCTTTTGCTACCTTTATGTTTAAAATAGTAATATCTTCTTGTCCTGGTTCGATTCCATGTTTTTGACCAATTCCACAAATATTTTCTGTTGATGGTTCTTCTTCTCCTGTTATTTGAAAAGAACTGTTCGGACTTAGAACCATGTATTTTTCTCCATCATTTAAATGGGTATGCAATTGAATTCCTTCTCCTGCTGGTATAGCTAGCATTCCTATTTCAAATCCTTGTTGAAGTACATTTCCTTGTAATAGAATTTTCTTGATTGTTGTTTTTCTGGCACCTATTTGTAAGGAGGTTGGTAATTCATCCATACAAATTCTTCCTTGTTTATTCGTTTTGATATAGTCCATTATAGGTTTTGGTAAGTCTTTGAAGCCATTGTTTGCTAAATTTTCCTCTACTGTTGGTGTGGAAATGGTATATTTTTTTTGAAATTCTTGATTCATATCTTTTTCCTTTCAATTTACAATTTAATTTTAACAATTCTTATTTTATCATACCAATTGCTTAAAAATCAAGATGTGCATTCAAAATCGAAAAAACTTGACAAAGAAAAGTTTTATGTGTATACTAGTAACGTTCAAAAACAGGATGTAATATATTATGATTAAGGAGTAATATGAAATGAAAAGTAAAATGAATATAAAAAGCATAGTAGTACTAGCAGCTTTAGTATTTATAGCCATGTTTTTTATCAATATCAGTTTTGCTGCTAATACAGCAAAAATAAGTGTAGAAACAGCAAATTTAAGAGAGACCGCAAGTGGTGACAGTAAAATTTTAGAGCAACTATCACTTAACGAAAAAGTAGAAATATTAGAAAAAAATGGTGATTGGTATCAAGTAAAAGCAAGAGGAATTACAGGCTATTTAAGACAAGACTTAATCACAGTAGAAGGAAATGTAGAAGGTAGTCAGCAAACACAGCAACAAGAAGAAATTCAAACAAAAACAGAAGAAGGCAAAATTTCAAACGAAGAAAATGAAGAGAAAGAAGAAACAAAAAAAATTGTAGAAGATACAAAATTAAAAATCGTACCATCCATCAATGCAACAAATATTATTGAAGTAAAAGCAGAAGAAGAAGTTACAATCATAGAAACTTTAAATGATTGGGTATGTATCCAAACCAAAACAACCAAAGGTTGGATTCGAAAAGACAAATTAAAATCAGTAGAAGAATCAGAAGCAAATGTAGATAACACTGAAACTGCCAAAAAGGTTGAAGAAAATAAACCAGTAGAAGAAAAAGTATTAAAAACAGCATTTGTAAACAGCGAAACGGTTAATTTAAGAAAAGAAGCAAATACCACTTCAGAAGTTGTCAGCAAATTAACGTTAAATATGGCAGTAGAGGTATATGCACAAGAAAATGGATGGAGTAAAGTAAAAGTGAGTGGAAAAGAAGGTTACATATCTACTGCACTTTTATCTGACAAAAAACAAGAAACATCAAGAAGTACAAAAACAACAAGAAAAAAAACAGAGCAAACTCAAGTTAAAGAACAAGAAACAACCAATACAACACAAGTAGCAACAGGAAAAGGAGCAACAGTTGTAGCAACAGCTAAAAATTATATTGGTAGCAGATATGTATATGGGGCATCTGGTCCAAATAGTTTTGATTGTTCAGGATTTACTTCTTATGTATTTAAGTTACATGGAGTAACCCTAAATAGAACAGCAGCTGGGCAATATAGCAATGGTGTAGCAGTTAGTAGAAGTAGCCTACAACCAGGAGATTTAGTTATGTTTGGAAAGTCAGGAATTAATCATGTAGGAATTTATATTGGTGGGGGGCAAATGGTTCATGCAGCTAATAAATCAAGAGGAGTAACAACAGATACCATCAATTCTGGATATTATAATAACAACTATGTAGGAGCAAGAAGAGTTATGTAGTACAAATAGGCAATTAGGAAAGGAAGAGAAAAATAAAAAGACCAATTTTAATGGCAATAATAGGATATATAATCGGTATATTAGTGGGGCTATACTTTACATTTAGTATAGTCCTTTTTTATATCCTAGGAATTGCAATGTATGTTATTATGAAAAAAATTTTTATAAAAAAGGATAAATTCGTAAATTCTAATCAATTTAAATTAATAAGTAGCAGAAGATATTTTCGCTATATTAAATTAATTTTAAATCAAAAAGCAATTTTTTGTATCATTATTTTTTCTATTATTTCAAATACAAATATCATATTCCAAAATAAAAAATATGAGAATTTATATAAGGATGAGCAAATAGTGGAACAAACAGCAATTATTGTCAGCAATAAACAAGAAAAGGAATATCATAATCAATATAAAATCAAATTGTGTGCAACTAACCTATATTTGTATTTACAAGTGGATAAGAAATCCACAAATGAGTTGGAATATGGGGATAAAATAAAATTTAAAGGCAAATTTGTAAAACCTACCTCACAAAGAAATTATGGGGGATTTGATTACCAAAATTATTTGAAAATGCTAAGGATTTGTGGAACGGTAAAAGCAGAGACCTTACAAGTCGTAGCCAAAAAGAAAGCAAATTTTATTTTTAGTATAGCCAATCAAATGAATATTGTGATAAAACAAAAAATTGATTCCAATTTTAAAGAAGAAGAAGCTAATATTTTAAAAGGAGTTTTATTAGGAGATACCACACAAATAGAACAAGAGATACAGGAGAAGTTTAGAGTTACTAATATTTCTCATATTCTAGCAGTTTCTGGAATGCATATTACGTATTTAATCATAGGAATTAATGTATTGTTTCAATCTAAAATTGGAAAAAGAGGAACCGGATTTTTGGTGATAGTATTTCTTATTTTCTACCTATTGGTAACAGGATTTTCCCCATCTGTAGTAAGAGCAGGAGTTATGGGAATTTTAGTAACAGGAGCTAAGATTTTTTATCGAAAGAATGATACTTGGACTTCACTTGCTATTTCCTTATTTTGTATCCTTATTTATCATCCGTTTTTAATCACTCATATCGGATTGCAATTTTCTTATCTTGGTACCATTGGAATGCTTCTATTTCATCAAAATGTTTTAACATTTTTAAGAAATAGAAAAATTAAAAATCGAAAATGGAAATATAAATGGAATCGAAAGTTTATTTTAGTCATTAGCAAGGTAAAAGAAATATTGGCTGTTACCATTTCAGCACAATTAGCTATTTTACCAGTTATGTTATATCATTTTAATCTATTTGGTACGTATTTTCTTTTTACTAATTTCTTAGTCAGTCTAATTATGGGACCTATTATTATAATAGGGGGGATAACAATTGTTATTTCTTTTTGTTTTCCTTTTGTTCCGAAGATTCTTATCTTTATTTTACGTTTTTTAATTCATATGTTACTTCTTATTTCCCATTTAGGAGAATTACCCTTTGCTAAGATTTACATACCAACCCCTAAAATCTGGATGATTTTATTATATTATTTCTTTCTTCTAATGGCAAATTTTATTTATCCACTCTATCAGGTAAAAAAGTTAACCTATACTCAAATGAGGGGAAGAAATTTAATGGCTTTAGCAAAATATAAATTATTTCAACATAAGAAAAAATATGCGACAGTTATGTTGAGCGTGTTGGTATTATTTTTATTGATTTCGATGATACCAAAGAAACTAGAAATTCATTTTGTTGATGTGGGGCAAGGAGATTGTACCTTTATTCAAACACCACAGAACAAAACAATTTTAATTGATGGAGGAGGGAGTTCCTCAATTAAATTTGAGGTAGGGAGAAATATTTTACTTCCTTATATTCTAGACAGAGGATATACCCAAATAGATTATGTTTTTATCAGCCATTTTGACCAAGATCATGTTGGTGGAATTTTTACTATTTTAAAAGAGTTAAAAATTGGAAAAGTAATCATTTCTAGACAAGGAGAGGATTCTGAAAATTATCAAGAGTTTTTAAAAATTATTAAAGATAGAAAAATTGCAGTGGAGCTTGTAAAAATGGGAGATAGAGTAACAATTGAAAAAGCATTATATTTTGATATTTTATGGCCAAGTACACAATTCATTCAAGATAATATCTTAAACAATAATTCCATTGTAATGAAGTTAAACTATCAAAATTTTTCAATGCTTTTTACAGGTGATATAGAAGAAAAATCGGAAAGGAAAGTTTTAGACAACTATAAAGGAAAAGAAAGTAAGTTAGCATCCAAAGTTTTGAAAGTAGCACATCATGGCTCAAAGACTTCTAGTATGGAAGAAATATTGAAGGTTGTACAGCCTAGAGTTGCTCTTATTGGTGTAGGAAAAAATAATTTATTTAAACATCCATCAGAAATAACCATAAAAAATTTGGAACGATATAGGATAACTATTTATAGAACAGATGAAAAAGGAGAAATTACATTGAAAGTAAATAAAAATGGGAAATTTGAAATAAAAACAATGTATTAATTTACGGTAAAGATTGTTGCCAATCAAAGTGAAAACAGAAAAATATATGGCAAAGAAGGAGCCGATGAAGTAAATCTTAGTCATGATAGGAAAAGTACTAATAAAATGTATAAATTTAACAAAATCGTAAATAATAGTAATAAAAATAATTTACGGAGGAGTTAAAGTATGAACAAGATAATAATAACTATGATATCTGTCATTGTAGTAATCATAGCCATGATTACAGCTGTTATGATATATAAACCAAAAGAAGCTGAAGTGCCACAAGATATGGCAACAGAAATAGCACAAGAAGAAATATTAGATGAATGTACAGACGAATATGAAGAAATGCAAAGTGACATATTACAAACGAATTCTGAACAAGAGAAAATATCCCCTAATGCAGCAATTACCTTTAAAGTAACTTACCAAGAATGTGGACATACTACCAGTCGTTATCAAGATATACCAGAAGAATTGGTAAATGTAACAGAAGAAGGGTTAAAAGAGAAATATCCAAGTTGGGAAGTAGAGCAATTTTCAGATACGCAAATTGTTTTAAGCAAACAAGAAGACGGAAATTGTGGAGAACATTACATGGTAAGAGATAAAGCAGGAGTGGTTACGATTTACGAAGTATTAGAAGATGAGACAGAAAAAGAATATGAAGTAACAGACATTTCAACAGAATATTTAACTGAAACAGATAAAATGAATATGGAAAAAGGGATTCCAGTTAATGGAAAACAGAATTTAAATCAATTAATAGAAGATTTTGAATGAGAAAAAGAGATAGGTAAAAAATATGTCATAGATTTGCAAAATTTTAATCTATGACATATTTTTTATTTCTCTTTTTTATCTATAGTTACTTCTTTTTTTAAGTCTTCTTTATCAATAAATCCCTTTTGGTATAAATCTTTTATATACATAATCAGTGCGAAGATGGTAACCACTAGTGCTAAACAATATAAGTAAAAGTCAACTTGATTCCAAATTCCTGTTACATTAAACTGTTTGGCTAAAAGAGAGATAACAATTGCAATATAGAATAATACAGTAGCAAGTTTTCCATACCATTTGCTATAAACAACCACGTCTTTTCCATAAAGGAAAGAAGCACCAACTATCATAACAAATTCTTTTAGTAGTACAATAAGTAAAATCCAGATAGGGATTATATCGGTTATAACCAAAGAGGTAAGTGTTCCTATTTGTGTTAGTTTATCAGCTAGAGGGTCCATTAATTTTCCAAAGTTAGAAACAAAGTTAAATTTTCTAGCGATAAAGCCATCAGCAATATCGGTTAAACCAGATAGGGTAAAAAACATAAAAGCTAGTATATAATGACCACTAAAAATGTAAAGTACGATAAATGGTATTAGCAACAATCGAAGGATTGTAAGTACATTTGGTATATATTTTAACATAATTTTCTCCTATTTTACTTCAAATTTTAATTTGTCTTTTTCGAAATCTACTTTTATCGTTTGACCATCTAAAAGTTCACCTTTTAGAATCATTTCTGATAGTTCATCTTCAAGATATCTTTGGATGGCCCTTCTTAACGGTCTTGCTCCAAATTTAATATCAGTACCTTTGTTTAAAATATAATTTTTTGCTTTTTTGGTAATGTCCATTTTGATATCTTTCTCATTTAGAGCAATTCGTGTATCTTTTAACATTAAATCTACAATTTGTAGAAGTTGTTCTGTGGTTAAAGAATCGAAACTGATAATTTCGTCTACCCTGTTTAAAAATTCTGGTCGAAATACTTCTTTTAGGCGATCTATTACTTTGTTAGTATCTACTGTTTGTTTTCCAAAGCCAATCGAGTTGTTATTTACATTAGAGCCAGCATTTGAGGTCATAATAATAATGGTATTAGAAAAACTTACTGTATTTCCTTGACTATCTGTTAGTTTTCCATCATCTAATACTTGTAATAAAATATTGAATACATCAGGATGTGCTTTTTCAATTTCATCTAATAAAATAATGGAGTAAGGTTTTCTTTTTACTTTATCGGTTAATTGTCCAGCATCATCATAACCAACATATCCTGGAGGTGCTCCAATTAATTTAGAGGTTGAATGACTTTCCATATATTCTGACATATCGATTCGGATGATAGAATCTTCATTACCAAACATTTCATAAGCTAAGCTTTTAGCTAATTCTGTTTTTCCGACACCAGTAGGACCAACAAAGATAAAGGATGGTGGTCTTTTCGTACTTTTTAGACCAGCACGATTTCTTCGGATAGCTCTGGCTACACTACTAACAGCTTCATTTTGACCGATGATTCTTTTATGAAGGTTAGTTTCTAAGTTTAATAGTTTTTGTGTTTCGGCTTCTGTTATTTTTTTAACAGGTATTTTGGTCCAACTTTCAATGACATTGGCAATGTCTTGCATGGTTAGTTGTCTTGGCTTCATTTTAGCATTTAGCTTGTCAATTTCTTCTATTAATTGACATTCACGTGTTTTTAAGTCAGCAGCTTTTTGATAATCTTCGGTTGAATCAGCAGCAACAACTTCTTCTTTTTCTGTTTGTACTTGTGAAAGTTCTTGTTTTAACATTTCTAATTGGTATAAATCTTTATTTTCTAAGTTAATTCTAGAGCAGGCTTCGTCTAAAATATCAATGGCTTTGTCTGGTAAAAATCGATCATGAATGTATTTTTCTGACATGATAACAGCTTGACGAATGACATCAGATGAGATTTTAACTTTGTGATATTCTTCATAATATTTTTTGATTCCTTCTAAAATTCCAATGGAATCGTCTATATTTGGTTCTTCGACTAAGACTTGTTGAAATCTTCTTTCTAAGGCAGAATCTTTTTCAATATATTTTCGGTATTCTTTTAAAGTAGTGGTACCAATTAATTGGATTTCACCATTGGATAAGGCTGGTTTTAAGATGTTAGCTGCATTCATAGAATGTTCACCATCTCCAGCACCGATTATGTTATGGATTTCATCAATGACTAAAATGATATTTCCATATTCTTTACATTCGTCAATAATCCCTTTCATCCTAGATTCGAATTGACCTCTAAATTGAGTGCCTGCAATGACAGCTGTCATATCTAATAAATAAACTTCTTTATTTAAAAGTTTGGCAGGAACGTTTTGGTTGGCAATTCGAATCGCTAATCCTTGGGCAATTGCTGTTTTACCAACACCAGGTTCTCCAATTAGACAAGGATTGTTTTTAGAACGTCGATTTAAGATTTGTACTATTCTTTGAATTTCTTTTTCTCTTCCAATTACCATATCTAATTGGTTATTTTTTGATTTTTCTGTTAAATTAGTACCATAGGTATCTAAAAACTTTTTCTTTTTATTTTGTTTTTTATTTTTCTTTTTCTCAACCTTTACTTTTTTTCTACCATTACTTGGTTCTTCTTGTTCTTCTGAAGAAGAGTTACCAGGAAACATCTGAGAGAAGATGGAGCCTAAAGGAATGGCTGCACCTGTTATTTTAGGTCCATCATTGCTATCTTCTTCTTGTTTTTCAAAGGTAATAGCACCTTCAAAATTTTCGATATCTTCTAAGTTGATATTTTCTGCTAAATCTTTGAATATGGTTTCAAATTGTTTTGTCATATCACTTAGGTTAATTTTATCTTTTGAAAGAATATCATTTTGATTGGATAATACTTCTAATGGATTGATTCCTTTCTTTTTGGCACAATCATAACAATAACCTTCCATGGTTTCTTTCCCATTTTCTATTTTTTTATAAAAAAGTATGGCTGAGTTTTTATTACATTCTGAACATAACATACGTTTTAAATTCCTCATTTCTTATTAAAATTAATCGATACTATCATATCGTAAAATCAAGGAATAGTCAATAATTTGCTTGAATATTAATACAAAATTAATATTGATAAATAAAAAGAGAAATGTTATAATGCAAAGAGAAATAGAAAACAAAATATAAGAGGTTAAAATATGAATGTAACATTACCAGAAGAAAACAAAATAAAAAAGAAACAATTAATTCTATATATTTCCATTATACTTATGTGTATTGTATCGATTATCATTGCTTTTTATGTTCAATTTTATGCTAGAATTGATATAGTAGGGATTAAAAAAGAAGGAAAATTTGGGAAAAAAACAGAAGAAGAGACACAATTGCTAAAAGCGGAATTTAATCAAATTTTTCATAACAAAATAGAAGAGGTAGAAGAACCAAAAGAAGATAAAAAATCTAATCCAAATAAAGAATTAGTGTATACCCTATATGAAAAAAAAGAAAGTAAAGTAAATAGTTATGATTTAGAAGTACATATACCACATATTAATATCAAAAGTGAAAAAGTGGATGAGTACAATCAAGAAATTGAAAATATATTTGTAAAAATAGCTCAAAATGTATTACAAAGTGAGAATCGAAATATTATCTATACAGTAGAATATGCAGCTAATGTACAAGATGGTATTTTATCTGTCATGATAAGATCTAATCTGAAAGAAGGCTCATATGCCCAAAAAGTAATGATACAAACCTATAATTATGATTTAAGAAATAATAAAGAAATAACATTAGAAGAAATCCTAAAAATAAAACAATTGGATCAACAAGTAGTTCAAAGTAAAATTAAAGAAGAAATTAACAGAGAACAAAGTAAAGTAGAGGATTTAAAGAAATTAGGTTATAACATCTATCAGCGAGATGTTTCAAGTGATATCTACGATATCCAAAATACAACTGAATTTTATGTAACACAGGATACTTTATATATTATTTATGCTTATGGAAATCAAACTTCTACCAGTGAAATGGATTTAATTGTTTTATAAATGGGTAAAATAATATAAAAATGGGAGGAATTCAAAAGATGAATCATATTAAAAGTACGAAAGGGATAACATTAATATCCCTAGTTATCACCATAATTGTAATGATTATTTTAGCAGGAGTAACAATTTAAAATAACAAAGTACTAATATTAGTACTTTCAAGAATTGGCACTACTGCATTGTTACCTTTTTGTTACCCACCTAATAAGTCGTAATAGGTTTTATTCATATATAAAGATTTTTAGTTATATAACAAATATCTTCAAAAGTATAAGAATTTACAAAATTTTATGTTATAATTGAAATGCATCTAAATATTTAGGACATACTAAAAATAAGGTAGAAAAAGGAGATTTTGAAATATGAATGAACCGATAGAAATAAAAAATAATAAAGATTATGAAGAACTTATCAAATCTATAGAGAGTATAGTTTCGAGTTCAAAAAATAAAATTGCGAATACAATAAATGATACAATGGTTGAAACATATTGGAATATAGGAAAATATATTATTGAATTTGAACAAAAAGGAAACATAAAAGCGGAATATGGAAAACAACTTTTAGTAAAGCTTTCAAAAGATTTAAAATTACGTTTAGGAAAAGGATATAGTCGTTCAAATTTATATAATATGAGAAAAATGTATGAACTATATCCAATTTTCCAACCACTGGCTGGAAAATTAAGCTGGACTAATTTATGTGAAATACTAACAATAAGTGATGAATTAGAAAGAGATTTTTATATAGCAGAAGCAAGTAAAGAAAAATGGAGTAAAAGAACTTTAAGACGTCAGATAGAAAGTGGACTTTTTCTAAAATTAGCAGTTTCTAAAGATAAAAAGGAAATTTTAGACTTGGCTAAAATGGGACAAGAAATAAATGAACCAAAAGATATTATAAAAAGTATATATACACTAGATTTTTTAAATATAGAAGATAAAACAAATTATTCTGAAAGTCAACTAGAAGAAAAAATCATTGAAAAATTAGAAGATTTTTTACTTGAATTGGGAAAAGGATTTACATTTGTAGGGCGTCAATATCCAATACATATAGGAAATGACTTTTATCATGCTGATTTAGTATTCTATCATAGAATATTAAAATGTTTTGTTATTATTGACTTAAAAATTAACAAGGTAAAACATGAGGATATAGGACAAATGAATATGTATATGGGATATTTTGCTACAGAAGAAAATGAAATGGATGATAATCCTCCTATTGGCATAATTTTTACAAGAAATAATAACGAGCTGGTTGTAGAATATGCAACTTATAATATGGATACAAATTTGTTCGTTTCAAAATATGAGTTGTACTTGCCAAATAAAGAAGAGTTGAAGGAATTAGTTGACAAAATTATAAATGAAGATAATGAATAACAGAGAAAAAATAATAATTAGTAAAGTATTTTTATAATTATGATAATTTGATAAGGAGAATAATGGAAGTGGAACTAATATATATAAAAAGCATATATAACAAGTGTATACACAGATGAAGATTATAGATGTAAAGGAATATAAAATGTACTAATGAAAAAGATTTTAGATTTACTATAAAACATTACATATAAATTTGTTACCCTTTTGTTACCCACCACATAGTTTTTATTAGGTTTTATCAAGAGGGAGAATAAATGTAAAAAATGATAAAAAAACATAGGAGGAGAATGGAAATAAATGAGAGATACGAAAGGGATTACATTGATATCACTAGTAATAACCATTGTTGTATTGTTATTATTAGCAGGGATAACCATAAAAACCTTAACAGGAGAAAGTGGATTAATTGAAAATGCAAAAGAGGCAAAAGATAATACTGAAATAGCAAATGAAAAAGAAATATTAGAGCAGGCAACTGTAAAAGCAATGGGAAATAATAGATATGGAGCTATTACACTAGAAAGTTTAGAAAAAGCAATTCATGCTATATTAGGAGAAGGAAAAGCAAAAGTAATTCAAGATAACGGGGAATTAGTGGTTAAGTTTTTAGAAAGTAAACGTTATTATAAAATTGATGAAGACGGAAAGGTATCAGATGCCATTGTCATAGTAGCAGACGAGAAGGTAGGAGATATTAGTAAAAGTGGAAGTTGTGATGGAACGAAAGATAAACCATATCAAATAGATTGTATAGAAGATTTAGTTGCTTTTTCGAAAGCAATTAATAACCAAGAAATAAAAAATAATAGTTATGTTTTATTAATGCGAGCACTCGATTTTAAATCTATTTTTTCTTATGGAGACTATGAAACAAAATATAGATATGATGAAACCATGGATGCTTATGTAAAAGAAGAAACCTCCAATGCGACCTTAATGGAATTACTAAATGCCGATAAACGGATTCATTCCAATTGGAAATTTTGCAGATAATAATAAGCGTTTTTTAGGGAATTTTGATGGGCAAGGATATGAAATAAAAAATATTTATATAAATACAAATAAAAATGCAGGATTATTTGGAACTACCTATAATGCAACAATACAAAATTTGGGAGTAACTGGAGAAATTACATCAACAGGGCAGCAATACGCAGGAGGAATAACAGGAAATGGAGTAAGTACGAATTATTATAATTGTTATAATCAGGCAAATATTTCTGGGAAAAACCGAACAGGGGGAATACTAGGAACAGGAAGTGGAAGTATGGTAAATTGTTATAATACAGGAGAAGTAATCAGTTTTAGTGGTTATGCAGGAGGATTAGCAGCAGGTTATGCCAATAAGATAAGTAATTGTAAAAATACAGGAAATGTAATATCAAAAAATAATTACGCAGGAGGAATCATAGCTCAATCATCAAACACCATAACCATTACGAACAGTTATAATAGTGGGGAGATAACTTCAAATGGATGTATAGCGAGTGGAATTGTAGCCAATGTCTATGGACAGGCAAATGTAAACAATTGTTATAATATAGGAAAAATAGTGGCAACGACAGGAGTAAGTTATGCAGGAGTAGCAGGGATAGGCGCAACAAAGGCAAGCAATTGTTATACAATTGGACAATTAACAAGTAACACTTTACAAAATAAGGTAATTGGAGCAGAAACCATAAAAAATTGTTATTATAATAGTTCCTCTTTGGCCACCAATGGAAAAATTGAAATAGAAGAAGGTGCTGTTGACATAGCAAATAAAACAGCAGAGGAATTTGTTACCAGATTAAATTCTTATCAAGATGATACAGGGAGTTATCCAAAAGATTGGAAAAAATGGACATTAGGAAAAGAAGGGTATCCTATATGGGAATAAAAAAGCGGAATAAATTCCGCCCTTAAAGAGTCTGATTAAGTTTAGGCTCTTTAGTTTTGCTTTTTCACTAATTTATGATATATTTTTATCGGTGATATTAATGTCTAAATTTACTATAAAACAGATTTTTATTGAT
>JAAWAM010000017.1 GCA_022792135.1 Clostridia bacterium
CAAGAAGAACAATTAGCCTTTATATAGAAAAGAGGAAAAATATTTATTGAATATGAGCCAATAGAAACGGCATGGATTCCTATTAATGGTAAGAATTATGAATATATTTATTGCTTATGGGTGGCAGGAAGTTTTAAAGGAAAAGGAATTGGAAAAGAGTTACTAGAATATGCAATAAATGATTCAAAAGAAAAAGGCAAAAGTGGTATATGTACTTTAGTTTCTAAAAAGAAGAAACCATTTTTAGGCGAAAAGAAATTTTTTGAATATTATGGATTTAAAGTAGTAGATAGTATAGCAGATTATGAATTATTAGCACTACAATTTGAAGATAGCGAAACACCTAAATTTAATGAAATAGCAAGAACTATGAAAATAGATAATAAAGATTTTACTATCTATTATAGTAATGCTTGTCCTTATGTAGAATATGAAGTAAAAGAATTAACTGAATATGCAAAAGAGAATAATATAACAATTAACTTTATAAAAATAGATACATTAGAAAAAGCAAAAAATTCACCTTGTGTATTCAATAATTGGGCTAATTTCTATAAAGGTGAATTTATATCAAATAATATATTAAATGCTAATTCATTTAAAAAGTTAATAGAATAATAAATTATCAAAATATAAACTTTGAAAAAAGTATTGCCACCCCAAAAAATTTTATGTTAAATTAAGAACATAGTTAATAGAAAAAATAATGATTTGTGGGTACATTTCTTGCAAACTATTGCTATAACTACATTTGAAACGGAAATAAGTAACTTTTTTGCGATAGATTTTTCGAATACGTCCTACGCAAAGGAGCCACAAAGATAGCAGATAAGAGATTATCTATTATTTTTTTGTGTTCGCTAGTTTTTCTCTAAAAATTTATATATGATATATATGGTTAAGGATGTGAAAGTAATTGAAGAAGATATGTGAAATATGTAACAAAGAATTTGATAGTAATAGTCATAGTAGAATTTATTGTTATGACTGCAGCGGAGAATCTACAAGAAAAGATAATACTACTTTATTCAGCTATTGGAAATCATGATTTACGTTCAATGAGTTCAAGAAGAGAAGTAGAAGGAATAATGGGATATGAGCATTCAACTTATTCTATTGATATATGTGGAATACATTTGGTGTTTCTTGGAACCTATGTTAATCATGAAATAGGAAATGGTGCAGGAGGGATTTTAAAAACTCAATTTATTTCAACTGAAGATATGAAGTGGTTAGAAAATGATTTGAAAAGAAATAAATTTCCCGTTTTAGTTTGTGTTCATTTTGGAATTGCAGAAGATGATATACCATATTATGTTGTTGGTTCTTTAATTGAAAATATAAAGGATGATGGAGTTCCAGATGGAGTCTATTTTATAATTGAATTTGATGGAGAAAATTTAGAGGTTATTGAAAAACATATAAAAGAAGATGAAAGCAATATTCTTTAGAGAATAGCTTCCATCTTTTATTCATAACTTTCAATATATAAAGCCTTAGCAATATAAGGTTCAACTTCGTTAATATCGTACCATCCAGAACTTTTGCTATCATTTTCTAAACCATTTGGGTTAGATACATAAACCATATTATTTTCATCTGCAGCAAGTAAAGCCATATAATGAGAAGAAGTTGTCCAACGATTAGCATTAGGCTTATTCCAAACACAAATGATAATTGGTCGGTTAGTTTGTAAATGTTCAATCAAATATTTTTTTGATAAATGAAGAGTATCATAATAAAAATTAGAGTTTTTAATTCCAAAAGTAGAAGATAACTCAGAAGAAAATTTTTCAAAATCGATAACAGGATAATACTTTTTTCTAAGAGTTTCTGGCGTGTAATCTTTATCATATCCACTTAATATAGTAGACATCACAGTAATACCACAGCCATTTTCGCTCATAGTACCGCCCCAGTAATCCTTGTTGCTCCAAGAAGCATTTCCATTTTGTTTATATTCCTTATAGGTTTTTTTGTTTTTTTCTTCTGTTGTAAAAGTAGTAAAATAGCCATCTTTATTCTTAATTTTTTGTTGTCCAGTTCCAGCATAATTTTCATTTTTGTCTTGCTTAATGATTTTATAATCAGAAATATGGTTGTTGATAGAAAAATTCGAACTAAAATTATCTGTTAAATATTGAATAGAAAAATAGAAAGCAGAAAATAGTAGTAACAAAATTACAACTAATCTTTTCATATTTAATTTCTTTATATTTTTTTTCATCTAAAAACCTCCCTAAAATTTGATTTTATTATATAACAAACGAGAAAAAAGTGTATTAAGAAAGACTTAATTAAATCTTAAATTTTTCTTATTATTTGAACAAATTAAGTGTGATATATGCTATCATACGAAAAAAGATAAATTGCCAAGAGGAATTTATTTGTTATTTTTTGTTTATTTAAATTGATAATAATTATTTTTTATGTTACTATATCTATTAGAAAGAACAATGGAAAGAAAGAGAGATATATATGAGAATTGGTATAGATATAGATAATTGCATATCTAATTTTAATGATACATTATTAAAAGAATATTTAAAACATGATAAAGAATTAAGAAATACAGGAATTATAAATGAAAATCCAGAATATTTACGAAAAGGAATGTTTGATTGGACAGAGGAAGAAGAAGAAAGTTTTTATCATGCAAATATAGAGAATTTTGCAAAAAACTTAAAACCGTTAAAAGATTCATCCTATTATATTAAAAAATTAAAGAGCGATGGACATGAAATATATATAATAACTGGAAGAAATAATGGAGAATACACAAATCCTCAGGAATTAACAGAAAAATGGCTAAATAAATATGATATTATTTATGATAAAATAATACTTACAAATGCCTATGATAAACATGCAAAAACAGTAGTATGTTTAGAAAATAATATCGACTTAATGATTGATGATAGTATAAAAATAAGTTTAGATTTAATTAGTTATGGCATTAAAGTTTATACCATGAACACAAGATATAATCAAAAAGAACAAACCTTAGACAAAGTTTCAGAATGGAAAGAAATATATGAAAGAATATCAAAATTAAACAAAAAAGAAGAGAATCAAAAAGTAAATGTTATTTTAGATACAGATATATATAATGAATGTGATGACCAATTTGCATTATCTTATTTATTAAAATCACAAGATAAATTCAATATTGAAGCCATTACAGTAGCACCATATCATCATGATAATAATCTATCAATAGAAGAAGGAACAGAGAAAAGCTATCATGAAATCATAAAGATATGTAACTGGCTAAAGTTTGATTGGACTGACAAAGTATTTAAAGGATCAACAGACTATATAATAAATGGTTATCAGGAAGAAAATGATGCCGTAAATAAAATCATTGAAATTGCAAATAAAAATGATAAAACCTATATTTTAGCAATAGGAGCAATAACAAATGTAGCATTAGCACTAAAAAAAGAACCTAAATTAATCGATAAAATGGAAGTTGTTTGGCTTGGAGGACATAGCTTTTTAAAGAAAGACAATAAAGAGTTTAATTTTAGACAAGATATACAAGCTGTGAGAACAGTTTTTGAATCAAAAGTGAAATTAACGATAATACCTTGCAAAAATGTAGCATCCAATTTAAGAATGTCAATCTATGAAATAGAACATTTCTTAAAAGGAAAAAGTGAATTATGTGATTATTTGTGCCAAAGATTTCATAAGGATGGTGTACATGGGAATCAAGAAAGAAGAGTTATTTGGGATATTAGTGTTATTGCATATATGATAAATAAAAAATGGTTTGAAACAGAGGAAGTTAGTTGCCCGAACATTAATGATGATACATCTTATGAACGAACAGAAAATAATCATAAAATAACAGTAGTTAATGATTTAAATGTTGATAAGATATACACAGATTTATTTGAAAAGTTAGGAGTATGAATTATGAAATTAACAAGTAATCAAGCATTACAAATACTAGAAAGTTATAGAGGAGTCACGCAAAGTGATAGATGGATAGACCATTGTATTTATGTAGGAGATACAGCAGGAAAAATTGCGAAAGCTTTAACTAAAAAAGGGTATGAGGTAGAGGTTGATAAAGCAATAACATTAGGATATGTTCATGATATTGGAAAATATACAGGAAAATCCCGGACATATTATGAAAGGCTATGAATATCTGAAAGAACAAGGATATGACGAGGAATATTATAATATTTGCTTGACGCATTCATATTTGAATAATGATATTGTTTGCACAGCTGGTGGTGTTCCTGATCCGAATGAAAACCCATTTTTAACAAATTTTATTGAAAATCATAAATATACAATAGAAGAAAAAATAGTAAATTTATGTGATTTAATGTGTCCACAAGATAAGAAAGTATTTACCATAGATAAAAGACTAATTGATCTTATAATAAGGAGAGGAGCTCATTCTAATACACAATATCACATAAAAGAAACCTATAAATTAAAAAAATATTTTGACGATTTATTGGGGTACAATTTATATGATTTATTCCCAGAAATAAAGGATAATTTATAATACAAATTGGAAAAGGTATTATAGTAAATTAGAATATAAATTTGTAGAAATGAGGAAACATAAATAATGAGACTATATGTAATAAGACATGGACAAACAGATATGGGAAAGAATAAAATAATTGCAAATGAACAAGAACCTTTAAATAGTAATGGAATACAGCAAGCAATTAGGATAGGGAAAGAATTAAATAAGTTGAAGATTGATTTAATCTATTGTTCTCCAGTCGGGAGAACAATACATACACTTGAATTATGCAATTTAGATAAAAATATTCCTGTGATAATAGACGAAAGAATAAGAGAACGAAATATGGGAATCTATGAAAAAGTAAAATTTGAAGATGTAGATTGGGAAAAATTTTGGAATTATCATTCAGATTTAAATTATTCTGGATTAGAATCAATGAAAAGTGTATACAAAAGAGTAAGTAGCTTATTAGAGGAATTAAAAGAAAAAGCAGTGGATAAAGATATTTTATTCGTAACTCATGGAGGAGTATCAAAAGCAATTAATTGGTACTTTAATGGTTTAGATAAAACTTTATTAGTTGAAAATTGTAAAATATATAAATATACTATTTAATTAATACAATAAAAAACAGTTTTTGTGAGGAAGAGAGATGTCAATAATACAAGTAAATAATCTGAGCTTTGGATATGATGGAAGTTTAGAAAATGTATTTGAAAATGTATCTTTTAATATGGATACAGATTGGAAACTAGGATTAATTGGAAGAAACGGAAAAGGAAAAACAACATTTTTAAAATTACTACTAGGAAAATATCCTTATAAAGGCACAATTTCTACCAATGTGCAATTCGACTATTTTCCATTCGACGTAAAAAATGAGGAAAGAATGGCCATAGAAATTGTACAAGAAATAGCTACTAGTGTTCAAGATTGGGAAATAATAAAAGAGCTAAATTTATTAAATGCAAATCCAGAAATACTATATCGAAATTTTAATCGTCTAAGTGGTGGGGAACAAGTAAAAATTCTTTTAATAAGCTTATTTTTAAAAGAAAATAACTTCTTGTTGATAGATGAACCTACCAATCATTTAGATCAAGAGACAAAGGAAAATATCATAAAATATTTAAATAAGAAAAAAGGATATATTTTAGTTTCTCATGATAGGTCATTATTGGATCAAGTAGTAGATCATATTATTTCCATTAATAATACCAATATTGAAATACAAAAAGGAAATTTTAGCTCATGGCAAGAAAATAAAGAAAGACAAGATAATTTTGAACTGACTCAAAATGAAAGGCTTCAAAAAGATATCAATCGATTAGAAGTAGCTGCAAGAAATACGGCCAATTGGTCAGACAAAATAGAAAAGACAAAAAATGGAACGACGAATTCAGGTTCAAGTGTAGATAAAGGTTATATTGGACATCAAGCAGCTAAGATGATGAAAAAATCCAAAGTAATAGAAAAGAGAATAGAGAAATCAATTGAAAAAAAGGAAAGTTTATTAAATAATATTGACCGAAATGAAAAGCTTATTATAAAACCATTAGAAAGTAGAAAAAATTCATGTATAATAGTAGATAAATTACAAATAAAATATGACGAAACACCAATTTTTAATCCGATTTCATTTGAAGTAAAAAATGGAGATAGAATTGCGATTACTGGAAAAAATGGAATTGGAAAATCGAGTATTATTAAGCTAATTATGGGGAAAGAAATAACATATAATGGAACATTAAAAAATGCCAATGATTTAAAGCTATCTTATGTATCACAAAGTACAAAAGAACTAAAAGGAAATTTAAGAAAATTTGCAAGAGAAAATAACATTGATGAGGGAATTTTTAAAGCCATGCTTTCGAAAATGGGATTTTCAAGATTAGAATTTGAAAAAGATATCCAAGCATTTAGTGAGGGACAAAAAAAGAAAGTTTTATTAGCGAAAAGTATTACAGAATCTGCTCATATTTATATATGGGATGAGCCTTTAAATTATATTGATATTTTAACAAGAATACAAATAGAAGAAGCAATATTAAAATATAAACCTACCTTGATTTTTGTAGAACATGATGAATCATTTATAAAAAACATAGCGACTAAAATAGTAGAATTAAAGAAGGAAAAGTAAGATGTTTAAAGAGGAAAATAGGAAAGAATTAGAATTGATGCAAGAAATGAGTCATCTTATTGTGGAGTGGTATCAAAAGAATAAAAGAGAATTACCATGGAGAAAAGAAAAAAATCCATACGATATTTGGCTTTCTGAGATTATGCTGCAACAAACTAGAATCGAAGCGGTAAAACGCTATTATGAACGCTTTTTAAAGGAGCTTCCAACCATTTTAAGTTTAGCACAAGTAGAAGAAGAAAAATTATTAAAATTGTGGGAAGGTTTAGGTTACTATAACCGAGCTAGAAATTTAAAAAAAGCAGCTATGGTGATGCAAGAAAAATATGATGGAAGAATGCCTAAGACTTATCAAGAGTTAGTGGAATTACCAGGAATTGGAGAATATACAGCAGGAGCAATTGCATCAATTGCTTATAATGAAAAAGTACCTGCAGTGGATGGGAATGTACTTCGTGTTGTTAGTAGAGTACTGGGAAGTAAAAAGGACGTTTTGGAGAATAAAACGAAAAAAGAATTTACAGAGAAACTAAAAAAAGTCATACCAGAACAAGCAGGGGACTTTAATGAAGGATTAATGGAATTGGGGGAATTAATCTGTATACCAAATGGAGAACCTCTTTGTTTGAAGTGTCCTTTAAAAGAAATTTGTATTGCCCAAAAAGAGGGGGTAACGGATAAAATTCCAGTTCGTAATCAAAAAATAAAAAGAAAAAGACAAGAAAAAACAGTATTTTTATTAAAATGTGAAGATAAAATAGCCATTCGAAAACGAGAAAGCACAGGATTATTAGCAGGGATGTATGAATTTCCCAATGTCGATCAGAAAATAAAATTAAAGGAAGCAAATGAGATTTTAAAACAATGGAATTTAAGAGGAGGTAAACCAGAAAAGATAGGGACACATCATCATATTTTTTCACATATGGAATGGGATATGATAGGCTATAAAATTCAAGTGCAAAGTGAAAATAAAGAATTTATATGGGTAGAAAAAGAAAAAATTTTAAAAGATTATGCAATACCAGGAGCCTTTGTACCATTTCGAAAAAAAATATAGGATTGTATTTTTATAAAAAATAGTGTATAATGAAAAAGGTAAGTGGAGTGGTATCGAAGTGGTCATAACGAGCTACACTGGAACTGTAGTAGTCGCGAGTAGCGGCCCGTGGGTTCGAATCCCACTCACTCCGCCAAATAAAATGAAAATAACAGATCGCTTAGGCGAGTCTGTTATTTTTATTTCATAAAAAGAGATTTACGAAAAAAATAAAGTATGATAAAATGTAAAAAAATATAAGGAGAGATAAGATGAATCGAGAAGAAACAAAACTAAAATCCAAACAAGATGGATTAGAACTACAAGTAGCTGTTATCAAGCCAGAAGGAAAAATCAAAGGAATTATCCAAATATCTCATGGAATGGCAGAACACAAAGAAAGATATTATGAGTTTATGGAATATTTAGCATCTTATGGCTATGTTTTGGTTATTCACGACCATAGAGGGCATGGAGGAAGTGTCAAAAGGAAAGAAGATTTAGGTTATTTTTATGAGGATACAGCAGAATATATTGTAGAAGATTTATATCAAGTAACTAAGTTTATCAAAGAAAAATATCCTGACCAAAAATTAATATTATTTGGTCATAGTATGGGATCTATGGTAGTCAGAAAATATAGCAAAAAATATGATAAAGAAATTGATAAACTAGTCGTTTGTGGGTCGCCTAGTAAAAATCCATTAGTAGGACTAGCTATCGGTTTGGTAAAAGTCCTAAAAGTCTTTAAGGGAGAACGTTATAGGAGTAAACTAATCCAAAGACTAGCTTTTGGTTTTTATCATAAAGGAATTGAAGATCCAATTTCTGAAAATGCTTGGATATGTGGCAATGAAGAAATAATCCAGAAATATGACGAAGATGAATTATGTGGTTTTATTTTTACACTAAATGGATTTCAAAACTTATTTACTTTAATGAAAGACATTTATTGTCAGAAAGGTTGGAATTTAGAAAACAAGGAATTACCCATCCTATTTATTGCAGGAGAAAAAGACCCTGTTATTGTCAATTCAAAAGCATGGAAACAAGCACAAGAATTTTTAAGACATTTGGGTTACCAAAATGTTTCAGGAAAGTTATATTCGGATATGAGGCATGAGATTTTAAATGAAAAAGAAAAGAAAAAGGTTTTTGAAGATGTGAAAAAATGGATTGAGATTAGCTAATTGCTAATCTCAAAGGTTGGAATACCAGTAGAATAAGGAGCAATATCATATTGCTGAAAGTAAATAACAAGAGAATGGGGAGTTAGATAAAAATGCTGAGGATTGAAAGTTTCTAAGACCAAACAGCAATAGTCATCAAAATAAAAATCAGCTCCTTTTTCTGGTATTTGTTTGACAATTTCTTGTAAAATAAACAAAATATAATTGGGATCATTAGGATATATATCACTTAATGTAAATTGATTTTGATAGGCCAAATTCCAATTTTGAGAAGTTCTAATCGTAGAGCCATGAGCACCACCAGTAAAAGTATACTTATCTTGATAAAGGCTAATAATAGGGGCTTGGTTATAAGTAATATTAGTTTGCAAAACTAATTCATAAACCATAATGGGATAACCATGAGAAACATTATAGTCGTATTGTTCTTTACTATTGGTAAATAATGTTTCTTTTGCATATTGTTCTAATTCGAAAGCTTTTTGTTCATTAAAACGATTGAATTTTTGAATAGGATAGTAGGAAGAAAAAATTTGAGGATATTCTATTTTATAAGTTACAATTACAGTTCCTTTGTACTTTAATTCGCCTTGCATGATCTTTTTTTCAATTTTAAACATAAAATCACCTATGATATGGTATGAAAAAAGGATAAAAAGGTTCTTGTAAAATTTCTCAATAAATTCTTCACAAAATATTAAGAAAAAATCAATATATTTTGAGATGATTTTGTGGTAGAATAAATAAAAATTGCCAAAAAGCCCCGTCCCTTGTGGCAACTTTATGGCAAAATAAAAGGAGGAAGAGAATGGAAGAGACGATTTTAAAATGTGTAGGCTTAAACAAAAAGTTTGGGAAAAAGCAAATTTTAAAAGATGTATCCTTTGAAATTTACCAAGGAGATATTTTAGGTTTTATTGGACCAAATGGAGCTCGGAAAAACGACAACGATTAAATTAATACTTGGGCTTCAAAGCATTACAGAAGGAAAGGTTTTGATTCGTGGATTTGATATTGAAAAGCAATTTACAAAGGCGATTGAAAAAGTAGGAGCAATTGTAGAAAATCCAGATTTATATATGTATTTATCAGGATATGAAAATTTAAAATTAATTGCGAATTTATACAAAGGAATTGATACAAAAAGAATTGATGAAGTAGTAAAACTAGTAAAGTTAGAAAACAGGATTCATGATAAAGTATCGAAATATTCTTTAGGCATGAGACAAAGATTAGGAATTGCACAAGCAATTTTACACAAACCATCTTTATTAATTTTAGATGAACCAACCAATGGATTAGACCCAGAAGGCATCAGAGAAATGAGAGAACTATTAGTAGATTTAGCAAAGAAAGACAAAATGGCAATCTTAATTTCTAGCCATAACTTAGCAGAATTAGATAATTTATGTAATAAAGTATGTATTATAAAAAATGGCCAAATTATTGAAACGAGTAATATTTCAGATATCAAAAAAGAAGCCAATGCAGAATATAAAATATTTGAGGTTAAGGATACTTCAAACATAAAAACAATCCTTAAAACAGCAATTGTTATTAATCAAAATAAATTTAAATTAGATATAGAAAAACAAGAAATTCCAGACATAGTTAAGAAATTAGTAGAAAATAAGGTTGCTATTTATGGAATTGAAGAGGAAGAAAAATCATTAGAAGAAGCATTTTTTGAAAAGACAGGAGGGAATATAATTGAGTAGTTTAATTAAAAATGAAGTAACGAAAATATTTAAGAAAAAAGGGATTTATATTACTTTACTGGTTATTTTAGCCTTTGTGATTTTAACAAATTGTGTTTATAAATATTTTTATAATAACATAAGTTATTCTTATTATGGTGATGGTTATATTGACTATGCCAAGCAAGAAATTGCTAAGTTAGATCCAAGTAAACCAAGTGATACCAAGATGTATATTGATTTAAAAACACAACTAGATATTTATGATATGATGAAAGAGTATCAGCAAGAGGATTGGCAAAGAGAAATTATTGGTTCTCATGTTGCTACTTACATCAATGAAAGAAATACCTATTTGTATGGTGCTGATAAAGAGGAACAAAAAGTAAAAGAAATTGAAAAAACAATTGATGAAATCAATCAAAAATTAAAAAATGACGATTGGAAATATTTTGCTAGTGAAGAATTAAAACGCGCAGAAGAAAAGGTAAAAAATCTAGAAGAAGAGCAAAAGCAGACACAAGATAAGCAAGAATTAGAAAATATAAAAACTTCTTTAGTAAGTGCCAAAATTGATTTAGAAGTAGCTAAATACCGTGTAGATAAAGAGATTAAATATGGAAATGATTATCGAAATAATGCATTAAATGTCTATCAAAATGAAAGTAAAAATGTAGAACAATTGAAAGCGTCAGAGCAGCAATTGACCTATAAACAGAAGCAGGAATATCATACCAGTATAGAAGAAAAAGAAATTAATCAATATATCATTGAAAATAATGTAGATATTAAAAAGAGTAATGATGTTAGAGGAATTTTAAAGAACTTTTTTAGTGAATATGGATTATTTATTATTGTTATGGTAATTATGATAGCAGGAACATTAGTCAGTGAAGAATTTAACAAAGGAACCATTAAATTATTACTGGTAAAACCATATAGTAGAGAGAAAATCTTACTTGCTAAATTTATTACCATGTTCATCATAATAGCATTTTCTCTTGTAGCTGTTGTAGGAATGGAATTGATTGTAGGAGGAATCATATTTGGATGGGATAGTTTATCGATTCCTGTATTAGAATATAATTTTCATACCAATACATTAGAAAGTATCAATATTTTTACTTATTTAGGAATTAGTATTGCAGCAAAATTACCAATTATCATTCTGCTTGCAACCTTAGCTTTTGCATTTAGTACACTATTTACCAATTCAGCAGTAGCAATTGCGCTTCCTTTATTAGGTTTTATGGGAGCAGATATGATTAATCAGCTAGTACTACATTATAATGTAACTTTTATGAAGTTCTTTGTTACACCAAATTGGGATTTTAGTCAATATTTATTTGGAGACTTGCCTTTAATGGAAGGGATGACAGCTTTGTTTTCAGGAATAGTATGCCTAGTATATTTCTTTATTATGGTTGTGACAACGTTTATTGTTTTCAAAAAGAAAAATATTAAAAATATTTAAATGAGAGGTTGCCAAAAGGGACGGAGCTTTTTGGCAACTTTTGTTGTTGGTTTACAATTAATAAAAAAAGTAATATAATCATAAAATGAATCAAGATAGTCTGTTAAGGATGATCTAAAATTGTAAAAAAGGAGAAAAAAGAAATGAAAGTAATATTAGTAAATGGAAGTCCACATACAAAGGGGTGTACTTATACAGCTTTAAGAGAAGTAGAAGGAGCTTTAAATAAGAATGGAATAGAAACAGAAATCTTTCAATTAGGAAATAAACCAGTAGCAGGTTGTATTGGTTGTGGAAACTGCTTAAAAACAGGAAAATGTTTTGTAGAAGATAAAGTAAATGAATTTTTAGAAAAAGTACCAGAAGCGGATGGATTTGTATTTGGTACGCCAGTTCATTTTGCAGCAAGCTCAGGGATGTTATCTTCTTTTATGGATCGTGCTTTTTATGGAAGAAAGAATTTATTTAGTAATAAAGTAGCAGCAGCAGTTGCTAGTTGTAGAAGAGGAGGGGCAACGGCAACGTTAGATGAAGTAAACAAATATTTTGGAATTAGTAATATGCCAATTGTTTCTTCACAGTATTGGAATATGGTACATGGAAATAAACCAGAAGAAGTGCTAAAAGATGAAGAAGGAATGCAAACCATGAGAACACTTGGAAATAATATGGCATGGCTTTTAAAATCAATAGAAGCAGGAAGAAAAATGGGCGTAGAATTACCAAAAAATGAAACGATTATTTCTACTAATTTTATAAGATAACGTTAGGAAAAATATTGCAACTTGCTAAAATAAACACTACATTACCTGCCAAAAGCATAAGGTAGTGTTTTTATTAACCCTTTAATTCGCATAATTGTATTATGTATTTTGGCTTGCTATCTTAAACAAATAGAGATATAATAATAAAAAATAACAAGGAGAAAAAAGGAATAGGAGTAAACAATGGAAGAAAAATTTCTAACAAGACCAATTGGAGTCTTTGATTCTGGAATTGGAGGAGTGACTGTTTTAAAAGAGATGATAAAAATACTTCCCAATGAAAATTATATTTATTATAGTGATTCCAAAAATAATCCATATGGAGATAAGACGGATGAAGAAATCCTAAAAATCTGTGATGAAATCGTAAAATTATTGCTTCAAAAAAATTGTAAAGCAATTGTCATTGCGTGTAATACAGCAAGTGCTAAAGCAGTTAAATACTTAAGAAAAAGATATCAAGAAATTCCCTTTGTTGCCATTGAACCAGCTTATAAAATGGTACATGACTATTCTTATGATAAGCAAACTTTAGTGATGGCAACCAAAGGAACCATTGAAAGCGAAAAATTCAATTTACTGTATCATAAATATAACAATCATAAAACAGAGTTATTATCTTGTGTAGGACTAGCTGATATCATAGAAGATGGGGACAAAGAAAAATTAGAAAGATATTTAAAAGAGAATTTACACAAATACAGAGGAAAAGTAAAAAATGTAGTCCTTCGGATGTACGCATTATCCATTAATACAAGAGGAAATAAAAAGGGTATTAGGGCAAGATATTTTATTTTTTAATGGAGCACCTAATTTAGCCAAATATCTAAAAAAGGTATTACAAGAAAAACACTTGTTAGAAGAAAACGAAGGAAAGATAGAATTTATAGATTCACAAAATTCAAAAAAGAAAGAAAAAAGGTTCTTTCAGTATTTATAAGGAGTGATAAAAAATGAAGAAAATTAGAAACGGTGTTATAATAGGTATCCTAATGATGTTAATCTTTTTGATGACAAGTCAAGTACAAGCAAAAGAAAATGTAATCGAAAAACAAATAAAAAATTATGAAAAAGAGATTGAAATCAATAATATCTCAACAGAAGATATTTTGAAAGTATATAATGAACTAAGTGAACAATATTCAAATGAAGAATTAGCTGATATGATAGAAGAATACAAAGAGGAAATACAAGAACAAGGGATTAGTGAAGAAGTTATATCAGTAGGAACAGGAATATTAAGAACAACTGACACAGAACGTGTAAAAGAGGTTATAAAAAATGATATTAAGATAGAAGAAATACAAAAAAAGATAGAACAGGGAGAGAGTATCAATCAAGCATTACAAAGTACCATAAAGAAAACACCAAACCATAAAAAGATAGAAATAATAGCAAAACTAGTATTAGCAAATCGAGTCCTAAAAACAATGGTAATGGCACTGATCGTATTATTTATCTATGGAACCATCCTTAGATGGAGAATATACCAAAAAGCCCAAAAACATGGATGGGCAGCTATTATACCAGTTTATCGACAAATTGTAATGTATCAAGTTTGTGGACTATCACCATGGCTAATGTTACTTTGGTTTGTACCAATATTTGGATGGTTTGCTATGCTAATAATAGCTATTATGAAAAGATTTTGTTTGTCGAATGTATTTGGAAAAGGGACTTTATTTGGGTTTGGAATTTTATTATTACCAACGATTTTCCAAAGTATAATAGCATTTAATTCTAGGGTAGAATATGAAGGATAAGAAAGATTTTTCTAACAGATAGGAATGAACCAAAAAGGTTAAGCAAAGTAGCTTAACCTTTTTAGCATTTATTTATAGATATTTTTTTAATTGTTCTACTGTATTTTCTTGAAATTTAACAAATTCACTTAAAATATTTTTAGTTTCTGTATCACAATTAGGATTTTGGTTTAATAATTTAACACCTTCAATAATTCCCATATTAGTTCCTTGTAGCATCATTTCAGAAATTTTAGAATCACTTTTATCGGTTAAAGTATTCCATTCAATCATCATCCAACCCATGGCTTTTTGCATAGGATTTAATTCTTTTGGAAATTCTCCGTATTTACTTAGTTGATGATTAACTTGATTTAGAATTTCATTATATTGGTTGTATTGAAATTGTAAGTCTTGTTTTAAATTGCTGTCTTGAACTTTATCAGAAATAGTAGAAATAGAATCCATTCCCATTTTGATTCCTTTGTTTACTTCTGTTAAAATATATTCTTCGTTATTCATGGTATCCTCCTTTATTTTTTTTAATTAGTATATCCAAAAATAAAAAAAATATAAAAGTGAACCATTTCTAAAAATTTTGATATAATACAAAAGGAGGGATCGCATGGAAGAAATATATTATGGAAGTATTCAAACACCAATGGGGGAAATACAAGGAAAGATAATGTTTAAGACAACTGGTAACAAGTTAGAAGGCTATATTGAAACAAAGGGAATGAAAAATTATTTCACAAATGGGAAAGTAGAAAAAAATCACTATGTCTTTTCAGGAAGCATTTCTTATCTATTAGGAAAAATTAAGTATGAAGCAAATGCTAAAATAGAAAATGGTATGTTACAAGCAGTAGTCAATACGAATCTAGGAAAATTTAATCTTTATGGAAAAAAAGATAAGAATTGAATAAACGATAAAATTTTAGGGTAAAATGCATTTAAAAGATAGAAAGGAAAAATGAAAATGGAAAATATGGTAACAAGTTTAAATAGTTTTTTAGCAGATTTAAATGTATTTTATAGGAAACTACAAAATTATCATTGGAATGTATATGGAAAGGATTTCTTTGTTGTACATGCTAAATTAGAAGAATATTATGATGAAGTAAATAAACAAATTGATGAAATTGCAGAGCATATTTTAATGCTAGGAAGTCAGCCACTAGGAACGATGCAAGATTATTTGAATAGAACTTGTATCGTGGAGGCGAAAAATGAAAAAATAGCATTATGTAATGTTTTTGAAAATTTGATAAAAGATTTTGAAACATTATTAAAAAAAGTAACAGAGATCAAAAAAGAAGCAGATGAACAGAAACAATATGCTACATCTGCTTTAATGGATGAATATATTTCGAATTATATGAAAACATTATGGATGCTAAGTCAAAGTATAGAGAAATAGTAAAAGGATTATACCACAAATTATTATACTTGAAATTATAATAATTTGTGGTATAATATTATTAGAGAGAAATAAGATAGAAAAAGAAGGTGTATTATGGAAAGATTTATAGATAGAAAAAATGAATTACAATTTCTAAATACGGAATATGAAAAAAAGCAAAGCTCTCTCATAATACTGTATGGAAGAAGAAGAGTAGGCAAAACATCTTTAATTAAAGAGTTTGGGAGAAATAAAAATATGTTGTATTTTTTAGCAACAGAAGAATCAGAAAAACAAAATAGAGATATGTTAAAAGAGGTAATAGCAGAGAATCTAAAAAATTCCTTATTAGCTTCTATTACGGTTGATAATTGGGATATATTGTTTAAAACAGTAGTACAAAATAAATCCAAAAGTAAAAAAATAATTGTAATAGATGAATTTCAATATTTAGGCAAAATAAATTCAGCATTCCCTTCCATATTTCAAAGAATATGGGATGAAATATTAAAGGACGAAAATATCATGGTAATTCTTTGTGGCTCACTGATTAATATGATGGAATTGCAAACATTAAATTATAATAGTCCATTATATGGTAGAAGAACTGGACAGATAAAATTAAAGCCAATTCCCTTTGAAAATTATCAAGAGTTTTTCAAAAAGGAAATGAGTGAAAAAGAGTTAATTGAAAAATATGCGATAACAGGTGGAATTCCTAAATATATCCAAAGTTTTAAAGAAGAAAAAGAGATTTACCAAGAGATAAAAGAACAGATTATGAATAAACAAAGCTATTTATATGAAGAGCCTAATTTTCTATTGCAAAATGAAGTATCTGAAGTGGGAAGTTATTTTTCCATTATAAAATCAATTGCAGTAGGAAATAGAAAACTAGGGAATATAGCATCTAATTTATCAGTAAACCCAACAAGTTTATCAAAGTATTTACAAACATTAATAAATTTGGATATTTTAGAAAGAGAAGTACCAATCACAGAAAGTAATCCAGAAAAAAGTAAAAAAGGGCAATATAGAATAAAAGATAATTTTATAGCTTTTTGGTTTCAATTTATCTATCCGAATCGTGCTTTTTTGGAACTAGGAAAAGATACCATTGTACAAAATAAGATAAAAACCAATTTCATAGATAACCATGTTTCTTTTGTTTATGAGGATGTATGTATTCAAAAAATGTGGAATTTAAATGCAAGTGGAGAATTAGGAATAACATTTGATAAATTAGGAAGATGGTGGAACGCTTCAGAAGAAATTGATATGGTAGGAATTGACTCTATGGGAGAAGACATTATATTTGGAGAATGTAAATATTATATTGATAAAAAAATGGATAGTAAAGTATTTTGGAATTTAAAAGAAAAGGCAAAAGCAGTAGATTGGAAAAAGGAAAACAGAAAAGAAAAATATATTTTATTTTCAATTAATGGATATAGTAAAGAATTACAAGAATTAGCTAAAACAAGAGAAGATTTGATATTAGGATAAAATAAACCTAAAATATTAGCCAGAATGGTTTTGTATTTTAGGTTTTTTTATCAGTTAAAATCATTCACAAAAAATTCACAAAATTTTTTAGCAGAAAGTATTGACAAGTGCTAAAAATGGGTATAGTATATAGGAAGTTAGCAGACAAAATAAAAGAGTGCTAAAACAAACTAACAATTTTAAATTAAGAAGAGGTGAAAAAATTGTTAGAAGAGAGAAAAAAAAAGGTTTTACAAGCCATTGTAGAAGAATATATCAATACAGCAGAACCAGTTAGCTCAAATGCTTTAATGCACACACATGGATTAGACTGTAGCAGTGCAACGATTCGAAATGAGATGGCAGACTTAGAAAAGAAAGGCTTTTTGGATAAAACTCATACATCGAGTGGGAGAATACCATCAGCCAAAGGCTATCGATACTATGTGGATGAACTTCTAAATGACGAAGATATTAGTTTAGAAGAAATTAAATATATCAGTGATAAATTAGAAACCAAAGTAAACGAAATAGAAGATTTAACCAAAATAGCAGCAAATACTATTTCAGAAGTTACACATTATACAACTGTATCGATTGGACCAAAAGCAACGACTCAATTAATTGAAGAAATGAAATTTGTTTTATTAGGAACGAGAATGATGATGGCAGTAATCGTAACAGATACAGGACTCATCAAAGAAACCATCATAAAATTTGACGAAGACATCACAGAAAAACAAGTAGAAACCATTAATTATATGTTCAACAAAAAGCTAAAAGGACAGCCAATTCAGACAATTGATGGACCATTAGAAGAATACTTATATGATGAAATGACATATAGTGTTAATGTTATCAAACCAATTATTGAACAAATCAAAAAAGTATTAGAAGAAGATAACAAAATCTATTTAGAAGGAGCCAATAAAGCATTTGACCTACCAGAATTTAACAGTTTAGAGGTAGCTAAAAATTTTGTTAATATCTTAGATACAAAAGAGTTAATGGCAGATATGTTAAACTCTGGATTTGCAGAAGACATTCAAGTCTATATTGGAGAAGAAAATGAGAAAGAACAGTTAAAAGATTTTAGTGTGGTAACCTTTAAACATAAGATAAATGGAAAAGACTTAGGAACAATCGGAATTATAGGTCCAAAGAGAATGGATTATTCGAAAGTAATTTCTGTTATGAAATATATTAATCAAAAATTAAATGGAAAAGATTAAAAGAAAGAAGGGATAAAATGGAAGAAAAAGAAATGAAACCAGAAGTAGAAAAACAAGAAGAACAAGAAAAAGAAACGAGCGAAATGGTTCCAAAACAAGATTATGATGAGCTAGAAGATCGATACAAAAGAATTTTAGCAGAATTTGAAAATTTCAAGAAAAGAAGTGGCAAAGAAAGAGAAGGATTATATCATTCCATTCTTTCAGATGTCATAGAGGTAGTACTTCCAATTGTTGATAATTTAGAAAATGCAGCTAAAGTAGAAACAGCAGATGAAAATTATAAACAAGGAGTAGAACTTGTATTAAAACAATTTAAAGATGTATTATCAGCAAAAGGAGTAGAGGAAATTAAAGCGATAGGAGAAACTTTTGATCCAGAGTTACATGAAGCAGTGGGAAGTATTCAAGACGATCATTTAGGAGAAAAAGAAGTGGCACAAGAATATAGAAAAGGATACAAAATAGGAAATAGAGTGATTCGACATTCTATGGTAGTGGTAGCTAATTAAAATTAAAACTTAGTTTTGTAACCTATGTTTTAAATATTGTTAAATAAAAGCAGACAATGAATGTTTTAAAACATCTTAAAGTCTGCACAAAAAAGTTTTTTTATGGCGGAGTAAAAAACAAAATAAAAAGGAAATAAAAAGTTTAAAAGATGATTTTTGCCTCCGTCCCTAAAATCATCAAGAAAGGAAGTTTTAAAATGGGAAAAATTATAGGAATTGATTTAGGAACAACAAACTCATGTGTAGCTGTTATGGAAGGAGGAGAAGCAGTTGTTATACCAAATGCAGAAGGAAATAGAACGACTCCATCTGTTGTAGCATTCTCTCAAAATGGAGAAAGATTAGTGGGGCAAATTGCAAAACGTCAAGCGGTTACCAATCCTGATAATACTGTTATTTCAATCAAGAGAAAAATGGGAACAAATGAGAAAGTAGATATAGAAGGTGACAAATTTTCACCACAAGAAATTTCAGCTATGGTATTACAAAAACTAAAAGCAGATGCAGAGAATTATTTAGGACAAAAAGTAACACAAGCCGTTATTACCGTTCCAGCATACTTTAGTGATAGCCAAAGACAAGCAACAAAAGATGCAGGAAAAATAGCAGGCTTAGAAGTACTAAGAATTATCAATGAACCAACAGCAGCGGCACTTGCTTATGGAATGGATAAAGAGCAAGACCAAAAAATCTTAATTTATGACTTAGGAGGAGGAACATTTGATGTTTCTATCTTAGATATTGGTGATGGTGTATTCGAAGTTTTAGCAACCAATGGTAACACAAAATTAGGTGGAGATGACTTTGATGAAGCAATTATTAATTACTTAGTAGATGAATTCAAAAAATCAAATGGAATTGATTTAAAAGCAGATAAAATGGCAATGCAAAGACTAAAAGAAGCAGCTGAAAAAGCTAAAATAGAATTATCTGGAGTACAACAAACACAAATTAACTTACCATTTATTACTGCAGACGCTACAGGACCAAAACACTTAGATATTAATTTAACAAGAGCTAAATTTGAAGAATTAATTCATGATTTAGTAGAAGCAACAGCAACTCCTGTTAACCAAGCATTGAAAGATGCTGGCTTAACACCAAATGATATTCATAAAGTATTATTAGTAGGTGGTTCTACAAGAGTTCCAGCTGTACAAGAAGC
>JAAWAM010000018.1 GCA_022792135.1 Clostridia bacterium
AGATAACTATAAAATCTTTCATTATCATTCCTATGACTTCTTTCTACTTTTCCATTATGTTGTGGTGTTCTTGGTTGTATTTTATGATGTTTTATTCCTAATTCTTTTAATCCCTTTTCTACTGGATGTATTTTCTTGATATTTGCTTTATTGTACGTAAATTCTATTCCATTGTCTGTCTGTATTTCCTTTGGTTTATATCCTAAATATTCTATCAATCTCTTTACGAAATCTACTGTATTTGCTGGAGTATGTTCTTCGTACCAGTATAAAAATCTTTCTCTGGTTGCCTCATCTATATACGTATATTGATAGAATTTTTTGTCTTCTGGTAATTGACTACTCTTACACTCATTTGGTACATATTTTACGTCCATTTGTCCCTTCTCTCCTATGTTCTTTGGTGTTTCATATTTCTTGTTATGTTTCTTCTTTGATGTATCTTTTATCTGCATTCCTTTATAAAATTTTATATTTAATCTTCTCATTACTCTATATAACGCTGTTATCGTTCTCTTATATCCTTTTTCTCGTTTTAGTTTTACCCATAATTCACACAATGTTATTCTTGGATTTCTTCTTACATAGTTTCTTATCCATCTTATTTCTTGATTCGTATGAGCATTTGGGTGCTTACTTTTTGGTCTATGAGATTTATCTGTTATACTTCCATTTGTTCCATCATATGCTTTATTCCATCTCCACAATGAAACCCTTGATATATGGTACTTTCTGCATACATAATTTATATCTCCACTATTTCTATACATCTCTACTGCATGTTTTCTTGTATTAATATCATGTGGAAGGTATCTTTTTTCTTTCTTTTCTGTTATACTATTACTCATAAGTGATTTAAATCTCCTTTATATAATTTTTGTTTAGCAACTCAATTATATATGATTTAAATCACTTATTCAATTTTTATTTATTTTGTTTCACATCAATTGTAACACTACAATTTTCAAATTTTTTTATTTTTCTTCACTTTCTTTTAAATATGGTCTCCTTGGTATTGATGTATTATTGTTATTGTTTTGTCCCTTAAAATCTTTAACTTCTACTCTCAATCCATCACGAAATCTCTCTTCCCCTTTTTTTCTAACAAAATTCTTGAATTCATTATTTGCTTGTTTTTGTTGTAAAATTCTAGCCATTCTTCCTATTGCTTTATTTGCTTTATCTAAATTATCTGAAATAATATGTACTTTACCCTTTTTCATTTTCATAGCATAATCTTTTACTTCTTTTATTAATTCTTGTGGTGCATTTCCCATGATAAATATCCTCATATTATCCTTAATGGCTTGTTTAAACATGGATGCATCATTCCAATCATTGCCATAACAAGCATATCCATATTCTGGTCTTAATACCTTATTGATTGTTTTTACTGCTTGTCCTTTATTACTATAATCAGGTGCAATATCTAATCTTTGATAATTATTTTTATTTGGAAATTTTGTTGCTCCAGTATCTGTCCAATATCCTAATTCTTTTATAAATTCTGCCATTTGTTGCATTTGTGTTTGGCTACCTGCTAATGTAATTTTTGTGATGTCATTTTCTTTTGTTACTTTATTTTGTAGATTTGTACAGCAATCCACTGTTTTCTTTCCTTTATAATATTCTTTTACCTCTTTCTGGTTAGAAGCATGAATCTTATACCCATCTGTATATCGGATTAAATCTGGATTTCCTCCTATTTTCTTATAATATTCCATGATTTTCTTTATTTTTTCTTTTTGTAGTGATTTTCTAAAAATAAATTCTTTTTTCTTGGTATCATACAAGCAAGCACCATTATCTCCTGCAATAAAATTTGGTAATACAAGCCCTCTTTTAGCAAATTCTTCTTTAATATCCCCTATAGTTCTTCCTGATATAACAGCTATCTTTCCTCCAGATTTTCGAATCGTTTTAAAGGCTTGGTTTAATTTTTTATCCTCCAAATTTAAAGTCCCATCAATATCTGTCATAAAAATATATTCTGTTTCTTCTTTCTTTTTAGTTGGCTTATTTTTTCTATCCTTTTTCATTGTTTTATCTCCATTTTATATCAAGTTTACATATTTATTATAAGATTTTATTCTCACCCTGTCAACTCTTTTCCTCTCTTTTTTAATTGCCAACCAAAAATCACCCCATTTTTTACAATGAAGTGATTTCTTTTCTTATTTTTTAGCTGCTTTAACTAAATTTACAAATAATGGTGCTGGTCTATTTGGCCTAGATTTTAACTCTGGATGGAATTGTCCTGCTATAAAGTATGGATGGTCTTTTGGATCCATTTCTACCATTTCTACTAATAATCCATCTGGTGACGTTCCAGAAACTTTTAATCCTGCTGCTTCTAATTTTTCTCTATATTCATTATTATATTCAAATCTATGTCTATGTCTTTCTGTTATTTCTGTTGTTCCATAAACTTCATGTGCTAAACTTCCTTCTTTTATCCTACAAGGATAAGCTCCCAAACGCATAGTTCCACCTTTTTTGTCAATTCCCTTTTGCTCTTTCATAATATGAATCACTGGATTTTTTGTATTTTCATTTAACTCGGATGAATTAGCATCTTTTAAGCCTAATACATTTCTTGCATATTCTACTACTGTCATTTGCATTCCCAAACAAATTCCCAAAAATGGAACTTTATTCTCTCTTGCATATCGAATGGTTTCTATCTTGCCTTCAATTCCTCGGTTCCCAAATCCTCCTGGTACTACAATTCCATCATAGTTTGAAAGGAGTTCTTGAACGGTTTCTTTGTTGATTTTCTCAGCGTCTACTAAATCTACTTTTACTTTTACATGGTTTTCAAATCCTGCATGATACAAACTTTCAATAACAGAAATATAAGAATCTTCTAACTGAATATATTTTCCTACAATAGCAATATTTACAACTTTATCTTGATCGATACTTCTAATATTTTCTACCATAGCTTCCCACTTTGAATTATCGGGAATATACCTGTCTAATTTCAAATGATTACATACTTCTCTTGCTAATCCCTCCTCTTCTAACATAAGTGGAACAGCATATAAGCAATCCGCTGTTGTATTTTGAATAACACTTGTTTTTCTAACATTACAAAATAGAGATAATTTTTCTCTTATCCCCTCTGGTATATTAGTTTGTGTTCTACAAACTAGGATATTGGGTTTAATTCCAAATCCTTGTAGTTCTTTCACTGAATGTTGCGTTGGTTTTGATTTAATTTCATTGGAACCTTCTATGTATGGTAATAAGGTTACATGAATATATACTACATCTTCTGGATTTTTTTCTAGCCCAACTTGTCGAATGGCTTCTATAATAGAAAGTCCTTCGATATCTCCTACCGTTCCACCTACTTCTGAAATAACAATATCAGTATTTGTATTTTCGAATTCATAAATTCTTTCTTTGATTTCATTTGTGATATGAGGAATTACTTGTACAGTTTTTCCTAAGTATTCTCCTTTTCTTTCTTTCTCAATTACGGTGGAATAAACTTTCCCCATTGTTACACTTGAATTATGGGTTAGGTTTTCATCAATAAACCTTTCATAATGACCTAAGTCTAAGTCTGTTTCTGCTCCATCCTCTGTTACAAATACTTCTCCATGCTCATAAGGATTCATTGTTCCTGGGTCTACATTGATATAGGGGTCAAATTTTTGTATGGTTACTTTATACCCTCTATTTTTTAAGAGTCTTCCTAACGATGCTGCTGTAATTCCTTTTCCTAATCCTGATACAACTCCTCCTGTTACAAATATGTATTTTGTGTTCATATTTTCCTCCTTTTATTTTAAACCGATAAAAACAAAAAAAGATTTAAAAATCGCCTACCAAAAATTCGGTTTTTTTTAAATCTATTTTTATTTTACCACTTATCTTGAATTTTTACAAGTACTTTTTGCAATAATTTTCAATGAATAAATATATTTACCATTTGTATTTTTTCTAATTTATTGTTATACTAACACTAGATAAAAATTTAGAAGGAGGAATGGTTTATGCCAACACCACATAATGAAGCAAAGATAGGAGAAATTGCTAAAACTGTTATTATGCCAGGAGACCCCTTACGAGCTAAATATATTGCAGAAAATTTTTTAGAAGGTTCTAAATTAGTCAATCAAGTAAGAGGAATGTACGCTTATACAGGAACTTATCAAGGAAAGGAAATAACCATTATGGCATCTGGCATGGGAATGCCAAGTATGGGAATTTATTGTTATGAATTATATCAATTTTATGGAGTAGAAAACATCATTCGAATTGGTTCTTGTGGAAGTTATCAACCAGAACTAAAATTATTTGATATTATTTTAGCAGAACAAGTCTATAGTGAAGGAAATTTTGCTTTGACTTTAAATAATGATAAGTGTCACATAATTGGTGCTAATGCAGAACTAAATAAAATCATACAAAATACAGCAATAGAGAATCATATCAATCTTGTAATAGGAAATACCGTTTGTTGTGATTGTTTTGATGTTTATATGACAGATGTAAATCAATTTTTCACTCGAATTCCTAAAGATTTTAATCCTGTTAGCGCTGAAATGGAAGCTTTTGCTTTATTTTATGTTGCGAAAATGTTACATAAAAAAGCTTCCTGTTTAATGAGTGTTGTAGATTCTAAATATATAAAAGAAATTGCTACTCCTGAACAAAGACAATCTGGATTAAATACTATGATAAATTTAGCTTTAAATAGTAGCTTAAAATTTTAAAAACATAATTTAAACATATCTTAACCTTGAATTGTATAAAAGATGGCCTTTGGCCATCTTTATTATTTTTTGATTGATAAAATTTTATATTTCATAATTCCTGCTGGTGCATTTACTTCCACTACTTTATTTTTCTTTTCTCCTAGTAGTGCTTCCCCTAGAGGTGACTCATTGGATATTTTGTTTTCTGCTAAATTTACTTCTGTTGAACCAACAATTGTATATTCTATTTTTTCGTCAAATTCCATATCCAATACTTTTACAATATTTCCTACTTGAACCGTTTCTGTATCTATGTCTTTTTCATCAATAATTTTTGCATGTCTTATTTTATTTTCTAATTCAGCAATTTTCACTTCATTTTCAGCTTGTGCTGTTTTTGCTTCATCGTATTCTGAGTTTTCTGATAAATCACCAAATCCTAATGCTACCTTTATTCTATCTGCTATTTCAGCTCTTTTCTCTGTTCTTAAATAATTTAATTCTTTTTCTAGATTGTTATAACCTTCTTGTGTTAATATCACTTCTTTTTCTTCCATTGTTTGTTTCTCCTTTCCGTTTTCTTTTTTTCTTAAAAATTTCTTTTCTATATTACGATAAAAACTGAAAATTGTCAAGCAATTTTTTAATCTTTTATGAGTTCTTTGGCACCTTTCATATAATCTATTCCTGAAAAAATCGTGGCAAACGTCTGTACTAACATCATCACAGTAACAATAACATTTAAAATTAAGTCACCACCTTGTAACCCTCCTGAAAAGCACTCTCCAAAAGCATTTAAGTCTAAGAACGCTAGGACAATCGCTATCATTTGCGTAACCGTTTTTAGTTTTCCCCATTTTGAGGCAGCAATTACTTTGCCTCCTTTTTCTACTGCTACTAAGCGATATCCTGACACCATAAATTCTCTTGCTAACACAATAACTGGTATCCAAGCTGGTAATTTTGCCATTTCTACTAACATTACCATCGCAGCTAATACTAATATTTTATCCGCTAATGGATCTAAAAATTTTCCAAAAGTTGTTACTTGATTATATTTTCTTGCTAAATAGCCATCTAATTTATCGGTTAGAGAAGCCATAACAAAAATTAAATCCACTATAAGCCATTGGATTGGTATTCCTAAAAATCTTCCCTCTATTCCTAAAAACGGAACTACTACCATAATTGGTACTAATATCATTCTAAATATCGTTAATTTGTTCGGTAAGTTCATTGTATTTCTCCTTTCTTTATTTCTTTTCTATTGAGCCATTTCAATCGCTTTTTGTAATTGGGTATCATCTTTTTCATCAACTGCTAATACATTTTTTATGGTGTCTGGTAATTCCACTTTTTCGTCTGGTTCAATTCCAATTTTGTTAATTTTTGTTTTATTTGGTGTTAAGTATTCTTCTGCTGTTATTTTTAATCCACTTCCATCTGGTAGTGTTAATAATTGTTGAATCACACCTTTTCCATAGGTTTTAGTACCTACAATTTTTGCTTTTCCATGGTCCTTTAAAGCCCCTGCTAATATTTCAGATGAACTTGCTGTATTTTCGTTTGTTAATAGGATAATTGGTAAATCGATAATTGGATGATTTTCTGATTTTTCGATTTCTTCGTTATTATTTTTATCTACTTCATATAAAATAACATCATCTTTCTCTAAAATATAGTCTGCAATTTCTAGCGCTTCATCCACAATTCCTCCACCATTATTTCTTAAATCAATTATTAGAGATTGAATTCCTTGCTTTTCAAGTTCTTCGTATTTTGCTTTGAATTCTTTAGCCGTTCCCTCATCAAAAGAAGAAAATTCGATATATCCTATTTTATTTTCTAGCACTTTTCCTTCTACTGGATTTACTTTTATATTCTCTCTTTTTAATTCAAAACTTTTTGTTTCTGTTCCTCTTAAAATTTCAATTTTTACGGTTGAGCCAGCTTCTCCTTTTATTTTATTAGAAGCAACAGACATTTCTTCTGCTGTATATTGTACCCCATCGACTGAAATAATTAGGTCTCCTGGTAAAATTCCTGCTTTTTCTGCTGGACTTCCTTTTATTGGTGATAATACCATAATCTTACCTGCTTCTGTATCTTTTACCATATAGATACCAATTCCAACAAAATTTCCTGTTGCATCTGCTAGATAATCTTCCATCTCTTCTTTGGATATGTATTCTGTATAAGGATCTTCTAATCCTTCAATATATCCCTTTATGGCTCCTTCTTTTAATTTATTTTCATCCACATCTCCTAAGTAATATTGATCAATTAATCTCCTATATTTGCTTAATTGGCTGGTTATTTCTCCATTGTTTTGTGAAGAGACCACTAATTGTTTTCCAAAATTATGATTGGTAAAATATTGGTACATTCCAATTGATGTTACTAAAAAAGTAATAAATGCTACTAATACTACTAGCATAATAATTTTATAGACTTTAAACTTTTTCTTTTCTTCCATTTTTCTTCCTTCCCTGAGACTAAAAACCTAAAATAGCCTCTAAATCTGTAAATTGGGCGGAGGTTTTCCGCCCATACTTTCTATTATATGTACTTGATTTTTAATCATTACTTTCCTAAATAATTCATAGGATTTACTCTATTGGAATACGTACCTGGAGAGGTTCTCACTTCAAAATGTAAATGTGGTCCACTTGAATTTCCTGTATTTCCAACCCTCATAATTTGTTGTCCTTGTTTTACTGTTTGTCCAGCAGATACCGTTCTTGACCCATCTTGTCCATGAGCATATAAGGTATATAATCCATTATAATGAGCAATCAAAATATAATTTCCATAACTTCCATTTAATCTAGTAGAAGTTACTACATACCCATCTGCTACTGCATAAATTGGTTGTCCATTAATTCCTCCACTTCCAAAGTCAACTGCACCATGGTATTGTCCACTCGAGTAATACATTTCTGTGGTCACTCTTGCATAGCCTGATGGAACTGGATAGATAAATCCTGATGCACTTGGAGCAGTAGTTCCTCCTCCATTTGAGCTTCCAGCATTCGAATTTCCTCCAGAAGGTTTATTGTTCTCCGCATCTTCTTGTGCTTTTTTAATTGCTGCTTGTGCATCTCTAATTTGCTGATCAATTAATTTATTGGTTTGATTTAATTCTTCAATTCGTGCTTGTAACTTTTTCTCATCTTCTGATAATTTAGCAACTTGTTTATTTTTTTCTGTTTTGGCTGTCTGTAATTGAGTCGCAACACTTTGCTTGCTTGCTTTTGAAGTATCTAATTCTTTTTTGCTAGTTTCTAACTCTACTTTTGCTTTCTCTATTTCTTCTTTTTGTTTTTGTATTTTTTCTAGTAACTCGGTATCATTATTAGTTAATTCTGTTACTAGATAGTAATTGGATATTAAATCGGTAAGACTATCTGATGATAACAAAAAATCTAAATACGATGTTTCTCCTGATTCTTGTATGGTTACAAGTCTTGCTTCTAATAGTTTTTCTTGTTTCGTATAATCTTCTTGTGCTTTGCCTAATTTTTGTTCTGATTCCTTGATTTTACTATTTAATTCTTCTATTTTAGTGTCTAACTCATCGATTTGACTTTCATAATCGGAAATCTGCGAATCTAATTGTTCAACTTCTTTTACGGTTTTATTTTTTTCCTTTGTTATTTCTTCTTTTTTCTCTTCTGCCTCATCAATTTTATCTTGATTTTGTTCTTTTTTGTTATCTAATTGCTCGACAGTAGATGCTGCTATTACAACTGTACTTTGTAATAACATAATTCCTATTATAAATGCTATGATTATTTTTAAACTTAATTTTTTCATAAGTTCCTCCCTATATTTTTTCTTCCTCTTACTCTTCTGTTTGGCTTTGCTTGTCCTCCTGGGTTTCTGGTACTAACCCATTTGTAATATATGGCATAGGATCTGTCACAACTCCATTTATTCTTACTTCAAAATGGGCATGTGGTCCTGTTGAATACCCTGTTGAACCTACCTTTAAGACTGCCTCTCCTCTTTTTACAGTTTGTCCCACTTGTACTAAAATTTCAGAACCATGTGCATATAATGTAGAAACGCCTCCTCCATGGTCGATGATTACCATATTACCATAGGCACTATTCATTCCAGCTTTTGTAACAATTCCATCATTGGCAGCGATAAAGTTTGCTCCCATTGGTGCACTAATGTCAACTCCTGTATGTAATTTAGTATAATGTAATATTGGGTGATACCTCATACCATAATTAGAACTAATCTTTGTATAACCAGGAACTGGCCATGCTAATTCTCCCCCTATGTATTTGGTATCAATTCCATCTAGTGCAATCGCTAAAATCTCACGATTAATTTCATCAAATCTTGCATTACATTCGTCAATTTGTGCTTGCAATTCTTTTTCTTGCTCTGATAATTTAGCAATAAAATTTTCTCTAACAGTTCTTACATTTTCTAATATTTTAGCCGTTTTTGTTTGATTTGCCTTAACACTTTCTAATTGTTCTTGTGTGTTTTCTACTTTCTTTCTATCCATTTCTATTTCTGCTTTTTTGGCTTCCATTTCTTCTAATAGTTCTTTATCATAAGTTGCTAATTCTGTAATTAGAAAATAATTGGATAAAAATTCTGAAACACTTCTGGAACTTAAAATAACATCTAAGTATTGTGTATCACCAGATTCATATACTGTAATTAATCGGTTATCTAATAAATCCTTTTGTTTTTGATAGCTTTCTTCTGCTATTTTTAACTTAGTTTCTATTTTTTCCATAGAATTTTGTAGCTCTGTTATTTGCTGATTTATTTTTTCTAATTCTTCCTTTGTAGTTGCCATTCTTGCATCTAATTTTTCCACTTGTTGTAAGTTTTCAGATAGTTCACTTTGTACCTCTTCTAATTGATTGCTAGTATCCTTAATTTGATTTTGTAATTCTTGTTGCTGTGTTTGTAAATCGGTTACTTCTTCTGCTTGTACACAAGAAAATAAACTAACACTACAAATTCCAAAAGTTAATATCATACCTAAAATCTTACGCATGTTTTCTCCTTTATACTTTTAAATATTTTCTCATAGAGATTACACTTCCAAGGGCTCCAATTCCAATTCCTAATAGCATATAAACAAAGATAATGGAATTAAACATATCAGCAAAACTAATTAGACTCATATTAATTACTTGCATAAATTGTGAATTTACTACTTGTTCTGCTAAAAAGCTGTAGGCTAGTCCTACTATTACAATTGAGATAGCACTTGCAAAAATTCCTATAATCATACCTTCTACGATAAATGGCCATCGAATGAAACCATTAGTTGCTCCTACATATTTCATAATAGATATTTCTTTTCTTCTGGCATGAACGGTAAGTTTAATGGTGTTAGCTATAATAAAAATAGAGATAATAACTAGTAATATTAAAATAATTCCTGTTACAATTTTAATTCCATTGGCTAAATTAATTAAAGTAGTAACTGTTTCATCTTTACTGGTTATTTTCTTTACATTTTCAAAAGTTAGAATTTGGTCTTGTACAGCTTTACTTTGATTTAAATCAGTAAGAGTTACAACATAAGAGGCTGTAAATATATTGTTTTCTCCTTCATATCCTTCTAGTAAATCTTTTTTATCTCCAAACTTCTCTTTCATTTGGTCAAGTGCTGCTTCTTTTGAAATATATTCAGTCGTACTAACTCCTTCTATTTTTCTAATTTGTTCTTCTAATGCTTCTATTTGCTCTTGATTGGCTTCATTTTTTATAAAAACTTGTATCCCTTGTGCTGATTCAATTTCTTTTACAAAGTGATTGATATTTTCTCCTAATATTAAGAAAATTCCAAATATAATCATAGTGGCACACATAATCATAAGGGATGCACCAGTTGACTTTTTGTTTTTAAATACATTACTGAAACCTTCTCCTATTAAATATCCTAATCTGTTATATCTCATAATCATACCCACCTTTTTTATCATCTCTTATGATTTCACCTTTACGAATATGAATGACTCTTTTTTTCATTTTGTCTACAATGTCTTTTGCATGAGTTGCTACTACTACAGTTGTTCCTCTCATATTGATATCATTCAATAAATTCATAATGTCCCACGCAGTATCTGGGTCTAAATTTCCAGTTGGTTCGTCTGCAATTAACATGGATGGATTATTCACTAATGCTCTTGCTAATGCCACTCTTTGTTGCTCTCCCCCTGATAATTCATGTGGATACATTTTAGCTTTTCCACTTAAACCAACTAATGAAAGTACCATCGGTACTTGTCTTCTAATGTGTCTTGGAGTTGCTCTTACAATATACATGGCATAGGCTACATTATCATATACGGTTTTATCTGGTAAAAGTCTAAAGTCTTGAAATACAACTCCCATACTTCTTCTTAAATAAGGAATTCTATTTGGTTTTAAAAAGGTTGTATCTTTTCCATTGATAATAATGTTTCCTGAGGTTGGTTCTTCTTCTTTTAAAATTAATTTTATTAAGGTAGACTTTCCACTTCCTGACGAACCTACTAAGAAAGCAAACTCACCTTTATCAATAACAAAATTAGCATTTTTTACAGCTTTTGTTCCTGTATCATATGTTTTTGTTACATTTCTAAATTCTATCATTTTTAGCACTCCTTACCTTTTGTTTTCAATTTATAATTTGCATACTTTTTCTATTCTACCTAATCATAACAATAAACTACATTTTTTGCAATACTTTTTGCTGTAATTCCAAAGTATTCCATCAACTTTTCTGCCTTTCCTGATTTTCCAAATGTATCTTTGATTCCTAATCTTGTTAATTTTGCTGGATATTCCTCTGTTAAAACTTCTGCAATTGCTGCTCCTAGTCCACCAATTATATTATGATCTTCAACTGAAATTAATTGCTTGGTTTCTTTGGCGCATTTTACAATCATTTCTTTATCAATTGGTTTGATGGTATGCATATCCACCACTCTAATATGGATACCTTTTTCTTCTAACATCTTTTGGGCTTGGATGGCTTCTGCTACTGTTACTCCTGTTGCAAATACAGTTGCTTGTGTTCCTTCCCCTATTTGAATTGCTTTTCCTATCTCAAATTTTTGATTTTTATCATAAAGAATTGGGGTTGCTAACCTTGCTAATCTTAGATAAACAGGTCCTTCTATTTGACTCATCTCTTTTACTGCCCATTTGGTTTGTGTATCATCTGAGGTCGATAATACCGTCATATTCGGTAACGTTCTCATTAAAGATATATCTTCTATCATTTGGTGTGTTGCTCCATCTTCTCCTACTGTTATTCCACAATGAGTTGCACCTATTTTTACATTCAGTTTGGGATAACATATACTATTTCGTATTTGGTCATAGGCTCTTCCTGCTGCAAATACTGCAAATGTACTAGCATAAGGTATTTTTCCACATGTAGCAAGCCCTGCTGCGGTTCCCATCATATTGGCTTCTGCAATTCCCATATCGAAAAATCTTTCTGGAAATTCTTTGGCAAATAGATCTGTTTTTGTTGCTCCTGCTAAATCTGCATCTAATACCACTACCTTCTTGTTTTCTCTACCTAACTCTAATAAGGCTTCTCCATAACTTTGACGGGTTGCTTTTTTTTCTTCTTTCATTTTTTTCCCTCTTTTCTCTTTTTTGAATTTTCTTATCCTTTTGCCATTGTTGAAGATACAAAAATCTTTTTCTTTCTGCCCCAACTTTGTAGGATGTTTTCTGGTATGGTTAAGTTTCCTCTTCCTGTTCCTACTTCAACACCTTTTCTGTTTGTTCCATGAAAGTCTGTTCCTCCACTGATATATAATTCATTTCTCATACAAAAATCGATTAATTCCTCTGTTTGCTCTTGGGTAAAGTTACTATAATAACATTCTACGCCATCTAAATCACTGTCTTTTAATAGTTGCTTGATATATTCTATTTCATTTTCTACCCATTTGTATTCATGTACATGAGCTAAAAACGCCATTCCTCCTGCTTTATGAATTTGTTCTATCGTTTCTTTTGGAGAAGGATAATCGTCTTTTTTGTCTAAGAAAAATAGATTGTCTCTGTTATAGACATAATCTTTTTTAAAATTACCAAAACTTTCCCATAAATCTTTTGGTACTTTTTTCTCGTTTTCTGGATGTTTTTTTATTTCCTGGTAAAATACGACACTTCCCCAATCTTTATCTGGATTCCATTTTAATGTTTCTATGGGGTCTACAACCAAACCATATTCTTTAGCTTGTTGATAAAAATGTTTCAAATTTTTTATTTCTAATTTTCGATGTGTTTTATCTTTATATTTTTCTTCTAAGTAACAGTTGAATTTTTCTATGTCTATGTTATAGGCCAAAATATCGATAACTCTATCTTGATAATAGTTTTTTAGTTCTATTCCTGGGATGATTTTTCCAGAATAGTATTGTTGGATGTCTATTTTTTCTAATTCCTTATAAGCATTACAAGTTTCATGGTCTGTTATGGATATATAAGATAATCCTACTTCTTCTGCTTTTTTTAATACATTTTTTACACTTTCTGAACCATCTGAATGATTTGTATGAATATGTAAATCAATCATTACTTTCCCTCCAATTCTTTCCTTGCTTGTTGATATTCTTCCTCATTAGGTGCTTTTCCATGCCATTTTGCTTCATTTTCCATAAAAGATATTCCTTTTCCTTTTATGGTTTTGGCAATGATACAAGTTGGTTTTTCTTTTATGTTTCTTGCTACTTCAAAAGCTTTCATAATTTCCTCGATATCATGTCCATCAATATGAATGACTTGAAATCCGAAACTTCTAAATTTTTCGTCAATTGGATAGGAACTCATGACTTCTTCTATGGTTCCATCTATTTGTAAATTGTTATTATCTACAATGACACATACATTATCTAGTTTATATTGTTTGGCTGCCATAGCTGCTTCCCATACTTGTCCTTCCTCAATTTCACCATCCCCTAAAATACAATAAACACGATAATCCCTTCCATCTAATTTGGCCGCTATTGCCATCCCATTTGCTGCTGATAACCCTTGTCCTAAAGAACCTGTTGTCATATCTACCCCAGGTATTTTCTTCATATCTGGATGCCCTTGTAAATTACTTTCTACTTCTCTAAACTTTTGTAATTCTTCTGTTCCAAAAAATCCTCGATTGGCTAAACAGCTATACAAAGCTGGTGAACAATGTCCTTTGGATAACACGACCCTATCTCTATCTTCCCATTTTGGATTCTTTTCGTCTACTTTTAATTCGTTAAAATATAAGACGGTTAAAATATCTGCAATGGAAAGAGAACCTCCTGGATGTCCAGATTGTGCTCGATAAACTTGTTCTAGGATATCTCTTCTTACTACTTTAGCCATTTGTTTTAGTTTTTCTACCTCTGTTACTTTCAAAAAAATCGCCCTCCTTTATTCTAAATTTACTATATCATAACTTTTTCTTTTTTTCTACCTAAAATTTATTTTTTTACTTATCATAGTTGCTATGCTATAATAATACATATAAATAGAAAGGACTGGTTATATGTTAGAAAATAAGATTGATGATTTAACAAATGAAATCTTAGAAAAAACGCAAGAATTAATTCAAATTCCGAGTGTCTATAGCAAATCGAAAGACCCAAATCAACCATTTGGAGAAAATGTTAACAAAGCTTTAGAATATATGTTAGACCTTGGAAAAAAATTAGGCTTTCGCACTAAGAATTTAGATGGCTATTGTGGCTATCTTGAATTTGGTGAAGGAAAAGAATTAGTTGGTATCATTGGGCATTTAGATGTTGTTCCAGAAGGAGAAGGATGGACATTTCCTCCTTTTAGTGGCACAATTGCAGATGGTAAACTATTTGGTAGAGGTGCAATTGATGATAAAGGACCTGTTATGGCTGCTTTATATGCCATGAAGGTTATCAAAGACAATTACAATGTAAATAAAAGAATACGCTTAATTTTGGGATTAAACGAAGAAAATAATTGGAAATGTATCCAATATTACAAAAAAGTAGAAGAACTACCAACCATTGGTTTCAGCCCTGATGCTGATTTTCCTTGTATTTATGCAGAAAAATCCATTTTAAGCTGTTTTCTTCAAATGGCTTATCCAAATTCTGATGATACCACAATTCGTATCCAAGAAATTGATTGTAAAAACAATGCTTTAAATGTTGTTCCTAAATTTTGTAGTATAACTTTAACTATTGATAACCAAAAAATTGAGATGGAAGATTTTATCACAACCATAAAAAACATCCTTACTAAAAACAATTTTGAAATTGATATTTATCAAATTAGTAATGAAGAAATTAAGCTTACTTCTCATGGTGTGCAAGCTCATGCTGCTCATCCTGATTTAGGAATCAATGCTATTTCTCAATTGATTCTTACCATCCATGAAACTTTAAAACAATATGATATTTCCCTTGCCTTATTGGACTTTTTTAGTCAATTAATAGGAACTCAATATAATGGTAGTTCTCTTGGCGTTGATTTTGAGGATGAATCTGGAAAACTTACTTTAAATGTTGGGCAGTTTTCTTTACAGAATGATACTTTATCCCTTGGATTGAATGTAAGAATTCCTATTCACACTCCTGTTGATGTGATTCGAAATGCCTTTTTACAACACTGTACTTCTTACCCTAATTTAACTTTTACTGAAAATGGCTATCAACCTTATTTATATGTTCCAAAAGACAATCCATTAATCCAAACACTTTGTCATATTTTTAAGGAAGCCACTCATTCTAATTGCGAACCAGTTGCTATTGGCGGAGCAACTTATGCAAGGGCTTTTAAAAATTGTGTGTCTTTTGGCCCTAATTTTCCTGGTCATAAAGATATGTGTCATCAAACAGATGAATTTATTGAAATTGAAAGTTTACTATTAGCTTGTAAAATCTATGCAAAAGCTATTTTAGAACTAGGAAAATAGCAAAATAACCAGTCGTGTTTGACTGGTTTTCTTTTTGAATAAAAAAATTCCCCGCCTTAGCCGTCAGATGTCTTGAATTTTTAAGGACCTGCTCCTAAAAACAGGTGGGTGCCTACCTAAATACTTATGGGCTTCTCACTGTTATTGTGAGCTTGCACGCCATATTTGAGAGTTCGGCCCCTCTTATCGTGTGTTGGTTCTAAAAATTTAAGTCTTTACGCACTACGCAGGGTAAATTTATTTACTTTCTTAAGTTATTTTTATTTTAGCATATCCAGATTCGATTGACAAGTGAAATTTTTTCCTAAAATGATTTACTTTTGTTCTTTCTATCATTTTATCTTCTTTTTTCAAATGTTTTCTCTTTCAATTTCATTTTTTTAAAGTTTGCCTTTTTCTTGTTTTTATGATAAAATGAATTAACTTTTGTGAGCGTAGAAATTTTACATTTTTCTACGTTTTTTTCGTTTTACATGACATATAGTAAAATGCAAAAGAATTGCAATAGGCTTCCTAATAAGATAAATAAATGAAAAATTGAATGCATATATTTATGTTTTTTTCCAAATCCATATAGAATCGCTCCTATGGTATAAGCAATTCCTCCTGCCACTAATAAAATAACACCCTTTATTCCTAATAATTGTGGTAGTAAATTTGCTTTTATCACAATGCACCACCCCATTACTAGGTAACATATCATAGAAAATACTTTAAATTTTTTGATATCAATTGCATTTAATACCATTCCTAAAATAGCAATTCCCCATATTATTCCAAAAATTGTCCATCCTACCAATGCATCATAACTACGAATGGTACATAGTGCAAATGGTGTATAAGATCCTGCTATTAATAAGAAAATAGAACAATGGTCTAATACTTGAAAAACTCTTTTAGCATATTTCTTTGGGCTTAACCCATGATAGATGCTTGACATGGTATATAGTAAAATCATGGTGAATCCATAAATGGCTCCACTGATAATTCCAAATACATTTCCATGTATGGCAGCAAAAGTAACACATAGCACGGTTGCTACGATTCCTAGTACACCTCCTACTATATGGGATGTCATGTTGAAGATTTCTTCTCCTTTGGTGTAAGTTGGTAATATTCTATCTTTTAATTTAATTCGTTTCATAAGTTTCCTTTCTCGTATAATATAGTTAATCAAAATTAATACATATTTTTTAATTTTGACTTGTTATCTCAATTAAGGTTTGAGATAATACCTGTAATGATAGAGGGCTTCGGGTGTTCCTTTCTGAGATTTAGTCTCGTAAAAAAGACTGAAGCCTTTACTTTACACTTGTTACATATGAGCTGGATAAAGA
>JAAWAM010000019.1 GCA_022792135.1 Clostridia bacterium
GAGTATTTTCTTGTTTTGAAAATATAAGTAAGCCTAATGTTGAAATATATAAAAAGTTAATTGAAAAATATAAATTAGATATAGAAAGATCAATTTTAATAGATGATACTAAAAGAAATATAATAAGTGCTAATGATATTGGGTTAAAGGGAATATTATTCAATAATATGGAAGATATAAAGAGAAATTTGAAATAAAGAAGGAAGAAAAAATGCAATTTAATTTGATAAAAGTCCATTAAAAAGACAAAAATATAATATATAATTATACATATGAACGTAGCTCTTTTGAAGATGAAATAGCAGGTACATTTATGGCAAACAATAATTTTGAAGAAAAATATATTAGAGACAACTCAAGGCTAGCTTTTTACTTTGAAAGTTAGTTTAAAGCACGGATTTAATTAGATTTCCGTGCTTTTAAATGTGCGACGGGCATGTTGTTTAGTTAATTGGTGAAAGTCCATAGTGGAGGTATACATCGCTAACCACATAGTAAAACACAAGCGTTCCATCGTGAGGTGTGACATGGAGGAAGTGGGTAGCAAAATCTTGGTTCAATGTACAAAAACTTGATACTAAGGCTTGATAAGAGGGGAAGGCTACATTTGAAGTCAAAGCCCAAAAGATGTACGTAACTTTATCAAGTAAATCAAGTGAGTAAAAGAGGAAAATTAAATGACTTACCCCGTGAGGTCTTGTGGACATTAGAAATAGTGGTCGAAAAAGGTTTATCACAAGAAGTCAGCAAATGTTAGAAGCATTGAAGAGTGCTTTTGTAATTTGAAAAGAAAGTTAACAGAAGGCAGAGCCATTTAAATTGTGGCTTGCTCAAATGGGAAATGACAGAATAAATGAAATTTTTGACTCAGAAATTGCAACCCGTGAACTAACAATTATTTACTGCTACAAGCAATAAACAACATTCAAATAATACTGCAACTAAAGAGAAACAACACATAGTCATTCAGGAAGTCATTTATTACAATTGTATGACATGGAGCAAAAATATTGAATTATTTGGTTAGGTGCATTATAATAAAAATGTATTCGTATGAAAAAAAGCTTAAACAGCGAATTTGAGGGAGGAAGCAAATGGAAACTTTTGCAGATTATATTTTAGAAGAAAAAAATTTAGCTTCTAAAATGGAAATTACATATTATTTAGCCAAAAAGAAAAAAATATATTTTGATAAATCTACCATCTTTAAAACAGAAATTGTAAGAATGTTTCTAAATTATGCTAGAATAGAAGTTGACAAAGACTTTTTGTTAACAGCAAGCCTTTTATGCAATTGTAAGAAAATAGATAATGCACAAGAAATTGAAAGTATCCATACATATGCCAAAAAAGGAGCTCAATATTTAGAAACACTTGGATTTGGTAAAAGATTTTGTAAAATTTGTGAAGAAATTAATCGATATAGTAAGAGTAATCCAAGAGAAAAAGAAAGTGATATTCTAGAATTGGTAGATCAATTTGGTGGAATGTTACTAGACAGACCAGAAAGAATTGGATTTAAACCAGATGAAGCTTTAGTATTATTAGAACATAGAAACTTAAAAAATGAAGATAATCGTTATTTACAATTGTTTAAAGAATTTGTCAATTTTATAGAAAAAATTCATTTCAGTGAATTGGTAAATATGACAGCCTTAAGAAAGTTAGTTAAGATATATAATGAAACAGAAGAAGTAACGAAATTTATTGAAAAAGTTTTATACAATTATGAACCAAAAGTAGATCGAATCATTGCAAAATATACAGATAATAGGATAGATGAAATGTTTGGTAAGAGCGAAAATCCAAATCGTCCATTATTTAGTAAGCAAACAGCTAAAAAGATAATGAATCATATGGATGAAAAAGTAATAGCAGATTAAAGGAGTAGAAAAATGTACGAAATATTTGCAGATTTACATGTACATATAGGAAGAAGTGAAAATGGAAAACCAATTAAAATAACAGCAGCAAAGTCACTAAATTTTGCAAACATTGCAAAAGAATGTGCTGAAAAAAAGGGAATTCATGTAGTAGGAATTATTGATTGTGCTTCACCATATGTCATAGAAGATATCGAAAACTTTCTAAAAACAGGAGAAGCTTATGAATTAAAAGATGGAGGAATTATTTATCAAGATAAAGTATGTATCTTGTTAGGAAGCGAAGTAGAGACAGCAGAAAAAGGAAGAAATGGAAAATGTGGAAGTGCTCATAATGTATGTTTTTTTCCACATTTAGAGGATATCAAAGGTTTTTCGAAAGAACTAAGCCAGCATTTAAAAAATATTACATTAAGTACACAAAGAACAGATTTATCAGGTTATGAATTAATAGACATAGTAGAAAAATACAATGGGATTTTAATTCCAGCACATGTATTTACTCCACATAAAAGCTACTATGGAAACTGTACCAATCGATTGGAAAACATATTCAAAGAAAAGTTTGAAAAAATATTTGCCATTGAATTAGGGTTAAGTTCTGATACCTATTTAGCAGATACTATATCAGAGCTAGAAAACAGAACTTTTTTGACCAATTCAGATGCTCATTCTTTACCAAAAATAGCAAGAGAATATAATAAAATGGTAGTAGAAGATATCTCTTTTCAAGAAATTGTAAAAGCTTTAAAGCAAGAAGAGGGAAGAAAAGTAATTGCTAATTATGGGTTAGATCCTAAATTGGGGAAATACCATAGAACTTATTGTGATGATTGTAACAAATCGATTGAAACCAAAGAACCAGTAGACAATTGTCCAATGTGTGGTGGAAAAAATGTTACATTTGGCGTATTTGACAGAATTGAATTAATCAAAGACAAAAAAGAAACCAAAAGTCCAAAAAATAGACCACCTTACATTTATCAAATTCCGCTTGGATTTATACCAGGAGTAGGAGGAAAAACAATTACCAAATTATTAGATGCCTTTGGAACGGAAATGAATATTTTACATAAATTATCACAAGATGATATAGAAGCAGTAGTCGGAGAAAAAGTAGCACGTAATATAGAAAATGCTAGAAGAGGAAACTGCCAAGTACAATCTGGTGGTGGTGGTAACTATGGAAAGGTTTCTGTGAAAGAAAAAAAATAGAAGTTCTAAAAATCTCTTTATCGAATACACATTATGTATAAACGATAAGGAGATTTTTTTAGAATGAAAAACAAAGGAAACAAAATAAAAGAAACCCTAAAGCAACACATAATAAACAATCGTAAAGAATATATCATAGTTACCTTGCTATTTATCATTGGGATATTTTTAGGAGTTTTATTCGTAAATAATATACAAGAAGCACCACGAGTAGAAATAGAATCTTACCTACAAAACTTTATTGAGAAAATGAAAACAATACAAAATTTAGAACATATGAGTTTATTAAAAACTAGTATTGGGCAAAATATAGGATTAGCTATCATTATTTGGTTTTTTGGAACCACTGTTATTCGGGATCCCCATTGTTTTTGGACTTGTGGTCTATCGAGGCTTTTGTTTAGGGTATACTATATCAGTTTGTATTTCGATTATGGGAATGTCAAAAGGATTATCCTTCTTATTAACAAGTGTCATATTCCAAAATTTGATTTTCATACCAGCTATTTTAGCTTTAGCAGTAAGTGGATTTAAACTTTACAAATCCATCGTAAAAGATAATCGAAAAGAAAACATAAAACTAGAAATTGTAAGACATACCATATTTTCTTTGGTAATGCTTCTATTATTAGTACTATCGTCTTTTATGGAAGTCTTTATTTCAACCAATATTTTAAAGATTTTCATAAAATATTTTTAAAAAAAGTAAAAAATGTATTTACATTTTCCAAATAGTTTGATATAACATATATAGTTTATGTAAATAGATTATTTTAAATATAAGGGTAGGGAAAATAAATGGAAAGACAATTAAAGTATTTTTTTGATTTTTTAGAAAATGATAAGAAGTTATCGGAAAACACATTACAATCATATCGAAGAGACTTAAAACAATTTAAAAGATATTTAGAAGCTTGTGAACTTTATTACAATCGAGTAAAAGAAGAAGACATCAAAGACTATATGAAAGAACTGCAAGAAGATGGGAAAAAGCCATCTAGTATATCTAGATGTATAGCATCCATTCGTTCTTTTTATCAATTTGTATTAAAAAGAAAAAAAGTAAAAGTAGATCCAACAGCAAATATACAGTCTCCAAAGATAGAAAAAAGAGTACCAAGTGTATTAACTTCAAAAGAAGTAGAATTGTTACTAGAACAACCAAAAGATATCGATCTAAAAGGAACACGAGACAAAGCGATGTTAGAATTTGCTTATGCAACAGGAATGAGAGTAACTGAAATTATATCGTTAAACATAGAAGATGTCAATTTAGAAGAAGGATATGTTGTTTGTAAAACAGGAAACAAACAAAGAAATATACCATTAGGAACCATGTCTTTGAATGCACTAAAAGAATACATAGAAGAAGCAAGAGATATATTAATCAAAAGTGAAAAGGAAACGGCATTATTTGTTAATATCAATGGAGGAAGACTAACCAGACAAGGCTTTTGGAAAATCATAAAATATTATAAAGAGCAAGCACACATTACAAAAGACATTACACCACATGTTTTAAGACACTCTTTTGCAACACACTTATTACAAAATGGAGCAGACTTAAAAGCCATTCAAACCATGTTAGGACATTCTGACATATCCTCTACACAAATCTATATGCAATTTCAAGATGAAGGATTAAAAGACATATACAAAAAAGCACATCCAAGAGCATAAAAAGTAAAACAAGCTATAAAATAAAAAAAGCGTCTTAGGCTGACGTTTTTTTTTATGGATAGAAAAGTAAGAAAATCGATTCCAAAGAAAACGAATTCTGTCTTTTTTGTTTTATTTTTACTAGACATTAAGGCAAAAAAAAGATATAATAGCAAGGTAAAAAAATAGAAACAAAAAGGTGTAAAAAATGAAACAAAAAGTACTATTTATATCCAGCACAGGAGGACACTTAAGCGAAATGTTACAGCTTTCTCCCTTATTTGAAAAATATGAATATCATATTATAACAGAAAAAGACAAAGTAAGTGAAGCACTAAAAGAAAAATATGGTGATAAAATATATTTTTTACCATATGGGACAAGAGCTAAACTATTGACTTATTTATTCAAATATTTTTATCTTTGCCTAAAAACCATCTATTATTATGGTAAATTAAGACCTAAAATAATTATCACAACAGGAACTCATACAGCAGGGCCAATGTGCTATTTAGGGAAGATATTAGGAAGTAAAATAATCTATATTGAAACATTTGCCAATCGAAACAAAAAGACAGCAACGGGAAGATTAATTTATCCAATTGCCGATTTATTTATTGTGCAATGGAAGGAAATGTTAGAACTTTATCCCAAAGCAGTATATGGAGGTTCAATTTATCAATGATATTAATATTATTAGGAACACAAAATAACAGTTTCCATCGTTTGTTAGAAAAAATGGATGACTTAGTTGAAAAAAACATCATAGATGAAAAAATATTAGTACAAGCAGGGTATACCAAATACGAATCCAAGAACATGAGGATATTTGATTTAATTCCACAAGAAGAATTAGAACGTTATCAGACACAAGCAGACTTAATTATCACACATGGAGGAGTAGGGTCTATTATTAGTTCCATCCAAAAGGGAAAAAAGGTAATTGCCGTGCCAAGACTTCATAAATATCAAGAACACGTCAATGACCATCAAAAGCAAATTGTAGAATCCTTTGATAGCAAAGGATATATCCTTGGAATAAAAGGGGTAGAGCAATTAGAAGAAGCAATTATCAAAGTACAAAATTTTATACCAGTTAAATATGACAACAAACAAAAAAGAAATTCAAAAATGTTGAAAATAATTGAAGATTTTATCGAAGCAATATAAGAATAAGGAGAAACACAATTGGCAACTAGAATCGAAGAAAAGCAAGTAAAAAACGACACAAAAAAAAGAGAAGTAGAAGAAAAAACAGAAAGAAAAAGAAACAAGATAAAACAAATCATGAACCAAGGGATGAATTCAATTGGTTTTGTGATATTAATGGGAATCCTAGTATTTGCCAAAACATTTTTATTTTATAATAGTACCATTGCAGCAACAGAAAATTTAGCCGTAGAAACCATATTAGGAACGTTTAGTTTTCTAGTTGTGTTAGTATGTTTCTTATGCGTATTACCCAATCGAGCAAGAATCATGGGTGGAATTGTCATGAATATACTTTTAAGTGGATTGCTATTTGGGGATGCAGTCTATTATAGCTATTCTAATAATGTATTATCAGTGGCTCAAATTTCCAATTTACAATATGGGGAAGAAATTATTAGTACACTTCCTAGAGTCTTGGAAATGAAACAAATTTTTTACTTTTTAGATATCTTAGTTTTCGCCATTTTGAAGGGAACTAAATGGGTAAAAATCGAAAAAAAAGATAAGAAAACAAAAGGACAATTGACAGCAAAATGGATTACAGGGATAATCGGATTAACCATATTTTGCATCATTAGTGTAAAATTTGTGGAAAAAGGGAAAGACAAAATATACAATAAGGACTTACAAATTAGAGAATCTACTATATTTGGTTATCATATTGGAGATATTAAAAATATGATAAATATAAAAAGTCAAACAAAATACAAAGAAGCAAAAGACATGATGGTAGATTATAAAAAATTAAAAAAAGAATACCAAGAAAGGTATGGAGAAGAAAGATACAATCGAAAAGGAAGTTTAGCCAATAAAAATATCATTATAATTCAATTAGAATCCATTCAAGAATTTGTAATCAACAAACAAATCAATGGAAAGCCAATTACACCTAACTTAAATCGATTTTTAGAAGAAAATATAGAATTTACCAATATGCATATGCAAAGTTATTCTACCACAGCAGACTCAGAACATTCTACCATTACTTCTATCTATCCAATGGAAAATGGAATGTCATTTAGCAAATATTATACCAATACATACGATGATTTGTTTAAGATGTTTCAACAAGCCAATTACTATACTTCTTATATGCATGGAAACGACGCTTATTTTTGGAATCGACAAAATGTATATACAAAATTAGGGGTAAAGGATTTAGCCTTAAAAGATAAATTTAGAGATACCGAATATATCAATGGCTTTTTATCAGATGAAGTATTTTATACACAAGCAATCGAAAAAATGAAACAATATCCAGGACCATTTATTTCTTTTCTTGTTTCAGCTTCCTCACATACACCATATGAGTTAGAAGGACTCCAAGATAGAAGCAAAATACACATTGATGTTGGTCAATATAAAAATACCTATTTTGGAAATTATTTAGAAGCGGTTAATTATGCCGATTATGCATTTGGCGTTTTGCTGGACAAGTTAAAAGAAGAAGGGCGTTATGAAGAGACAGGTATTTTAGTATTTGGAGATCACAATGGAATGAATTTGCATAATGAAGAAATGATAGAATTTTTACAAAGTACAAATCCAAACTTAAACGATGTAGAAATCCAATTAAATTACACAAGAGTAGTTTGTGGTATGAAAATACCAGGAATGGATCCAATTACCATAGAAAAACCAGTTAGCAAATTAGACATCAAGCCAACATTAACTTACTTAGTAGGAGTGGAAGATGGTTTTTCCTTAGGAACCAATCTATTGGCAAGCAAAGAATTCGTAGCCTTAAACAATGAAAGAATCATAGCAAATGAATATTACTATGATGAAAACTGGTATGAGATTGAAAGTGGAAATCAGGTAAATAGCGAAACAATCCAAGAAGAGACGAAGGAATTGTTAGAGCAATATTATCAGTTCATGAAAACAGAATTAGAAATTTCAAATTCTGTTAGTGTAAACAATTTATTAGAACATAGGGGGTTATAGGTAGAACCAAAAACCTAAATTTAGAACGAAGGATGTTAAAAATGGAGGAAGAAAGAATTATAAATCCAGAGATAGAAGGTACCGCAGAAGAAAGATTAGAAAATTCGCTAAGACCAGCTGTTTTAAGCGAATATATTGGACAAGATAAAGTAAAAGAAAATATGAAAATTTATATCGAATCGGCTCAAAAAAGAGGAGAGTCATTAGACCATTGTCTATTTTATGGACCACCAGGATTAGGAAAAACAACATTATCCAATATCATAGCAAATGAAATGCATTCCAATCTAAAAATAACTTCAGGACCTGCCATTGAGAAGCCAGGAGATTTAGCGGCATTGTTAACCAATCTTTCTGAATTTGATGTATTATTTATTGATGAAATTCACAGATTAAGTAAAAGTGTAGAAGAAATTTTATATCCAGCATTAGAAGACTTTACTTTAGATATCGTAATTGGAAAAGGACCAAGTGCCAAATCAGTTCGACTAGATTTACCGAAATTTACTTTAATTGGAGCAACCACAAAAGCAGGTTCCTTAACCACACCACTTCGCGACCGATTTGGGATTGTTCATCGACTAGAACTGTATTCAACAGAAGATTTAGCAACCATTGTAAAACGATCTAGTAGAATTTTAAAAATAGAAATCCAAGAAGAAGCCGCAAGAGAAATTGCAAGAAGGTCAAGAGGAACGCCAAGAATAGCCAATCGATTATTAAAAAGAGTCAGAGATTACGCCATTGTATTAGGAAATGGGGATATTACACTAAAAATAGCAAAACACGCATTAAATAAATTAGAGATTGACGAATTAGGACTAGATGAAATTGACCGAAAAATATTAGAAACTATGATTGTACAATATAGTGGAAGAACAGTAGGAATTGAGGCACTAGCTGCCACAGTAGGAGAAGAATTAGATACCATTGAAGATGTGTATGAGCCATACTTAATCCAAATAGGATTTATCGCAAGAACCCTAAGAGGAAGAAAAGTATTACCACCAGCTTATCAACACATGGGATATGAGTGGGAGTAACTTTAGGATGATTTTGGGGACGGAGGAAAAAATCATGAAATTATTATTGCATACTTGTTGTGCACCATGCAGTGTATATTGTATCGAAGCACTACGTAAAGAAGGAATAGAACCAACGGTATATTGGTTTAACCCCAATATACACCCTTATATGGAATACAAACAAAGAAGGGACTGTTTAAAAGAATATACAAAAAGTATAGAAGTAGAAGCCATATTTCAAGAAGATTATGGATTAAAAGAATTTTGCAAAAACGTAATAGGAGATTTGGAGAAAAGATGTAAAAACTATTGTTATCTAGTTCGATTGGAGCAAACAGCAAAATATGCTAAAGAAAATGGATATGATGCATTTTCTACCACACTTTTGGTAAGTCCCTATCAGAATCAAAAAGCAATCCTAGAAGTAGCCAATCAAATGGCTAAGAAATATGGGGTAGAATTTTTAGAACGAGATTTTAGAGTTGGGTTTCGTCAAGGACAAGCAAAAGCAAGAGAACTTGGACTTTATATGCAAAAATATTGTGGATGTGTGTTTTCAGAGGAAAGTAGATATAATGGTCACAATCTAAGCAAACCAGAATTACCAGAAAATTTCGAATTTTTACCAGTGAAAAGAAGTGTTGTTATTAAAAAAGAAAAAGAGAATAAAGAACAATATATAGATTTACTCTTAGAAGCGGATCCAAGTAAAGAAAGGATAGAAAAGTATTTGGAAAATGGGGAATTATTTGTTTTAACCTATCATGAGGAACTGGTATGTATTGCAGTAGTTACCAAAATTGATAATAATATATGTGAATTAAAAAACATTTCTACCGTAGAAAAATATAGGGGGCAAGGTTATGGTAAAAAAATGATAAAATATTTATTGGATAATTATAAGCAGAGATATCATAAAATGCGAGTGGGTACAACAGAAAATAATATTCCATTCTATGTAAAGCAAGGATTTGATAAATATGAAAAAACAATTAAGAATTTTTTTGTAGACAATTATAAAGAAGATATATGGGATAAAAATTTGCATTGTACAGATATGTATTATTATTCAAAAGATTTAAAGAATAAAAATTGAATTGTACAGGAAAAAGACAAACTGAGAAGGAGAGGATTATGAATAGCTTAGAAATTTTAAGAGATTTAGTTATATAAATAAAAAGTGAAAGGGAGTACAATGATAAAAAAGAAAAAGGAAAGTATTATTCGTTCAAGTGCAGCAGAATATTTAACATACATTGCTGCTACTGGTGATAATCCAGAAGCAATAGAAGTAAGATATGAAGATGAAAATATATGGCTTACTCAAAAAATGTTAGCAACTGTATATGGTGTTGAGATACATACAATAAATTATCATATAAAAAAAATCTATGAAGATAATGAGCTAAAAGAAAGCTCAACTATTCGAAATTTTCGAATAGTTCAAAAAGAGGGAAATAGAGAGGTTTCAAGAAACATTGCACATTATAATCTTCAAATGATAATAGCAATTGGATTTAAAGTGGATAATGAAAGAGCAGTACAATTTAGAAAATGGGCAAATCACATTGTAAAAGATTACACCATAAAAGGTTGGGTAATGGATGATGACCGTTTGAAAAATGGAGGCTCCATTTTAACTCAAAAATACTTTGAAGAACAATTAGAACGTATAAGAGAAATACGAATGTCAGAAAGAAAATTTTATCAAAAAATTACTGATATATATGCAACTTCAATAGATTATGATAAGACAGCAAAAGCAACTATTCGATTTTTCACTTCTGTTCAGAATAAATTACATTTTGCAGTATCTGGAAATACGGCTGCAGAAATAATATATAATAGGGCAGATCATAAAAAAGAACATATGGGATTAACTTCTTGGGAAGGTGCACCAAATAGTAAAATACATAAATATGATGTTATTATTGCTAAAAACTATTTGTCAAAAAATGAAATTGCTCAGCTAGAAAGAATGGTATCAGCATATTTAGATTTAGCGGAAATGCAAGCTATGAGACATATTCCAATGACAATGTCTGACTGGGAAGAAAGATTAAATGGATTCTTAACGCTGTGGGATCATGAAGTATTGAAAGATAATGGAAAAATATCAGCAGAAATGGCAAAACTTCATGCAGAGACTGAATTTGAAAAATATAGAATAATTCAAGATAGAACATATATTTCTGATTTTGACCAGCTTGTTATAGATAGCAAAAATTTAAAAAATAATAAATAATTTGTGGTCATAATGCTTTATTGCAGAGAAAAGTAAATATAATTGCCACAAGCTAGGAAAAACAAAGATTGAAAGGATAGAAAATAAAATAAGGAGGAAGAGTTTTTGGATAAATTAGTATTAGTAGATGGTAACAGCATTATGAACAGAGCATTTTATGGTATCATGGGAAGCAAAATGTTAATGACAAAAGACGGAAAATATACCAATGCCGTGTATGGATTTTTAGCCATACTTTTTAAACTATTAGAAGATGTCAATCCAGAATACCTAGTAGTAGCCTTTGACTTAAAAGCACCAACCGCTAGGCATAAAATGTATGAAGGGTATAAAGCCAATCGAAAAGGAATGCCAGATGAATTAGCAGAGCAAATGCCAATGATAAAAGAAATCTTAAGAGCCATGAAGATTGATATCGTGGAAATGGAAGGTTACGAAGCAGACGATGTACTTCGGGACTTTGTCTCGTTATGGAGAAAAGCAAGGATTAGAAGTGATTGTTTTATCAGGAGATAGAGATACTTTTCAATTAGCAACTGATAAAGTAACCATCCGAATTCCTCATACAAAGGCTGGAAAAACAGAAACCGATGAATATAATCAAGAAAAGATTATCGAAAAATATGGATTAGAACCAAAACAATTAATTGATGTAAAAGGTTTACAAGGAGATACCTCTGATAATATACCAGGTGTTCCTGGAGTAGGAGAAAAGACGGCATTAAGCTTAATACAAAGATATGGTTCGATTGAAAATTTGTATGAAAAGATAGAAAAAGGAGAAGATGACCTAAAAGGAAAACAAAGAGAAAAAATCGTTGCTAACAAAGAGTTAGCTTTTCTATCCAAAACATTAGGAGCCATTAACCTAGAAGTACCAATTACAGATACATTAGAAGATTTTAAAGTAGAAGAATGGGACAAGCCAAAAGTATTAGCATTATTTAAAGAATTAAACTTTAATCGTTATATTGACCGTTTTGCTTTAAAAGGAGAAGAAACGATAAAAGAAAAAGCCAAAGAATTCTATCAAAAAATAGATAAAACACAAGAAGAAATCATAGAATTAATTAGTAAACAAAAAGAAATGACTTTCTATTTTTCAACCATTCCAGATTCACATTCAGAAAAGATTATCAAAGAAAAAATAGTAGGAATCAGTATTTATAATGCAGAAAAAAATGAAGTATCTTATTTATCTTTAGGAGAAAATTTACAAAATTTTAAGGAAATATTAGAAAAAGAAGAAATAAAAAAGATAGGAATCGATTTAACAAAGGTATATATTTTGTTGAAACAAGAAGGAATCACATTAAAAGGAATTCATTATGATATAGGAATCGCAAGTTATATCTTAAATCCAACAAATCATAAAATGAATATGGAAAACTTAATGAATCAATATCTAGCAATAGAGGTAAATGAAGTGATTCAGAAAGAGGAAGAAACACAGCAAAAGCAAATCAACTTATTTGATACAATAAAAGTGAATCAAGAAGAAGCAACCAACCAATCAGAAAGAGAAAAATATCAATTATATGCTTATGCTATTTCAAAAATAAAAGAGCTTACAGGAAAAGAATTAGAGGAAATAAATTGTTTGGATTTATTTTATCATATAGATATGCCAACAGTAGAAGTTTTATCCAATATGCAGTGGAATGGGATGTATGTGGATGAACAAGAATTAAATCAATTTGGAGAAGAATTAACGACCAAATTAGAAACCATAACCAAAATCATTTATGAAATGGCAGGAGAAGAATTTAACATTAATTCTACCAAGCAATTAGGTGAAATCTTATTTGAAAAAATGAAATTGCCAGTTGTCAAAAAAAACAAAAATGGTTATTCAACAGATGTGGATGTATTAGAAAAACTAAAAAAAGAAGATCCCATCATTGAGCAAATTTTAGAATATAGACAATTAATGAAACTAAATTCAACGTATGTCGAAGGCTTAAAAACGTATATCAATCCAAAAACAAAAAGAATTCATTCGTTTTTTCATCAAACGATAACAGCAACAGGAAGAATCAGTTCAACAGAACCAAACCTTCAAAATATACCCACTCGATTTGAACTAGGAAAAAGAGTAAGAAAAGTATTTAAACCAGAAGAAGGAAAGGTCTATTTAGATGCTGACTATTCTCAAATTGAGTTAAGAGTATTAGCTTCCATATCAAAAGATAAACATATGATAGAAGCATTTAGTCAAGGAGAGGACATTCATAAACAAGCAGCATCAAAAGTATTTAAAACACCAATTAATGAGGTAAGCAAAGAACAAAGAAGTAATGCAAAAGCCGTAAACTTTGGAATTGTTTATGGGATTAGTGATTTTGGATTAGGAGAACAACTAGGAATTGGCAGAAAAAAAGCAAAACAATATATTGATGAATACTTAGAGCAATATGCTGGAATTAAGCAATTTATGGAAGACATCACAGAAATAGCCAAAGAAAAGGGATATGTCGAAACACAATTTCATAGAAGAAGGTATCTTCCAGAATTAAAATCAAACAATTATATGGTAAGACAATTTGGAGCAAGAGCAGCTATGAATACACCAATACAAGGAACAGCAGCAGACATTATGAAAATTGCTATGATTAAAGTTTATGAAGAAATACAAAAGAAAGGTTTACAATCTAAAATTGTTTTACAAGTACATGATGAAATGATGCTAGAAGTTCCAATTTCAGAAGTTGAGGAAATGAAGAAAATTATGCAACAATGTATGGAATCTGCTATGAAATTAGAAGTACCATTAGTTGCTGAAATAGCAGAAGCTTTTAACTGGTATGAATGCAAGTAATGGGCAAATCAGTTACACATTTTATAGATAAAGGAGAGAGTAAGAGTTGAAAAACAAGAAGTTACTTGTGATTTTGAGTGTTATTTTTGTAATCATTGTTTTTCTTGGAATTTTTAAAAATAACCTATACAAGATAATTTATCCAAAGACATATCAAGAAATTGTTTCTACTTATGCAGAAAAGTATCAATTAGAAGAAAATTTGGTTTTTGCCGTAATCAAAGCCGAAAGTAATTTTAAGGAAAAAGCGGTTTCTCATAAAAATGCAATTGGTTTGATGCAAATTATGGAGGAGACAGCCAAAGAAGTAGCTAAAAAATATGAGATTGAAATAGATTTGAATCAGGCAGAAGAGGAACTATTAAAGGTAGAAAATAACATTCATATTGGAAGTAAATATTTAAGTATATTAATGGAAAGGTATGGAAATAAAGAAGTAGCAGTGGCAGCTTATAATGCTGGAATGGGAACCGTAGATAATTGGATTGAAAAAGGAATTATTAAGGCTGATGGAAGTGACATTGAAAAGATTCCATACAAGGAAACGAATCATTATGTAAGAAAGATACTTAGAAATTATAAAATGTATGAAGAATTATATAAATAACTAGACAAATGACGAAAAATGGAATAAAATAGAAAAAATCAAAAACGTAAAAGGAGTAACCAAAATGGTAATAGAACAATTAATATTTACATTCATTTCATTTGCAATATTTGTATCTATGTTCTTTCGAATGATAAGAAGAAATGATACAACCTATGTTATAATATTAGTATTAGAAGCAATCGGAATTGCCTTAAACTTTTTGGAAGTATTATTTAGGATAAAATTAAATATGATATTTTTCATACTAAAGTATCTAATGGCTATATTTTTACCAATTGGAATTATCATTTTAGAAAAAAGAAATAGAAGATTATTTGAAATAATAAATTTAAAAAAAGCTAAACTATATGTCATGTTGGGAAATACAAAAAAAGCAAAACAAGCACTATTAGTGCTATTAAATAAAAATTCCAATAGTGCTCAAGCCCATAAAATGTTAGCCCAAATCTATGAACAAGAAGGCGGGATGCGTAAAGCCATTGATGAATATGTACAAGCTATTGATTTAAATAAAAAAGATTATGATTCTTATTATAAAGTAGCAGAATTGTTAAACAATTTAGAAAAACAAGAAGAAGCAGCACAAATGCTATTTAATTTATTAAATAAAAAGCCAGAAATGTATGAAGCAACTATACTTTTAGGAGATATTTTGCTAGCTAGTGAAATGTATAAAGAAGCAGTCAATGTATATCAAGATGCACTAAGGTATCATCCTGTAAGTTATGATCTCAATTACAATTTAGGAATTGCTTATACCATGTTAAATGATTTTCAAAGTGCTAAAGTGTGCTATGAAAAAGCTGCCCAAATTAATACTCTAGCTTATCATGCCAAATACTCATTAGCAGAAATTGCTTTAATTTATAAAGATTTAGAAGAGGCAGAAAAAAGATTTTTAGAAGCAATTGAAGAAGAAGAATTATCAGCAGATGGGTATTATGAATTAGCAAAAATAAACTTAATAAAAGGGCAAAAAGATATAGCCATTCAATACGTCAATCTTGCTATTGATATTAACAGTAAGAAAATTGTAGCAAAGGTAAAAAAAGATCCCATTTTTATACCAGTTATGGCGAAAATTTCAATGCCATTTAATTTAGAAGATACACGAGAAGAAAATAAATTACAAGAAAAAGAAATAAAAGCAAAAGAACATTTAGAAGAAATGGCAGAAATTACAAGACATTTGAGTTATCATGACATAAAATTATTAAAGAAAAATACACAAAGAAAAGAAAAAATCGTACAACGAGAAGAAGAAACGAACCAAAAAGAAAGACAAGATTAAAGAAATACTCATAAAATTCTAAAAAAGCAATATAATAAGCATAGGAGGGATTTTATGAGTACAAATTTTGCTGTTATTGGTGGAGATTTAAGAATTATTAAATTAGCTAAAATGTTAGCAGATGATGGAAATACGGTTTATACGTATGGTTTAGAAAAAGCAGAGGAATTAAAGGAAAATCCTAATATTTTATTTTGTGAAAAACTTAGCAAAGCCATTACAAAAGAAGTAGAAATTGTAATTGGACCAATTCCGTTTTCTAGTAATGGAGTAAATATTAATAGTCCATTTAGTGAAAAAGAAATATCCATTCGAGAAGTTATGTATCATTTGAATGCTAAAATTTTAATTGCAGGAAGTATTGCACCAGACATTTATGATATGGTAAATGATGAATATATTGAAATTGTGGACATTATGAAACGAGAAGAATTAGCTGTTTTAAATACAATTTCGACAGCAGAAGGAGCCATTGAAATTGCGATTGCTAATACCAATAAAATTATACATGGAAGCAAGGTTTTAATTTTAGGCTTTGGTAGGATTGGAAAAGTATTAGCCAGAAAAATGACAGGGCTATCTACAAAAGTTACCTGTGCTGCTAGAAAAGACGAGGATTTAGCTTGGATTAAAGCTTATGGTCATATGGCAACCAATATCAACTTTTTAGGAGAAAATCTATCAGAATATGATATCATAATGAATACTGTTCCACACTTAATTTTAACCAAAGAAAGAATGCAATATGTAAAAGAGGAATGTTTGTTAATTGATTTAGCATCCAATCCAGGAGGAATTGACAAGAAAGCAGCCAAAGATAGAAACTTGAGATTAATTTGGGCATTAGCTTTACCAGGAAAAGTAGCACCGATTACAACAGCAGAATTTATCAAAGAAACGGTATATAATGTATTAAGAGAAATTTACAAATAATAAGAACAAAGGAAGGAAGAAAAAAATATGGTATTAGAAATCATAAAATCAATTTTGTTTGGAATGGTAGAAGGAATTACAGAATGGTTACCAATTAGTAGTACAGGACATTTAATATTAGTGGAGCAATTTGTAAAATTCAAGGAAGTATCTCCAGAATTTTGGAATATGTTTCAAGTAGTTATCCAATTTGGTGCCATTCTAGCGGTTGTTATTCTATATTTTAAACAGATATGGCCTTTTACTACAAATCGAGAAAAGGCAATTCAAAAAACAGGAATTTTATCTTGGGTCGATAAAAACATTATGAATTTATGGGGAAAGATATTGGTTGCTTGTATTCCAGCAGCTGTTGTGGGAGTATTTTTTGATGAAGTTTTTGAAGCTTTATTTTACAATCCATTTTGCATTGCCCTTGCATTAATCGTGTTTGGTATTGCCTTTATCCTAATAGAAAATTGGAATAAAGGGAAAAAAAGTAACAAAGAAACAAATTCTCAAATTACATATAAAGATGCATTAATCATTGGAATATTTCAATTATTAGCTGCTATTTTTCCAGGAACCTCACGTTCAGGAGCAACGATTATAGGAGGTCTGTGGATTGGTCTATCAAGACCAAATGCTGCAGAATTTACTTTTTATTTGGCCATTCCAACTATGCTTGGGGCAAGTCTATTAAAACTAGTAAAATTTGGTTTTGCTTTTACAGGAATTGAATTAGCAGTTTTATTCATTGGTATGTTAGTATCTTTTGTAGTATCTGTAGTAGTCATTAAATTTTTAATGAATTATATTAAAAAACATGATTTTAAAGTATTCGGATATTATAGAATTATACTTGGAATTCTTGTTTTGGGATACTTTTTTATGGCATCCTAAATAAAAACATGAGAAATCGATAAAAGAAAAGGAAAAAAGAACACTGAATTTGAGCTTGATTAAAAATAGTTCAAAAAGGTGTTTTTTTTGTACTGACCTTCCAGTCTAATTCAAATTTCCAAAATCTGTGATATAAATAACAAGAAATAGAAAATAGATAGGTGGTAATCATATGAACAAAAGAGAGTCTACAACATTAGAAATAACAGATTTAAAAGATATGTTAATCAAAACAAATGAAATCTATACAGATAAAATAGCCTATAAAATAAAAACAGAAGAAGGAAATTATAAAACTTTTACCCATGGCCAAGTAAGAAATATGGTAAATGCATTAGGAACAGCGCTGATTCATTTGGGATTAAAAGGAAAACGAATAGCAGTCATCGGAGAAAATCGATATGAATGGGAAATTGCTTATTTAGCAATCGTATGTGGAACAGGAATCGTAGTTCCACTTGACAAGTCCTTAACAGAAAATGAATTAAAAAATCTAATTAAAAAATCAGAAGTAGAAGCTATCATTTGCTCTGAAAAATATGTGGATACAATTGAAAAAATTAAAAATAGTGGAGTGGGAAAATTAAAACATCTTATCTCAATGGATTTAAAACAAAATAAAAATGGAGTTTTTTCAGAAGAAGAATTAATCGAAACTGGAAAAAAATTAATGGAAGAAGGAGATAAAAGATTTATAGAAGCCAAAATTAATCCAGAAGAAATGAGTATTATGTTATTTACATCAGGCACAACATCACAACCTAAAATTGTAGCATTATCCCATAAAAATATTTGCACCAATTTAATGGATATAGGAGGAATATTGGAAGTAAATTCAGAAGATGTCTTTTTGTCAATTCTTCCAATACACCATGTATTTGAATGTACTGTAGGATTTTTATTTTCTTTATATAAAGGTGCAACTACCGTATTTTGTGATGGGATTAGACACATCGTGGAAAACCTGAAAGAATATCAGGTAACCATTATGGCATGTGTTCCAGCTATTTATGAAGGAATTTTCAAAATCATAAGAAGCAATTTACAAAAACAAGGAAAATTGGAAGAAATATTAGGAAATGAAGAAAAGTACAAAAATGCAACTATGGAAGAAAAGAAAAAGATTTTCCAAGAAATTCATGAGATGATAGGTGGAAACATTAAGTTATTCATTAGTGGGGCAGCACCATTGGATTCCACCATTGAGAAAAAATATGAATTATTAGGAATTCCACTTGTACAAGGATATGGATTAACAGAAACGTCACCAGTTGTAGGGGTGGGAACTAAGAAATATCGTAAAATTGGTTCCATTGGAAAGCCTGTTCCAAGTGTGGAAGTAAAATTGATTGACAAAGATAAGGAAGGAATGGGAGAACTATTGGTTAAGGGACCAAGTGTTATGCTGGGCTATTTTGAAAATGAGGAAGCAACCAAAGAAGTAATGCAAGATGGGTGGTTTTGTACAGGAGATTTAGCTAAAATAGATGAAGAGGGATATATTTTTATTTGTGGAAGAAAGAAAAGTGTGATTGTTTTAAAAAATGGAAAAAATATCTTTCCAGAAGAAATTGAAAACTTAGTCAATCGAATCGAAGGGGTAAACGAATCTTTTATTTTTGGAAAACAAATGTCAGAAGATAAAAATGACCTTAAAATTAATGTAAAAGTGGTAATTGATAAAAAGCGAGTAAAGGATGCTTATAAGGTGGAAACAGAGCAAGAAATTTTTGAGGCCATTGCGAGTAAAATAAAAGAAATCAATCGATGCATGCCAAAATATAAAGCTATTCGAGGCATTAGCATAACAGAAAAGCCACTCATCAAGACAACTACCAATAAAATAAAAAGGCAGGAAAATTTAGATGCAATTAGAAAATTTGAACACTAGTTTTTTAGGACGAAATAGTGAGTATTATAAACAAATTGATTCAACACAAAGCGAAATATGGAGAAGATATGAAAAAAATGAAATACCCAATGGAACACTAATTATGGCAGATTATCAAACAAAAGGGCAAGGAACCCATGGAAGAGTTTGGCATACAGATGAAGCCAATAATATTGCCTTTTCTTTTCTCATTCAAACCAACTGTGAAATTCAGAAATTAGAGGGAATCACCATTGAAATTGCAAACATTTTGATCAAAATATTAAAGGAAAAATATGGAGTTCGATTAGAGGTAAAAGAGCCAAATGATATTGTTTTTAAAGGAAAAAAAATAGGGGGAATTTTAACACAAAGTAAAGTGGTTGGAAATCAAGTAAAATGCTTGGTAATCGGAATTGGTATGAATATACAGCAAGAAGAATTTGCAGAAGAAATTCAAACAATAGCAACCTCCATTCAAAAAGAATTTGGTATCTCCATAAAGCCAAGAGAATTGATTGCAGAATTTTGTAATGCATTTGAGAAAGAAATCAAAAAGAAGGGAGTATTCGAAATATGAAAATAGGATTTTTATTTCCAGGTCAAGGAACCCAAAAAATAGGAATGGGAAAAGATATTTATGAAACATACAAGAAAGCAAGAGAAATTTATGAACTAGCTAAAAAAGTAACTGGAATTGATGTAGCAAGTATTTCTTTTGCAGGAGAGGAAGAAATATTAAACCAAACAAAATACACACAACTAGCTATTTTAGTTATGAGTTTAGCCATATTAGAAATTTTAAAAGAAAATAAGATAAAAGCTCAAATATCAGCTGGACTTAGTTTAGGAGAATATACAGCTTTGATAGAAAGTGGAGTGCTTAGCAAAGAAGATGGGATGAAGATAGTCCAAAAAAGAGGAGAATATATGCAAAACCGATTGCCAGCAGGAGAATGGAAAATGGCAGCTGTATTTGGTTTGAGTGAAGAAGCAATACAAGAGGTTTGTCATCAAGTAAAAAGCGGATTTGTCGTACCAGCTAACTTTAATACAAAAGAACAAATTGTTGTTTCTGGTCAAAAAGAAGCAGTGGAGGAATTTGAAAAAATAGCAAAAGAAAAAGGAGCCAAAAAGGTAAGAATTTTAAATACGGCAGGTCCATTTCATACAGAAAAGTTGAAAGAAAGTGCAGAAGCTTTAAGAAAAGAACTAGAAACCATAGAAATTCATCCATTTCAAACAAAAGTTGTAAAAAATTTGGATGGTATGCCTTATACCCAAGAAGATAAGGTAAGAGATATTTTAGCAAACCATATGATTCACCCGGTTCGATTTTCAAAAACCATAGAAACGATGTTAGCAGAAGGAGTGGATACTTTTATTGAGATTGGTCCAGGAAGAACTTTATCTGGGTTTGTGAAAAAAGAAAAAGGAGACAAAGAAATTAATATTTTTAATATTAATGATGTGAAGAGTTTGCAAGATACGATAAATTTACTACAAAATGGATCGATTTAATGGAATAGGAGGAAAAAAAATGAGTAAAGTAGCGTTGATAACAGGTGCGACAAGAGGAATTGGTAGGCAAATTGCAATTGAATTAGCAAAAGCAGGTTATGACATTGCAATGAATTATCGAAAAGAAAATGAAGAATTAGTGATGACAAAACAAGAAATTGAGGCACAAAATGTAAAATGTTTAGCGGTAAAAGGTGATGTATCTAACTGGGAAGAAACACAAAATATGGTAGAAGAAATCATAAAACAATGGGGAGAAATTAGTGTTTTAGTTAATAATGCAGGCATGACAAAAGATAAGTTACTATTGCGTATGGAAAAAGAAGATTTTGAAAGTGTACTTGCTGTTAATTTAACAGGAACTTTTAATGTAACCAAAAATGTAATTCCTTATATGATGAAAAAAAGACAAGGAAGAATTATTAATATTTCTTCTGTAGTAGGAATTATGGGAAATGCAGGGCAAACTAATTACGCTGCTTCCAAAGCAGGCATGATTGGATTTACAAAAAGTTTAGCCAAAGAAGTAGCTGCTAGAAATATATTAGTAAATGCCATTGCACCAGGTTTTATCCAAACAGATATGACAGATATCTTAAAAGAAGAAGTAAAAGAAGAAATTGCTAAAAATATTCCGCTAAAGAGAATGGGAACAGCAACAGATGTGGCAAATGTGGTGAAATTTTTAGCATCAGAAGATAGTTCCTATATCACAGGGCAAGTCATACAAGTAGATGGTGGAATGCTTATGTAAAACAAAGAGATTGTTTTTCAAAATCAAAAGGAAGGAAGGAAAAAAGTGGAAAGAAGAGTTGTAATAACAGGGTTAGGAGCGATTACTCCAATTGGAAAAAACGTAAAAGAGTCTTGGGAGGCAATTCAAAAAAAAGAATGTGGAATTGATGAAATAACCTTATTTGATTGTAGTAATTTTAAGACAAAATTAGCTGCTGAAGTAAAAGAATATGACCCCCAAGAATATTTTGAGAAAAAACAAGCCAAACGATTAGATCGATGTTCTCAATTTGCCATGATTAGTGCAAGAGAGGCTTTAAAGGATAGTGGTATCCAAGCAGAAAATACGAATTTAGACCGAGTGGGTATTTTTGTTAGTTCTGGAATTGGCGGATTGATTACCATTGAAGAACAAGCTAGAATCCATGTGGAAAAAGGGAATAAAAGGGTTTCTCCTATGTTTATTCCTACTGCAATTTGCAATATGCCAGCAGGAAATATTGCAATGGAATTAGGATTAAAAGGAGAATCTATTTGTATTGTTACGGCCTGTGCTTCTTCTACACACGCAATTGGAGAAGCTTATAAAACCATTAAACATGGTTATGAAGAGGCGATATTAGCAGGAGGAACAGAAGCTTCCATTTGTGAATTAGGAATGGCAGGTTTTGAAAATATGAAAGCTCTTTCTTGTTCAGAAGATAAAACAAGAGCAAGTATTCCATTTGATAAAGAAAGAAATGGATTTGTTATGGGAGAAGGAGCGGCAATGCTTGTTTTAGAAGAATTAGAACATGCCAAAAAAAGAGGTGCTAAGATTTATGCAGAAATAATTGGATTTGGTGCAACTACCGATGCTTACCATATTACTTCTCCTGACCCAGAAGGAAATGGTGCAGCAAAGGCGATGAAAAGAGCAATGGAAAATGCAAAAATTAGACCAGAAGAAATTGATTATATCAATGCTCATGGAACTTCTACTCATTTAAATGATGTAACAGAAACGATGGCAATCAAAAAAGCATTTGGTGAGGTAGCAAAACAAGTAAAGGTAAGTTCTACCAAAGGTAACACAGGTCACTTATTAGGAGCAGCAGGAGCTGTAGAAGCAGTTTTTTGTGTAAAAGCAATGGAAGAACAGTTGATTCCACCAACCATTCATTACAAAGTACCAGATGAAGAATGCGATTTGGATGTGGTACCAAATGAATTGCTAAAAACAAAAGTAGAAACTGTTATGTCCAATTCATTAGGATTTGGTGGTCACAATGCAAGTATTATAGTAAGAAAAATATAAAAGGAGTTTTTAAAATGGAATATGAAAAAATAAAACAATTAATAGACGATATGGGAAATTCCAATTTATCTTCAATTAATATAGATTTTCCAGATGGTACAAAAATTAGTATGACAAAGGAAGAAAAAGAAGTTGTAACTATGCCAGTAAAACAAGAAAGAGTCATAGAAAAACAAGAAGAGAAGGAAGAAAAACAAAATACTAATATGATCACATCACCCATGGTAGGAACTTTTTATTTAAAACCATCTCCTACATCCAAACCTTATGTAGAAATTGGGCAAGAGGTGAAAAAAGGTGATACTCTTTGTATCATAGAGGCAATGAAACTTATGAATGAAATCGAATCTGAAGTTTCTGGAAAAATAGTAAAAGTATTACTAGAAGATGGGGTAGCAGTAGAATATGGGACTCCATTATTTGAAATAGAACAATAGAAGGGATAAAAAGATGTTAGGAAAAGAAGAAATTGAACAAATCATACCACAAAGAAATCCATTTTTAATGATTGATGAGGTAGAAGAAGTGATACCAGGCCAAAGTGCGATTGCCTATAAAAAAGTAAAACAAGAGGAATGGTACTTGAAAGGACATTTTCCAGGAAATCCAATCATGCCAGGTGTTTTAATCGTAGAGAGTTTGGCCCAAACAGGAGCTGTTGCGATTCTTTCTATGGAAGAAAATAAAGGTAAAAATGCATTATTTGGTGGAATTGATAAAATGAAATTTAAAAAAATGGTAGTACCAGGGGATACTTTAAAACTTGAGGTAACCATTCTAAAAAGAAAAGGACCAATTGGGATAGGAGAAGCGGTTGCGACAGTAGAGGGAAAAATAGTAGCAAAAGGAGAGCTTACCTTTGCCGTTGTTTAAAAAGGAAGGAGAAAAGCTATGAATAAGATTTTAATTGCTAATCGTGGAGAAATTGCAGTCAGAATTATTAGAGCGTGTAAAGAAATGAATATAAAAACGGTTGCCGTTTATTCAGAAGCAGACAAAGATGCCTTACATACAAAACTAGCAGACCAAGCCATTTGTATTGGACCAGCTGCATCCACTAAAAGTTATTTAAACATAAAAAATATCATTGAAACAGCTTGTTTGACAAAAGCAGATAGTATTCATCCAGGATTTGGTTTTTTATCAGAAAATTCACAATTTGCTAAGATTTGTGAAGAGTCAAATATTAAATTTATTGGTCCTTCGTCAGATGTGATAGAATTATTAGGGAATAAATCAAATGCAAAAGAATTGATGAAAGAAGCAGGTGTGCCAGTCATTCCAGGTTCAGATGGAAGGGTAGAAAAGATAGAAGATGCCATTAAAATTGCAAAAGAAATTGGATATCCTGTTATGTTAAAAGCAGCAGCTGGTGGTGGTGGAAAAGGAATTCGAATTGCCAATAACCCAAAAGAACTAGAAACTAATTATAATATAGTTAAACAAGAAGCCAAAATTTCATTTAATGATGATGAAATTTACATCGAAAAATTTGTAAAAAATCCAAGACATGTGGAAATACAAATTTTAGCAGATGAGCATGGAAATGTAATTCATTTAGGGGAAAGAGATTGTTCGATTCAAAGAAATCATCAAAAAATGATAGAAGAAACACCATCCACAATCGTAGATGATAAACTAAGAAAGAAAATGGGAGAAGCAGCGGTAAAAGCTGCCAAAATTGCAAACTATACAAGCTGTGGAACAGTAGAGTTTTTAGTAGATGAGGATAAGAATTTTTATTTTATGGAGATGAATACTAGAATTCAAGTGGAACATCCAATCACAGAAATGCGCACAGGAATGGACCTTGTAAAAAGTCAAATAAAAATAGCAGCTGGGGAAGAATTAAAAATAAAACAAAAAGAGGTACAGTTTAAAGGTCATTCAATTGAATGTAGAATCAATGCAGAAAATCCGAAAAAGAAATTCATGCCTTGTCCTCGGAAAGATAACAGGGTTAAACTTGCCAGGTGGAAATGGCATTCGAATTGATTCAGCTATTTATGAAGGATATACCATTCCACCCCATTATGATTCCATGATAGCTAAAATTATTGTATGGGGAGCCAATCGTAATGAAGCAGTAGCAAAAATGAAAAGAGCATTAGAGGAATTCGTAATAGAAGGAGTAGAAACCAATCGAGATTTTTTATTTGAAATCATAAGAAATCCAGATTTTATTCGTGGTAATTTTGATACTTCCTTTATGGAAAAGAGGTTACAATATGATTGTTGATAAAATAAAAAAGAGAACTTTGCCAGAGAAAAATAAAAATATAAAAATTGATATACCAGTTGGAAAATGGGCAAAATGTACTAAATGTAAAGAAATTATTTATAAAGAAACACTAAGAGAAAATTTAAGTATTTGTCCTAATTGTGGGCATTATTTTAGAATGCATATTCATAAAAGAATCGAATCCATTATTGATAAAGATACGTATCAGAGATTTGAGTTAAACATAGAAACCAATAATCCGCTTGGCTTGGAGGATTATCCGAAAAAATTAAAATCGTTAAGAGAAAAAACGAGAATTCAAGAAGCGGTAGCAACAGGAATGGGAAAGATAGAAGGAGAAGAAGTCGTAATTTGTGTTATGGATAGTGGATTTTTAATGGGAAGTATGGGTGTTGTTGTAGGGGAAAAAATTACACACGCAGTAGAAGAAGCCATAAAAAGGAAACTACCATTGATTATATTTGCGGCATCTGGTGGAGCCAGAATGCAAGAAGGAATTGTCTCATTAATGCAGATGGCAAAAACCACAGCAGCATTAACCAAATTAGATAAAGCAGGACTATTTTATCTATCTGTTTTAACAGACCCAACCTATGGAGGAGTGACAGCATCTTTTGCAAGTTTAGGAGATGTCATATTAGCAGAACCAGGGGCTATGATAGGATTTGCAGGGCAAAGAGTCATTGAGCAAACCATAGGAGAATCCTTACCAGAAGGATTTCAAACAGCCGAATTTTTATGGGAACATGGATTTATTGATAAAATCGTAGAAAGAAAAGAGTTAAAGCAAACACTAGCAAAACTAATTCGCTTTCACAAAGGAGGCAAAAAGTAATGGAAAGTACAAATATATCTGCTTGGGAAAGAGTGGAAATAGCGAGAAATCCTAAAAGAAAAACAGCACTTGATTATATCGAAGAAATATTTGACGAATTTATGGAACTACATGGAGATAGAAATTTTAGAGATGATAAAGCAATGGTGTGTGGATTGGGAAGGATAGGAAAACAAAATGTTACCATTATAGCAGAACAAAAAGGAAGAACAACAAAAGAAAATATAGAAAGAAACTTTGGAATGCCAAATCCTGAGAGTTATCGAAAAGCCATCCGATTTATGAAACAAGCCGAAAAATTTAAAAGACCAGTTATAACCTTTGTGGATACCAAAGGAGCTTATCCAGGAGTGGGAGCAGAAGAAAGAGGACAACGGAGAAGCAATTGCAAAATCTATGTTTGAAATGGCAAAATTAGAGGTGCCAATTATTGCTATTGTAATTGGAGAAGGGTCTTCTGGCGGAGCCTTAGCAATTGGGGTAGGAAATCAAGTTCTTATGTTAGAAAATGCCATTTATTCGATTCTTTCACCAGAAGGATATAGCAGTATTTTGTGGAAAGATTCTTCTAGGTATCAAGAAGCAGCAGAAAAGATGAAATTAACAGCAAAAGATTTATATGACTTAAAAATAATTGATAAAATCATCCCAGAACCAAGAGGAGAGGAAGAAGAGACTTTTAAGAAAATAGCAGCTAATTTGAAAAAAGAAATGAAATCAATCTTAAAAGAAATGAAAGGAAAAACGACACAGCAAATAGTAGAAGAAAGATATCAAAAATTTAGAAATATGGGCGAATATGAAATAATGAGCTAATGAATAAAAGAAACGAAAAGGTAGTTTCGTTACAAAATAAGAGAGAAAGTGGAGGAGAACGATGATATTAAAAGATAAAACAATATTAATTATGGGAATTCGAAATAAGTGGAGCATTGCTTATGGAATTGCAAAATCAGCTTATGAAAATGGTGCTAATCTAATTTTTACTTATATGGGAGAAGAAAATAGAGAAAAAATAGAAGAGTTAACCAAGGATTTTGAAGGAAGAAAAGCGTATGTCTTAAACGATGCTTCAGAAGATAAAATGGTAGCAAAAGTATTTACTAAGATAAAAGAGGAAAATGGGAAAATAGATGGAATCGTGCATGCCATTGCTCATGCCAATACAGAAGACCTACACAATGACTTCATTTATACAAGCAAAGAAGGATTTAGCCATGCCAATGACGTCAGTGCCTATTCATTTGTGTTAGCAGCAAGGACAGCAAAAGAAATGGATATGTTAAAGGAAAATGCGAGTTTAGTTACATTAACTTATCATGGTTCACAAAAAGTATTAAAAGGATACAATGTAATGGGAGTAGCAAAAGCAGCGTTAGAGTCAAGTGTAAGATATTTAGCAGAAAACTTTGGAAGAGAAGGCATGAGAGTAAATGCTGTATCAGCTGGACCAATTAAAACATTATCTGCTAAAGGAATTAAGGATTTTGGTTCGATTTTAACAGAAGTAGAAGAAAAAGCTCCTTTACATAGGAATGTAACAACCACCCAAGTAGGAAATGTAGCTACATTTTTATTAAGTTCTATGTCAGATGCCATTACAGGGCAAGTAATTTATGCAGATAGTGGATATGAGATTATGGGGGTATAAAATAAAAAAGAGCATGGGTTAATTAAACCATGCTAGCAAATATTCCAAGTAAAATACTAAAAATTAGTATTAATACTTGCAATGCCCAAAACTTCCATTTTTTTGAGAAATTTTCCCAAAAAAATGAAAGGAAAGCACAAGGGATTGTAAAAAAATGCAATCCAAAGGCTAATCCTTCTAAAATTTTTTCCACTATAAGGCTACCTCCTTGTATAAAAATTATACAATAATTTACATAAAAAAGCAAATTTGATACATATGGTACCATTAGAAAAAAATTAGAAGTGATACACATAAAAAATACGAAAAGGAACATAGGAACCTTTCCGTATTTTTTTATTATAAATGAAAGAAAGAGAAAAGACCATTATTCCACTTTTCTTTCACGTCCGAGAAGAGGAAGTGCGGGTGTCTTTTGAGCACATTTTTTCATACTCTTTACATTTTATCTTATACTCCATTTGCATACATAAATAGCGATAATAGCAATAAGCTTGTTCATATTGCATCATAGGATGAAACATAGGATCTTTATATAAGTCATTCATATCAATTCCCATATTCATATTAGGAGGTGGCATCCCATAATCCATATAAGGTGGTATGTAATTAGTATTAAAATCTTTTTCCATAAAATCAGCTCCAATCTTTATAAATCAAAATTAAAAAATGGTATCACATTTATAAAAATATAGGTATAAAAAGCAGCCAATAGACCATGTAATAGTTTACCATAGAAATAGGGTTTGATAGATAAATCTGTTTTTGAAGTAATACTCCATACTTGTAATAAAACAGAAATACCGCCAAATCCAAGTAAGAAAGCAGTAAAAATGAGATTAATAGAAAGTTTTTTACAAGCAATGTTAGAAATCGATTGAATTCCATTTGTAATTTCTAAAAGACCACTTAGCAAAGGGGCAGCAAAACTGGTGTCAATGTTTTGGAAATTCAAAAGTGGTGTTAAGCAAGAAGCAAAAAGAGTAAGAATCCCACTTGACTTTAAAATCGAGATAATACTAGAGAAAAGAACAATAAATCCTCCAATTAGCAAAACAGTAGAAGTAGCACTTGTAATACTTTCTGTTAAGACTTCTCCTAAATTAGAAAAGGATACCGTTTTTTGCTTGTTACCAGAAGAATTAGCCTTCGTAGGAAAAGCAGGAGAAACCTGTTTGGCTTTCCAAAAACGAAAGAGAATACCAACCGTAAGGCAAGCGAAAAGATGAGTCACAAAAAGTAAGACTCCAATGGTAGTATTTTTAAACATCAAAATTCCAACCGTTCCAATCATAAAAAGAGGACCAGAATTGTTGGTAAAACTCAGTAATCTTTCACATTCCTCTTTGGTGCAGATATTATTTTGTCGAAAAGAAGTAGCAATTTTGGCACCCACAGGATAACCGCTAATCAATCCCATAATAAACGCAAAAGCACCTTCACCAGGAACATTAAAAATAGGCTTCATATAGCAATTTAAAAGATTTCCGAAGTTGAGAAACAACATGGGTATGCATTAATAATTCAGTCGCAACAAAAAAAGGAAATAAAGATGGTATAACAGAATTTGCCCATAAAGCCAAACCAGATTTTACAGCAGGCAAATTACTTCTTGAAAACAACAATAAACAAAAAGTAAAACACAAAAATACCAAAGGCAAAAAATTCCTTTTCAACTTTATGACATAAAAATTAGGTTTTGACATATAAAATCCTCCATTTCACTATTTAAATATATGTACGAAAAACAAAATCCATTCATAAAATGGTTAATTAGGGACGGTTCTTCTTTAGCCATTGGTCAATCAGGGACGGTTCTTCTTTAACCATCACTTAGGAAATACTTGTAATTTAGAAAGAAAAATGATATAGTAAAAAAGAAATTTTAAAACAATATCATGAGAATAAAATACAAAAGAAAGAATAAGATAACAAAAAATAAAAAAGGAGTGTAACTTTGAACTTAGAAGAAATCATCAAAAATGCAAACTTACGAATTGAGAAAGAAAGAATTGCTTTTCAAGAACCCATGAAACAGCATACCACCTTCAAAATAGGGGGGCCTGCAGAATGTTTTATCAAAATAGAAACCATAGAGGAATTAAAAGAAGTCTTAAAATTAGCCAACAGTCATCCTATACCAGTCACTATTCTTGGAAATGGAAGTAACTTACTGGTTACAGATAAAGGAATTGCAGGCATTACCATTAAGATAAAAATAGAAAAACTAGAAATACAGGAAGAAGCAAACAAAGTAAAAATTATAGTAGGAGCTGGAGAGAAAATTGCCAAAATAGGAAGAATCTTTTTACAAAAAGAAATTTCAGGATTTGAAGAAATATCAGGAATACCAGGGACAATAGGAGGAGCTATTCGAATGAATGCAGGAGCCCATGGGAAAGAAATGAAAGATATTGTGAAAGTTGTTAAATGTGTGGACTACGATGGGAATGAAAAAATATTTACAAACGAAGAAATGAAATTTGACTATAGAAAAAGTAGACTAAAAGAAGAAAAATATATTGTAACAGAGGCAGAATTAGAACTAGCTAAGGGAAAAAAAGAAGAAATACAAGCTAAGATGGAGGAATATGCTAACTATAGAAAAGAAAAACAGCCAATTGAGTTTCCAAGTGCAGGTAGTACCTTTAAAAGAGGAGAAGACTTTATCACAGCTCAATTAATAGAGGCAGCAGGATTAAAAGGATATTCGATTGGTGGAGCAGAAGTTTCTAACAAACATAGTGGTTTTGTCATCAATAAAGGAAATGCAACAGCACAAGATGTTTTACAATTGATAGAATTCATCCAAGAAGAAATATACAAAAAGTATGGCAAAGAAATTAAATTAGAAATGGAAATAGTTGGGGAAAAATAAAATAAAATATGTCCGAAATGTGACATCGTAAAGGAGTTATAAAAATGAATGGATTAATGCAATGGTTTAAATCAAGTAACAAAATGAAAAGATGGATGTTTTTAATATTAGTAGGCATTTTACTTGCTTGCTATGGATTAGCAAAAATACTAGTGATGAAAGAAATTTCTTTCCTAGAAGTAGGAGAAGTGATTTTAATCTTTGTCATTGGTTTTGTTGCCATCGTTTTAGGGTTAGTCTTTTTAAATAAAAGAACCTTAGAAGTGTTAATAGAAGCAACAGATGAGAGAATGGAAAAGCGAAGCAATGTGAATGTGAAATCTTTAATCTTTAATAAAACGGTATATGATAAAGGACCAAACATTGTAGTAATTGGAGGAGGGACAGGATTAAATACGGTTCTTAGTGGTTTGAAGCAATATACCAATCATTTAACAGCCATTGTAACCATATCTGATTATGGAGAAGAAGCAACCAATTCAAGAAAAGAGTTACAAATGCTACCTTTAGGAGATGTAAAAGATAGTATTGTTTCACTTGCTTCTAAAGAAGGTCAAATTAATAAACTATTTAATTATGAATTTCAAGAAGGAAAATTAAAAGGGCTTAATTTTTCCGATATTTATTTTTCTGCTATGAAAGGAATCAATGGAAAATTTGAGGATTCTATCATAAAAAGCAATGAAGTTTTAAATATGATAGGAAAGGTAATACCAGTTACTTTAGATGAAATGAAGATTGTAGCTGAACTTGCCAATGGATATATCATAGAGGAAAAATCAAAAATTGCAGAAATTGTTTCTGATAAAATAACTAAAATAAATAGAATTTTAATTCAACCAACCAATTGTAGACCAGCTCCAGGAGTAGTAGAAGCCATAAAAAAGGCAGATTGTATTGTGATTGGACCAGGAAGTTTATATACCAATGTGATACCAAATCTATTAGTCAATGGAGTAACCAAAGCCATTAAAGAAAGTACAGCCATCAAAGTCTATATTAGCAATATTATGACAGAACCAGGACAGACAGATAATTATGGTGTTTCAGACCATTTAAATGCGATTATGGAACATTGTGGAAATGGTGTTGTTGATTATTGTATTTATGATACAGGAGAAATTATTCCAGAATTTATCAAGAAATATAATTTAGAAGGACAAGACTTGGTAGACCAAGATATTGAAAAAGTAAAAGGAATCAAATTCTTGCAAAGAAACTTATCTATGATAAAAGAGGAGCATATTAGACATGATCCAAGTTTAGTAGCCTCTTCTATCATTGAACTGATTTGTGACGATTTAAAATATCAAGATAAACAAAATGATCCACAATATTTAATGTTAAATACAAAATTAAGGGAAGAAAAAAGAATCAACAAAATTAAGAAAAATATGCAAAAAAAGGCTAAAAAAGGTGATAAGAAAAAAACACAAAAACAAGGGAAGACCAAGAGCAAATTTAGCGATAAATATAGCGATAGAATCGCTTCTATTAGAGAAGCCGATGAAAAGGCGAGACAAAAAATAAAAAAAGAAGCAACTAAGAAAAATAAAAAATCAAAAAACAATAAAGAAAAAAAGAAGACACCACAAGAAGTAAGAGCAGAAATGTTAAAAAAATTGGAAGACAGTAAGTTAAATAAAAGGTAATATTTGTTGAAAAATCCAGAAAGAATGAGTGAGAAAAGGAGAGAGTTATGAGAATTACAAAAGAAAAATTAAATTTAGAAGATGGATTAACAAAAGAATGGCTCATTACAAATGGAATAGGGGGATATAGTTCTTCTACTATTTTAGGTGCCAATACGAGAAAATACCATGGATTATTAGTAGCCCCCTTAACACCACCAGCAAGAAGATATTTGATTCTTTCTAAATTAGACGAAGCAATTGAGATAAGAGGAAAAAAATATCATTTATATACGAATGTATGTAATGGACATATCGCAAAAGGATATGAATATCAACAAGAATTTGAAAAAGAAATACTTCCTACTTTTAAATATAAAATAGGAAATACTCAAATTATAAAAACGATTTGTATGGAATATGGAAAAAACACAGTGGGGGTATTTTATAAAATAAAAAATGGAGCCTTTAAAGCGAAATTAACTTTAGCACCAATTATTAATTTTAGAGATTTTCATACAATGAATACAAACCATTTCTTTCAAGTAAAACAAGATATTTGTAAAAACAAAGTAAAACTTATCATCGATGGTAACTCACAAACACCAGTCTATATGCATATGTCAGAAGGAAATTACATCCCACACTTCCAGGATACTTTCAAAAATATGTTTTACTTAGAAGAAGAAAAAAGAGGATTTTATCCAGAGGAAAATCATACGGTTCCAGGGGTATATGAAATAGAAATAGCAGCAAAAGAAGAAAAAGAAATTTCATTTATATGCTCTTTGGAAGAAAATATAGAACAAGTTGAGGGAAAAGAGTTAATTCGTAAGGAGGAAGAACGTATTCATCAAATGGTTAACCAATCCTTATTGATAGAGAATCAAAAAGAGAAAAAAAGCAAAAAGGAAATAGCACAAGACGAATGGATTAAAACGTATTTAATAGCAGCTGATAATTTTGTAGTGTATCGTCCTAATTTTAGGTTACATACTTTAATTGCTGGGTATCCATGGTTTTTAGATTGGGGAAGAGATAGTCTAATTGCATTGGAAGGATTACTTTTGGTACCAAAGAGATATGAAATCGCAAAAGAAGTATTAAAAACCATGATAAGAGATGTGAAATATGGACTTGTTCCAAATGGTTATTCAGGGTATGACAATCGACCATTGTATAATAGTGTAGATGCTTCTTTACTTTTGTTTGAGCAAATTCAAAAATATGTAGAGTATACAAAAGATGAGAAATGGGTTCAAGAAGAATTATATGAAATATTAGAAAAAATTATGGAAAATTATAACAAAGGCATTGATTTGGATGATAATAACATTTATGTAGATACCGATGGATTATTAGTATCTGGAACAGAAAATACACAAAATACTTGGATGGATGCGAAATACAACCAAATGGCAGTAACACCTCGAAATGGAAAAGTAGTAGAAGTCAATAGTTTATGGTACAATGCTAACAAAATAATGGAAGCATTTAGTAAAAAGTTCAAACATCCAATGCAATCACAAAAATATAAAGAAATAGCACAAAATTGTAAAGCAGCATTTGAGAAACAGTTTTACTGTGAAAAAACCAAATGTTTATATGATGTTTTAGGAGATTGCAAAATAAGGCCAAATCAATTATTTAGTTTAAGTTTAACTTATCCTATTATAGAACCAGATTCAGAAGAAGCAAAAAATATCATAACAACAGTAGAGAAGAAATTAGTAAATGCCTATGGATTAAAAACCTTAGCCAAAGGAGAAGAAAACTATGTAGAAGTTTATGAAGGGAATCCTGAAAAAAGAGACACAAGTTATCATCAAGGAATTACTTGGCCATGGCTATTGGGGTTATATTATAATGCTTTAAAAAATAGGTTAAAAGTAACCAAAGACCAAGAGGAAAAACAAAAGTTAGAAGATAAGATTCATAAATTGATGGAAAAAACCAAGCGAACCTTTCACAAAGAAATTTACGAAAATGGTTGTATTGGTAGTATTTCTGAGTTATATGACTCTAGGAAACCATACTTACCAAAAGGAGCGTTTGCACAAGCATGGAGTGTAGCTGAAATATTTAGAATTATATTGGGAAAATAAGAGGAAAAAAATGATAACAATCGAAAATTTAGAAAAGGAATTGAAAAGTAATAACTTGAAAAGTTTATATCTTTTATATGGAGAAGAACTATTTTTATTAGAATCATCCCTAAAAAAGATAAAAGCTTTGTTTGGCGATTGTATGAAAGGGATTAATTTCATTTCTATTGATGAAACAAATGTAGGGGAATTAATAGCGAATATAGAAACACCAGCATTTGGCTATGAAAAAAAGTTAATCATAGCTCGTAATACAGGATTATTCAAAAAAGAAGGAAAAAGAAAAAATGTAGAATTAACAAAATTGAAAGAGAAAATAGCTAGTTACCTACAAGAGAATATAAAATTGATAAACGAAAGTATCGTATTAGTATGGGTAGAAGAAGGTGTTGATACTAAACAAGAACTATACCAAACAATGGAGCAATTAGGAACCATTTGTAAATTTGATGTTCAAAAGCCAATTCAAGTACAAAAAAGAATCAAAGCAATTTGTAATGGCTATAAAGTACAAATAGACGATGGAACCTTAAGATATTTCATAGAATGTTGTGGAACGAATTTGCAAGATGGAATCAATGAAATTCGAAAATTGATTGAATATGTAGGAGAAAATGGGAAAATTCAAAAAGAAGATATGGATCAACTAACCATTAAAAAGTTAGAAAGTATTATCTTTGATTTAACCGATCATTTAGGAAAAAAAGAAATAGCAAAAGCTTTAGAAGTTTTAAAAAATTTGATTTATGCCAAAGAACCAATCCCAAAAATTTTAATGACACTATATTATCATTTTAAAAAATTATATTTTACCAAATTAGCGGTAAAATCCAATAAAGATATGATAAAAAGCTTAAGTTTAAAACCAAATCAAACTTTTTTAGTAACCAAATATAAAATGCAAGCAAACTATTTCCAAGAAGAAGAACTAAGAGATATTTTGCAGAGTTTAAGAGATTTGGATTATCATTATAAAAGTGGAAGAATTGATTTACAAGTAGGACTAGAAGCAATTCTTTGTAGATATTGTTCATAAATTCAAAATAAATTTCCAAAAATGTATAATAAATCATCTGAATGACAAAAATAGTAAAAAGAAAATTTTTATTGTTAAGGTGATAGTATGTTAAAAAATAAAAAGAAAACAATTTTAATATTGGTAATCGCGATTTTTAGTCTGGCTACTTTTCTGTTTGCTATCTTTTTTGAAAACAATTCAGTAGAAGCATTATCCAAATATGGATCAAGAGGAAATGAAGTAACACAAATACAAACAAAACTGAAAAGATGGGGATATTATAAAGGAAATGTAGACGGAATTTATGGAAGTCAAACATTAGAAGCTGTCAAATATTTTCAAAGAAAAAACGGATTAACAGTAGATGGAATTGCAGGACCAGCAACATTAAAAGCGATGGGGATTTCTAGTTCTAGTTCTTCTTCTAGTACGAGCAATTCAAGTAATGTTAATTTATTAGCAAGATTAATTTATGGGGAAGCTAGAGGAGAATCTTATACAGGACAAGTTGCTGTTGGGGCAGTTGTTATGAATCGAGTTAGAAGCAGTTCATTTCCCAATACCATATCTGGTGTCATTTATCAATCAGGAGCATTTGATGTAGTATCAGATGGTCAAATCAATTTAACACCAAATTCAACTGCCAAAAAAGCAGCCCAAGATGCCTTAAATGGATGGGATCCAACGTATGGAGCAATTTATTACTTCAATCCAGCAACAGCAACCAATAAGTGGATTTGGTCTAGACCTATGACAATTACGATAGGAAAACATAGATTTTGCAAATAAGATATTTTAGGGATGGTGTTTTTTGACGCCATCCTTAAAACATCTTAAAAGATTCCTTGACAAAAGAATCTCGAATTGATAAGATAATATTGAAATTTTGACAAATGGAGGAGAATATGCTTTATCCAAAAGCTTATTTTAATAAAGTAGAAGAAATTACCATAGAATTTTTACAAAAAAATAAAATAAAAGCATTAATATTAGATGTCGATAACACACTGATTGACTATTATAAAAACCTATCCAAAGAAGTGGAAATATGGATTAAAGAATTAAAGGGACAAGGAACCAAACTATATCTATTATCTAATACCAATCAAAAAGAAAAAGTAGAAAAAGTAGCCAATCAATTAGAAATTCCTTACCATTATTTTGCTCAAAAACCTTTTAAATCAGGGTTTCTAAAGGTACAAAAAGAGTTAAAAGAAAAAGAGGAGAATATAGGAGTAGTAGGAGATCAAATATTTACGGACATTATAGGTGGAAATCGATGCAAAATGTTTACCATACTAGTAGAACCAATTTATAAGAAAGATTTTTGGTATACCGCATGGAAAAGACCAATTGAAAATCAAATAAAGAAGAAGTATAAAAATAAGCAAACAAAGGAGAAAAAATAAACATGTATTGGAATGATGTACATATTGCTTACTATGTAGTAGCAGCCATGATAGGACTATTGGTTGGAGAATTTGTTCATTGGATGAACAAAAGACTTCCAGAATATAAAAAAGTATTTTCAAAAGACTTTATAACAGAACATAAGATAAATTTTAAACCCAATTACATACTAATGCTAACAACAGCAGCAATCTATGTCACTTTAGTGTATCGATTTGGCATACAAGACACGATAATTGCCAATTTAGACATCCTAAAATATATCATTTTAGTGCCAATGTTGTTGTCTGCTTTTGTTATCGATTATAAATTACAAATTATTCCGAATCGACTGAATCTAACAATTTTTGAAGTAGGAATTGTATTTGCCTTTTTATATGGTTTATCAGATGTTGCTATTACCATTAATATGTTACTAGGAATGGTAACAGGAGGAGGCATTTTCTTGCTCATAACACTAGTAGGAGGACTTTTTTATGGAAAAGAAGCAATGGGATTTGGTGATGTAAAATTAATGGGAGCCTTAGGACTATTCTTTGGTTTTTCCAATATTATTATCATAACTTTACTATCATTCTTAATTGGTGCGATACTTAGCATCATTTTACTGGCAACAAAAATTAAAAAATCAGATGCCTATATACCATTTGGGCCATTTATTGTAATTGCCACTTTTATCAGTATATATATACCATTTGAGCAAATTAAAACAGTTTTAATGCAAATATTTACCTTAGGAATGTATAGAGGATAAAATAAAAATGATAAAAATTAAGGAGGGTTTCTTATGAATCCTAAATTACAATGGTTACGAAATACAATGTCAAGTTCAAATTTACAAGGACTCATTATATCCAATCCCATCAATATAAAATATTTAACCAACATAGAAGCAGAAGGAGTTCTATTATTAACAAGAAAAGAAAATATTTATATTACAGATGGAAGATATATTGAACACGTACATAGCATTTTAACACTATATGATGAAATCATAGTCTATGATAGAAATGATGTATCAAAAGATGACTATGAAAACTTTTTTATGTTTTGTGAAAATGTTGGATTTGAAGAAAACTACGTAACCTATGCACAATATAAAGAATTTATGCGAACCTATAAAATCAATCATTTAGTAGAAACCGAATATATGATAGAAAAGCAAAGAATGATAAAAGACAAAGAAGAAATAAGTCATTTGCAAAAAGCCTGTGAAATAACAGATAACTGTTTTAACTATCTTTTAACTTTTATTCAACCAGGTATGACAGAAAAGCAAATTGCAGATGAAATAGAAGAATACTATAAAAAAAGGACAGATGGGTTATCGTTTGAAACCATAGTAGCATCCGGGGAAAATACATCAAAGCCACACGCTGTTCCAACAGAACGAAAAATTAAGGAGCAAGACATCATTACAATCGATATGGGGTGTAAAGTAAATGGGTATTGTTCAGATATGACAAGAACCTTTTTTGTAGGAAGCATTCCAGAAGCTATAAAACCAGTTTATGATTTAGTATTAAAAAATCAAATTCAAACATTAGAAACCATAAAAGATGGAGTAAGTACCAGATTATTAACCAAAATGGTAGAAAACGATTTTAAATTAAATGGATATGATTTGCTTCATAGTTTAGGTCATGGGGTTGGAATGGAAATTCATGAAGCACCTTATATTAGTTATCGTTCTGATACACAATTAAAAGAAAACATGGTAGTAACCAATGAACCAGGTATTTATTTACCAGGAAAATTTGGAATCCGAATTGAAGATACAGTTCAAGTTACAAAATTTGGTTGTATAAGTTTAACCAAATCGGAGAAAAATTATATTATAATATAACTTACGATTAGTTTTGAATCCATAAAAGCTTGATTTTTTTGGTGATTTATAGTAAAATAGAAAAAGCTTATCATAAAAAGAGAAAATAAAAGAAAAGGGAAGGAGAAATCATTATGGCATCAGTATATTCAGCAGGAGATTTTAGAAATGGAACAACATTTGAAATGGAAGGAAATGTATATAGAATTGTAGAATTTCAACATGTAAAACCAGGGAAAGGGTCTGCATTTGTAAGAACAAAATTAAAAAATGTAATCACAGGAGCAACACTAGAAAAAACATTCAATCCATCTGACAAATTTCCAGCAGCAGAAATCGAAAAGAAAAATATGCAATATTTGTATAACGATGGGGGACTATATTATTTTATGGACAATGAAACCTATGACCAAATGCCACTAAACGAAGAACAATTAGGAGATTGTCTAAAATACTTAAAAGAAAATATGGAAGTTACCATTCTTTCTTATAAGGGAAACACATTTGCAGTAGAACCACCTACATTTGTTGAATTAGAAGTTACATACACAGAACCAGGATTTAGTGGAAATACAACAACAACTTCAGGAAAACCAGCAAAACTAGAAACTGGTTTAGAAATACAAGTTCCATTATTTGTAAACATTGGAGACATCTTAAAAATAGATACCAGAACATGCGAGTATATGGAAAGAGTTTAAGAAAGGTGAGGGACAATGGGAACCATAAAAAACGAATATAAAAGTTTTTTAGACGACATAGAAAAAAATATAAAAAATAAAGAAGACTTAGACTATGTAAAGAAAAGATTTGCATCCTTTATCGATATCATGTTAGAACAAATTGACTATATCATGGAATATAAAAAAGAACAAATCGAAAAATTGGAAAGAACACAAAAACAAATCGAAGAAAAAATGTCAAAAATGCAAAACGTATTAGACAATATAGAAAAAGACATTTATAGTGAAGACGGATTTGACTTTGAAATTGTTTGTCCCTATTGCAACTATGAATTTGTAATAGATTTGGATGAAAACAAAACAGAAGTAGAATGTCCAGAATGCAAAAATACAATCGAATTAGATTGGACAGGAGACGTAGACAATGAAGCAGAAGGATGTTCAGGAGAATGCCATGGATGTAGTGGATGTAACGATGAAGATGACGATATGTAATGGTCAATTAGGGACGGTTCTTAATTAGCCATAAAAAAACAAAAGTGGATTGAATTTTATATTTTAAAATTCAGTCCACTTTTGTGATGAAATAAAAAGGAAAAGCCTACTAAAAATAGTCTAAAGGATTCATATATTTTTCTTGGATTCTGATCCCAAAATGTAGATGTGGACCGAGTGGTAGCACCATTGGTAGGCTTACCGTTTTCATCCTGATATTGGTTACCAGGAACACCATAAACATACTTAGGACCAACTTGTCCAATGACCTGACCTTGTTTAATTTTGTCGCCTACTTTTACCATAAAATTTGGGTCACAATGACAATAGGTAATTTTGAAGTCATCAAAAGAAAGGGTAATGGTGTAACCACCAGCGCCTAAGAATTGGCAAAAAGTAATTTCGCCATCATGGACAGCAATGAATTTGCTACCTTGTGGTGCAGGAATATCGATACCTGAATGAGAAGAAGAAGCACCGACTAGTAGGAGAAGTACGTTTTCCAAAATAAGAACTAATCCTTGTATAGCCAGGAATTGGCCAAACAAAGCCATCAGGGTTAAAATCGATTATTTCTGAATCAAAAGGATCAAAGGAATTTGAACTTCCTAAAACAGGAAAAAAGAAAATAGAAATAAATAGAGTAAAAAATAGAATGAAAAATAAAATGAAATTAAATATTTTTGAAATAAAAAATCACCTCCTAGAAAATAAAAAAACTTAGAAACATATTAGCCCCTAAGTTTTGGCAGGGGTAGTAGGATTCGAACCCACACAGGCGGTTTTGGAGACCGATGTGCTACCATTGACACTATACCCCTATAAAAATAAAATACAATTAATATATTAGCACAAAAAATTAAATTTAGCAACAATTTTTGGAAAAAATATTGACTTTTTTTTAGTCGGATAATACAATATATGCAACTAATAGGAGGAATGATTATGTTAAAATCAATGGATACACTAGTAGCACTTTGTAAAAATAGAGGAATTATTTACCCAGGATCAGAAATCTATGGAGGATTAGCAAATACTTGGGACTATGGACCATTAGGAAACGAAATTAAAAATAATGTAAAAAATGCATGGAGAAAAAAATTCATACAAGAACAAAAAGACATTGTAGGCTTAGATGCCGCTATTTTAATGAATCCAGAAACTTGGATCGCATCTGGTCATGTAGGAGGATTTTCGGATCCATTAATTGATTGTAAAGAATGTAAAACTAGACATAGAGCTGACAAATTAATTGAAGAATGGGCCCATGAAAAAGGAAAAGATATGATAGCAGATGGAATGAGTGATGAAGAACTTACCAATTTTATCACTGAAAATAGCATACCTTGCCCATCTTGTGGAAAAACAAACTTTACAGGAATCAGAAAATTTAATTTAATGTTCAAAACTTTCCAAGGAGTAACAGAAGAGACTACTTCAGAAATTTATTTAAGACCAGAAACAGCACAAGGAATTTTTGTTGACTTTAAGAATGTTTTAAGAACATCTAGAAAGAAATTACCAATGGGAATTGCTCAAATCGGTAAAGCATTTAGAAATGAAATAACACCAGGAAACTTTACATTTAGAACACGTGAATTTGAACAAATGGAATTAGAATTTTTCTGTAAGCCTGGAACCGATTTAGAATGGTTTAAATATTGGAAGGACTATTGTGAAAAATGGTTATTAGACTTAGGAATGAAAAAAGAGAACATTCGATTAAGAGACCACTCAGCAGAAGAATTAGTATTTTATAGTAAAGCAACAACAGACATTGAATTTGCCTTCCCATTTGGTTGGGGAGAATTATGGGGAATTGCAGACAGAACAGACTATGATTTAACCAAACATATGAATCAATCGAAACAAGACTTATCCTACCAAGATTTAGAAACCAATGAAAAATATATACCATATGTTATTGAACCATCTTTAGGAGCAGACAGAGTTGTGTTAGCCTTTTTATGTAACGCCTATGAAGAAGAGGAAATAGCACCAGGAGATACAAGAACTGTTTTGCATTTACATCCAGCTCTTGCACCATACAAATTAGCAGTATTACCACTTTCTAAAAAATTATCCGAAAAAGCAAATGAAGTATATCATCAATTGGCTAAAAAATTTATGTGCGACTATGATGAAGCAGGAAGTATTGGAAAGCGTTATAGAAGAGAAGATGAAATTGGAACACCATATTGTGTAACAGTAGATTTTGATACATTAGAAGATGAATCTGTTACGATTCGTGATAGAGATACTATGGAGCAAGTAAGAGTCAAAATCGATGAAGTAGAAAAATGGATACAAGAAAGAATTGAATTTTAAAGATAAAAAAACAACCCAAAAAGAATGTGCCAAAAAACACATTCTTTTTTTACAAATTACCCTATCCTATTCTTCTTATTGTAAAAAAGTTAATTTCATAAAAGAAAAGACATTTTTTGTAAAAAAAACAATCTTGTAAAGTGAGACAATGTTATAGTAATAACAAATTGAATAGGAGAAAAAAGTATGAAAACAAAAGAAAAAATAGAAGAATATTTAAAAGAAGATATCATTGGTAAACTTTATGAAAATAATTTGTATTTATCAGAGATTCTGCCACAAGAAAAAGAGTATGATGGAGTTACGAGAAAAATAGTAGAAATTTCTAATCGTATATTAAAACAAATAGAAGGAAAAAATAAAAAAGATTTGATAGAATATATGGAATATGTCAATATAAAACAAGGAATAGAAGCAAAACATCAATTTGAATTAGGATTTAAAGTAGCCATTCAATTAATCCTAGAAGGATTAGCATAAAATTAAAAAATGAAAAAATAAGAAGGCACCATTTTTTTTCGTTACCTTCTTATTTTATCCATTCCATAAAGGAAAAGGCTTACTCATACAAATCCTTGATAGGAACATCTTTCTCTTGAAAATTATCCACAAATCCAACTTTAGCCATATCATTGTTGACTCCTTGAATCCAAACAACTCGTTGTTGGTAGAAAACATCACACTTTTCTTCATTCTTTAAAATACAATTAATTCTTTCCAAATTCATAAAAAACCTCCCATATTCATATTAATTTAAGTATATCCAAAAAAAAGTCATTTATAACTAAGAATTTGACTTATAGGATGATTTAAGTTAAAATAAGAACGTACAAAAAGGAGGAAATTTATGAAGATACAATACAAAGAAAAAATAATAGAAATAGAAAAAAAAGAAAAGATTAGTGAACTTTTAAAAGAAGAAATAAAAAATAACCCATACCCAGTAGTAGGAGCTATTTATAACAACCAATATGTAAACTTAGATTTTGAAATAAAAAAAGATGGTAAAATAGAATTAATTGATACTTCTGAAAAAGAAGGAATGAGGATCTATAAAAGAACCCTAATTTATATATTTGCCAAAGCATTAAAAAAATTATATCCAGACAATAAAGCAACTGTCAATTATCAGTTAGCAAACGCAACTTATTGTGATATTGGAAACATAGAAGTAACAGAAGAATTAGTACAAAAGATACAAGAAGAAATGAGAGCAATTGTGAGAAGCAATTTACCAATTAAAGAAATAAAAATGACAAGAGAAGAAGCGGAAAAATTTTATCAAGAAACGAATACAAGAAGAGGAAAATTACAATATGATTTAAAATCTAACAAAAAGATTTATATGTATTTTTGTGAAGACTACTTCAATTACTGTTATGGAACGATTGCGAATCATACAGGAGCGACTAAAATATTTGAAATTATAAAATACGATAAAGGATTATTAATTCGCTATCCAAGTATAGAAAAGCCAAATCAAATGCCAAAATTAATGCAAAACAAAAAAATAAAATGGGCACTAAACGAATATAACGATATCCATAAAATATTAAACATTAATACCGTATACAAATTAAATGATGCTGTAGAAGAAAAAAGAATAAAAGATGTCATTATGTTGGATGAAGCATTACACGAAAAGAAAATTGCCAATATTGCAGATAAAGTTGCAAGAAATAGAAATATTAAAATGATTTTAATTGCAGGACCGTCCTCTTCAGGAAAAACAACCTTTGCTCAAAGATTAGGAATCCAATTAAGAATTAATAAACTAAAGCCAGTAACGATATCGGTTGATAATTACTTTGTAGAAAGAAAAGATACACCAAGAGACGAGAACGGAGACTATAACTTTGAATGTATAGAAGCGATTGACCTAAAATTATTTAATGACCATTTAACTAAATTATTAAATGGGGAAGAAATTGAAATGCCTCAATTTGATTTTTTAGAAGGCACTAAAAAATATAATGGAAATAAATTAAAACTAAAAGAAGATGAAGTTTTAGTAATAGAAGGAATCCATTGTTTAAATGACAAATTAACAAGTAGTATTCCACAAGAAGGGAAATTTAAAATATACATTAGTGCATTAACGGTTTTGAATATGGATCGTTATACCAAAGTGTCGTCTTCTGATACACGATTGATTAGAAGAATCGTAAGAGACTATCAATTTAGAGGTTATACAGCAAAACATACACTAGAAACTTGGCATAGTGTAACCAGAGGGGAAGTAGAAAATATATTTCCGTTCCAAGAAGGAGCAAATGCCATTTTTAATACTTCACTTATCTATGAATTAGGTGTATTAAAAGGAATTGCTAAACCAATTCTAGAAGAGATACCAAAAGAAGAACCAGAATATGCAGAAGCACAAAGACTTCTTAATATGCTAAAATACATTAGAACCATACCAGCAAAAGCCGTTCCAACGAATTCTTTATTAAAAGAATTTGTCGGGGGAGGAGACTTTAAATATTAGTAAATTGCTAGAGGTTGCCAAAGAAAACATTTGGCAACTTTCTTGAAAAGAAAATCAAAAATAGCTAAAGGAGAATAAAATGGAGCACAGAAATTTTACAGAGATAGATGAAGAATTTGTATGTGAAAATTGTGGAAAAAAAGTATCAAAGTTAGGCTATTCTTGTCGAAATCATTGTCCTAATTGTTTACATTCAAAACATATTGATAAGAACCCAGGAGACCGAGCAGAACAATGTCATGGAGACTTAGAACCAGTTAGTTTAGAAATGGATAGTAAAAAGGGATATGTCATTATTTTCAAATGTAAGAGGTGTGGAGCAATTCGAAAAAATAAAGCAGCCAAAGATGATAATATGGATTTAATCATTGATTTAAGTAGTAAACAGATTTAGAGCCAATGATAAAAAAGAGGAGACAATTGTAATTCAAATGTTTCCTCTTTTTTTTATATATCACGATTTAAATTTCCATTCGTAAATTCTTTTCCTTCTAATCTTTTCCCTGATTTTACAGTTTGGATAATATGATTTATTTCATCTATGGTTTCATCTAAAATATCAATTCTAGCAAAATCAATCTTAAAATTGTTGGGAGAAATCGAAGTTGTTTTGCTATTAAAAATAGTTGTGACAGTTTGAATGTTATCTGGTAAAATCCTAAATTTCATATTGAGTCTATCTTTCAAATAATATTTATGATTTGAGTTACATTTTGCCATACAATTAGGATAACATTTATCAGTTTCGCCGAAGGAGACAATAATTCATATTCATTAAAGGTGTTTTCCCATAAACAATTAATTCTTTTGGTAACTCGTTAAGATTACACAAATTGGATAAAGCATTTTTGTTTAATTCAGGTGATAAAGTAAATTGGCTAATCCCTAAATGTTTTAATTCTGATATTGTTTGGGAATTAAATACATTAAAAGTATAGTTGGCAATTATTTCAAAGGACTTGTCTAGGTCTTTGAATAAGTCATTAAGTAATTTAACATTACAAATATTTGAAATAACAAACCCTTTTATGTTATATTTTTGAACCGTGCTTTCGCTATTGGCATAAAAGAGATTTTGGTAATTTCCCTTTACGATAGTTGGCATATAGATATAGGTATCAAACTTTTCACAAATGGTTTTTAAAATAGTATGATATTTTCTGTTAGTAAAATACTTTAAGGGAATATAAACATGATTTATATTTTCTAGCTTTGAATAATCTAAGTCTAAATTGAGTTGGTTTAAAAGGATAGATATTTTGGGAGGAGTAGATTGCTTAAAAGCTACCTTTTCATTTGATCCAAAATCTTTTTTATTACCGTGATGATAATTTACCTTTTTGGCAATCAGAAAACTGGTTTAAGGTTTCAGGAACCGTTCGGTGAATTTGAGAGATGGCATAACGGTGGACATGCTCAAGAGCCATTCTTCTTAGTTCATTTAAAATACTTAATTTTGGTAAAAATAGATTTTCCTCTAAATCTACTTTTATGTTTTTAAATTCATAAGGAGTAGAAGCTGTTTTGGATATTTGTTTGATAATCGTTTCTTTGTCTAATGGTCTATTTTTAGCTTCTTCTGGTAGGTAATCTAAGGAACAAGTAATGGCTAAATCTTGATAGAGTTGTGCCTCATCACAAGAAGTAATCTGGATGGTAATGGGACTAGATTTTTTTATGCAAATCGTAGCGGATAAACCAATTTTCCTTTGTTCCTTTTTATAACTTTCTTTGGCAGCAGCAGACAAAGCTTTGGAAGAGATTTTATAAATTTTATCACCACATTTGATATTTCCTTTCATTCGACCAAGCATAACTGTTTGTCCAATTTTAGTCTCTTGTATATTTTTATGGTTTTCCATCAATTCAGAAATGGTATAACTTCCAGGTGCATTTTCTAGAGAAATGGTATCTCCAATCGTAATTGTTTCTTTTAGAGCTACTGTAATATGCCCTTTATTTGGATTGTATTTTTTTACGATTCCTAAAAATAATCCCATATGGTTTGGTTTTTCTTTAAAAACAAGATTTCTATTTGGTTCATCATTTAAATGCCCAGAAGAAGACATTCCTCGGTTAAAGACTTGCATTAAATCTTTTCTATCTTTTGGATCAATGACATAAGGATTATCCGATAAAGCTAGGTCAATATATTTACGATAAATTCGAGTAACAGTTGCTACATATTCAGGTGATTTCATCCTACCTTCGATTTTGAAACAAGAAACTCCCGATTCGATCAAAAATGGAAGATAGTCTAAGCCACATAAGTCTTTTGTACTAAGTAAGTGACCAGAATTTATTTTTTTCTCTTCTTCTAGTAATTCATAAGGTAAACGACAAGGTTGAGCACATTTGCCACGATTACCAGATCTTCCGCCAAGCATACTAGAGAATAAACATTGACCAGAATAAGAAATACATAAAGCACCATGAACAAAGCACTCAATTTCGATTGTAGTGTGGTTACAAATGTGTTTGATTTCATGACTGGAAAGTTCTCGTGATAAAACCACTCTTTTAAAACCTAAATCTTGTAAGGCTAAGGCTCCATTTAAATTATGTACCGTCATTTGTGTACTGCCATGAATGGGTAAGTCTGGGAATTGTTGAATTAGTTTTTTGGCTAACCCTAAATCTTGAACAATAATGGCATCAATACCAAATTCATAAGCTTTAGTAGCTAATGCAAGGGCATCTTCTAATTCATGATCTTGGATTAAGGTATTAAGTGTTAAATTAGTTTTAACATTACGGATTTTAGCATATTCAATAGCACTTTGTAACTCTTCTAAATTAAAATTATTGGCAAAAGCTCTTGCACTAAATAAGTCTGCTCCAAAATAGACACTATTAGCACCATTTTGTACAGCAGCTTTTAAACATTCAAAATCTCCAACCGGAGAAAGTAAATCTATCATTTTTAACCTCCATAGATTTTTTTTCTTATTATAACACAAAAAGAAGAAAGTTGACATTTTTCTAAAAAAATACTTAAAATAACAAAGGATTTTATTGACTGGGAAAATAGACAATGATATAATCCAAGCAAGAAATGAGTGGTCTTTATAAAGGAGGAGAGTATGAAAAAACAAGCTATTTTAAAAATCATGATTACAATAGTAATGATTGTAGGGAGCATATTTATGCTAAATTCTACCATTTATGCAGAAAATGAGGCAATAACATCGACCAATACGAATTCAGAATCTAATACACAACAGACCAAAAAATCGAACAATGCTAATTTAAGCAATTTAGGAATTCGCCCGAATGATTTTACAGGATTTAAAATGGGGAAAACTTCATATGAAGTAACAGTACCAGAAAAAGTGGAACAAGTAGAAGTTTATGCAACAGCACAAAATGCAAAAGCTACGATAACAGGAACGGGAATGAAACCGTTAGAAAAAGGAAAAAATACTTTATCTGTGGTTGTTACAGCAGAAGATGGAACAACCAAAACCTATACAATTTATGTAACAAGAAAAGGAATAGAAGAAGAAAACACAGAAAAGGTACCAGAAAGATATTCTGGTGATGGACTAGCAACTTTAAAAATAGAAAACTTAGAATTATCACCTAAATTTGATACTGGCATATATGAATATACTGTAAAATACATAGGAGATAAGCAAAAAATAGAAATAGAAGCAACTGCTACCGATCCCTATTACCTAGTAGAAGTTACAGGAAATGAGGAATTACAAGAAGGTGAAAATACCATAACAATCTTAGTTTCTGATCCAGATGGCAAAAATATAGCAACCTATCAAGTTATGCTTCATAAAACTTTAGAAGAAGAAGCTTTTGTCAAAGAACAAGAAAAGACAAAAAAACAAGAAGAACCCAAAAAGAAACTAATAATAGGTGCAATTGTAGCTGGCATAGGAATGGGAGTTATCCTATTTGGGGTAATTAGGCATAGAAAAAATCGTATTTGGGCAGAAGAATATGCGGTACCATTTTCAGGAACCTATGATGAGGAAGAAGATTACGAAAAAGAGGATGAGTACAGGGAAGAAGACGAGATAGAAATGTCAAAAGAACAAGCAAGAGAAGCCTATTTAAACAATTATAAGAAAGAAAAAGAGAAAGAAGGGGACAAAGAAACCCAAAAAACTGGTAGGTCCAAAAGACATAAAGGAAAAAGATTTAAATAAAAAGAAAACTCCGTTTTTGGAGTTTTCTTTTTTAAGAAGGGATTAGCAACATCCTCCTCTATTACCACCACAACAGCAGCAAAGTAATAATATAAGGATTATAATCCAGCAACAATCATCACCAAATCCGAATCCACCGCATCCTCTATTTTCTGGCATAGTCTAGACCCCCTTTCTTAAAAGTAAATATGTTTTTCTTTTGTTGTTTCCTTTGTATGATATATCATATGAGAAAAATAAAAATGTGTTACAAAGATAAAAAAGAAATTTTTATGTTCGCTTTTATCCAGCTAAAAAATATGATACAATGCTAGAAGTCAAAGGGGAGAGAAATGTGAAGTCAAAAAAAGTAGGAGAAATATTTAGTGATTACCATACGAATTCCAATATTCAATATGCAGAAATAACCGCTCTAAATGTCATAAAAAAGACCAATACATTAGAAGTTATTCTTTATTTTGATGAATATATAGAAATCAAAGAAATTTGGTTTTTTGAAAAATTCTTAAAAGAAAGATTTCAATTTGAACATATTAACATTAAAATAAACTATCATGAAGGAGTCAGTAAAAAAACAATTCGGATCAGAATGGAAAAATATCATAGCCTATATGGCACACAAATATCCACTAACCAAGCCAATGTTATTATTAAAAAGTGATGTGGAAGTAAAAGAACAAGAGATTTTAGTCAGAATGCATATCAAAGGTGCAGATTTCTTAAGAGCAAAAAAGACAGACAAAGAGTTAGCAAAAGTATTAAAAAATTTATTTGGTATGGATTATAAAATAGAATTAAAAGAAGAATTATCCCAAAAAGAAATAGCTATAATGCAGGAAAGATTAAAGAAAGAAGAAGCACAGATTGTTGCCAAAATAGAAGAAGAAAACAACAAATTGATGGAACAAAAAGAAAAAGAGGGATTTGTGCCAGAATATTATGAGGAAAATGTCCCAATGCCAACAGATAGGGATAGTTATATACCAGTAGAAGAAGAATTAGGAATTCCCAATATGGATATGTCTTCTGGATGGCAAGAATACATTATGGGAAAACCATCTAAGGCAAAGGAAAAACAAATGAATATCAAAGAAATTACAGCCAATGATGGAAGAGTAACCTTAGAAGGAAGAATTGTAACTTGTGAAGTGCGTGAAACCAAATCTGGTAAAGGGATGCTTATTTTTGATTTATATGATGGAACAGGAACGATTACCATTAAATCTTTTGCCAAAGACTTAAAAGAAGGACAAGAAATGATAGGGAAAATAGAAAAAGCAAAAGCGATTAAGGTAATTGGAAAAGCAGGATTAGACACCTATGCAGGAGATATTACCGTAATTAGTAATACCATTATTGAAACACAATCAGAAGTACCAGAATTACCAACCGAAGAAGAGATGGAAGATACACCATTAATTTTAGGAACGACACAAAATATAACAGAAACCTTAGTAAAAGTAGAAGACTTAGGAGTAGATGATGGAAAAATAGCACTGCAGGGAGAAGTCATTTATACAGAAGATAGAACCTTGAAATCAGGAAAAACCTTATTTAGTTTTGATTTGTATGATGGGACCAGTACCATTACTTGTAAAGCTTTTTTGAATAAAGAAGTGGCTAAGAAAATCATGAAAAGAATCCAAAAGGCAAAAGGAATTAAGATAGCAGGAACAGCACAAATGGATACCTTTTCCAATGAACTTACGGTTATGGCCAATACCATTGTTGAAACAGAAGGGGTAAAAAGAATAGAAAGACAAGATAAGAGCGAAGTAAAAAGAGTAGAGTTACATATGCATACCCAGATGAGCCAAATGGATGCTATGACATCAGCAAAAGATTTGATTAAAAGGGCTATGAAATGGGGGATGAAATCGATTGCGATTACAGACCATGGAGTGGTACAAGCATTTCCAGAAGCACATAAGATGCTTGGTTACGATAATCCAGATATGAAAGTTATCTATGGGGTAGAAGCTTATTTAGCACCAGACAAAAATCCAGCAGTAGAAAATAGTAAAGGACAAGACATCGATACGACTTATTGTGTATTAGACTTAGAAACAACAGGATTCTCAGCAACAACCGAAAAAATCACAGAAGTGGGAATTATGAAACTAAAAAATGGCGAAGTCATTGATCAATTTGCTTGTTTTGTCAATCCTGAAAAACATATTCCACAAAGAGTATCAGAAGTAACTAATATTACAGATGATATGGTAAAAGATGCCGAAACAATTGAGCAAGTGTTTCCAAAAATTTTAGAATTTTTGGGAGATTCTGTTATTGTAGCTCATAATGCAGGATTTGACGTAGGATTTTTAAAACAAAATGCGAAGAATTTAGGATATGAATTTGACTATACCTATGTGGATACCTTAAGTTTAGCCAAAGATTTATTTCCAGAATATAAGAAATATAAATTAGGAAGAATTGCAGCCAATCTAGGCATTAAAGTAGAAGTAGCTCATCGAGCCTTAGACGATGTAGATACCACAGTAAAAGTATTTAAAGTTATGTTAGATAGGTTAAAAGAACGTGGTGCTAAAAAAATAGAAGATATTCATAAAGTAAGTCGAACAGAAGAAACGCAAAAAGAAGAATATAAAAAATTGAAAACTTATCATGCGATTATTTTAGCCAAAAACTATGTAGGATTACGTAATTTATATAAATTAGTTTCCCTTTCTCATATCAACTATTTTTACCGTAGACCACGCATTTTAAAAAGTTTATTAGAAAAATATAGAGAAGGATTAATCATTGGAAGTGCTTGCGAAGCAGGAGAATTGTATCAGGCAATTGAACTTCGGAAAAACAGAAGAAGAAATTGAGGAGATTGCAGAATTTTATGATTATTTAGAAATTCAACCAATTGGAAACAACCAGTTTTTAATCAGAAAAGAAATGGTAGAAGACGAAGAAGCCTTAAGAGACATAAACCGAAAAATTGTAGCTTTAGGAGAAAAATTAAACAAGCCAGTAGTAGCTACTTGTGATGTTCATTTTATGGATCCACAAGATGAAGTCTATCGACGTATTTTAGAAGCAGGACAAGGATATGAAGATGCGGATAATCAAGCACCTTTATATTTAAGAACAACGGAAGAAATGCTAGAAGAGTTCCAATATTTAGGGGAAGAAAAGGCTTATGAAGTAGTTGTGACCAACACCAATAAGATTTCTGATTTGTGTGACCCAATTAGTCCGATTTCACCAGAAAAATGTCCACCTCATATTCCTGGATGTGAACAAACCATTAAAGATATTGCTTATTCAAAAGCACATGAATTATATGGAGATCCTTTGCCAGAAATTGTACAACAAAGATTAGATAAAGAGCTAGACTCTATCATCAAAAATGGGTTTTCGGTAATGTATATTATTGCTCAAAAATTAGTATGGAAATCCAATGAAGATGGTTATATTGTAGGTTCTAGAGGGTCTGTAGGTTCTTCTTTTGTAGCTAACATGACAGGAATTACAGAAGTAAATTCATTACCAGCACATTACAGATGTCCAAATTGTAAGTATTCTGATTTTACGGACTATGGCTATAAAAATGGATTTGACTTACCGGATAAAGAATGTCCAAAATGTGGGCATAAATTAGATAAAGATGGAATGGATATTCCATTTGAAACTTTCTTAGGTTTTAATGGAGATAAAGAGCCAGATATTGACTTAAACTTTTCAGGAGAATATCAAGCAAAGGCACATAGATATACAGAAGTTATCTTTGGGAAAGGAACTACCTTTAAAGCAGGAACGATTGGTACCATAGCAGATAAAACAGCATTTGGATATGTAAAAAAATATTTTGAAGAAAGAAACATACCAATTAATCGAGCAGAAACACAAAGATTAGCATCTGGTTGTACAGGAATCAAGAGGACCACAGGGCAACATCCAGGAGGAATTATCGTGGTACCAAAAGGAAGAGAAATTTATGAATTTTGTCCAGTGCAACATCCAGCAGATGATGCTAATTCAGACATTATAACAACTCATTTTGACTATCACTCAATTGACCAAAACTTATTAAAATTAGACATCCTAGGACATGACGATCCAACGGTTATTAGAATGTTACAAGATATCACAGGAATTGACCCAACCAAGGTACCTTTAGATGACAAAGAAACTATGTCAATTTTTAGTTCAACAGATGCCTTAGGGGTAACACCAGAGCAGATACATTCACAAGTAGGAAGTTTTGGAATACCGGAATTTGGAACCAAGTTTGTAAGAGGAATGTTAGTCGATACCAAACCAACTACCTTTGATGAACTAATTCGAATTTCACGGATTATCTCATGGAACAGATGTATGGCTAGGAAATGCACAAAGCTTAATTGAAGCAGGAACTGTAACCTTGCAAGATGCCATTTGTTGTCGTGACGATATCATGATTTACTTAATGAAACAAGGATTAGAGCCAAATCCAGCTTTCAAAATCATGGAAACGGTTCGTAAGGGAAAAGCGTTAAAAGACCCAGAACAATGGGAAAAATATAAAAACATGATGAAAGAAAATAACGTACCAGATTGGTATATCAAATCGTGTGAAAAAATAAAATATATGTTCCCAAAAGCCCATGCAGCAGCCTATGTAACCAATGCTTTTCGAATTGCGTGGTTTAAAGTACATGAGCCATTAGCATATTATACCGCTTATTTCTCCATTAGAGCAGATGAATTTGACAGTGATTGTATGATATTTGGAAAAGAAAAAGTAAAAAACAAAATGAAAGAGATTGATTTACAAGGAAATAACGCGACCGTTAAAGATAAAAATATGTATGCGATCTTAGAACTAGTGTTAGAAATGTATGAAAGAGGATTTAAATTTTTGCCAATGGATTTATACAAATCGCATAGCACGAAATTCTTAGTAGAAGATGGTCAAATTAGACCACCATTAAATAGTATACCAGGATTGGGAACAGTAGCAGCAGAAGGAATTATAAAAGCAAGAGAGGAACGGAAAATTTATGTCAATAGATGACTTAAAGATTCGTTCAAAAGTAGGAAACTCAGTAACTGACTTATTAAAGAAATATGGATGTTTAGAAGGAATGAGTCAAAGTAATCAGATGAGTTTGTTTGGATAACAACAATTATTATATTAATTTTAAAGTTAAGAATTACAGTAAGATAATAAAAATAGTAAGAAATTAAAAGCGAGAAAGCATAAAAAGAAAAAGGGGAGAAGGTAACATGCAAAATATAACTACTCTTCAAGAGATATTTACGATAAGAAATATCATAATTTATTTCATAATGATTAATTTGTTAGGTTTTTTCATGATGTGGTTAGACAAAAGAAAAGCAAAAAAAGGAGTATGGAGAATACCAGAAAAAACTTTATTTATCATAACAGCATTAGGGGGAGGAATAGGTACAACAGCTGGAATGTATGCCTTTCGCCATAAAACACAGAAAATTGGGTTTGTCATAGGGTTTCCATTTATTACAATTCTAGAAATCATAACAATCTTATATTTTGGAATAAAAAAGTAACATATCGCAATTTAATTTACAAAAACTATTGCAAAAGAGATTATGTTATTATATGATAGAAAAATAAAAGGGAGGAATTCAAAAGATGAATCAAATGAAAAACACAAAAGGAATTACTTTAATAGCTCTAGTCATCACAATTATTGTTCTCTTGTTATTGGCAGGGGTGACCATAGTAAGTTTAACAGGAGAAAATGGGTTATTAAAAAATGCAGGACAAGCAAAAGAACAAACAGAGCAGGGAAAAGAGAAAGAACAAATCAAATTAGCCTATACGTCTCAAAAAGCAGAGTTATTAGCAAAAGGAGAAAAAGGGAATGTATTAGCAGATGATTTAAAGAATCAACTTATCCAAGATGGAGCACAAGTAGAATCTGTTACAGGAACAGATCCATTAACAGTAACGATGAAAAGTGGAAGAAAATATCAGGTAACCAATCAGGGAGAAGTAAGCCTTATCGTAGAAGAAAAACTGGAAACAGTAGAAGAATTACAAGCAAAATATGAATTTAAGTATTATAGTAGTTTAACCAAAGCAATTACGGATGTTAACAATAATACCAACGAAAATTCTGATGCAGATGCTACAAATGGAAAAGTAGGGGTATATATCAAGGACCAAGTACCAGTAGTGGTATTGATGGAAGATATAACAGAGACATCAATGATAACCATATCAAAAGCTATGGACTTAAATTTAGGAGGAAGAACCCTATCACTAGAACAAGATGCTTATTTAAGAATTGAAAACAAGGTAATGATAGAGGGAAGGCTAGAAAATAGTAAAATGGAACAAAGAAACCAAAGTCCATCTGTTTCTAGGTCTATATTTGCAACTAGCAATTATATTAATCTTATGCTAAATGGAGGAACTTATAATTTCGGTTTTAATTCAGATTCAGTTACTAGTTCATCAATCACTGCAATTGGAAGTAATTCAGGGGGAAATCTAGAAATTAATCATTGTAACATAAATGTTAATGTAAATGGAACAACAGAAAAAGATTGTTATTCTATTAGTTCTAATACTTCTTCTAATATTAGAATAAATGATAGTACGATTACTTCAAATTCAGAAAATATTAGACAACAGACAACAGTTATTATAAGAGGGGAATTGGATATTGTAGATTCAACGATAAATACAAATGTAGGTAATAGTCATACTACTAAATCATCATTTGGAATTTCGGGAACTAATACTGCTGGTGTTGATACTAGTTTGCAAAAGATAAATTGTAGCAATGTAAATATAAATATAAGTACAAACAAAGGTGCAACATATAAGACGATTATAGGAATCAATAGTAGAGAAGGTTCTAATATGACGCTTGCTAATACCAATGTAAAGGCTAATTCAGATGTAGCAAAGGTTTATGGAATAATAAATGAAGGAAATGCTAATATTATGGATACACAGGTATTTGCGGATGCTGCTGGTTGTACAATAGATCCTAATATAAATGTTAATTGTTCAGTAGGGATAAATAATTCCAAAACAGGAACATTAAATTTTCAGTCAGGAAGTGTATTTGCAACGCATACAGGAGTTACAAATCACGGAAAATTATATGTTTATGGAGGAGAATTTACTTCTTGTGGACATGGAGGATTCTATTTTGGAGGAGATCAAAGTAGTGAAAGCTATGTAGAAAATGCCACCATAGCAAATGTAAATTATAAAGGACAATATGAAGTAAATAAATACGATTATGGACTAGCAGGATTTTATATTGGTGGAGGAGCAGAGAATTGTGGTATCAAAGTATATATGGATCATTGTACGATAACAGGAGGAAACAATGCATTTGTATTAAGAGGAACGAGTGGTGAAATGAATAATAGTCTCTACATTAGTAATTCAACGATAGGAAATAATAAGATAAGAATTGATCAGGGAGGAAATGGCACATTAAAGTTATACGTGGGAGAAGGAACGAATATAACACAAGAAAAAATCAATAACCCATCTTATGCAGAGTTTACAAATGAAAGTTATAAAAGAGAAGGAAACTAGAATAAGAAATAGCTCAATAATTGGAAAAGAAGGGGAAATGGTGATTATTTCATAAAGTATAAGTGAAAAATACAATGACAATATAAATTTTAAATATTGCATTGTATTTTTTTGCAATATAATGGAGTGCACATAAAAACTTTAAAGATAGTAATCGACATAAAGATATTATTGAAAACAAAAAGAAATGTGAACAACTTGTGAACGAGAAAAGCCTATTTTAAGTTATTCACAAAGTTATCCACAGTTTCCACAATTAATTACCCACAGATAATATTACAAAAATGCAACTTAAAAGAGTAACATAACGTTGTAAAAAACAGGCAACTGTAACAAATTTGAAATGGAATTGAAATAAAATGGTGCGAAAAAAGAAGAAAAATATAGAAATGAGCATAAAAAGCAGGAAAAACAACGAAAAATGGCTGATAGATTGGAAGGATTTGAAATATTTGTGTTACATTTTTGTAAAAAATGAAATGTAGAAAAAAGAAATAAAAGAGAAGAAAAAGTAAAAAAATGTAAAATAATAAAATGTGGATAATCAGAAAGGGATGTGGATATATGATAAAAATAACGAAAAAAAATATTGTGCATATAATAATAGAAAATGAAATGTCGAATTTAGGTGTTTTTTGTTCGATTTTTAAAAATACCTAAATAGGGAAAAGGAAAGAGCTATGTTAAATCAATTAAGATATATTTTAACCAAAGGGATAAATCGTTCCATGGAAAAAAACGATATCAATCTAGAAGAGTTAGAAAAGATGGCTTCAGAAGGTGCTGTTTTGTTAGATGTAAGAAGTCCACAAGAATATCAAGAAGGACATTTAGAAGGAGCTATATTAATACCAGAATATGAATTAGTAAAAAGATGTGAAAAAGAATTGAAGGATAAAAAGGCAACCATTGTAGTATATTGTTCAAGTGGTTCTAGAAGCAAAAGAGCCCAAAAAAAGCTGGAGAAGTTAGGATATACAAAAGTATATAATTTATACAATGGTTTCCAAAACTATTGAGATTTTAAAGTTTATATGTTAAAATAACAAATATAAAACGAGAAAACAGGAGGAAATATGGAGAACAGACAATCTCATATTAGAAATTTTAGCATTATTGCACATATAGACCATGGAAAATCTACTTTGGCAGACCGTCTTATCGAAATGACAGGGGTATTATCCAAAAGAGAGATGGAAAGCCAAGTATTAGATAATATGGAAATTGAAAAGGAAAGAGGAATTACCATCAAATCACAAGCAGTAAGAATGATTTACAAAGCAAAAGATGGACAAGAATATATCTTAAATTTGATTGATACGCCAGGGCATGTTGACTTTAACTATGAAGTTTCAAGAAGTTTGGCAGCCTGTGATGGCGCTATTTTAGTAGTAGATAGTAGTCAAGGAGTAGAGGCACAAACCTTAGCCAATGTTTATTTAGCCATTGACAATAACTTAGAAATCTTACCAGTTTTAAATAAAATCGATTTACCAAATGCAAGGGTAGAAGAAGTTAAACAAGAAATTGAAGATATCATTGGGATACCAGCAGAAGAAGCGCCATGTATCTCAGCAAAATCAGGATTAAATGTAGAAGAAGTGTTAGAAAGAATTGTAACAGACCTACCAGCGCCAGAAGGAGAAGAAAAAGCCAAAACCAAATGCCTAATTTTCGATTCTTATTACGATAATTATAAAGGAGCGGTAGCTTATGTAAGAGTAAAAGAAGGAAGCGTAAAAGTAGGAGATGAAATTCAACTAATGGCAACTGGTAAAACTTTTACAGTAGCAGAAGTGGGATACTTTGTACCAGGCTCATATATGCAAACCAATGAAATTAAAGCAGGAGAGGTTGGCTATATCGCAGCTAGTATCAAAAATTTATCAGATATTCATGTGGGAGATACCATCACCTTAAAAAATGCTCCAGCAGATGCACCTTTAAAAGGCTACAAAAAAGTAACACCAATGGTATATTGTGGACTATATCCGATGGATGGAAGTCAGTATGAAGATTTAAAAGAAGCCTTAGAAAAATTAAAATTAAATGATGCAGCATTAGAATATGAAGCAGAATCTTCATTAGCTTTAGGATTTGGATTCCGTTGTCGGATTTTTAGGATTATTACATTTGGAAATTATAGAAGAAAGATTAGACAGGGAATTTGATTTAGGATTAATTACCACTGCACCATCTGTTATTTATAAAGTACATAAAACAGATGGAGAAATCCTAGAACTATACAATCCAGAAGACTTACCAAAACAACAAGAAATTTCTTATATGGAAGAACCAATTGTTACAGCCAATATTTTAACACCAAAAGAATATGTAGGAAATATCATGGAATTGTGTCAAAGAAGACGTGGTGTCTATATTGACATGAAATATTTAGATGAAAACAGAGTAACCTTAGTTTATGAAATGCCATTAAATGAGATTATTTATGATTTTTTTGACAATTTAAAATCGAGAACCAAAGGATATGCATCCTTAGACTATGAGTTCAAAGAATATAGAAAATCAGACTTAGTAAAATTAGATATACATATCAATGGTGAGCCAGTTGATGCATTAAGCTTTATTGTCCATAAGGAAAGTGCCTATGAAAGAGGAAAGAAAATGGTGGAAAAATTAAAAACAGTGATTCCAAGAAAACTATTTAAAATTCCAATTCAGGCAGCAATTGGAGGACAAATTATCGCAAGAGAAACCATATCAGCTATGAGAAAAGACGTACTAGCTAAGTGTTACGGAGGAGACATTACGAGAAAGAAAAAGCTATTAGAAAAACAAAAAAGAGGAAAGAAAAAAATGCGAGAAATTGGAAATGTAGAAATACCACAAGAAGCATTTTTATCAGTATTAAAATTAGATGATGAATGATGATTTTGGGGACGGAGGAAAAAATCATCAAAATAAGTAGAATAAAATGAGGTGATTTTTTCCTCCGTCCCCAAAATCACCAAAGGAGTTAAAAATGAAGGAACAAAAAATGTATGAAGATCAAGTAGAAGGAAGAAATTCAGTTTTAGAATTATTAGAGAGTGGAAAAGATATCAATAAAATTTTTGTAACCAAAGGGGAAAAGCATGGTTCTATCCACAAAATTATAGCAATTGCTAAAGAAAAAAGAGTGATTGTGGTGGAAAAAGATAAAAGACAGATGGAAGAAATGGCACAAACTAGAAATTATCAAGGAGTAATTGCCATTGTTCCGCCATTTGAATATTGTCAAATAGAAGATATTCTAGAAGTAGCAAAAAATAAGAAAGAGGATCCATTTGTTTTGCTTTTAGATGGAATTGAAGATCCACACAATTTAGGTTCTATTATTCGAACGGCAGAAACAGCAGGAGTTCATGGCATTATTATACCAAAAAGAAGAGCAGCTTGTGTTAATAGTACAGTTAATAAAGTATCAGCAGGAGCAGTAGAACATATGAAAGTTGCAAGAGTAACTAATTTAACAGATGCTATGGAGAAATTAAAAAAAGAAGGACTTTGGATTTGTGGAACCGATATTCAAACAGATACCTATTATTACCATCAAGATTTAACAGGAGCATTAGGAATTGTAATAGGGAATGAAGGTAGTGGGATGAGCCAAAAGGTTAGAAAGAATTGTGACTTTTTAGTGAAAATTCCAATGAAGGGAAAAGTTACATCTCTAAATGCTTCTGTATCAACAGGAATTATAGTTTATGAAGCGGTAAAACAAAGATTGAAATGAGTGGATAAAGTATGAATTTAATCGAACTTGAAAATGAAATTTTGAACGAAAAAGAAGAAAAATCAAAGCGACAACAATTAGTTGATTCTAGTTTACAATTAGGAATTAATGTTTCAAAAATAAATGGATATGTAAAAAATATTTTGTATCAAGAAGAGGAAACCAATATAAAAAGACAACAAGTAGAAAAAGTAAAACAGGAATTAAAAGAGACTTTTAAGGAAATGGTATATATGGCTAACTCTATTCATACATCCATGGAGGAAATTCTCAAATGAAAGAAAAATTCAATGAATACCAAATGATTGCAACTAGAACATTAAATGAGACAATAAGAAAAAGTAGAAGAGAACGAGTCAAGTATATTTGTCTTGGATTATTAGAAGAAACAGGAGAAGTAGTTGCAGAAATTAGAAAAGCATATTATAAAGGGAATTTTCACGAAAAAACATTAGATAAAAATAGCATTAAAAAAGAATTGGGTGATGTTTTGTGGTATCTTGCATTAGTATGTAATGACCAAGGATTAAAACTAGGAGAAAAATATCAAGTGGATAGAAAAAAGATGGCAGTAGAAAAGAGTAGAGAAAATACCATTGAGGTAGCCTTGGAATTAGGACAACAAAATGGAAAATTAGTAGAGATGATTCGATCTGGTCAAAAATCAAAAGAAATTCACAAAGAGATAGGAATACAGATAGAAAATATGGAAGATTTAGCAAATATATTGCAGATATCAATGGAAGATATCATGGAAGAAAATATAAAAAAAGTAACCAAAAGATATGAAGATACAAAAGAAAGATAAGAAGGGAGGAAAAGTTATGATGCCAAGAAAAAAGAGAGTTACAGTTGCTATTTTAATGGTAGCTATCATAATGGTATTAATAACTACAATTTTTATTTTGCTGTACTTAAATACAGATCTATTTCGATCTAACCAAACCTTATTTTTAAAATACTTAGGAAAAAATGCAGAAAATTTAGAAGAAATACAAAAAAGTATGGCACAAACAGAATTTGAAAAACAACTACAAACAAATCCATATGAAGAAATCACACAAGTAAAAGTAAATTATACAGAAAATACAGGAACTACGTTAGAAAATACCACCAGTAATATCAACCAATTAAAAGTAAACATAGAAGGAAAAACTGATAAACAAAATGGTTATGATTATAAAGATATCCAATTATTAAGAGAAAATGAAACTTTATTCAAAACAGAATATATCCAAAGTAATGATTTATATGGAATTCGATTTTCAGATTTATTTCAACAATTTATTATGATACGAAATAGCAATTTAAAAGATTTGTTTCAGAAAATAGGATATACAGAAGAACAACTACAGGAGTTTCCTGATTCTATTAGGTTAGAACAAGATATAGTTAATAGCCTTTCCTTTCGTGAGGAAGAAATCAAGCAACTAAAAGATAAATATATTGCTTTTATCGGACAAGGAATTGAGAAAGAAAATTATGAAAAACAGAAAAATCAAATAATTACCATTAATAAAGATAAGATAATTACAAATGTTTATACCTTAAAATTGACCAAAGAACAATTAAATGATAGGTATTTAAAAGTTTTAGAAAGCCTAAAACAGGATGAACTAATTTTAGACAAAATACAAAGTTTGCAAAATGAAATGAATGTACTTCAGGTATTTTCACCGAATCATTCTTCATTAAAGCAAGAAATATGGAATCAAATAGATGAAACAATTGAAAAAATTAATCACAACAATATCGGAACAGAAGAAACGAAAATAGCTGTTTATGAATGTCAAGGCAAAACAGTTCGAACTGTTATTCAAGGGGTTGATTATGAGATAATAATTGATTTTTTGACAAAGGATGAAGAACAATGGGTAGAACTCAGTATGACAAAAAATGAAAAAGTAAAAAAAATAACATTCAAAAAGAATTTGCAAGAATTAGTAGTAACAATACAAGAAATGGAAAATGATTTTCAAACAAGGATTACATGGGAAGAAAATAAAAAGCAAACAGAACAAAATGAAAGTAAGAATATTAGGGTTTGTTATGAAAAACAAAATGATAAAGTAGAAATTAATGGTATACAAGATAGAAAATTATTACAACAAATGGAAGAAAAGGTAACATTAGACAAGCAAAATAGTATAGAATTGAATGTGCTAGAACAACAGCAGGTTCAGGCAATTTTAAATCGAGTAAAAGAAGAGACGAATCGTAAACAAGAGGAACACAAAGAAAAAATCAAGATAGAAGAGATACAAAAAGTATTAGAAGTTATGGGAATGGCAAAACAGAATCAAAAACTAGATTTAACAGTTGTATCAGAAACGGAGAAAAATCGCTTTAATTCGAAATATGAATTGTTACAAGGGGAAGAAATGAGTAGCGAGGACGTGATTAAAGTAGTAAAAACCATTCAAAATAATTTAATGGATATGGAAGTGGTTTCTAATAAAGTGTTAAAATTAGAAATTGATCGAAATCAAAAAAAAGAGGAATTACTAGAAACACTAATTACTTTTTTTGAAAAAGATAAAAATAGAAAATACAATATTAAAGTAGAATATAATGAAGATGGATTTGTTCAGTATGTAGTGTTAACAATTGTAGATAAAAAGATAAAAAAATAATGGATGGGTTTCAAAAGCAGATAGGATATTAAATTCTATTTGCTTTTTTTTAGAATAAGAAAAAAGGTAAAAGGCTTAGAAATTAAGGTTTTTTTGATGTGGTAAAAATTGCTAAGAAAAATTTTAAAAAAAATTTTAAAAAAGTGTTGACAAAGAAATAAAGTTCATGTATAATAAGAATCGTTCCGCAGAAAACGGAAAGAAAAGTACATTGAAAAGTAAACAATAAAATCCTTTAGAGAATAAACCGAAGCGGTATAACTTTTAAACCTAAAAGTTTGTACCGAACAAGTAAAATTTTTAAAAGTTTTTTAAATAA